>NZ_JAPPTJ010000001.1:0-706474 GCF_027586995.1 Vibrio sp. La 4.2.2
ATTACTTTAATAACAAATAGATCAGAATAACTAATGAAAAACAAAAGTATTTTTTTAGATAATTATCAATCTTCGATATTTTAGATTGAATATTCCAATTTTCACTGAAGAATTTTATAAGGTGAGCAAATAGCCGATTTTTAAACAAATTACAGATTGCTTTTCTAGCCAGTTCCTGCACCATAGAGACTAAACTAATGTGCTACTAGTAAGAAATATCATGAGAACTCTGCCATGGAATGCTTGGTTACTTGCCACAGTCCAACCTTTTGTCCTCTCTGTAGGCGCTTTAAACGTATTTTTGGGAGGCATTGTCGGTACCAGTCTTCATAGTGACCCGACCCTCGCTACTTTTCCGGTCACTGCTTTGATTTTAGGCGTATCACTTAATATCTTTCCCGCTGCTCGTATCCAAAGAAAAATCGGTCGAAAACGCGCTTTCGTTATCGCTGCGCTAGTAAGCAGCGTCGCGGCCTTCTTTGCAGCTTGGAACATCGATAATGGCAGTTTCTGGGGATTCTCACTGAGCACTTTCATTCTTGGCACTCAATTAGCCTACGTCGGTCAATATCGATTCGCAGCAATAGAGAGTTGTGCAAACCCTTCCCAACATGCCAGTGTTATAAGTTTAGTTTTAGTCGGAGGTATTGCAGCAGCATGGGTTGGTCCTGAACTGCTCAATTTGGGCCAGTTTATCCCAATGTTTGAGTCTGATTACGCTCGGGCATACGCGGCACTAGGGACTCTAGAGATCGTTGGTGCTCTCATTCTGGCTATCGCAATGAAACCTCTAGAGATTCACGATAGCAATAACGAGGTAGGTGAAGCGCGCACCCTTTCACTTCTATTTAAACAACCCCTACTTTGGCTCGCTATCGGTGCTGGGCTTACCGCTTATGCAGTTATGGCTTTCTTAATGACTGCGACACCACTTGCGATGTCGGGTCATGGACATGATATCCAAAGCGCAAAATGGGTCATTCAGAGTCATGTCATGGCAATGTACTTACCGTCATTAATCACTCCGCTGATCATTAAGCGCATCGGTCTCTACAAGTTGATATCCTTAGGTTGCATTATATTCCTTGCTTGTATTGTCATCGCTCTACTAGGACATTCCGTACACCATTATTGGTGGGCATTAGTAGCACTTGGTGTGGGTTGGAACTTCTTATTTATCGGAGGGACAACATTATTACCTCAAACATACAAGCCTAGTGAGCGATTCAAAGTGCAAGCTGTAAACGATTTCTCTATCACTGGATTTCAAGCGGCGGGTTCATTAGGAGCGGGATTCGTCCTCTATACTCAAGGCTGGGCGTGGATGTTGATTGCCTCACTATTTCCTATCGCGCTGTTGTTTGTCCTCAATTTAGTCGTTAAGAAATAGCTCAAGTAACCATGTTTTGACACACAAAACCATATAAGGCCGTCAATGACGGCCTTATTCGTACTTAACAATAGGTACCAAGTTGGCAATGAGAGTAGCTAGCGTGCATGTCATTGACTTTAACAAGACGTTGATTTACATCGCCCTGCCCCGCCAATTGAATCTGGTACCAACGGTTATATCGTTTTTCGTCGGAAGTAATACTATCGGCAACGTACTTAAGAACCTGATCATACGTAGCGACATTTTTTTCTGAAAAGCGATAACTATCAATAACGTCCTGTCGCTTTTCATCCAGCTGTTTAGCTAACGCAATACGGTCTTTTTTCATTTCAGTATCTTTTTCAGTAACTAAAATGGCTAGATAGTAGTAGGTTAATGCCGCATTTAACTGGCTCTTGTTAGCCGTTAAAGTATCCAAATGATATTTCACGTCATTTTCATCGGGGGATTGCTTATCAAAAGAGGCGACAAAGTCTTCGCTGTCCAACGCATCCCTTGAAAAAGACCAATCATAAGCCACCAGCAACCCCAAAATCACGGGTAGTATCCACTTTTTCATCTAGAGCACTCTTTCTACTTGTCCAGACCGATACTCGAAGCTCTCCTCAGCCTCGACCCAACACTCCACCATCTCACCTTCTAACTCAAGGCTTTCGCAGTCCTCTAACACGCCAAACTGGCCACTGGTAAGCATCACGACAATATCCATATGCATTTCCTTATGCAGTATCTAGATATGTTCAAAATTAGTCGCTATACCCCAACTCTTCAAGGAAACAAGACTAAAGTCTTATCGACTAATGGGCTCAACGCTATCACCCTCCCAAACAAAATACATTACTTAAACTAATCCATAAATCATTGAAAATTTATTTTTTAATTGAGAGTGGAATAATTATTTAAAGCTAAATTGTATTTGAGATCTCAATCACGGATATACTTGGAATTCAAATATAATATAAGCATCAATATGGAATTGGATAGATAAAATGAAACCAACAATGAAATTTAAACTAAAAGTTACGGAGTGCATCAAGCTGTTATTGCTTGCACTTCGTTCTTTTTGTTTGTTTTTCATACCACAATCTATTGATTCTGTAGATAAACTGACGAACGCATCTCAATCAGAACTCGCAACAGACGAGCTCAATCTTGCAGAGCAATACTCTAATTTATGGACTAAGAGCGCCGAACTCATTCCTCCATTTAGAGCGATTTCTCTTCCAATGGCAACGACTCGATTCAACCATGAATACAAGTACGCGGTGCAACACGCTCGCTTACTACGTCTTGTATTGAGCTTTATTGCCATTGTAGGATTTACAGAGATTTTAAAAGCATGTCAGTACTCTGTACTTGAGAAAGCCTACGCTTTTCTTACATTAGTTGATAGAAACATCAAAAAACACACAACTAGCGTTATCGCAATTGTGTGTTTTTTTTTACAATAAAAAGAGGATTACATTATGTTCATCGTGTGCGTTGCCGCTTGCCCTACTGGCGTAGCTCATACCTATATGGCCGCTGAAGCGCTTGAAGTTAAAGCCAAGGAATTGGGACTCGAAGTAAAAGTCGAGACTCAAGGTAGTATGGGAGCTGAAAACGAAATTACTCCTGAAGATATTGCGCGAGCTGACGCTGCTATTATCGCAGCTGATGTGGCAATAAATGGTGTTGAGCGTTTCGCTTCACTTCCTAAAATTGAATGCAAAGTAGCAGATCCAATTAAGCACGGCTCTGCTTTGTTTGAGGCGCTAACAGCGGAGGTGTAATTATGAGCCAGTTCAATGCAGGACAAAAATCAGTAGGTACTGAAATTAAGAATGCCATCATGACCGGTGTGTCATATATGCTCCCTTTCATCATTGCCGGCGCGGTACTGATGGGAATTGCTCGTATCGGTGCCTCGTTTTATGGTGTCGATAACATTTGGGATGGCAGTCACGCCGAGTCGGTACATCAACTAGTCAGACTGTTCCACGATTTTGACGGCTTCGGTGGTATGGCATTATCGCTAATGTTACCTGTTGTTGCGGGATACATCGCGTTTGCTATCGCTAACAAGCCGGCGATAGCCCCAGGCATGATTGGTGGTTTGCTTGCCGGTAAAATCGGTACTGGTTTCCTGGGGGCGCTTGCAGCAGGCCTTCTCGCAGGTTATATCGTCAAGTATCTAGCAACCAAAATTAAGCTACCAAAGTCACTAGCCTCCGCCGGACCAATCTTTATTATTCCTGTTGGCGGTACTCTGCTCGTTTGCGCACTAATGTCTTACGTAATCGGCGACCCAATGGCGGCATTGAATAGAGGTCTAGAAACATGGCTACTCTCTATGTCTGACGGCAACAAAATCGTTCTTGCGGCGGTAGTCGGTGGCATGGTTGGCTTTGACCTTGGCGGTCCGATCAATAAAGCGGCAGTAACTACTGCTATGGCTCTATTAGCGTCTGGCATTTATGATCCAAATACAGCAGCCCAAGTCGCTATTATTATTCCGCCAATTGGCATTGGTGTTGCGACGTTAATCTGGAAATCTCGCTTTCCCGCATCACTTCAAGAAGCAGGCAAAGCCTCAACACTGATGGGGCTAATCGGTGTGTCAGAGGGCGCTATTCCCTTTGCACTGGCTAATCCAAAGATCATCGCAGTAAACGTTTTGGGCTCTGCCGTTGGTGCCGCTATGGCTGTAGGCTTAGGAGCCGTAAACAAAGCGCCAATCTCAGGATTCTACGGCTGGCTTGCTGTTGAAAGCTGGTTTGTTTACGTCTTAGCAATTGCAACGGGCTCAGCCATCATTGCCGTAGGTTCCCTGTTAGTTTTCAACGGTGAACAAACGACAAAGCAGGACAAAACGGAAAACGCACCTAAATTTACCGTTTCCCGTTAAGCAAATTCTTCTTAGTTCAGGGCTAGTCACCTAGCCCTGAGATATACCTTCATTATAAAACTATTAGAGCCCATGCTCTGGGGTTAATCACGCCTTATGAAAACTATTCATTTAATTCAGCATACCCACTGGGATCGCGAATGGTATTTTACTGAGAACGATTCAAAAGCACTACTTTATTATTTTATGGACGATTTAATGTCTAATCTGGAACGAGATAATAATATAGGACCTTTTGTATTAGATGCTCAAACTGTTGTATTAGACGACTATTTACAAGTTGCACCAGAACACAAAGAACGATTAGAATTTCTTATCAAAAACCAGAGAATATTGACTGGCCCCTGGTATACTCAAACGGACTTTCTCACCGTCAGTGCTGAGTCAATTACGCGTAACCTACTACTTGGGATGAGCGACTGTGAGAAATATGGTCAAGCGATGAAAATCGGCTATGTTCCTGATTCCTTTGGGCAAACAGAGCAACTACCAATGCTGTTAAATCAATTCAATATTGATAGAGCAGTTTTATGGCGTGGTTGGTCTGAACGACTCGTCGCCAATACAGAATTTCAATGGCAGAGCCAAGACGGGAGTAAGATAACAACAGCAGTCTTTCCATGGGGTTATGGGTGTTCAAAATGGTTACCTACTGACCCTATGAGTTTTACCGAAGCTATTACTTCCAATGCACGAAAGCAATGCCAGTTTGCAGCGAGTGAGCACGTCATGCTTCCGAATGGCAATGACCAATCACCTTTTGAGTTTCAGGTAGTTAGCCTTCTTGATCATGCCAACCAAACCCAAGATGAATTTCACTTTGTGAACAGTTCTTTCGATGACTATTTCGATGCACTTGCTACATCGGCTCCCACTCTAAATTGCTTCAAAGGTGAAATGCTCGATCCTAAGTATATGAGAATTCATCGTGGCATTTTCTCGACACGAATGGATATTAAGCTCGCGAACGAAAAGTTAGAAACCCTAGTCAGTCGTTATTTGGAGCCTTTGCTGGCATTAAACTACACAAATGGACTGCCTTACCCACAAAATGCCGTTAATCAGATCTGGCGTGAAGCCATGAAAAGTCATGCACACGATAGTATCGGTGGTTGCAACTCAGACCGTGTAAATGCAATGGTTCTTAATCGTCTTTTGTCAGGCATCGAAACCTCTGAGCAATTGTTAGAACTCAACTTCAGAAAGTTAACGCAAGGTATTCAAGCCTCTGTCGATGGCACAAAAATCGTAGTCTTCAACAGTATTCCGAAAAAACGTGACAGTTTAGTTGAAGTTACCATCTACACCCCGTCTGACCAATTTAACATCGTCGATCAGCAAGGTAACGAACTGCAATATCAAATCATTGACGAATCACAACAAGATATGTCGACGATCATTCAGGAACTCTCGAATAACACAACAACAACTTGGTATAGAAAGATCTCCATGATGGTGAGTGTTAAAGATATCCCTGCATGTGGTTATACAACGATTTACCTTCAAGAAGATAAGCTAAGTGCAACTAACTCTGACACAACCCGCCGCAAAGAATCAGTAATCAGTAACCAATGGTTCACTCTTGAATACCAAACTAACGGTACACTGCATCTTGTCGACCATAGGAATGGCGCTCGATACCCGAACCTGTTCGAAATCTGTGATGGTTCTGACGAAGGTGACAACTACAATTTTTCTCCACTCCTCAATGATTGGATAATTAGCAGTAAGAGCGCCGAACACACCGTGTTTGTAGAAACAGGCGTATTAACGTCAACCATGACATTAAGTTTCTCCATGGTGCTTCCTAAAAACCTTGATGAGAGAAAGCAACACGTCGCTTCAACTCGACTTCCTATTTCTCTCAAAATCACTCTACGTAATGACCGTCCTGCCATTGATGTAGACGTTGACTTAGATAACTGCGTTTTGGACCACCGTTTACAAATCAACTTCCCTACAGGCATAGAGTGCTCACAACATGTGGCAGACCAACCATTTGGCTTGGTCACTCGAGAGAACGTACCGGGTGAGCTTGATATCTGGCAACAAGAATCGTGGACCGAAGCACCTGTTGCTAACTATCCGATGCAATCAATGGTGCTACATCGTAATGCGTCGCGAGGGTTAGGTGTTGTCACGAAAGGCTTACGCGAGTACGAGTTTCATCAAGACACACCTAACTCTATTGCTATTACCCTACTACGTAGCGTTGGTTGGCTTGGACAAGCAAATCTCACTTATCGACCAGGTCGTGCCTCTGGTATGGTCCTTCCTGCTCCTGACTCTCAAATTCAAGGCCGTCATCAGTTCTCTCTTTCTCTGGTTCCTTTCTGTAGTGAAAAGGAAACTGAGTACTGGCAAACCGTTGAGTGTATCAATACACCCGTCATCAGCCATGTCGGCACTGACTGGGCAAGATTCAGACTCAACCCTACAACGCTTGTCGTCCCAGAATCACAAAGCCTGGTCGAATGGAACAATTCTCTGCACTTCAGCACATTAAAGAAATCTGAGCACTCCGAACAGATTATTTTACGTGCTTTCAACCCTACTTTATCTTCGTGCGAATTTGGCGATATTCAAACTCTTTACTCATACCAAAATGTTCAACTAGACGAACGTAGCCCAGTAGAACAAACGGCAGACATACCACCGTGCCGACCAGTAACAATAAGCCTTGCAACCAAAGCACTATGAGAAACGACAATGACTAATCTTAATTTTATCTGCCCACTACCAAATGGTTTACATGCGCGACCTGCCAAAGAAATTGAGCTACGAGCAAATCGATTCAACTGTGACATTCTCTTAGTCAACAGCTCAAAAGATAAAACTGCTAATGCGAAAAGTGTCTTGTCTATGATTAGTGCCGATATCTTGGAAGGCGATCATTGCCAGTTTATTTTCACTGGCTCAGACGCCAACGAGGCACTTATGTTTTTTCAATCATTTGTTGATACTGAACTCAGCCATATCGACAATGCGATAGACACACAGAATGTCCAATTAAGCGAACAACCACTTCCTGTGGGTTTAATGCGTGCAGCACCTCGTTATGTACGAGGTACCGTTGCTTCAGTCGGTTTGGGTGAGGCTAGTGCTACTCTCTGGCAACAAACTGACCTTAGAAAAATGGCCGCTGCATTACCAAGCCAGACGTCATCTTGTATCGAGAGTGAATTACAGAGTGCTTTGAAAGCGTTACAACTAAACCTTTTGAAGAAGCAAGCTAGCTCTGAAGGCGAATGTAAAGAGATACTCGAAGCACATTTGAAAATTGCCCAAGATGAAGAGCTAGGTCGTGCTCTAATGATGCAAAATAATGCGTTAAACACTCTTGATGCGATCGCAAATGCATGCGACAAGTTATGTGCGCCACTGGAAAATAGCGCTAGTGACTATTTGAAAGAACGAGCGCTCGATATCAAAGATATCGCTCTTCAACTTGCTAATATCGTTCGCGATGAAGATCTGAGTCAAATGCCGACGATCACAGCACCAACTATTTTGGTCTCAGACACGCTACTCACCCCAAGTCAGCTTCTTGCTCTTCCAAAAGCACTAATTCAAGGTATTGTGATGGGTGAAGGAGGCAGCACTTCTCACACTATAATCTTGGCACGCTCTTTTAATATTCCTGTTTTGGTCGGAATAGAAAACCCCACTCAGCAGATTATCCAAGGCCAACGGCTCGTTGTTGATGCCATTAATGGCGCATTGATTTTAGAGAGTAACGTGGCTTGTGATGCGTTCTATCAACTAGAGCGCAAAAAACTCAACGCACTTTCGGCTCAAACCGCAGAGTTTAAGGGTCTTGAAGTAACGACACTCGATAAAGAAAAGGTTAACGTTCTCGCCAATATCGTCTCAAGCGAAGAAGCTGGGGGTATCTATTCGTCTGGTGCAGATGGTATTGGGCTATATCGAACTGAGATGCTGTTCTGCGAGCGTACCACTCCACCTTCAGAGGAGGAGCAATTCCAACATTATTCAAATGTTGTGAAACATAGCCAAGGTAACAAGGTGGTTATTCGAACTCTAGATATAGGCGGTGACAAACCTTGTGCTTATATGGGTTTTCCAGCAGAAGACAACCCTTTCTTAGGTTATCGTGCTGTCAGAATGTACCCTCAATATGACGCCATTATACGCTCTCAGCTTCGTGCATTACTTAGAGCCAGTTGTTTTGGTGAAGTGTCTATCATGGTGCCTATGATTTCTAACCTTAACGAAATCATTTGGTGCAGAGAACTCATTGACGAACTGGCTATCGAACTTGCCAATGAAGGGCATGAGTTAGGCAATATCCGTCTTGGTGCAATGGCTGAGGTTCCATCCATTGCTTACATCTTCGACCAAGCATCTGAGTTCATCGATTTCATTTCTATTGGTAGTAACGACCTAGCACAATACTTCTTTGCGTGTGACCGAGGAAACAAAACCATCGCTGACCTATACGACCACTTCAACCCAGCCTTTATCGCATTTCTAAAGCAGCTGATTGGTTCGGCAAAAGTGGCCAAGTTAGAGGTTAGTCTGTGTGGCGAGTTCGCTGCTGACCCTATCGCGCAACCCTTGTTATTGGGTTGTGGGCTCACACAGTTTTCTATGGCAGCCTCGAAAATTGCCACAAGCAAACGTGCCTTAACTCGACTTAACGTAAACGAGTGTGAAGCTTTAGTTAATGAAGTACTTACCTTAACGAATAGCGAGCAAGTGAAAGCGCGTGTCGCAGCGTTTTACAACAGCAGTGACGGCAAAGAAACACTCGATGAAGCGCTCGTATTTACTCAACAATCTATTAGATCGAAAGAAGAAGCCATAAAGCTACTTTGCGATAACTTAGAGATTAACGAACGCACAGGTTGTGCAAATGAGATTGAAAAAGCGATTTGGGACAGAGAAGCCGTGTTTTCAACCGCACTAGGATTTTCAGTAGCTATTCCTCATTGTAAATCTTCCAGTGTCTCTCATAACAGCGTCTCCGTTCTCACCTTAGACAACCCTATCTCTTGGGGCGAGGATGTCGATGTTGATATTATTATCATGCTTACTGTCACTGAAGAGGGTAAGGATTCACATATGAAGATTTTCTCTAAAATCGCACGCAAACTCATGCATGAAGACTTCCGTACCTCTTTGCAGCAAGCTCATGAACGGAAGCAAGTCATCGACATTTTGAATAACGCAATCAACGCCTAAAGCTTGTTCTTATCTGATTGCTGATAAGCAATTAACCATCAGTATTCATCGGAGGAGGTCCACAGAAATGTGGGCCTATGTTTCAGTGGCTTCCAAATCATCTCAATCTTTAATTTTGTTATCTGCTGTGTTTTTCAGTTGGGGTCTACTAACTTCTGCAAACAGTATATTAGTCCCCTATTTTCAATCGACATTTTCACTAAGCTACGAACAATCGATGCTTGTTCAACTGGCCTTTTATTTTGCTCCGTTTGCCATAAGCATTCCTACTTCTGCTTTAATGGCCCGTAAAGGGTATAAATTAAGCCTGACGGTAGCGCTTATGCTCACATTTTTGGGCTCGCTCTGTTTGTGTATCAGTCTTTATGCTGAAAGTTTTGTCTTCGCGTTAAGTGCCGTTTTTATAACCGCTATGGGAGTAGCTGCTTTGCAGGTTGTTGCTAACCCGTACATCATCAGAACCAGTAACGACCAGAACGAAACTAAGAGGTTAACGATCGCTTCAACGTTCAATTCGTTAGGTACAACTATCGGTCCTATTGTTCTTGGAGTCGCTATGATTTCCATCGGACTATCCAACATTTACTTAGTTTTATCCGCATTGCTTGTTTTGCTTGCCTGTACTTTGTACTCCTCATCGATAACCGATTATCGAAGCGCAGAGAGCGTGAAAATTCTAAGTCATCTGGCTACCTTACGTCACCAGCCTCAGTTTATTTTTGGTGCTGCAACTATCTTTGTTTACGTAGGGGTCGAGGTGTCGATTGGTACCGTCACGATAAGTTACCTTTCTGATCCCAACATTGGAGGATTCAGTGCTCCAGTTGCCGCTACGTTAATGAGCTTATACTGGGCTGGCTCCCTGCTTGGTCGTTTTGGATACAGCATTTTTGCCCAACGTCTTTCTGCGATGAACACGTTGTTCTCTGGTGCGTGTATTGCGATGATATTACTTTCAGTTGCTATCTTATCGCCGTCGCTTTTTGGCGGAGTCGCTCTAATAATGATTGGTCTGTGCAATTCATTTATGTATCCAATCATATTTTCTCGAGCGGTTTCAGGACTCGGTGATGCAAGTGGTGCAGCATCAGCGATTCTCATCATGTGCGGTATTGGTGGCGGAATTATCCCTATGATGCAAGCAACGCTAATTACAAGGTTTGATGTCCCTACTAGTTACCTCATTCCTGTCCTCTGTTATGCCTTCATTGCTTCGTTCGCCTTCATCGCCAAAAAGCGAGGACTGTCCATCGTGACCGCATAGCAACGTATCCTATCTCACTTGAACTGGTATCCGCTTTCTTCCCCACGGCTTGTCGCATTTCGCGAAACGTCCTGCAATTTGGTGGCCACAGTGGTGGCAAACGCCAGAGCTAGTTAGTGCGCAATCGCCGAGTTGGTGCCAGTTACGTGAGAGCACTTTATTATGACAGCTTGGGCAATAGGTACTGCTGCAAGCTTCATCGTGTACATTGCCCACATAGACATAGTGAAGACCGTTGTTAAGCGCTATGTTTCGCGCTCTGACTAAACTGTCCGCTGGTGTTCTCGTTTTATCGAGCATTTTGAAGTCTGGATGAAATGCGGTGAAATGAAGTGGCACTTCAGGTCCCAAATTGTCCATGACCCACTGGGTCATGGCATCGATTTCAGCCGAGCTGTCGTTTTCGTCGGGGATAAGCAGAGTGGTAATTTCAAACCAAACATCGGTTTCATGCTTAAGATACTTCAACGTATCTAATACCGGAGCAAGTTGCCCACTGCACACTTTATGATAGAAACGCTCAGTAAAAGCTTTGAGATCAATGTTGGCAGCGTCCATCACTGAGTAGAAGCTTTCTCGCGGCTTCTCACACATGTAGCCTGCCGAAACTGCAACGGTATTTACTCCTGCCTCTCTACATGCGAGCGCGGTATCGACAGCATATTCAAGAAAAATCACTGGATCGTTGTAGGTAAAAGCGATGCTGTCACTTTGGTGTTTCGTCGCTGTTAAGGCTATATGCTCAGGACTTGCCTGACTGCCTAACGTGTCAATTTGACGAGACTTACTGATATTCCAGTTCTGGCAAAACTTGCACCCTAAATTACACCCAGCAGTCCCAAAAGAGAGCACTGAACTACCCGGATAAAAATGGTTGAGAGGCTTTTTCTCTATAGGGTCAATGCAAAAACCACTCGAACGCCCATAGGTGGTTAACACTATCTCACCATCAATGGCTTGACGAACAAAACATGCGCCACGCTTGCCTTCTCTGAGAGTGCAAAAACGAGGGCAAACCGTGCAAGTGACTCTTCCATCGTCCTGCAAATGCCAAAATTGTGTACGGTGATTGGCGTTAACTGGTTCCATCTCACACCTTCATTCAGTACAAAAACTATACTAATGAGTATATACATTTGATGTTATTTGAGTGGAAAAATGACGATTAGACCTCCTGCTGTCGCGGGCCGTTTTTATAACAAGGATACCGAGCAACTCACTAGACAGGTAAACCAGTTATTGACTGGCCCTAACGTCAGAGACGCAGAGACATGTAACGTTCAGAATGATCTGCGAGGACTTATTGTTCCACACGCAGGCTATGTATTTTCAGGAGAAACAGCAGGATTAGCGTACCATCAGTTGCAATCTGTCGCACAGCAGTTTTCACGAGTGATTTTAGTTGGTCCTAGTCATCGAGTCGCGTTTCACGGATGTGCATTACCTTCTGTGGGTGCCTTTGAAACACCTCTAGGCCGCTTGAGCATTGACCGAGATTGTGTCGAGTTACTTGCCGACAATTCCATGGTATCGATTAACGATCAAGCACATGCTCAAGAACATAGCTTGGAAGTACAACTTCCCTTTCTTCAAACGGTATTGGATGACTTTCAACTGCTGCCCATCGTCACAGGACAAGTTAGTGCCTTAGAGATTGCCAAACTTATTGAGCCAATATGGGACAGCAAGACCTTATTGGTGATCAGCACTGATCTTAGTCACTTTCATCGCTATTCTGAGTGCCAACGCCTTGACCGGCAGACCTGCAACAAAATTGAGTCAGGCATGACGACGATTACCCCACCCGAAGCGTGCGGTTCAACCGGTGTTAATGCCGTAATCCATCTTATTTCAACCAAACAATATCAGTTACAGCGTCTCACTTTGATTAATTCCGGAGACACTGAATATGGTGATAAACAAAGGGTCGTTGGTTATGTCAGTTACACAATCTGCCGCTAATCCATCGAAAAGTACGCTAACCCATAGCGAGCTTTCTATGTTGCTCGACGTGGTTGAACACACCATTCATTGCTATTTGAATGAACTACCGCTACCGAAAGTACTGGTACAAGATTACCCAGAAAGTTTGGCTTTACCCGGGGCTTGCTTTGTCACGCTAACCGTAAACAATCAGCTGCAAGGCTGCATTGGCACAACAGTGGCACAGATTCCCTTAGTACTAGAAGTAGAGAGAAAAGCTTGGGCAGCGGCTTGCCAAGATAGACGATTTACCCCTCTTCAAAAACATCAAGCCGAAGCGCTTAACATTGAGGTTTCCGTACTGACACAACCCGAACTCCTGCACGTTGATTCGGAACAAGACTTACTACAGCACCTTTCCTTGCACCAGTGCGGCGTGACGTTAAAGGACGGAAAAAAAGGCGCGTTATTCTTACCCCAAGTTTGGGAACAACTCCCTAATCCGGCTCAATTCTTAGGACACCTAAAACAAAAAGCCGGGTGGTCTCTAGATTTTTGGAGTGATTCGATACAAGTCGCCACTTTCGAAGTGCAAGCATTAAGCCGCCCATTCCGCAGGCTATAGATATTCTAACGCTTTGATTAATAACCAGTGAGCTCCATATATCCTCTACCCTGATGAGATCCTTCAACGATAATTGGACCTTCCCAATATGGGATGGATAGTGGCATTTTGGCGTTAGAATTAAGTGCTGAAAGCTTTACGTTAATGCCCTGAGACACGACTTTTAGTATCCACTGCGTTGGGTATGATTGGCCTTCAATTATCGTTTGTTGAACGGCTGACAGTTCTAGATCGTTTTGAGTCAAAGTAATGCCTCGACCATCTTTATACATTAATCGCCCATAGGAATAGCTCGCTTGTCCGGTCGCAGCATCACGCAATTGAAAGACCACCAAACTCGTTGCTTCGTCTAACCGTATTGCGAACCAATCCCATCCTTGTTGAGAATCGAGCAAAAATTGAGAGCTCCACTCTCGGTCTATCCAGCCTTGTCCAGATACCTGATGGCTTTCACCATTAATCGATACAGTACCGTGAACGTCGATAAAGGGCTGGCTGTAATAATACGATGCAACCTTTCCGTCAGCGCTTTTCTCGCTATAACCCTCATCACCTTGTTTTTGATAGGGAGCGGTTCGAGTCAATGACAATTGATAGCCGAACTGGTTTGATGCGACATCAAGAGTGGCAGGGAAAAGATCGTTGGTTGTGGAAGTCCATTGCCAATCATCAATAAAGACTTGAAACGGTTCGCTTGATACGTCCGCTATTTCTGGGTGCTGGCGAGACCACTTCTCATCTGCAAGATGAATATCAGGGGTTGTAATCGCACTGTGCGCCATAAAGATCTGCTGGCTTTGCCATCCATTTTCATTCGCTGGTGCCTCAGAACTCACCGCCAAGCGAAACTGTGTCCATTGAATACCATATTCTCGGCCTTCGGCATCCTGTAAGTTTGCCGTGAGATACCACCACTCTTGACGAAAGTCGTTGTGGGCTTGATGATCTTCTGGAAAAGAAAGGTCACGACCACCTTTGACCTCTTCAAATTGACCATCATCGGAGCCTAACATTTGGCCAAAACTTGGAGCGTCAGGTTCACCGCAGCCAATAAGGATTAGAGCCGATAATGCCGCCATCATCTGTTTGAACATTACAGTACCTCGCTTTGCAAACTTGCGACCACAGGACGAGTCACCAAACGCCACAAAGGAATAACGGTCGCGACGATGGTCACGGCGACGGTTATGGTCGCAAGGCGAACCACATCCATCCAACTCCAAACAAAGTTCAAACTCCAACCAAATGCTCTCAATGTCACAATATCAGTCAGCACATAACCGACTAATGCGCCCAATGGCAAGGCAACCAATAATGTGAACAGCACTAAAGTGACCATTTGTCCTACCACCATAACAAACAATTGCGATTTGTTGACGCCCAGTGCATAAAGCCGAGCGATAGCTGCTTTGCGAGCTTCCAGTAGCATAAAACAGGAAGTAAATAAGCCGATAACAGCGACGAGTAACGTCACTCCATTGAGAGCGCTGGTAATAGCAAAGGTTTGAGCAAATATATTGAGCGCAATCGCCTTAATTTCTGCCTGATCAAACAATTGACTGGAGTGTAAATTCAGTTTGGTTTTTAACGCTTGCTGCATAGCTTCGCGGTTACCGCTCACCTTCACACCTAAACTGCTTGGCACCATCGAGAACCCTTGTGATTGCCATAATTCAGGCGAGATAAGCACTTCGCCATCGGGCGAACCATAATCATAAAAAATGGCACCGACTGTCAGTGTCATGCCAGACATAAAGTCTCCTGGCAGCTCACTTCCCAGTACTAACCCCAGTTTCACTGCCATCGGCTCACTGATAGCCACGACATCCCCAGCATAGAAACGGGACCAAAAATCATTGACTTGTGATTGAAACACCATGGTTTGTTCTAAGGTTATACGGTCTTTGGTACCTAATCGTGTGGGCAGTCCACTGACGTTAGATTGCACATAATATTGCTTATAGACCTCTTCCACGCCGTCGAAATGAGCTAACGTCTGCTCGACTTTAGTCATGTCACTTTGTGCAGGACTGACATAAATATCCGCATGCAGGCGCTGCTCTAGCCAATGTTTCAATGTCGACTCGAAACTGCCCACCAAGGTGTTCATTCCTATGTTAGCGGTAATAGCCAACAACAGCGCCATCATAGCCAAAGACAAAGGTGCAATCAGTTCCCGCAACTCCGCAAACAGGTACTGGACCAACCCAGTAGAGGTTTTACGTTCTGCTATTCGAGCCAGCAGGCCAAGAGACTTGGGCAGCAACATTGGAATCGCAACAATAAACACACCCAGCCAAAACATCGTTAAGCGAAAATAACTACTCAACCAAAGGCCAATGAGTGCCACCACCACAAGTATCAGCCCAACGGTCATCAAGCGGTTTTCGTTACTCTGTTCAGGAGATTGATAGAATCCGCCGTGGGAGGATAAGGGTTGTTGTACCCTCTGTTTGAAATGATGCCAACAAGCGAACAATGCCGCTACTAACGTAAGTAGCAATGCCTGAGCCCACCATTGCCATTGCCATGTTCCCGGCAATAACGTTGCGCCGTAAAGCTGCTCTAAGGTGAGTGCTACCGTGGGATGTAACCAATGACTTAATTGGATACCAAAGATAAACCCAAGACTGGAGCCTACAGTGACCAAAAGCACCAGTTCTAAAATCAGCGCCAAGAAAACCGTGTTAGGTGTGAGTCCCGCTTGCTGCATTTGCACTAACAGCCGATTGCGTTTCAGTAAGCTGTATTTCACACCGTTGTAGGCAATGAATAATCCAACCAGAAATGCCAACATACTCATTGCAGTGAGGTTGAGGTGAAAGCTCTCTGTCAGTGAACCAAGGTCTGAGCTTTTTGTATTGGCAACCCATTGTGCTTCGCCTGATATCAACGCTTGCCACTTAGTATCGTCCGCCACCTTGTTATCTAATATTGCAATGTAGCTAAGCTGCCCCTGTTTGTTCAGCAAACGTTGGGCAAGGCTGATATCCACCAGCAAGCGACTTCCCAACTGCCATTCGTCGGGTACTACAACAAACTGGATAGCAACGTCGTCCAAAACCGCGGTCTTAGCGCCGCCCATCCTTTGATACTGAGTTTCGCTTACAATGACAAAAGGTTCGCCATTCATCAAATTCGCCAGAGGCAATGCTGAATTAGATAAAGACACATCATCACTCTCTGACTGTAATCGAGAGCGTGAAGTGACGGCCGCTACAATGTCACTTCCTTGGATAGAATAACGTCGCCCAGTATCATCTCTCACTCGACCCTCAAGTATTGGCAACGATTGACTCAACCCAGATTGACGTAATGAAAAGTACACGGATTCAGCAAGATAGCGCTGTCCAGGCATTGGAATGACTAGATAACTCGCCTTGACGCTAAGCGATTCTGCCGATTCCGCGTAACTGCGTTTGGCGTTTAAATTGATCGCTTGCACGGCCACAAATAACGTCACTGCCAAGATAATGCCAATAAGAATAGCGAGTGCCTGTAAAGGCGCTTGACGATAGTGGGCAGCAGAAATGGACAGAGCGACTCGTAGATGGATTCCTTTACGGTTTTTCATAAAGCAATCCGTTTTCTAGACGGCAACGTCGCTGCATAAACGCCGCACATTCTTCGCTGTGAGTGACAAGCAAAACAGATGTATTTCCTTCGCGGGTAATATCTTCTAACAGTCGCATCACTTCCAAGCCCGCTTTCTGGTCAAGGTTTCCGGTGGGTTCATCTGCCAAAAGCAATGCGGGTTGATGCGCCAACGCTCTTGCAATCGCCACTCGTTGTTGCTGACCACCTGATAACGCAGAAACATGGCGTTCAAGCAGTGGTTGAATATCCAATTTAGCGACTAAATAGTCGCACCAAGCGTTCCACTTCCGTTTGTTTAAACTTAAAGGAAACTCAATATTCTGTCGGACATTTAACGGCGTTAGCAGGTTAAATTGCTGAAAGACTACGCCAAGCTTGTGGTGACGAAAATAGCCCCATTGCTTATCGTTCCACGTTTGCGCCAATTCACCAGCCAACTCTAAGGTCCCACTGGTCATTGGCTCGAAACCACCCAAAATATTCAATAGCGTGCTCTTGCCACTACCACTTGCGCCAGTGAGTGCCATGCTCTCTCCTTCCGCCAGCGACAAGTTCACTCTGTCCAATACGTGATGAGATTCTTTGCCGTCAATAAACGTTTTGACCGCATCTTTAAGTACAACTACCGGCCTTGGTAAAACCATCGCTCTTGGCACTATCGAGCTTTCCATCCAGGTTCCTTATTTGGGTTTGGATACTTTATACGTACTCGTTAAGGTAACGGATGCTTACCTTGTTGAGCGAGCTAATTATCGAAATTATAACGGATATTTCTTGTGCATTGCGCCCACTCATTAGCTAAGTCATTGTGTTTTCGTTAATCCGCTGCGTCATTTCACATATTCCTGAAAGAAAACGTTCTTTGAACTATAAATTAAACTATATTGATACAAAATGTATCAATATGGACAGTTAAAATGCATTCAGTAAAAGGAATTAGAACAACCATTGGCGAGTCGCCTATTTGGAAACCCGACACCAATAGTCTCGTCTGGGTCGAAGCTGCAGGTAGTGAGATTTTTGAGTATTCGATTCACAGCCAGAGTACCCAAGTCTTTCACGTACCTTTTGATATCACGGCGATTGCACGATGTGAGGGCAATGGTTGGATATGTGCTAGCAAACAGGGACTGTTTTATTGTACTTCGAGTTTTGACGATTTTGCTCCTATCGCTGATCCTTGCTTTGGTTCAACTAAGCTTCATTTAAATGATGCGGTTACGGCGCCGAATGGTCATTTATGGTTTGGTTCGATGAACCACAAGCAACTTGAAGCTCCTGATGGCAAGCTTTACCGACTAACGGCGAACACCGCGCTTGAAATGGATTCTGGATTCAGCGTCGCCAACGGCATAGCGTTTAACCCAGCACTCAAACGCGCCTACTGTTCAAATATGTTCCAAAGAAAAGTATATGAATATCAACTCGATGATTCGATGACCCAAATAATTGAAAAGGCGGTGTTTGTTGAACTCGATGAGTGCAAGGGCTATCCTGATGGGCTGTCCGTTGATCGCCACGGAAACCTGTATATCTGTCACTGGGACTGCGGCATCATTTCCTATTACACTCCATCACAGAACAAAATAGGTCATGCCACACAACTTGGTGAAATCAATCTTGCAGTTAAGCACGCTACGCGCTGTACTTTTGGCGGCGAAGATTTCAATACCTTATTCGTCACAACAGCAGATTATGAGCTCACCACTCAAGAGTCGGTGTTATATCCCAGTTCAGGAGAACTCTTTATTCTCGATGCGCCAACTCAAGGACGAGAAGAGTATCGGGTCAATACCGACATTTTGCCCCACTCAAATCAAGTCAATGTCTCTTTAACCAGTTGAAACTCGTAAAATACTTTGGGAATATAAAGCCTTGCTGCCCAAATGACTGCGTTAACGCAGTGAGATTGGATATTATTTTAGGGTGAGCTTTTAAAAGGAATCTATGGTGTCGGAAAAAGTAAATTCAGTCGATCGTCTTATCAACGTTATTGAACGGATTGGCGAAGCAAAGAGTCCTATCTCAGCTTCTGATATTATCTTCGAGTCAGGGATTCCCAAACCTACTTGCCACCGATTGTTGCAGCAACTCGATGACGCAAACTACATCCAGTCTGATGAACGCGGTCATTTCTATCCAGGCTCACAAATGCTCTCTATCGCGTTGGATGTAAGATGGACCAATCAGCATAAACTGCAACGACAAGCTATTCTACACGGCCTTTCTCGTAAGCTAGAGGAAACCTGCGGTTTGGCCTTGGCGAATGATGACCCTAGCCCGCATATGGTCTACTACGACCGAATTCAAACCAATTGGCCGCTGCAAATTGTCATTCCGGTTGGTTTTCCCACTCCACTTTGGGCATCCGCCAGCGGCAAGCTTTATTTAAGTACTTTGACGCCACCCCAATTACGTCGAGTATTGAGTAAAATTGAACTGAGCCAGTGTGCGAAAAACACCATTATCGACAAGCAGAGCCTAAAAAAGGAGCTAAGCGTTATTCAACGCAGAGGGTACAGCGTGGATGATGAAGAGTTCATTGATGGTATGGTGGCGATCGCACTTCCCCTTTATGACCAATTTGGCAACTTTATGGCAGCCTTATTTTGTCATTGTCCAAAGAGCCGTAAAACCGTTGCCGATCTCGAAAATTACCTCCCTATTCTTCGTGTCGCCCAACAGAGCCTAGAAGCCGTATATCAGGAAATGAAAGAGCTGGCGGAAAGTAAATAGCAAGGTGTGACTCATCTTTACCTAATCATACAGTCACATAGCTAAAGCTTCCTTAAACTGGGGGCATAGTAATTACTAAACTTAGCTCTTTTTCACTAAGTTCGTTAGCTGTTCACGTTCGCTATCTCGCCATTTCAAGGAACTCATCAGATTATGAAAAAGCTCTGCTTTTTAGCTGCATTACTCATCACTGGTCATGCACAGGCACAATGGGACAACCCTGTCGACCGTTATGCCAACGAATATAAAAACCATATCTCTGCTAAATGCCCGATTCCAAAAGATAATATTCAGCATTTTGTGTACTTTGCACGTGATCGAGAAGCCATACACAATCACCCATTGCTAAACAACACTCGCTTTTCGGGTGCGCAAATCATGTACTCTTGGGCAATGTTAGAACCAGAGAAAGATCAGTACGACTTTTCTATGATTCAAGCCGATTATGACTATCTAAATGCACATGGCAAAAAGCTCTTTATTCAGCTTCAGGACGCGACGTTTGATCCTCGCTACAAAGGTGTACCTAGCTACCTCTTGTCTGATGAATACGATGGTGGTGCGGTTTACCAATACACAGACGACGGTGAGCCAGAGGGTTGGGTGGCAAAACGGTGGGACAGCAAAGTAAGAGCGCGTTTCGCGAAACTCCTCAACGCATTAGGAAAACAGTTTGATGGAAAAGTTGAAGGCATCAACCTTCAAGAAACCGCTATTGGCGTTGAGAAAGATCCAAGCTTCACTGAAGCGAGTTATGTCGAAGGACTCAAGGATAATATGCGGGCCATGAAACACGCGTTCCCAACCTCCACCACGATGCAATACGCTAACTTTATGGTTGGTGAATGGCTACCATGGGAAGATAAAGGTTACTTAAAGAGTGTTTATCAATATGGACAAGAAATAGGTGTTGGCCTTGGCGCACCTGACCTTATGATGCGAAAACGCGGACAATTAAATCACGCCCTAGCGATGATGCATGAGAATAACTATACCGTGCCACTTGGTATCGCGATACAAGATGGTAACTACATTGGCCAAACCAACAATACTGACGTCGTGGATAAACGACAAAGTCTTGTTCCTGCCCTCCACTCATTCGCTCAGTCGTTTCTTCATGTTAACTATATGTTTTGGGTAAACCAAGAACCCTATTTTGAGCAGGATGTATTACCCTGCTTTAAGTAATCGATAGCCCCGCTGTAAAACCTGCCTGAGTCTGCTTCAGGCAGGTTGAAATCTAAAGGTGCTTGTTTCCTGAGCATTTGGTAACTGCACATGAATCAATCCATGACATTCACAATAAATCTCGCTACCATTCACGCAATGTAAATAATTCTCATTGGCGACTAACATTGTTGTTTGCTGGTGCACCGCTATTTTGCTATGACTATTTCTCATTCAGATTACTTCAAAATTGCTCTGCCCTTTATTATCTCCACAGTCACTCAGCCTCTGCTGGGTGCCGTCGATACTGCTGTGATTGGCCACTTAGGTATCACACAGCTGATTGGTGGCGTTGCTATCGGGACGGTCATTATGAACACCCTATATTGGTTGTTCGGTTTTTTCCGAGTTAGTACAACGGGCCAAAGTGCAATGGCATTAGGTAAAGGTGATGACGCATTGATGACAAATAGTTTGATGCGCCCATTTGTTCTTGCTGCTGTTGTCGGTGCAAGCTTTATCCTACTACAGTCCGTCATTTGGCAAGGAGCACTCTGGGTAATAGAGCCCGAAAATGCCGTAGCTGAACAAGCCCATATCTATTTTGGTATTTTAATCTTCGGTGCTCCGTTTGTGCTTCTCAACTACACCATTATTGGTTGGTTGATGGGGCAAGCGAAAGCGAAAGAAACTTTATACACCCAGGTCTTTGGCAATGTCTTGAATATTGTCCTTGACGCAGTATTTGTATTGTATTTTGACCTTGGTGTAGCAGGTGTGGCTTATGCAAGCTTGATTGCACAGATCGCGACATTTGCGATTGGAATGACGTTAGTATTCAATACACAAGGAATGTCTCTAACTCGCCTTATTTCCTCCGCCAAAATGAGTAGGCACGACTTCTCAACGATCGTCTCATCGAATACTGATTTGATGTTGAGAACGGTCTGCATTTTGGTTTTCTTCAACATGATGGCAAGAGTTGGCTCTCAACTAGGGGCTGACGTACTTGCGGTTAACGCCATCCTTATGCAAATTACTTTTATCGTCAGCTACATGTTTGATGGTATTGCTAATGCCTCTAGTGTTTTCGCCGGTAAAGCCGTCGGACAAAACAATCCAAAGATGCTAGATCGAGTGCTAACACTCAATTTCCAGTGGACATCGGGCTTCATCGTAATTCTCACTCTGTTGGTGCTGATGTTCCAATCGCATTTAGTTTTACTGTTCACGACACAAACAGAACTCGTCAGCTTGTATCACCAAGTGGCAGCTTGGCTAATTGTATTCCCCTTGGTTGCCGGGTACGGCTTAACGGTCTACGGGATCTTTACCGGAACCGGAACAACCCGACCGGTCAGAGACTCCAGTATTGCAACACTGATGGTGTTTTTATTGGCGCAGTTATTGGCTGTTCCACTATGGGGTAACCACGGTTTATGGCTTGCTTTTACTATTTTTTATTGTGGCCGTATCGTCTTTCTCTATCCATTCATCGGTCAAGTTAAGCAAAAGTGTGGTCATCAAACCATTTCTTAGCCCCAACCACAAAACCATACTATTCAAGAAGCTCTCTTTTGAGTGCTTTTTTGATTTAATCTGGTGATACACCAGCGAGAAAATCTACACCGTAATCTGTGCATTGCTCTTCTCTTACCTAACTCGTGATGATAACATTGTTATGTTATAAC
Source organism: Vibrio sp. La 4.2.2 (assembly GCF_027586995.1). Classification (NCBI taxonomy): domain Bacteria; kingdom Pseudomonadati; phylum Pseudomonadota; class Gammaproteobacteria; order Vibrionales; family Vibrionaceae; genus Vibrio; species Vibrio sp. La 4.2.2. Next base: position 22,489 of record NZ_JAPPTJ010000001.1, read on the forward strand.
ATATTATTTAAGAGTTTTTTCGTGACACCTCCTCTCCTCGCCATAAATCAACTATCCATAAGCAGTAAAGACCGAATCCTATTTCAAGGCATTCAGTTTGACGTATCTGCGGGGGAAACGCTGGCCGTAATGGGTCCTTCAGGTATTGGTAAGTCCATGCTATCTAAAGCCATTGCGGGCTTTACTCCAGACACCATATCCGTATCGGGTACGATAACAATTGCGGGCAGTGAAGTCTGTAAGATTCCATTGCTTAATCGTTCTGCACAACAACGGCCAGCCTTCATTTTTCAGGATGCCCTTCAAGCGCTTAATCCTTTAGTTTCTGTAGAGAAGCAGCTTTGTCTCGCTCTCACCGGAGACCAAACAAAGCCAAGCGCTAGAAATCGGAACACCATAGTTAATCTACTTGCTCGTCTTGGGTTTCCCGATCCAGCCATAGTATTAACCAATTATCCTAGCCAACTCTCTGGTGGGCAGAGACAACGCATTTGCATTGCTATTGGTTTATTAAGCCAAGCTCAAGTATTAATTGCAGACGAACCGACAAGTGCTCTCGATCCTGTCACTGAACAGGAAATATTGACTCTCATTCTCCAAAGCGTAAAGCAGTCCAATATGGCTGGTATTTTGATTACACACGACCTAAATAGTGCGTTAGCTTGCGACAAATTACTGGTTATTGACGAAGGAAAAGTCGCTGCTTATGGTGAACCGCGAGTCGCTCTTGAATCCAGTTCTCATCATTTTTGTCGTTCACTGAAAGGACTCCTTCAATGACTGCCATTATCGAAGAGACTATCATGGGTTGTAGTAAGGTAAGTTCAACTTTAGTGAGCTTTAGCAATGTCAGTGTGCACCACTACTCTACTCCTAGATGGTTGGGTGGCAAACCATTTAAAGCACTCAGTAATGTTTCCCTCCAGATCGAGAATCAAAACATTGCCATTGTTGGCCCATCGGGTGCCGGAAAGTCTACGCTTATTGAATTGCTCTTTGGTTTACGGACACCTTCACTAGGAAACGTTCAAATCGCGGGAAGGACACTCTCTCTCCACAACGCAAGCGAGCGTTTGAGGGTCTGCAGTGAAGTACAAATGGTTCCCCAAGAGCCACACACAAGTTTAAATCCGTATTACACAGTCGAACAAATCCTGATTGAACCACTAGAAAACCTCAAAATTGGGGGGAACCACCCACAGCTCGCACAAATTGCACTGAACGAGGTTGGCTTGACCACGGACTTGTTGTCACTCTACCCACAACAGCTTTCAACAGGTCAGGCACAGCGAATCGCCATCGCTCGTGCGCTCATTGTAAAACCCAAGTTACTTGTTGCAGACGAACCTACCAGTAGCTTAGACCCAGTAAATCGCCAACGAATAATCGAACTGCTCAACTCGCTAAAGCAAAAATATGACCTGCAACTACTTCTTGTCAGTCACGACCTCAAGGCAGCAATCGCGCTATGTGAAGAGATAGTGGTCTTAGATCAAGGAGAGATCGTCGAATACGGCTTTGTTAAACAAATCATGGAACAACCTGTTCACCCAACAACACAGGCACTGATTCGTGCCCAAATTCATTCAAAAACGAATACTTAACACAACATCACCGAGACATAATCATGCGTTTTCACTCAATTAAATTGGCATGCGCGCTTGCGCTCGCTCTACCGTTAACTGGCTGTTTTGATACACAAACTGAAAACAGTGAATCAAGCGTCAAATCCGAGATTCGTGTGGCAATGATGCAGCCACCTCGCACTGGACTATCACCATTATCTGACGACGCTTTCAAATTGTCACGTTGGAGCACCGCGGAAACGTTAATCAATCTTTCCCCGGCTTCTGAGGTTGAACCAATGCTGGCTACCGATTGGAAGCAGATTGACCCACTCACATGGCACTTCACTATTCGCCAGGGTGTGAAATTCCACGATGGTTCCATGCTAACCGCAGAATCAGTGGTTAACTCACTGCAACAGGCTTTGAGTGCTGCACCTAAGCCTCGTATACTTGATGGTGTTGACCTCACTGTGAGAGCCCTTGATTCATCGCACGTAGAAATCAAGACAACATTTAATGACCCTTTACTACCTAGCCGCTTATCAAGTCCTCAACTCGCCATTTTGGCGGCAACTGCATATAAAGAGAATGGTCGAGTCGTACCCACTGGTGCAGGTACTGGTCCATTTGAATTAATCGAAATTAACGGCACAACCAGTGCCACGCTAAAACGATTCGATGATTACTGGGGTGAGAAAGCACACATAGACACGGTCATCGCTGAGTATGTTCCAAATGGTTTCGCGCGTGCAGCAGCACTACGCACAGGTTCCGCCGATGTTGTCGAAGCTGTGCCTGTATCTCAAATAGCAACGATTGATAGCAACCTTTTACACGAAGTGGCTATGCCGCGAACCAACACGCTCTACTTAAACAATAAGTCAGATGTTTTTAGTCAATTAGAGTTGCGCCAAGTTGCCGCCGCCGCGGTAGATAGAGAGCAAATCATTAAAACTGTGTATGAAAACCATGCCGATATTGCGAAGGGTTTGTTAGGTCCGGCACTTGCTTGGGCTGCACCACATCGTCCCGAAGCATCACCGATTGAAGCTAAAACAAAAGCAAATGGTGAGAAAATCGTCATAGGTACTTTCACTGACCGTGCTGAACTTCCTGAAGTCGCCGCTTTGCTCAAACAGCAGCTTGAAAGCGCAGGCTTCCAAGTAGAACTTGATATCCGTGAGTACGCTCAAATTGAAAACGATGCATTAGCGGGTAATTTTGATGCCTTTATTCTTTCTCGAGCGACAGTTTTGGATTCAGGCGATCCTATCGCATATATGATGAGTGATTTTGGCTGTAAGGGATCGTTCAACTTAGGTCAATTCTGTTCTGAGGAAGTCGACAACGCTCTGACTTACGCCGATCTACAGCCTTTAGGACCAAAACGTCAACAAGCCATCATTGCTGCAGAACAGATCATTTTGAACGATTTCGCTGCCATTCCACTGCTACACGAACGTGTCATTCAGGGTGAAAGCCTTCGTGTTTCTGATGCTGTTCGCGACCCAAGCGAACGTCGCCTTATCAATGCGAACACTAAGGTGAACTAACTTAATGTTGTCTGTTGATACTTCTCGACGAATATTCGATGTGCTAACACCTTGGTTATCAAGACTTATCTCATTGATCGTCGTCGTCATTTTAGTGGGTTTGATGCCAGATATTGCTGGTATTGACCCAAGCCAATCGATTTTGCGTGCCCGCGCCGGACAACAACACATGTTAACGCCGGAAGCACTTGCCGCGGTAAGAGCCGATTTACAGCTTGACCGTAGTGCAATGGAACGATTAACAGACTGGCTTAGTGACGCTCTGCATGGTGATCTAGGCTACTCATGGATCGATGGTTCACCGGTCATAGATGGTATTCAACAGACAATGTCGACCTCTCTGTTACTGATGTCGATGGCACTAGGTTTAACCTTTGTACTGTGTGGGTTTAGCTTAGTTCATACCTTGTTTAGCTGGAAACAAAGAAAGCTAAAACAAACCCATAATAGCCTGAGTACTGTGCTCATCTCGTTACCTGAATACGTAGTAGCGTCCGTTCTCATCCTTATTTTATCTATTTGGTTGGGTTGGTTCCCCCCCTACGGGTGGCAAAGCTGGCACCATATTTGGCTGCCTAGTCTGGCACTTGCGCTTCCCGCTAGCGGTCTTTTGAGTCGTCTATTGAGGGACAGTTTGCAGCGCGTCCTTAATGAACCATGGGTGATCACTTGGCTCAGTGCGAACATCAGTTCCTTCCAGATCATGCGCTTCGCATTAAAACGTGCAATCAGTAGTTTGATCCCGCAAGTCGCGATGATAATGATCGGCCTGACCGGTGGAGCGGTTGCTGTCGAGCAGATTTTTTCCATCCCAGGAATAGGACGACTAATTTTAGGTGCAGCGAAAGCACAAGATCTACCAGTGCTCCAAGGTGGTTTGTTAGTACTTCTATTTATTTCGATTTTCATCAGTAGCTTGAGCTTGCTTGTTCAACAGTTGTTGTTAGGCCACAGTCTCAGAAACGGTAAGCTTATCAGTAGTCATTCATCTTTTGCGTTTACCTCGAGTAATAACAAACGATTGACGGCGGGTTTAATCTTTTCACTGTTGCTGGCTGTTGTTATCTGGTCACTGTTTCGCGACCCGTTTAGCAGTCAGTTCATCAGACTTGCTGCTCCGAGCTTGCAGGCACCTTTAGGTGGCGACAGCATTGGACGTGACCTTCTAGCCCGCATTGGGTCTGGTATGTTATCGACGTTTTGGGCAGGATTTGTCGCGACAGTGCTAAGTTTGGTTGTGGGCATGGTTCTTGGGTTCAACACTCGATACAGCCAAGGTTTAATCGAAATAACCAAGGGTATTCCTTATATTATCGCTGGCTTATTGGTTGCTGGAATGACGGGGATGAATCCAAACAGTGCCATGATTGCCATTGTTTTGGTGTCTTGGGCCCCTCTTGCGGCTCACTGCTCAAGTCTTATCGTTGAGGCTAAAGCGCAGCCCTACACGCATCTTGCGCCGATATGGGGAACGAGCAAATTCAAGATACTTAGGTACTATCTCCTTCCTTATGTGCTTCCGCCATTATTGAGACATGCACTACTTAGAATGCCAGTGATTACGCTAAGCTTAACGTCGCTGAGTTTTATCGGTCTTGGCGCTAAGCCACCCTCACCCGAATGGGGGCTGATGATTGCAGAAAACCTACCGTATATTGAACGAGCACCGCTTGGCGTACTTGGTCCAATTTTCGGATTAGTGCTGTTAGGCATTGCTATTAACCTTTTGTTTGACGATTAATTGTCAACCGAAACGCCAAAGCAGGTAGTGCTGTGAAATTCGTTTCGACCATTTAGTACTAAACAGAGAAGTATCTATAAGAGAAATACCCTTTGCTATGACTTCTTTCAATATAGCGCCCAAAAGGTGTCCTATTTGTGTTAAAATCCGTCCTTCAGGATTAGATGTAAAACGGACACTTTCATCATAAACTACTGATTAACATAATGTTAATTGGAAGAATTTCGAATTCTAATCAGTTATTAATTAAACATGGAGTTGGTCTTTATATTCGTTCACACGAATATGTAAACCTCATAATTATGGGTTTTAAATCTCAAAAATACAGTATAGATTCTACAGATTATCAAGTCGGTCAAGACAACATCACTAAATGGGGCATGGATGTTCACAATACAGTGTTTACCGCTTCCGCGGGCTTATCCATCCTCTTCATCGTCACTCTCTTAGTACTTTCCCCAGAAGACGCAAAAGCAGCCATCGATGCCGTTAAATCCGCTGCACTATCAAAGTTTGATTTTGTCTTTATGTGGGGCGCAAACATTCTTCTGATTTTTGCCTTGCTGATTGCTTTATCTCCGCTCGGTAAAATTCGTTTAGGTGGCGACAATGCCACAACAGATTATTCAACTATTTCCTGGATCGCCATGTTATTTGCAGCAGGTATGGGTATTGGTTTGATTTTTTGGGGCGTAGCAGAGCCGACCGCCTTTTATACCAATTGGTTTGGCACACCACTAGGTGTTGAACCGTTTACACCAGAAGGGCGAGAACTAGCCTTAGGTGCCGCCGTATTCCACTGGGGACTTCACGCTTGGGCTATCTATGGGATGGCCGCATTATCGCTAGCATACTTTGTCTATAACAAAGGTCTTCCGCTCTCAATGCGTTCGGTATTCTACCCTCTACTTGGTGACAGAGTTTGGGGAAGAGTCGGTGACGTTATCGATGTAATGGCTGTTCTGGTAATCCTATTTGGCCTTGCAACATCACTTGGTCTGGGCGGCTCACAAGCTGCAAGTGGAATCAGTCACGTATTCGGACTAGAAAACAGTCTTCTGCTTCAGATTGCCATTATCCTGACCATTATGGGTTTGGCTATTGTTTCTGTTGTTCGTGGAATGGACGGCGGCGTTAAGGTATTGAGTAATCTCAATATGATTATCGCATTCGTTTTCCTTGGTTTTATCGGTATTTTGAACTTCACAACGGTATTGGATTCAGTTTCGACCGCAGTCGTTGGTTATGTGAAAAATATTCTTCCACTAAGCCAAAGCGCTGGCCGTGAAGACACCACATGGCTTCATGGCTGGACTGTGTTCTATTGGGCCTGGTGGGTTGCATATGCGCCATTCTTCGGTATGTTCGTTGCACGAATTTCAAAAGGCAGAACAATTCGCGAATTCCTATTTTGTGTACTAGTTATCCCTACTCTTGTCACCACTGCATGGATGTCTTTCTTTGGCGGTGTCGCAATTCAACAGATCGTTGATCATGTGGGTATACTTGGTGCCGCTCAGGGTATCGGAGACGTTTCACTTAGCTTGTTCTATATGCTTGATGCGTACCCTATTGGTAACATCTTATCGCTGATTGCCGTTGCGCTGATCATTGTTTTCTTTGTGACCACTTTGGACTCAGGTTCAATCGTAGTAGACAGTATGACTGCAGGTGGCAAACTCGAGCTTCCTATCAAGCAGAAAGTGGTCTGGGCTGTGATCTCAGCTGTCATCGCCGTGGTCATGTTGTGGATCGGTGGTACTCAATCGATTCAAGCACTTCAATCGATTACCATCATTGCAGCGCTGCCATTTACGCTGATTCTAATTTTAGGTTGTGTGAGTTTGATTAAAGGCTTACTTACTGAGGTTGAACAACCTCAAGTAGCTAGCGACAAGTCCGCACAATAGATAACTTTAGGCTTATCGTAACCGCGTTACGGTAAGCCTTTTTTAGCTCTTTACTCACATTCCCCCTTGCCCTCACCGTTCAAGATCCTCCTTAATAAAACGACTGTTCGACATGACCCTGCTCTCCAAATGGGATATCAACAGAATAAATACCACACACCAAAGACATAGCCTCAACTAATGTTTTATCAAGTATATCTGGGTATAATCTCTATCAATTTAAGGATATTTCTTCAAAACGGTGTACTTAACACCCCGTAGCTGCTTTTCGATTCAAATCATCAATGCGGCAAGATAAAGGACTATTGAACACATGAATTCCGATTTATCTATCCATGTATTGCTCATTGAAGATGACCGAGACTTAGCAGCCTCGGTTGCAGATTACTTGGAATACGAAAACATAAAATGCGATCACGCCTACGATGGACAGAGTGGTTACAATTTAGCCAGAGAGAATTACTACGACGTCATCCTTCTTGATTTAATGCTACCCAAGGTCAACGGCTTTACGGTTTGCCAAAACCTTCGAAAAGCAGGTATTGACACACCTATTCTCATGTTGACGGCCAAAGATACCATTGAAGACAAAGAGGCCGGGTTCAACTCAGGTACCGACGATTACCTTGTAAAGCCATTTATGATGAAAGAACTGGCTTTACGGATAAAATCTCTATCGAGAAGACGAAGTGGTCAAATAACTAAACTCGTTGCTGGAGATCTGACCTATGATCTTAAACAAAAACGAGTAACGCGTTCAAATCAACCTATTGAACTCACTCGACTTAATCTTAGGTTGTTAGAGCTGCTAATGCGTAAATCTCCTCAGTTGGTCTCGAGAGAAGAAATCGAACAGACGCTATGGCCTAATGAAATACCTGAAACCAACAACCTAAAGGTTCAGCTTTATCAACTTCGACAGAAAGTTGATAAGAATCATAATATTAAACTCATCGAAACCGTTGTGGGCCAAGGTGTAAGAATTCAGGTTACCAGCAATGCTTAATAAGAGCTTTCCATTAAAAAACCATCTCACCTCGTTTTTTGTTGGAATCGCGATTATCACTGCCTTCATGCTTTTCGAGCTGCTAGTTCGCTACTTTGAGTACGGCATTGAAGATTCCGTGAGGATGAGAATGTTAACGGAGTGGCGAGCCTACTCAGAAGCTTACCAGTTAGACCCCAATATCGAGTTGCCAAGTTCTTATGTGATTCGATTCTACCTAGACGACCTCCCCGTTATTCGTGTGGAAGGAACGAATATTTTGGAAAATGTTCAACTTTCCAACAATCAATTCACTGTGGTTTCAGTGGATGAAACTTTTTCCGATGACCCAGAGAAGGAAATCACTTTAGGGATATTTAGGTTTCTTCGCGACGACGAAAGAACGGTATACGTCATCGCGAAATATGACTACCACCTAATCAATGACACAATCGATATATGGTTTGATAGCCGATTCAATTTTATCTTGCTAATCGTCGGTGGTTATATCTCTATAGTGCTATTGGCACTCTGGTTTTATAGCTATCGAATAGGAAAAAGAACAGAGCAACTGGTTCATTGGTCTGAACTGGTATCAGAGAACTTAGAATCAAACCCCACTCCCGATTTTACTTTTCAGGAATACAATCGCGTCGCTTCATATTTGCAACGAGCACTATCGAAAAATGCCCGCCTGCTCGCTCGGGAAAAGGACTTTTTATCTCATACCAGTCACGAACTTCGCACCCCTCTGGCCATCATCAGAGCTAATATGGAGATATTGGAAAGAATAGCGCTACCAGAAGCATCAAAAAACGCGATTGTGCGCATAGACCGAGCAAGTCAAAATATGCAACAAGTCGTTGAGACGATGCTTTGGCTTTCTCGTAAACACAACACCCCTCCACCACAAAAGGAAGTTTCAGTAGCCGCTTTATTGAATGAACTGGTCGACGAGTACTATCACTTCATTAACGGTTCTGATGTGTCGTTAGAGACTGATTATAGTAACGCTCCAGTACTAGACTTACCGGAAACCCCGATACGAATCGTTATAAGTAATCTATTGGTTAACGCATTCAAATACACCCACGCAGGGCTTATACGCATTTACTGCAAAGACAACACCGTCATCATTGAAAATACCACTACGGCGGACCACGAGCTGCAGGTAACAGACGGATTTGGTTTGGGACAAGATCTAATATTCAGAATTTGCGATAAGCTTGGTTGGTTTATGGAAACTAAAAAGACCGAGACCGGCTTCGTAGCTATTCTTCACTTGCCAACATAATGTCATGTACTCGCAACAGGCCGAACCGAATGTTCAAAAAACGAGGGTTCCACCATTTCACCTCTGTTTCACCTCCCTTCCGATAGAATGGACGGTATGTCAGATTTATAGGCTAAAGATAGTTCCTTCAGAATAGTTTTGGTTTCTTAGCCTAGAACTCTGCTCGTATTTACCGCCTCTCGCTACATCAAGCGACTTCTTATGGAGCCATTTTTATGACTTTGCAATATCCCAAAGCCTTTCCGATAGCAATGACCGTAGCTTGTCTCAATATCAACGCAGTCAACGCGGGTTCATCCAGTGTTGATTTTTCTATTTCAACACAACAAGAAGCACTCGGTATTACTGAAGTTCCGTTACAGCTGAAAAAACAGTTTTCGTCAGAGTTACGCTTTAATCGTTACACTTCGGTTGTTGCACCTAATGGAAAGTCGATTCACATTGTTGCTCAAGACCAGCTATCTGACGGACAGATAATTCGAGCCAAATCGGTGCTTGTTCATTATCTTACCGACTTTTCCGGATCTAAGTATGGAAGCAATAAGAGCTCTGTTGCGAATAGAATGGCTGAGAATGGTGCTACTTTACTCCTTTTAAACGGACGAGATGATGGCACTAATAATGCTGCCGAACTTGAGGGGCAGCCTTTATATGAAGAGGAAATTCAAGTTGAGGGCGGACCTTGGTACATGGCGCAAAACTACCAGCACCGAGACGCGACTTTTGAAGAAATATTGCACCTCGTTCATGATTATGGAATCGGCGTAGATGGGTACGACAAATTCATAGGGGTTCTCCCTGAGTACCAAACTGAAATACGCAATGCTCAAATCAATGCTTATGCCAAACAAATTTGGGCTATGACTCCAGAAGTACAAGATTGGATCGACGAGCTAACGGCAGAGAACAGTCTAACTCAAGAGTATCTAGCATCTGTTCTAGACTCATATTACGGCTTGTGGGGTGCTTATCCGAAGCAATCTTTTAGGATGATGGACAAGTTTACCGGCGGATGGGGAATGTGGGGATTTTACATTGCTGGAACTAGACACGAAGTTCAACTTCGTGATCCAAAGGGCTATCAGTTAATGACAGAATTCTTCCATCCCTACTTAACCTATAACGCCCATCTAGACCCTAATTTTAAAGGAACGTTTAGTCTCCAATATCGTGAAGACTTGCTTTATACCAACCACTCTCGCTACCTCAAAGACATAACTTTGACAGGAGGCCATCCCGTCGAAATAATCGTCAATAAACTTGACAATGACATTACGGGCAATAATTCCAATACCACCGTTACGTTCTCAGGAGAAAAGAATGATTACAACATCAACTATCAGGATGATGCTGTGATTGTTAGAGACTCTCTTTTAGGACGAGATGGTAATAATACGCTACGGTCAGTCAGTACAATACGTTTTGCAGACCAATCCGTTGACACTCGTAGAATATATTAGCTCTCCGACTCGTCATTAATTCTCAACTGACGAGTAGACGATGCTCTCAGACACTGTGAATTAGATAATAATACCAAAGCAATTACAATCACATACATTAGGTGAACAAGAAATTACATACAAGTTACTTAGATAGACTTAACCCACAATTATCTTACCAACCTTATCACAATGAATATCAAAAGTGGCGTTCAAGTCTAAATAATATATTTATCATCTTGATATGCTATATATCACAAAAAATAAATGCACTCTTTCATCAGAGAACATTGACAATTGAGGCAATCAATAGAAACTGAAGACAACCCAATTAATATGCAACAAAAGTCGATGCTGCACACAAAAAGATTGGGCTCTTCACTATGCAATAACTGTTACCCTAGGTTTGTACTTGCATATAAAAATGTCAATTGAAATACAACACCTGCGGTAAACAGCTAAGTAAACCAATATTGCTTTACATTAAAACCTATCAGAAAGAATGAACCAATGTTGGTTTATTTAATGCTAAACCAACAAGTAAATATAGATAAATCCAAGGTTACTTTATGAGCTTTCCACCAAAATCTGCTGTCGATGTTTTTGCTTTATTAAAGGAAAAACATAACCTCAGTACAAGAGAGTTGGCTCGGTCCATCGGTGTAAGTCATGGTGGACTTGCAATGGTCTTATGCGGAAATACGAGACTCTCTCCTAAACTAGCTATGAGGCTGTGCTGCTTCTTCGCACTGGACATAGACAGCATACTTGAGGCACAAGCAAAATATGAAGCATGGCAAGTTAAACAGGACGGCTTGTCGATTGAAGCTACATTGACCGAAGTATTGGAAAATCGGCAAGAAAACAAATAACCTGTGTTTTGCTTTAACGCTTAAGGTGATCACCTTTTAGATGATCGCCTTACTATCGTTTCCTATCACGTTTAGTATTGTCGTCAATTCATTATTAAATCTCTACTAATAAGATTCTCAACCTCTTTTCACTAAATACCTCAACTCTCACCATCTCGCGATATAGCACCCTCGTTAATTATATTATCTATTCTTTATTACATTCCAATACACTATCAACATAGAAAATGACATTGTAAATAACCCATCTGACAAAGAAGTTATATTCAAATACAACCTCCCACATTAAAAAGGGTATTTAACTGTTCAAGTCTAAATATTAATACTATCAACTTGTCAATAAACATCTCTCACATAAAAATAATCATCGTTGAATAAAAACACAAGAAAGGACAAAAAGGTAAATTATGAAATTCAATATATTAGCAGTGAGTATTGCATGTGCGACTATGTCATTTGGAACAATGGCAGCAGACATTAAAGCTGGCCCTGGTACATTAACTCTTGGCGGCAATATGCGTATTGATATGAACGCTACGAAACAATCTGTTGACTTAAAGACTTCGACAACAAAACTAAAATCGGACAAAACAACGCTTAATACAAATGGGCGTCTATCATTTACTGCCGATTATATTGTTGAGCAAAACGGGTATAAAATGAAAGCTCGTGTTAATCCGTTACTGAAAACGGACGGCACCGTCACTATGGATGACGCTTACTTAGACCTCAAGAAAACTGGCAACACTTATCTGGGCGCTCAGCTAGGTCGTTTCGAAGCTCTGGATCTCTCCCCTCTTCAAATTGATATTTTCGTAGATGATGCTGATACAGCCAGTCTAGTCGATGGTGAACTATTCGCAGGTCACTATCGTGGTAACAAATACCGCGGACGTTTTGATGGCGCAGCGTTACTTTACGCTGGTAATGATTTAATTAAATTTGAAACCAACGTTGTTTTCGTTGACCAAAAAGATAAAAACAGCAATGTTGCGTTACGTCCAGTATTAACAGTGACTCCAAGCAAATCGTTCTCAATCTCAGCAGGTCTTGAGAAAGGTTTTGACGACGCGTCTAAAGACAAAGATGAACTTGGTTTAGCAACAACTGCTAATGTTAAATTTGGCCTAGCAAGCTTAAACCTGAGTTACGCATACAAGACATCTAAACCTCTCTTGAAAGGTACCAGTACCCGTGTAGACACAAAACTACACACGTTCGGTACTAACATTGCAGCGTATGGTTTCGGCTTAGGAGCTTTCTATACAACAGCCAACAACGAAGTAAAAAATGGCAGCGTTGGCGATGTGAATCTATTCACTACCTACGCTGGTTATGAGCACAAAGACTTTTTAGTTGACTCATTGACGGCGTCTACAGGTGCTTATTACACCTCCGCAAAGGCTGACAAAGTAAGCGGCGATGTCTCTGAATACGGCGCTCGTGTACGTCTTCAGTACAACTTCTAAACAAAAAGAATCAAGACTTATAAGGAAACTGCCTTTTCGATAAGTCCTGATGCTCCCTTGCAAACTTAATCTCACTTGCAAGGGAGCCCCTCCTTCCATAACTCCTAACGTATCTCATTGTTTTAAGTAGGCTTACGTAGAGTTGCTAAGATATTTCTATACCAATTTACCATCTACTACCTAAAAATTATCCAAAATAATATTTGACACATACTCAAAGTGAAATTAACATTCGCACCCACTGACTGACTGGTCAGTTAACAAAGTGAGTAATGTGATGGACAAGAAAGACAAGATCATTGAAGTTGCCATGCAGCTATTTGCGGAGCATGGGTTTGAAAAAACGCCTATTTCAACTATCTGTGAGCATGCAGAAATCTCAAAAGGCTTAGTTTTCCATCACTTTAAAAATAAGAACGAACTACTAAGAGCAGTGTTCACCCATATGACTGACATCATCAACGGAGTTGACCAACAAGATGAGCACTTAGCTTCATCAGAAGGGAGACTTGAGGCGATGATTGATTCGATATTTGAAGGAATGATGATCGAACAGCACCGAAAGATGTATCAATTAAACTTCAGTGTTATGGTACATCCGACCACGCGTAAGATCGTCTTAGATCTAATTGAAGAAAGATATCAAGGTCTGCAGGCATCAACCGAAGAGGTGTTTCGTTCCCTGTCGCACCCAAATCCATCGGTTGTGACAAGAATGTTTATCGCTGAAATCGACGGCATCGCAATGAACTATTTGTTGAATGTTGACTTCCCTATAGAAGAAATCAAACAAGAATTCATCAACAAATATTGTTAATAGATTCACTCAATATCACGCACAGTTAATGGCGTGATTTTTTTAAACACAACAACCGACTGTACGGTCAGTCAGTTCCTTTTTAAGGAGCAGTATCACCAATAAACTAACTAGTGTGAGGTATTCATTATGACTAGAACGAAAACTTTAAGAGCTAACCCTAACGAATCATTCCTTTGTGCATCATGTGGTTTAGGCGTGACACCTATTCAATACGGTGGACAACATCGTAACCACTGCCCTCACTGCCTAAGCAGCGTGCACATGGATATTAAAGCGGGAGATAGACGTTCGAGTTGTCGTGGCATTATGGAACCGATCAGTATTTATGTTCAAAAGAATCGAGAATGGTCTCTGGTCCACAAATGTAGTAAGTGCAGCACGATTAGAACAAACCGAATCGCAGCAGACGACAATGAATTTTTGTTAGTATCAATGGCAGCAGAACCGATGATGTCTCTACCATTCCCATCAAAAACTATTTTGTCTGAACTGAAACAAATGAGCATAAACAAAGGTAGTGAATATGTACTCGAATAACCTACAGACATACCGAGTAATTGAAAGAAACGCCAATAGATACAAAGTACAAACCCCTGACGGCATTAGAACTGCCCAATTGAAGGGTAGCTTTATCCATTTAATACAAGACAAGCAAGGCTATCCTTGTGTTGGCGATTGGATAGAAGCCAGAGATGACAACAATATTATATTGATCGAAAGCATCAAGAAACGGAAAAGTTTGGTAAGCAGAAAAGCCTCAGGTGAAGCAACAGTCCAACAAACTATCGCTGCAAACGTAGATTACACATTCATCGTGATGGGCTTAGATGGTGGTCGAAACTACTCAGACCGTCTATTAGAAAGACTTCTGACCGTTGCTTGGAACAGTGGTGCAACGCCTGTAGTCATACTTAATAAGTCGGATTTAAATGAAGACGCTGAATTAGTGCAAATGCAAGCCGAAACGATCGCGCTAGGTATCGACATAATTACCTGCAGTGCTCTAGACGGCACAGGTATTAACGACGTTATGACATACCTAGCTAACGGTAAAGTCGGTGTCTTCATTGGACCATCTGGTGTGGGTAAATCGACCTTAACCAATACGTTATTGCAATATCAAGCGCAGAAGACTAATGGACTTCGCTTGCAAGACATGCGAGGCAGGCATACCACGTCAAGCTCTTACCTATTTGAGTTAGAAAATGGCGGTTTCATTGTCGATACATCTGGTATCAAGGAAGTACAGGCGTGGGCAAACGGTAACGATATTGACTCAGTTTTCGAGGAAATATCTCTTGTTGCCCAAGATTGCAAATATAGAAACTGCCAGCATGAGGGGGAACCTGGTTGTGCAGTTCAGAAAGAGCTTGAAGCAGGTAACATAACCCCTGAACGTTATGACAGTTACCTAAATTTAAAACAGGAACATGCTTTCTTAGAAAGACGAAAAAATGACAAAAACTCGAATGTAGAACGTCGATATGACAAAGATATGAGCAAATTGATCAAAACGTCTTTAAGTAGAAAAGAACTCGTCAGACAAGCAATGAGGTGAACCGTGGACGCTTGGGTTTGTGCTCTGACAACCATGAAATTTATAAGGTAAATCGAATGAAAACGCCGTACCAAATTCAATATGAAGCCTTCGCTGCTGCAGGAGGACTATATGATGAAAGACATGCCAAGCTCTATGCTGAGTTTGCCGATAACTTAATTCTCGATGGAAGCTACTCTATCGTTTATCAGGGTGTCGCTCACGCATGTTATACGCCAATTATCATTGATGCTGCACCACATCTCAAATGTTATGTGCTCGCACCATTAGCTGTACTGCCGGAATATCAAGGGAAAGGCTATGCGACACGATTGATGGACCAAGCCGAAAGTGAATTGGATGCAGACGTTATCTTTGTTATGGGAGAACCCTTCCATTATGGTAATCGCTACAATACACCGCATAATGTTCTACCGCCGGTGAGAACACAGGCGCCATTGGAATGTTGGTTTGCACGTGAACTGACACCGAACGCTTTGCAAGGTATTGGGGAGTCCACATCATCGATAACAGGCCCTTACGCTGAGCCGCGCATGTGGGGACACCCAAACGAACAGGTATAAAGTAGGCCTTCGAACTTCAAGAGCACTCAAATAGGTCTAGCTTTCAAGCTAGACCTATTCCTTATACGTAGGTATCAACGCCCGCTTTTTTCTCCGCAATTTTCTCACCGTCATAGGTTTTGACGACCGCTCCCTCAGAGTTGCGAATCTTGATTTGGTTCTGACTATCCAAGGATGCTGTCAAGTCTCCTTTGCCTGATTTTAGATACCCATTAATGAACTTTGTGGTGTCTTTTAAATGCTGCTGAATATGAGGTTGGTACATTGCGTTGCTGGTTTTCAATGCCTAATGCTCCCTTGGATTGGAAGTATTAGCATACTCAAGACGGATGAAAATTAATATCTCAACCAATCACAAATTCTCACTAACGATTAATGCCGTACGGTAATTTTTGGCAAAGATCAAACTATTCGGTCTTTAGCTCGCCAAGTGTAAACTCTAAAATTTCTTGCGCAGCTGAGCGTAATTCTGGGAGATGTGTTTTCAGCTTATCCAACGAGGTACGAAAGCTCGGTGCATGGCAAAATAGATAGCCAAAACTTAATGCATCGGAGCCAATAGGCACCGATATCGCCACCATACCGTCGACAAATTCTTCATTGTCTTCACCAAATCCTTGTTCAGCAATCCGATTCAGTTCTTCAAGAAACAGACCATCATTAGTTATGGTCTTTGGAGTGTATTCAGTTAACCCCATGTGTTGTACGACGTTTTCACGAATTGATGTGTCCAATGAAGCGAGATAAAGCTTACCCGAGGCGGAAGCTGCGATAGGGACCGGACTCCCCTCTGCCAAATTGATTTGCAGTGGCCAGTTGCAGTTCACACGCTCAAAGTAGATCATTTCAATACCATTAGGCACTGAAATTCCGCACGTTTCACCAATCGTGTCAGCAAGGCGTTGCAACACCGATGTTCTTTGTTCAGAAAAGCGTTGGTTCTTCAAAATATCATGAGATAAAGACTGCAGGTTCGGCCCCGCAATAACGCGACCAATGATATTTTCTTGGAGATGGCCTAAAACGATAAGCTGGTTGATCAGTTTGTTCGCAGACGCAATTGGCATAGACAGTTGTTCGGCAATAGATTCTCTATTGAGTTGACCACGGCTGTGAGCCACGATGGCGAGCACTTGTAGTACTCGGTCTAGGGTTGAACCTTTAGTAGTATTTGCCGAACTAGAGCTTGTCATAGAACTACATTCATCCTTGATACGGTATTCGATATGCTTTGAATAGCCTATTGCTTTTACTGATTAAGTGCAACCGTGTACAAAGCCTAAGTGACAGATATTAAAAGGGCTTGCCGGAGCAAGCCCTGTTCAAGCTAGTTTTGCAATAGTTTCGCATCCCCCCAACTCGCGTGGTCATAACCATTGCCATTTCCGGCATCATTCGCCTTAAGTGTGATGGTCGTAGCGTCTACTGGAATATCAACAGAAACGGATTCTGCGTTATCTGAACCGGTCAACGTCGCACTTTGATAGTACAACACGCCATCTAGTTCTACTTGGAATACTACCGAGCCAGAGTTACCCACTTCGTCATCAACACCAACACTCGCAGTAAAGCGACTGTATTGACCGGCAGAGATGGTATAAGTGATCGTTGAGTTCGCATGTACCCCCAATCCTTTGGCGAAGGTTTGCCCGCCTATTGAAATGGTGGTGCCATCTTGCGCTTCTCGCTCACCATTACTCATATCTTTTTCGATAGAGCCCCAGCCATTGGTCGAGCTGTCTTCCTGTAAGTCACTAAGATAAACGCTCGCTGGCGGTGTGGACGAGCTTCCTGGATCCTCAGTCATAAATAGATTACCCGAACCGTTATCGGCTGGATGAATCCAATTGCTGCCACCGTCTGGGTCATAGGCAAAAGCCAATCCAGTATGAGGTCCGCTGCCACCATTGCCATTACTTAGCCTCAACTCAAACTGATGCCAACCAGGAGATAAGTTTAAGTTGCCAGTCGAGACCCGATCACTCCAGAGGTCACTACTTAGCACCAACTGTCCATCAATCCATAGACGCGTTTTGTCATCATTGTTTTCACTGAAAGAAATCTGACCGTCGGCATCGTAGATATAACCGGTAAACACCTCGGTCGTATTACCAGCAATCGCATCTTCCGTTTCGCTTAATGAGGTTGTTATGGATGTTTTCGGGTTAGCATCGGTTTCATTAATATTGCCCGAAACGGTGCCATAAAACAGCCCAGGAACAGCGGCACCGCCCCCTTCACTTGGTGTGCGAAGCTTAGCGTCTCCCCAAGAACCATGGTCACTACCGACTCCGTCGCCCGCATCACTCACCACTAGCTTGAGCTCCTGCGCGCTACTTGGAATGTTCACTTGCACGTACTCGGCAACATCACTTCCTCGTAATACGCTACTTTGATAAGCCATCACGCCATCCAACCAAACCTCGAACACGACGGAACCTGAACTGCCCGTCTCATCATCAACACCGATGAAAGCAGTAAACTGATCGTAAGTGCCACCCGTCAGGCTGTACGTCACCTCTGAATGAGCATGAACACCGAGTCCTTTGGTAAATTCACTACCACCAATGGATATCGTTTGACCATCACCCGCAGCGTTTTCACCAACACTGGTGTCTTTTTCAATCGGTCCCCACCCATTGGTTGCGCTGGTTTCCGAAAGATCACTTAGGTAGGTATAGGTTGTTGCTTGCGGTGGTTCGGGTACCACTATATCGGGGCCTTCGTATTCAATCTGTTCTAGATAAGCCACCAATGCAGCGCGTTCTGAGTTATCCGCCACGCTATGTTGCGAGCCAATTTGTAACACATCATCCAGCGTTGCCGCTTGACCGTTATGGAAATATGGCGCGCTACCCCAAAGACCAATCAAACTCGGTGTATCAAAACCCGTACCTACTAATGGAGCTCCGATGCCTTGCCCTGAAGAGGCATCAATGGTACCGACATCGTGCCTTTGCATGTCGGTGTAATACACTCCCGCATGACAAGTGTCACACCCTTTCGAGGTGAACAGCGCCTGCCCCGTTAAGGCTTCAGCTGTTAACGCGCCAGAAGAATCTCGGTGTGGACTTTTAGGGAATTGATTTAAGCTACTGACGTAAAACGCGAGGTTATCTAAGTCTTCACTTTTACCTGATTTCGATGTTCCTAATGGGTTTTCTGACAGGCTAAATAAGGCGTCTACCATAAACCCACGACCACCGAACGCGTAGCGAATATCGTTTTCGAAATCCTGTATCTCGTCAAAATTCGCGGTCCAATGCACTCGACCATTGCCTGTGCCTGTCTTACCCAATAACGAGATAGTGTTTCTTAACCCTTCACCACGGTCCGTAAAGTCCCACACCCTATGGTCGCTATCGCCATCTGCGTGGCAGCTGGCACAAGATATGTAGCCATCTTGGGTCATTCTCGCATCGGCTGCGTTATAGAAAATCTGTTTGCCGCGTAGCACTCGAGGATGCAGTGTTTCATTCGCCACCACAGAGACTTGTGCCAAGGTTGGAATGTCACCTCGATCGGTCAAAAACGCATTGACGTCATGCACAGACACCGTTCTTGACATAAAGTTGTGAACAAATAATGTCGACCCTGATAGTACGAGCCCTCTTGGTGCTAAGCCAGTATCAAAAATCTCCCCAGCTCTGTTTAAGTTGTAGGTATTGCGAATCTCAATGCTATTTTGACCTTCTACCGCAATAAAAATTAGGTCGCCTATATCGCTGAATACGGCCGCTTTGGGCTGTGCACGATCATCAATATCTAAGGCATTATCCATCACTGTTTTCGAATTGAGATCGAGTCGGTTAACCACAGCTCGAATCGTCGTTTCAAACGTCAGCGTTTTGGTTTCATCACCTTCTAAATAGGGACCACGATCAACGTTTGCTTTATTAGATGGCAGCCAAGCACTATATCCATCCGGCGAAATTGCGACGGAACCAAGGTAGTTAGCAATGCCTCGGCTTCTATCTGGGCCATCTATTGTAGTCGTATCTTTAGCGATAAGATAACTCTGGTCGATGGTCATACTGGATGCATCAACCGCGACAACTTCCGCATTAGTTTGAGGCGAAACAAAGCGTGTCACCAGAACCTGTGATGATGAACTGTCAACCGCAATGCCTCTTGCGCTATGACCAACATCCACTGTTGCCACGATAGCTTTGGTGCTTGGGTCGATCTTGAGCAACTTACCACTTGCCTGCAGCGACACAAAAGCGTTAGTGCTATCTGGGGAGAAAGCGATGCCGTATGGCTGAGACGCTCTTGGCAGCACAATCGTATCCACAAACTGGCCAGTATTTGTCAGCACAGTGATACTAGCATCTGCCTGATTAACTACCCATAAATTGCCATTAGGCGCTACCGCTAGAGTTCTCGGCTGATCACCCACCGCAGCTTCCCATAATTTGCCGTACGGAGCTGTGTTTTCGATAGCACTGACGGTATCGTTGTCTTCGTTAACCACAACAACCTGGCCATTGGCTTCCACTATGGTTGATGACGCCGTTGGCGAGACCGTTGTTGGTTGACGATATACTGTAATGGGTACCGACTTACTACTCTCAAACACGCCATCAGCCGTGGTTTCTTTAATCGTCACCACCGCAGACCAATGGTTAGGCTGATTGTAGGTATAACTCGCGTTTCCGCTGGTCGAAAACGGTGTCGAACCACTACCATCGCCAAAGTTCCAAGAATACTCCAGACTGCCCCCTAACAAAGGTGTCGTAGAAGCAGACACATTAACACTACTACCTAGTGTCACTTTATCATTGGCTGACAAGCTCACATCGTGGCCGACTTGTGATCCCGTCGCAAAGCGATATTCAGTACGAGCCATTGGGTTGCCAGCAAAGTCTTCAATACCTTCAAGTACGACTTCGTAAATACTTTCCGCTTCCAGTGCTTGGGATGGAGTAAAGTGGATGAATCCGAGGTTGGTGCTGTACTCCCCTTGAAGCGGGGTTGAACTACCGATTTTGGTAACAGTAAACGAGCTACTATTGACCGATTCCATCAACACGCTATCTGATAACGCCACACCAATACGGGTCGATAAAGGTTGCAGTGTCGCGTCGATCGCTGGGTTAGTGGCGGATATATAAGGAGGAACATTGTCCGGCATACTTTGATGTGCAATCAAACCACTGCCAGAACCATGGTCGTTTCCAACCCAAACTAGGTTACCAAATGGGAACACCTGACCATGGTCAGTGTTGCTGCTTGTGGCATTCAATGAGCTGCGCCCAAGTTCACGTATATTGTTGATATCACTGACATCTAATACCGCAATATCGTCTTGGTTACCCAGAAACAACTTGTTGTCTTGAACGTTACAATAAAGATTTTCGAATCCAGTCAGTTTTTCATTAACTAACGTCATCGGGTTAGTAGTCGTGTCATAGACACGCAAATAGTCATTGGTGCTTCGCGCTCCGAAATACGCATATTTGCCATCCCAACATGAAGCATAGTACTTCTCTGGTAGGCGATTAACCGTCTTAACTAAGGTTGGGTTAACCGGATCATCTATGTTGAGCATGGAAAAACCTGCCGTCCCTTCCATGCTGGAAATGAACATTCGGTTACCTAGCGCAAAGAGTGGTCCTATGTTGAATCCGCCCAGTTCCGAGTTCGGCACCGTTTTCACTAGTGTTGGGTTACTCATGTCACTGGTATCAACAATGGTTAACCCTGCATTGCCACGAGCAATATAAAGATAAGGAGCTTGCCAAAAAAGCTGCCAAGAGACGTTGTTGTAATCACCGAAGTTCACGCCAGAGATCGCCAATTTCGACAAGCGCACAGGATTAGTCACATCCGACCAATCCCAGATTTCTATCCCCTTTCCCGTTTGGATGGCAATGGTGTTATTCTCCCCCAAGCCAAACGAGTGCGGCTCTCTGAACTCCGCTGTTCTTAACCCATCACCAGTACGGTTTAGATTGGCAAGATCCGGTTCATATACTGTTTTAACGAGTTGCATGGCTTTGGGGTTAGAGACATCCAGTGCGATCCAACCTCCCGGCCCACCGCCACTATCAGGGGCAAAGACGCCAACCATATAGCCGTTGAGCATGGTCATGACGTTTACGCCATAGTGTTTTCTGCCGGGATAGTCGGGGGGAAGAAAATTAGTGGTATCGTCAACGAGTGGACTCGATACATGAGTAAACGCCTCTGATGATCCGTAGGTAAGGTTACCCAATCCAGGGCCTTGTGCAGCATTTGCTGCGGCAATAAACGAGGTACTGCATAGTCCCGCTAATACACTGCTCACAACAGGGCGACGCCAAGTCTCAAGAGACTTTATCAAGCGATTGGCTTTCATCGCCTTCTCCTTGTTTTTTATGGTCACTAAACAAAGCTCACTTCTCATAGAAAAGTGAGCACTTAAAAAACATGAAGAGGACAGGCTCGCCTACCCAATCAATCCAAAAAATAGACAGTTTATCTTGTTGACTCGCTGCCCAAATTTAAGCAAACCTACCGCACACCTCCTCACGTCAATGCGTTATTTCATAGTTGGCATGACGAATTCGGCTTGAGTCTGTGTGCTGTCCTTTGAACCGACTTTCACATCCGATTCGGGCCAACGTGTAGTGATGGTTTTCATTCGAGTAAAGAATCGAACGCCGTCAGGACCATGCATATGCAAAGGGCCAAACAGTGAACGCTTCCAACCGCCAAAACTGTGGAATGCCATTGGCACTGGAATAGGCACATTTACTCCGACCATACCGATCTGAACATTGGCGGAGAAATCTCTTGCGGTATCCCCGTCTGCAGTAAAGATAGCCGTGCCGTTGCCATATTCATGGTCGTTTATGATTTGCAGGGCTTCTTGATAGGTTTTGACTCGAACAATGCAAAGCACTGGACCGAATATTTCTTCTTGATACACAGTCATGTCGGTGGTCACATGGTCGAACAAGGTACCACCAACGAAAAAGCCATCGCAAGACTTAGCCAGTTCTAGATCTCGACCATCAACAAGTAAAGCTGCGCCCTCTTCCTGACCCTTTTGAATGTACCCGCAAACTTTTTGCTTATGCTCTTTGGTAATCAAAGGTCCCATATCGTTTTCAATCGCTTGACCGTAACCGGGTCCTACTTTTAACGTGGCTAACTTATCTTGAAGGTGACGAGCCAATGCATCGCCCGTCTCATCACCCACAGCGACGGCAACCGAAATCGCCATGCAGCGCTCTCCAGCTGCACCATAAGCTGCACCCATCAGCGCATTCACTGCACCGTCAATATCGGCATCCGGCATGACCACCATATGGTTTTTCGCACCACCAAGGGCTTGAACGCGCTTGCCGTATTTTGCGCCCTCAGAATAGATGTATTCCGCAATCGGCGTTGAACCGACAAAGCTAACAGCTTGAATTCTTGGGTCTTGCAGTAACGTATCTACCGCTTCTTTGTCCCCTTGAACCACATTAAACACACCATCAGGTAATCCCGCTTGTTTCAGAAGGTCAGCAATAAACAGAGGCGCAGAGGGATTTTTCTCTGACGGTTTTAAGATAAAGGTGTTGCCCGTTGCGATGGCAATGGGAAACATCCACATAGGAACCATCACTGGGAAGTTAAATGGTGAAATCCCGGCCACCACACCAAGTGGCATCATTTGCGAGTGCGAATCGACACCAGTCCCAACATTTAGACTATGCTCTCCTTTTTGCAGGTGTGGGATGCCGCAGGCAAACTCGACCACCTCTAGCCCTCGAGTTATCTCACCTAATGCATCACTAAACACCTTGCCATGTTCACGGCTGATGATATTCGCCAGTTCATCACGATTCTGTTCTAACAGAGTTTTGAACTTGAACATCACTCTGGCGCGATTAAGCGGTGTGGTTTTAGCCCAAGAGTCAAACGCTGCCTGTGCAATGGTAATTGCCTGCTCTACTTCCTGTTTTGAGCACAGTCCAACTTGGTTCTGCACTTCACCTGTAGCAGGGTCATAGACAGGCAAATGTCGTTCCGACTGACTTTCAACATATTGATTATTAATAAAACTACTGATCATGTTTTCATCCTTGTTTAGTATTCTGAGGCTTAATTGAGGAAATTCAGGCGCTACCAAGCGGCTTTATACAGCTCGATCACTTCTTCTTTGTTCGGAATTCGAGGATTGTTGTTAGGCGATCCAGAAGCCAGAGCTTGCTCAGACATGATGTCGAGATTTGACCAAAACGCCTGTTTATCAATGCCAAAATCGCTCATGGAAGGCACGCTTAAATCCTGATTGATCTGCTTAAGTTCCAGCAGTAGCGCAGCGACTGCATCGTCGTCATTGGTGCTCGCATCAACCACTCCCATTGCTCTTGCACACTCGGCATAACGAGTTTTAGCCGCAGGAATCGAATATTCCGTGACCGTCGGCAATAACATGGCGTTGCTCATACCGTGAGGCACATGAAAGTGCGCGCCAATTGGGCGGCTCATGCCATGTACCAAGGCAACAGATGCGTTAGAAAACGCAATGCCTGCGAGCGTCGCGCCGAGCATCATTTGCTCTTTGGCATCTTTATTGTCGGGATTATTGACGGCTTCACGCAGATTTGGCGCGATAAGTTTCATCGCCAATAGCGCTTGCTGATCAGTAAACAGACCCGACTTTCCACTGACATAGGCTTCAATGGCGTGAGTTAACGCATCAATTCCGGTATCCGCTGTGATGCGCTCCGGAGCCGTCATTGTTAAAGTAAAATCAATGATGGCGGCTGATGGAATAAGACCTGGTCCCATACAAAGCAGCTTTTCGTCGTTGGTTTCGTCGGTAATAATGGTCACTTTGGTGACCTCCGAGCCCGTTCCCGCCGTCGTTGGAATCGCAATCAACGGCATAATTGGCGAAGTCACGATATTAGGGACACTGTAATCTCGAATTCGACCTTGGTGCTCCGCAAGCAAAGCAATCGCTTTAGCACTATCAATCACACTGCCACCGCCTAGCGCGATGACGCCATCATAATGCCCATCAATCACCTTATTTACCGCTGGAAGTATCGACGCCTCTGTTGGTTCTGGAACGGTATCCGTGAAAACATCCGCCTCAACACCAGCTTGATTCACGAAGGACTTTAGCTGGTCGACCTGGCCTAAGGTTTTCATCACTGGGTCAGATACAATCATGACTCGGCGACAACCCAGTTGGATAGCTATCTCTCCCGCTCGCGCTGTTGCGCCTTCGCCTACCTCTAAAAGCTTTGGCAAAACAATAGATTGACTCATAATTCACCTCACAATTTATATCGATACATTTCGTATCATTATTTAAATTAATTTATTCAGGACGTAACAAGTCCCCACAACTTTGCTGTGGCAAATTCTTGTTAGTCGCTAACTAGCTAGACCTGTCGCTTGAGATAATCAAGGTTCAATCAACCCAATGAACGTAATGCATCTCTCAGAAGACAGTACTTACTATATCGAGTCGCAAAGAACTCCGAGCGTTTAGTATTAGGCACATAACGCTTATCGGGCTGCGGCTGAGGGCTTAGTCGCTCAGTCTGACTTTCAGTAACAGAACTCATCGCCAGTTGCGCCACGCCTTTTGCCCCGACCTCGTTACAATTTGTCGACGTCACCGTGACGCCCAAT
Source organism: Vibrio sp. La 4.2.2 (assembly GCF_027586995.1). Taxonomy (NCBI): domain Bacteria; kingdom Pseudomonadati; phylum Pseudomonadota; class Gammaproteobacteria; order Vibrionales; family Vibrionaceae; genus Vibrio; species Vibrio sp. La 4.2.2. The sequence goes on from NZ_JAPPTJ010000001.1 coordinate 47,885, forward strand.
ATGTCTGCAAACAACTGACACCAATATTCACTTCGAGAAGCGCCACCGCTAATGGCAATTCGATCCACGTCATACCCTGCCGATCGCAGTCTCTGGATATGCTCAAGGTGGGCAAATACAATACCCTCATAAAAGGCGTAGACCACGTGAATGTCCTGATGCCAACCCTTCAAACCAAACAGATTGGCCGATTGGCTATCTTGCCCAGTCGAACCATAGAGATACGGATGGAACATGGGTAGCGTTGGCATTAATTCGACATCTTCCAATTGGCGATTAAACTGTTCGAAAATATTGTTGCCATTACTCGCCTCATGTTCTCTTCGCTCTGAGAAAAATCGCTCCACCAGCCACTCTAAATTGGATGCTGAGCAGGTGCTGGATTCTATGGCTAAGTATCGATTCTCAGCGAATTTACACGCCATAAATACCTCTTCAGGCGGCAGTTCATCAGTTACTACCTGATTGATATTCCATGTGCCTGCGACTACCGAGGTATCAGCTAACGCACTGGCTTGTGAACCATAGGCGCATGCCACTACATCGAACAGACCAGCAATGACAGGTGTCCCCGCTTTAAGCTTTGTTATACGTGCAGCGTCTTCAGTAACTGTTCCTATCACTTGATTACTTTCATAAATCGGCGGCAACTTGGTGCTAATGTCTGCCAACTGGTAGTGATTTAGAAGCTCAAGAGACACTGAGTCGGTTTCAAAATCGAACAAACCCGATGCAGTGATATCTCCCCATTCTGTCGCGCACTGCCCTGTAAGGCAGTAGTTCACATAGTCTTTGCAAAACAGCACCTGACCGATTTTTTGAAACGTTTCTGGCTGGTGCTTCTGTAGCCACGTAAGTAACACTGCTGTTTGAGATGACCACACGCCTTGCCGATTACGCTTTTTGAGGTCTGTGAATCCCTTAGATGCCTGTAGCAAGGTGACTTCGCTGGCAGCACGATTATCCAGAGACTTAATACCAAGTAATGGCTTTAGTTCAGTATCAAGCAGATATAACCCATTCCCATGACCGCTGGTTCCTAGCGCGATAATTTGACTGCTGTCCACACCGGTTTGCTCAATCAATGTAGCGATCACCTCTGCGCATAGCGACCAGCATTGGTTTAAGTCCGCTTCAGTGTGATCAGGTTGAGGGATATGAGTCGGATAATTATTGGCTACAGCGCCTATCTCGCAGCCATGCTCATCGAACAATGCCGCTTTGATAGCCGTGTTACCACAATCAATTCCTATCGCATATGACTTCATATCCCCTCCTTGCTTTAGTTCTGTATCTGCTATTTATCGCCAATGTAGATGTTCATTGCTTCTGAGGTAGACGCACCGTTGTGAATCATCGCCATCAAAGCATCGACAACGCGGCTTGGATTTGGGTGTTGATAAATGTTGCGTCCATACACCATGCCAAGCGCACCCTGATCGAGCAGTGCTCGCGCTTTGCTAAACACAGATTCAATATCTTCACGTCCACCGCCACGAACCAATACCGGGCACCTTGCCGCCTCAACCACTTTATGGAAGTCTTCTGCTTGGCTGGTTGGATCGGCCTTAATAATGTCAGCACCTAGCTCACGTGCCATACGCACCAAGGTGACAATCTTTTCGCAGTCACCATCGACCATATAAGCCTGTCCTTGGCTGTTAGGTTGCATCACCAAGGGTTCGATCATCAGTGGCATACCATATTTCTCACACTCAGCTTTGACCTTACTTATGTTGGCAACACATTGCTTAAACAAGTCAGGTTCATCAGGCAGCATGAATAGGTTCACTACAACGCATGCCGCATCCATTTGAAGGGCTTGAATAAGAGGCTGCTCCGCATTTTGTAGTAGTGCCCACATGTGGCGGTGACGCTCTGCGTTATATGGGTTACCCAAATCGATTCGCATGACCAGTGCAGGTTTGTCTTTGCCATCGACAGTTTGCAGTAAGTCAGCTTGACCCGCATTCATCTGAATCGCATCTGGCTTAGCATCCACTAGTTGTTTTACCACTGAAGACATGTTTTCTAGCCCATCTAAAAATGAAGGCTCGTTGCACACGCCGTGGTCGATAGCCACATCCAAACAACGCCCTTGCTTAAATAGGCGATTCATCCTGACTTTACTGGTTAAATACATACTCTTCTCCATCTAATAGTTGTTCATTTTCCGTAACGGTAGGTTGTAATGTGGGTTTTGAAACTTTTGGTAAGGCGTCCAATTTAACGCCATGGAAATCCAGCAACACTTGCTTCGATTGAGCTCTATCTTTATCGCGTTCGCTTTGACTCCAAGAAAAGTGGTCAGCGACCAAATTGGAAATCTCCTCGAAGCTTTCCTCAGTTAACTTGCCTTCAATCGCTATCGAGGTACGGCGAAGCAGCACATCCAACGTTGTCGATACATACTCACGTTCCAGAATAAACTTGAGCTCGCCTTGGGTGTAGTCATCGAGTGACGACAGCGCTTTATCTTGTGTTCCTTGAAGTGCACCAAGCAGTGATTCACAGGCCGTGCCGTAGCGCTGAAACCAAGTTTCCATTTGGCGTTGTGAATATTGCGGATGACGCTCACTTAATGAGGCTAAGTAAGTCGCTTTTGATGAATCAGTGACAGGGTAACCCTTACCGCCACCTATTGCTCTTTGTTTGGTATCGCAAACTCGCGTTTTACCTAACGATGCTAAAAGTTCATCTGCCACTTCCTCACCAAAGGCACGGAACGTTGTCCACTTGCCTCCGATAAGCGAATAGATAAGAGTGTCGCCAATCTTGTCTTGTTTCAATGAATGACTGCGGGGGATTTGCCCTGTGGTCGAGGTATTGACTGACGGAAGTGGTCTCACACCACAGAACTGATAGACGATCTGCTCACGACTGATATCCAGCTTTGGTAGCACGCCTCTAAGTGATTCGATAATGTAATCAATTTCTTCGTCAGTACAACGCACCGATTCAGGGTCGCTCACGGGGATATCCGTCGAGCCGATCAGTACTTTTCCGAAATACGGGAACAAGATACAAACTCGTCCTTCGCTGTTTTCATAAAACAGCATATTGCCATCCAGTTCAGCCAACAGCTCTGCGTTATCGACGATAATATGCGACCCTTTCGTCCCCTGCATATACTGGCTAGGTGCAGTCAGTAATCCATTGGTGGTGTCGACCCAAGCTCCTGTCGCGTTGACCACATGGTGCGTTTTAACTTGAATAGACTCCGCAGCGTCGTGATTAGAAATCGTCAACTGCCCCTGCTCTAAACCAGAGACCATACTGTAATTTAGGGCAACGCCGCCCGCTTCTACCCCTTCTTGAATCAATTCCAAGGCGAGGCGCTCGGGTGAGCTAATCCACGCGTCAAAGTATGTGGCACTGCTCTTTACGTCACCCCCCATCATCGGCCAGCGTTTTTGGGTTGAGCGAGATGAGTGCATCTGGTGATTTGGCATCAATTGATCACGCTTGGTGAACCAATCGTAAAGACTCAGCCCTATTTTGATGACCACAGAGCCACGCTGTGAAGGCTTGTCTTTCAATCCTAAGAACTTAAACAGGCCGTCAAACATACCCGACCAAGTAGAGAAAATAGGAATGGTGGTTTCTAAAGGAGCAACAAAATGAGGCGCGTTATCAAGTAGGCGATTTCGCTCATAGAGTGCTTCTTTCACCAATTGAAACTCACCATTTTCTAGATAGCGAAGTCCGCCATGTATCATGCGAGATGGCGCAGCACTGGCCTTAGAACAAAAGTCATCTTTCTCGACTAGCAAGACCTTCACACCTTGTAATGCCAGTTCTCGAAAAACGCTTATACCATTGATTCCTCCGCCAATGACCACGACGTCAAAGTTACTATTCTCTTTTAATCGCCTAAAGGCGGTTGAGTTGTTATTCATTGTTGCTCCCTGCCACTGTTTTCCGCTTTCCTTACGATGCGTCGTTACGCCAATTCCAACTCGCCAAAAAACTCATGGGATTTTGCATCAATAAACTTCACCTCTTCCTGAGATAGCACCACACTTCCTGCTGCGGCATTTTCTATTGCTTGAGCTGCATTTCGTGCACCACAGAGAGCATAAGTGATGCCTGGCTGTTGCAGTGTTGCGGCAATCACTAGCTGTGCAACACTTACATTTTTCTGGCGAGCAATCGGCTCAATGGACTGACAGAACTTTTGTACCCAACGGCGGTTTTCGATAGTAAACATAGGATCAGTGATGCGCTGGTCATCGCCAGTGAAAACACGTTCAGGGGTGATTTTTCCGCTCAGCAGCCCCATAGCAAGTGATGAGTAACTAAGACACGCGACATTAGTTTTGATGGTTGATGGCAACAAAGTTTGTTCTAACTGACGCTCGATGAGGTTATATTTCTCCTGCACCGCGTCCACAACGCCTGCTTGTTGATACTGTTCCAACTCCGCTTGATTAGCGTTGCTGATCCCGATGGCGCGGATCTTACCGGCTTTCTTTAGCGCCAATAATGCTTCCATGGTTTCAGCAATCGGCGTGGTTGGGTCTTGCCAGTGGGTAATGTAGAGATCGAGATAATCCGTTTGCAGACGTTTTAGGCTTTGATCCACTTCATGTTGGATAGCATCAGCACCAAGATAACGATGCACTGGCTTGCCATTCTCATCAAAAAAGTGATTACCTTTGTTGGTATGCCAAACCAAACCACATTTAGTTGCCAGTACTACCTTGTCGCGGCGTCCTTTGATTGCCTTACCCACTATTTCTTCAGACACACCAAGTCCATACGCTGGAGCGGTATCAATTAAAGACACGCCGTGATCTAAAGAAGCATGAATGGCATCAATGGAGGCTTTCTCATCTGTTCCACCCCACATCCAACCACCCATTGCCCACGTGCCAAGACCGATGACTGATGCTTCAATTCCTGAATTTCCAATTTCTCTAGTTTGCATGTTGATTCCCTATTCTGCTTGTTCTAATACGCTGGCGACGGTGTCTTCGTCCGAGACTAACCCGTTGATCAATCCGCCTCTCAATGCCGCTAACATGGCAGACACTTTAGAGCGAGTTGCGGCTACACCGAAACTGTGTTCGATGCTATCGAGTTCTTGAAGATTGAGGCCGATAAGTTTTTGGTTGATGTGTTCTGCGCATTTATCGCCTTGTGCATCATAAAGATGGGCCAGTACTTCCCCTTTACATTGGGCGCTGATCAGCGTTTCAGTTTCATGGCCACTTAACGAGCGCAGGTCATAGTAGCTGTCACTTTCACTGGCGACGGAACCAATACCCACCAAGGCAATATCTGCGTTTCGAGCCAAGTCGAGAACGTCTTTAATGCTACGCATCTCCATCAAGATGTTGCGCTGTTCGTCGGTATCTACAAAAAGCGGCGCGTGCAGTTGGGTACTTGTTCCACCCAGCTTTTCTGCCAATTTGCTTGCTAGGTAGTTCACATCTGTGAAGTGGTGCCCCTGGATACCCCCTGTAGCCGGAACCACTCTCACATTCGGAAAGTGCATAGGTTTTAGCTGCTCAACAATCTGCGCCATGGTTTTACCCGCACTGATGCAAATAATGCTGTCTGGCTTGATGGTTTCTATAAGTAGTTCACCTGCTGCCTGTGCCACTTGGCGAGTAACGACTTCGTCATCCTGGCTGAGACTTGGCTGAATCACCGCAGTTTTCAAGCCAAATTTTTCCAACAAGCGATGTTCTAATGTATGCGTTCTTTCTTGTGGAAGCTTTAAGGTAATCTCAACTAGACCATCATCATGCGCTTGCTTAATGACACGATTCACTTTCGCTGTGGACAACCCAAGTTGCTTAGCAATATCCGACTGGCTGCGATTTTCCATGTATCGCAACGTTAAGATCTTTGCTGTCTGTCTCAATATGTCGTCACGTTCGTTCATCGTCATATCTCTACCTTTATTACTGCTTTCTGCCTTTATATAGGCTTCACATTTCGTTAACACTTAATAGCTTTTTATCTTGGCAATCTTGGTTAACAAGGTGTGAAATTTATTTCATCTGAGTAAAAAGTAATCATAGAAAAAGACTTTTACAAGTTAAAATGATACCAATCGTATCGTTTTGCCCATTTAAGTGCGTTAGATCACAAATAATGACCAAAGTGATACGTATTGTATCGATATAGCATTGACCGGCTACATTTTGTTCACTACCTTTTAACACGTGAAATATATTTCACCTGTCTGAAAGATAATTCACATCATCGAGAACAACGTGTTGTGCTGCTTTTGGCTTAATAAGAACCAAGCTGTTTTATAGAGGCGAAGCAGATGTTGCTCCAAAGACGACGAGTGAATAGCAAATAAAAATGGAGAAAATTATGAAGTCAGTGACTTTGAAAAAGATATTTAATAAAGGACTTATCGCTACGAGTATTATTGTCGCTTCAAGCCTAGCTGCCACAACACATGCAAACGAACGAATCGCGTTTTTCGTTTCTGATTTGTCTAATGTATTCCACCAATCTCAAGCGACGGAAGCAAAGCGCTATGCAAAAGAGAAGTACGGTGCTGAAGTGGTTATCTTCGATGGTAAAGCCGATTCAGCGGTAATGACGCAAAACGTTGACCAAGTAGCAGCAGGTGCATTTGATGGTGCCTCACTTCATATATGGGATGGCGAAGCAGCGACACCAGGTGTTGAAGAAGCATTAGAAGAGAACATCGCTATGACGTCTTTCTTTAGCCCAATCACTGATACCGGCATTCCAACGGCTCGAAGTGATGAAGCGACCGTTTCTTTCGATATGGGCGCACAAATGGCAAAAGCATGGAAGGAAGCGAATCCTGACAAGCCAATCGTCATGGTTCAACTCGGTTGGCCAAACCATACTGAGGTAAGTTCTGGTCGAACTAACCCATTTGCAGAAGGTGTGCTTTCGGTTGATCCAACAGCGAAAAACCTAGGCGCTCTTGATGCTAGCGGCGGCCAAGAAGCTGCGAAACAGATCATCGTTGACCTTCTTACTCAACAGCCAGAAGTTAACTTAATTTATTCCGAAGCCTCTAACTTAACCGTTGGCACAATGGCAGGTCTTAACCAGCTAGGCCGCGGCAAGTTCAAAGATGGCAAACCGGTGACAGAGATCGTTGCCAGTGTTGACTTTGACTCGGTCGAATTTGGTCAAATCTATGACCCTGAATCAAGCCTAAAAGTCTCTATGGGTCTTCCACCGATTGAGACAGCACGTGGTCGTATCGACTTGGTTATGGACGTAATCAACAAAAAAGTCGCTCCGACAAAAGATCAAGCAGAAGAGTTCTTCTACAAGGCTTACACCATCTCTTACTGGTCAATGCCAAAACCTGATGCAGAGCAATGGCTAGACGCTCAGTTCAGCAACTAACCTAGGCTTAAGGTCGGCGGCTAGACCGCCGACCTTATATGTTACTCATTTATTCAAAATCTCAGTGTTAAGGAAAAACTCGCTTCATCTGTCATGTCATCTGTGGCCTAGCAGTATCGAAGGTGCAACCACTGAAGGAGAGATCATCTTGAATAGTCACAATTCAACACCTGTATTATCAATTGAAGGGCTGATTAAAGACTACCCCGGTGTTCGGGCAGTTAACGATGTGAGCTTTGCAATTGAACGAAGTACCGTTCACTGCTTGATTGGCGAGAACGGCGCAGGAAAATCCACATTGGTAAAAATGATCACCGGTGCTATTCAGCCTACTCAAGGCGTAATGAAAGTGAACGGTAAGGATTACCGACCTACTGGCACTCAGTCAGCACGTGAATCGGGAATCGCCACTTTATTCCAAGAGCTACACGTCGTTGATGAATTGACTGTACTTGAAAACTTAACGCTGGGTATGGAACAGAGCCGATTCGGCTTTTTAATTAAATCAGATCTAGAGGATCGCGTAATCGAGACCTTAGCGACCATCGAGCCATCTATCGACCCATATGCTCGCGTCTCGACCCTAGGTGTCGCTCAAAAGCAGATTATTGAAATTGCACGTGCCGCTTCATCTGGCGCGAACGTCATCATTATGGATGAGCCAACAGCTGCGTTGTCGGAAAGAGAAGTCGAAAGACTTTTTACCGTTATTCGTAGGCTACAAGAACAAAGCGTGACGGTTATTTATATCTCTCACAAACTGGATGAGATTTTGACCCTAGGCGACCGCGTCACCGTCATGCGCGATGGCAAACACATCGCAACCAAACCCATGTCTGAAGTCGATGGCCGCGCAGAGCTTATCGATATGATGATTGGTCGAAGCATCATGCACGATTATTCCCCGCGCGACGCCATTACCGATGAAGTGTTCCTGGCGGCGCAGCGCCTTAATAACCACCGCCTCAAAGATGTCTCGTTTGATATCAAAAAAGGCGAAATCGTTGGGTTTTATGGTTTGGTTGGCGCGGGAAAAACAGAAATCGCACGAGCGATATTCGGCGCCGACAAAGTCTCAGGCACAATTCGCCTCAATGGCAAAGATGTGGGTAATTCGCCACGTGAAGCCATTGCTGCAGGTATTGCCCTCGTTCCTGAAGAACGTCGTACTCAAGGCTTATTTACCAATTTAACCATTCGAGAAAATATCCCAGTGATGAATCTACCAAGAATGTCTGACTTCGGGGTATTCAGAGAAGATGATGAGCTGAATGCAGCGATTGATTACGTCGATAAGCTCTCCATTGCCACCAGCTCAATAGAAAAGCACACAGAGAAACTCTCCGGTGGTAATCAGCAAAAAGTGGTTATCGCTAAATGTCTGTTCTCACAGGCAAAGCTTCTTCTACTTGATGAACCCACTCGCGGCGTCGATGTGGGAGCGAAAAAAGAGATCTATGACTTGGTGAAAAGCCTCGCCAACGAAGGCAACTCAGTCGCGGTGTTTTCTACAGAACTCGAAGAGATCTTGGGTGTTTGTGACCGAATCTTCTTACTTTATGACGGTTCACTGGTGTCTGAAATCAAGAATGGACCGAACGTCGACACTAACTTTATTTTAAATGCCGCTACGGGTGGCCTTGAGGAGGCAGTATAATGAACACGTCAGTAAAGCCTAATCACTCGCCAGTCGAGTATCGAAGGGTGAGCGACCAAATGTACATCACCTTGTTAGTGGCATTTGTCGCTATCGGACTCTTTCTTGTTGCGTCAGCGTTTGTCCCGAACTTTTTCCAAGTTCAAAACATGCTTAACCTGATTACCAATAACTGGGCAGTAATTTCTCTTGGTGTTGGCGTCTCTTTCTTGTTGATTTCAGGCAACTTTGACCTATCCGTTGGCGGTATTGTTGCGCTTTCAGGCGTGCTATCGGTTTGGTTTGCTCAAGCCATAGGTGGCGGTTCTGCTCTGTCCACAGGTTTAGGCTTACCTTATTGGTTAGCCGTGGTCGGCGCTTTAATGGGTGCACTGGCTATCGGTGGTCTAAACGCTCTGTTCGTCGTGAAGTTTCGCATCCCATCAATCATCGTCACGCTGGGTACTATGATGGTGGCGAGAGGTATCGCTCAGGTGATTACTCAAGGTTCGCAACGCAACACCAATTTGCCGGAGGAGTTTGGCTTGCTAGGCAATTTGAAGGTGTTTGGCACCTCAATGCAATTCCCCGTGCTGTTTATGCTCATTCTATTTTTTGTCGCCATTTTTATTGAGCGTAAAACCGTGTTTGGCCGCATCACCTATTGGATTGGCGCCAACCCTGAAGCCGCCAAGCTGTCAGGTATCGACAATTCAAAACACATTACTTACCTCTATCTATTTAGTGCACTAGTAGCCGGCATTGTTGGCATCCTGCTCTCCTCAGAGTTTAAGTCAGGCTTTTCTAATCGTGGTTTACTGATGGAGTTTGACGCATTGGTTATTGCGCTACTTGGCGGTATTGCTATTGCTGGCGGCTTCGGTTCTGTCATTGGCATGTTCTTTGGTGCCATTATCTTGGCGGTGGTAACCTCGGCTGCAACTGGGTTAACTCTCTCACCGGATTGGCAATTCATACTCAAAGCAGTCGCCGTTTTCTTAGCAATTACTGCTCAAACTTGGGCACTGTCCCTTAGAAACAAATAAAGAGGGGAAACGTTATGTCCGATTCAACCAAATCACTTAATTCATCATCTGCCCCGTCACCAGTACCATCACCTGCACTGGGCGGACAAGTGGCCGAGTTTTTCCGTAACTATTACATCTACTTTGTATTAGCAGCGATTGTTATTTTTCTAAGTAGCGTTAACTTAGATCAGTATGCACTGTTTGAGCGCGGAAACTTTCTTTATAAGAAAAACGTCATCAACATTTTACGTGTCTCCGCACCACTGTTAGTGCTTGCCGGCGCATTTACCTTGCTAATGGTTTCGGGTTACATCGACTTATCCGTTGGTAGCACCATGGGACTCACTGCGGTCATATATGCCCTCCTCGCCATCAATGGTGTTCCAATGTGGGCGGCTTTCTCCATTACCGTGTTTTGTGGTGTATTGCTGGGCGCTTTCAACGGCTTGTTAGTGGTGAAGTTTAATATTACGCCCGTTATTGCCACTTTGATTACCCTGAGTTTATATAAAGGCATCGCACTGCTTCTAGTAGAAGATGGCGTGTCAGCCATCAAGTCCATGGGCGATCTAAAAATGCCAGCATGGTTTAACGACTATGGTCGCGATGCTGTTTTACTTGGTTTGCCAATGGCATTTTGGGTAGCGGTGGGGGTTACGGCTTTGCTCATCATCCTGCAAAACCGTTCTTTACTAGGTAAATACGCCGCAGCGACGGGTGGTAACCCAACGGCGGCTAAATTATCAGGTATTAAGACTGGGCTAGTCGTCTTCACGCTCTACGCCATTGTCGGTGCAACAGCTGCGCTTGCGGGGATTGCTCGTTCAAGCTTTATGTCGCTGGGTGACCCGCTGTCGGGTGATGGTATGGAGTTGACCGCGATTCTTGTGGTGTTAATTGGTGGTACAGCGTTTAGTGGCGGTGAAGGCAAAGTACTGCGTTCATTTGTTGGTGCATTGATTATCATGACCTTAACCGTCGGGATGCTCACTCTCGTACCTGCCTACTACCAAACCTTGGTAATTGGTGGTGCGCTATTAGCAGCGGCGGCGTCAAATCACTTGGTAAGCCGAAAGCGTAACCAAGGCTAATATTCATTACAACCTAAAGAGCCAACACGTGCGCCTAGCCCTGTTGGCTCTTACTATTTGGAATAGCTTTTCCCTACTTCTATCTATCTACTTCTACTTCCATTCTTTTACTTAAAAGGTCTACTACCCTGATTTTTCGAATAAAATTGTATATGCTTAATGCAAGAAATTGACATTCAACAGGTGAAACATGGACGTTTTACGCATCATTTTACTGTTCTCGACGATACTGCTGACAGGCTCATTAAGCGCTGAAGAAAATAGCTATTGGCAATTTGACAGTGATAATGACGGAATCACTATCTACACTCGAGAACATACCGATGGCTTAGTCGAAATCCGAGCGCAAATGTTTACACCAACAACTTATAGCGCCTTCTTAACCTTATTAGAAGATAGTGAAAACGTCCCCAACTGGATAGATAACGCCAGCCATAGCCGAGTGTTAAGGCAAATATCAATCAACGAAAACATCGTTTATACCCAGTTTAAAGCGCCTTGGCCAGCGAGAGACCGCGATATGGTTACCTACTCGAAGTATTGGGTCGACGATTATGGTTTCACCATAGAAATTAACGATGCTCCTGAATCTTCATTGCCGATCCAAGAAGGCTATATTCGCATTACCTCTGTCGATGCGAGTTGGAATCTACAAAAATTGACTAATGGTACGACACTTATCGAATACAAAGCCTATGCTGACCCTGGCGGAATTTTACCCGACTGGTTGATGAATAAACTCTCGACCCAAAGTGCTAGAGCGACGTTCAATAATCTAAGAAATCAGTTACCGAGGTACCAACGCTACTCTCATCCATATCTGAAAGAATGAGCCCAATCAATACATTAATGATCCATCTCTCTTCATCTTTAGTATCAATGTTGTGAATTAATCTCCCCTCCACTCTCCATCACAGGGTCTTTTGTGCTATGATTCGCGCCCTCGCTGGTTGGCGCAGTGAAATAAGAGAAAACCGCAGTGTTCAAAGCGGTCATTAAGCAAGCGTGAGATAGAATATGAGTTGTGAACTGGTTGTTGTCGTCGATAAATTTGGGAAACCAATCGGTACCGAAGAGAAGCTGGAAGCCCACCGTTTAGGCCTTAAACATCTGGCTTTTTCAGTGCTTATTTATCGTTATAACGCTGGCCAACTTGAGTTCTTACTTCAGAAACGCGCGATCAATAAATATCACAGTGGTGGATTGTGGAGTAATACCTGCTGTTCACATCCACGTCCAGATGAAGAGATTATCTCGGCTTCACAACGTCGTCTTGTCGAAGAGCTTGGCATAACGACCCCACTCGAACTCATCGATATTGGTACCGTTAGTTATTGTGCTAAATTCAGCAATGGTTTAACTGAGAATGAACTTGATCACGTGGTTATTGCTGAATCGAACAAGGTCGAATTCAACCTTAATGCAGACGAAGCAGAACTGTGTGAATGGTGGCAGCAGTCTGATATCGAGCAAACGATGAAGGCGGAGCCAGCAACCTTCAGTGCATGGTTTCGGTTAGTTTTAGAGAAAACGACTCATCATCTAAGTAATTAGAATGACCATTTGATGTTGGCAAACAGCAGTGTTGAGGGGGTTGCTCCAAACAAGCTTCCCGAACTGCCATCAAAACGCTGTAATACGGTAAGTAATTGCCAGTCGTCAGACAATGAGTAGCTGTTGGATAAACCAACGAAAAAAGAGCCATCTTGATAGTAACTACCAGACATAGTAAATCGCGACAATGGTGTAATGTCGAAACCTAAGTCGGCGTAGCCCGTGAATTTAGTAAAACTCAGAGTTCTCGCGGTGAGAGGCAAAGTTAGATATACCGCCGCATCAATCGCTTGTTGTGGTTCACTAATATAAAGTACCGATGCTCGCCCTATCCAATTGCGTCTTCCACCAAAACTATAGTCAGTCTCAATACTCGATACGATGGTCTTTTCATAAGATTGACCTTGATACTCGGACTTCCATGGGTCAAACCATGTCAGCTCCCCTCTAAAGCCAGCACCATTAATATCACCGGCAAAACCACCACCTACAACGTAATCCAAACCTGAGCGTCCAGCTAGAACCTGCATGTCCCAACCCTTGTGATTAAAAAGATAGCGAGCAGAGTATCTCTGTAAATTGCTGTCTTTGTTGGGACTGTAGACAAAGTCTATACTGCTCGCAAATCCAAGTTTGCGGCTGAGCGATATCGCATCGGTTCCTGGTCTTTCTTCATAGTCAAAGTCGTATATCGAGTACGAGTTATACAAATCGTTAGGATTCCAAATGGTGTTCATCGCCCAATTGACTCGATAACGTCCTATTCTTGAGCTCCAGTCATCTCCTTTCCAATCAAAATACAAACGGTCAAACTGACTGTTGATGATCATGTTGTCGTTATCGACCAGGTTTCTTGATAGGTCAAAATATCCGTTGTCCGCCGCAGTAATCTCTGAATAGAACGGCGCATTCAAGCTATCGCCAGCGAGTACTCTATTGCGCATGCCTGCATTAAAACGAAATGAGGAAGAGAAGCGATACTCGTAGTTAAATCGCTGATGTATAAGATGATCTAAGGTATTCTCTCCGTGATCTGGAATACCCCCTGTCGCCATGTATTTCACATAACCAGTTAGGTCCCAGTTCTTCTCTGGCTGTAACCCCGGTATCTCCGCTTTCACTTCTACCATATAGACAGCTGCGCCAACGATAAAAATGGTGGTGACTAACTTTTTCCACATAACTAGTGTTCGAGCTCCGTGGTAAGCTCAGTTTGCAGTTTGTCGGACGCCAGTTTGCCATCTTCAAACACAATGACGCGCTTTGCCCTTTTTATCACTCGAGGATCATGGGTGGAAAATATAAATGTCGTTCCTTCCACTTCGTTCAGATGTTGCATAATATCTAGCAGTTCTGCGGTACTTTTGGCGTCTAGGTTGGCTGTCGGTTCGTCCGCCATCACAAATCGTGGTCTTGGCGCTAGAGCACGTGCGACGGCTACACGTTGCTGTTGTCCCCCAGACATTTTTGGTGGCCGTTTATCTTTCTGATTTTCAAGCCCCACTTGGGCCAATAACTCACTCGCACGCTGCTGACACTGCTTCTCTGCTACGCCTTGTAGTTGCATGACAAACTCGACATTCTCTTGAGCAGTCAGGACAGGTAATAAACTATAGTCCTGGAAGATAAACCCGATGTTGTCACGGCGAAATGCAATGAGTTGTTTCTCAGATAGCTGACAAATGTTGCTTTCCTCAATCCATACTTCTCCAGATGTAGGGGTATCAATGCCCCCTAACATATTGAGGATAGTAGTTTTTCCTGATCCCGAAGGTCCCATAATGGCGACAAACTCTCCCTGCTCAATCGTCAAAGATAAGTCTTGAACCGCATGCACCGGAAATTCACTTTTTGGGTTATAGATTTTATTAAGCTGTTTAATCTCTATGGTCATCTCAATTCACTTACCTTTTGATTATTTCTTATCAGACATAGCTTCAACGGGCTTCTGTTTAAGGATTTGTCGTGCAGGATAGAGCGCAGCCACTATAGAGGCGATAAACACGGTAACAAATACCATCAGGTATTGTTCATTGGAGACCGTTGGGAACAGTAACGTATCTACGCCATAAGCACCTAACCCTTGCGCCATAGAGCCAAGTGACAACCCCGTGTGACCTAAAATAGCAATAAGTGCTTTGCTAAATACAATACCTAAAACGGCACCTAAGCTACCTAGTAACACAGTTTCTAGCATCACCAGCATAAAAATCTTGTGCTTTTGCATTCCCACGGCCATTAAAACGCCAAATTCTTGAGTACGTTCAAAAACCGACATCAACATGATATTGACGATACCAAACGCCATCGCCACAACAAAAACCGTCAACATCACTTGATTACTGATTTTCATCGTATTAATCATGGTTGCCAATAGCGGTTGCAATTGATACCAACCTTGTACCACGTTACCACTTGGAATGAGCGATTGCAGGTCTGAGACAACATGTCGTACTTGCTCCTCACTGTCAGCGTTAGCCTTTGCGGTTACTTGGACGGCATATTCATGAACACCATTAAGTTTTGCCAGAGATTGGATGTCAGACTTTCGGACTAAGACGTGACCATCATCGTAAGCAGATGATGGCGTTTTAAAGATACCGCGAACTCGGAATGCCGCTCCCGTTACCTCTCCTTTAGGGTCGGTAAACGTAATCACCACCTTAGAGCCCACGCGAAGCTTTAGACGCTGCGCATTTTTGGCCGACACTAATATCGGGTTACGACCTTTTTCATCAAGCCACTCCCCATCAACGAGACGTTCTGCAATTGGTGTAAAGTCACGTTCATTGGTCGAATCTATGCCCAATACCGTTACACCACGGGTGCTGCGAGCTGATGCCATCATGCCATCCACAACGAACCTAGATACCCACTGATTGATATTCGAGTTTGCCTCAAGTGCAGCTTCAATTTGCTTATCACCAATTACGGTGTCTTTAATATCAGGATTCTCATCGAATCTTTGATTATGGATCTGTAAGTGACTGGTTTGCCAAGCAATAGCATTATGGACCATGTTGTCAGTCATACCATTCATGAATCCCATCATGGCAACCACCCCCACCAGACCGAATACCATAGCGCCCGCCATGATCCCGGTGCGAATTTTGTTGCGCCATAGATTACGCCACGCCAATTTAATGAGCATGTGATCCCCCTTTTAGCGCAGAAACCAGATTGAGACGATAGAGACGCCAACTTGGGTAGACTAGACACAATAATAAGATGAACGTGACAGCCACGGCTTGGGTCATAAATAACGAAAGATCGAGGTGAACCGGAAGAATCGGCTCGAAGCCGGCTTCAAGCATCATTTGAGCAGCATCACCTGTTATCTCGATAGGATTTAAGAAGAAATAACCTAGAACTGGCATGGTCAATAGCGTACCGATAACAATACCTAAAAGACAAATGAACGCCGATTCAATGAATAACAACCCCAGTAGTTGACGTCGTACCATGCCCGTTGCAAGCATAACGCCAAACTCTCGCTGCCGTTCCAGTGTCATCATCATGACAGTCGCAAACAAACCAAAACCAACAATGCCATATAAGATGTAAATTAAGAAAATTCCACCTGCACGATCCAAGGCAATTTGTTGCGCCATTTCAGGGGATAGGTCTTGCCAATCCCTAACTTTCAATTGATCCTGATAATGATCTTTAAGCTTTGTTTCGACAGTTGCAACGTCATCAAGGGAGTCGGTGTGCAATACCCAAGAAGTGACTTGATCACCAGTACTGTATAGCTCTTGTGTAAGCTTGATCGGCATATAAACCATTTGGTTATCCAGTGCTTTCACTGGGAAATGAAGCAATCCATTTACAGTGTAAAGCCCCGCAGCAGTGTGTCCTCTGTAACCTTGCCCGTAGAGTATTATTTCATCACCTACGTTCAGTTTTAAGTACGAGGCTAGTCCTTCACCCAATAAAACACCGTTACTGTCAGAATCGATAAAATTCCCAGAACTGACTTTACTACTAACATGTGAATAGCGATCTTCTGCTTCTGGATCCACGCCCAAAACCAACACACCCTTAGAGCGGTCATCGGCCGCAGCCAATGCTACAGACTCAAGTCTCGGCAAAATATAGCTAACACTGTTCATGTTCTTTAGATAAGGAAACTGCTCCAGGTCACCCGATATCACATCATCGATACTATTGCTTTCGGCATATTCTGGGTGCTGTAATTGAATGAGACCGGTATAAAAGCGTGCCGCGTTATCTATGTTGGCGTTGTAGCTTCCTTCTTGAAAGCTACGAGTTAACAGAGACAAAAAAAGGGCTAATGCCAACGCCGATGCGGTTAGCAAGGTTCGGCGTTTTTGTCGCCACAGATTTCGCCAAGCCAGTTTTAATAACATGATGAACGCTCACTCCTTGTTTTCATGTGGGCCTTAGTCACGTAACGCTTTCATTTGGCTTTGAGAGAAGAAGCTGTCTTCAATAGCAAAATTAAACTGTGCTTGATGAGTGATCATTTCTGTCTTCTGTCCGGGTTTGTCAGCTGGAATCATCTCCATACGTGTTGCCACTTTACGTCCACCTAATTCCTTGATATCAAAGGTTTGCATTGTATTTACCTTCTCATCAAACTCGTCATAGAACTCCGCTTTACGTTGTAAGAAAGTCTCTTTTGAAATCCACAGTCTTACCTTACTCCAAACTACTGGCGCATCCGGCTTAGCATAAGCGTCAATGACCCAAGTTTGCTCACCATCGAAACTCTCTTCTTTTACTAACTCATGTGTGTAATCAACCACAATAGAAGACTGGTTTATGAGGTCATCATTGGTAAAGTCCGATCCCATCCATGACTGTCCCAACATAGATGGCGCAATCTTTACCACCCTCTCAATATTCGGTAACCAGTTCCACATTTCCCGTTGACGTTTTAGCGAGGCAGAGCCTTTATCTTTTGCAGGTGCTGTAACCAAAACAAGGGAAAGATCTTGCCCTTTGGTCCAACTCTTCATACTCATTGTTCTCGTCCAATCAGGCCTGATAATACGCATGGTCAGTTCGGTATAGCTTGAGTCGCCTCTCATAGATTGGTCAGATTTGATGACGATATCCGATGGGCTTAATGCCAGGCTCGGTAGGGAAAACAGTAGTAGTAAGGCAGCAATAGCGCGCAATATAAATCTCATTGAGAACACCTGTTCTTATCGGTTTGGAAGACTATATCAATTCTTTAAATATATATTTGTGACACATGACATTTCCATAACTATCGAAGTTAATATTCTGCAATTTGCACCATATTGAGTCAATGCGATATCACTGCTGCTATTCGGGTGCAATTTTCGAATAGACATCACTAAAATGGTGCAAAACTCTATTTAAGGAACTCCATAGCTTTGAATAATCAGTAAGTTACGGTATGGCGTAGATCTTGTAAGGATTAATAGACCCCCATAAAAATTGCACACATTCAGGGAGAAGACGATGCAAGATGTCCTTACGATTGTTCTCGCAGGAGGCATGGGTTCACGGTTAAGCCCTCTAACCGATGACCGCGCTAAACCTGCCGTACCCTTCGGTGGCAAATACCGAATTATCGACTTTACGCTAACCAACTGTTTGCATTCTGGACTACGGCAAATTCTGGTTCTCACCCAATACAAGTCTCACTCCTTACATAAACATATCCGAGACGGTTGGTCGATCTTCAATCCTGAACTAAAAGAATTTATTACCGTCGTACCACCGCAAATGAGAAAAGGCGGCAAATGGTATGAAGGCACTGCCGATGCTATTTATCACAACATGTGGCTCCTCTCACGAAGTGACGCTAAGCACGTAGTTGTGTTGTCAGGCGACCATATCTATCGTATGGATTACGCTGCTATGGTTGAAGAGCACAAACAAACTGGCGCTAAACTTACGGTTGCTTGTATGGGCGTACCTCGAGATGAAGCCAGTGCGTTTGGAGTAATGGCGACCAATGCTGAGTTGCAAGTAACAGCATTTGCTGAAAAGCCAGCAGATCCAGCGGCCATGCCGACAGACCCTCGTCGTTCCCTTGTCTCTATGGGCATCTATGTATTTGATATGGAAACACTTCAGCAAGCTCTAGAAGATGACGCTGAACTGGATAGTTCAAGTCACGATTTCGGAAAGGATATCATTCCTAAGTTGATAGACTCACAAGGTGTTTATGCTTACAACTTCGGCCAAGATAAAGGCCGCGTGGCACGAGATTGCTACTGGCGAGATGTCGGCACTATTGATTCGTTCTATGAGGCGAATATGGACTTACTAGAGCCTGTTCCACCAATGAATTTATATCAAGAAAACTGGGGAATACGGACATATGAACCTCAGTTGCCTCCAGCACGCACTGTCCCTTCTGCGACTGGGAACGAAGGCATATTTATTAATTCGATTATCGCCAACGGTGTGGTCAATTCTGGTGGTTCAGTCCACCACTCCATTCTGTCATCCAACGTAAGAATCAATGATGGTGCGACCATTGCTGACAGTATTTTGTTTGGAGAGGTTACCGTCGGTGAAAACTGTCAATTAGCAAACTGTATTGTCGACAAGCACGTTGTCATTCCTGCCGGTACAGTGATTGGCCTAAACCCATCACAAGACGCGGAGCGTTTTCATATTTCAGAGAAAGGTATTGTTGTTGTACCGGAAGGCTATGTATTTGTAGACTAAAAATCTATGACATAAATTACAAAAGCCGCCAATATAACTTGGCGGCTTTGCTGTTTAGTTGCTATCTATTAGATAACGCAGACTTGTTCCCAACTACCGTCACTTCCTGGCACCGAGTTCGTCCACCATTTCGCTTTGTAAACCACTCCGTTGTGACTCATTTTATCACCACCACTCGCGTGGCTAGGGTCACCTTTCCAGTCCGTTTGAGGGAAATTTGGATAAGCATTTACTCCGGTGGTATTACACGTTCCAGAGTTACCACCTCCATCGCCACCGCCATTATTCCCACCACCAGCGTTCAAGTCAGCAAGAGGAAGATCAGGCTGTTCGAACTTAAATGCATAGTCGACACCATTAACATTGACTGCATAATTAGCAGGACCTGAGATAGGTAGGTAGTACACCATATCCAGTTCATAGCTCGCCCCAGCAGCTAAACTCTTCCAGCTTGGTAGCGTAAAGGCGACGCGATGCATTGGTCCGTCTAGACCACCGATATTATTCGCTCTAGTATGACCAGAAGCGATAACTTTTAGTCCACCGCCAGACTGGTCTTTAGCGTTGTCCGGTGCCGATACTGGAATATCAAATTGAAACTCAGTGCCACCTGGAATGTCGGTGCCTGTATTGTTGGTGAAAGTGATTTTAGGATTGATTGGGTAATTTTGGTCACCTACTTTGAAACCATCGATAGAAACAGCAATATCAACAGCCTCAGTTGGTATCGCACCCGTAGCAACTTTATTGCCATACGGGCTAGCACTCAAGAATTTGTCGTACATGGCTTTGGTCATGCTATTACCCATATGATATTCACCATTACCAGTTGCACATGCTTGTTCCGTAAGATCAACCGCTCCACGATTACCATTAGCGTCTAGTACATAACAGTTGTAGTCACCCGCAAGTTCCCAAAACATGATGCCACCAATTTCTTTATCAATAACGTATTGCGCTTTTACATCAATAGATTCTACATCTTCAGTAGAAAGGAAAACGTTCTTTTCTGCATTCCACAACCAAGGTGCGACGGCAACACTGTCATAGTTACGAGTGTAGGTTCCTACAAACTTATCGCTTGGGTCGTTTACAGGATCTAAACCATAGGCTTGTGCATAGGAGCCCCAGATACCCTTTTCTAAGTTCTTCGCATGCCACATAGGGTTAGAACCTGCGCCCATTTCATTGCCGTTAACGTCCTTATCATGCCACATATTGTCGATACCTAAAGCACCGTATCCACAGTTGTTTTTCTCTCCTTCTCCCGTTCCCGCTGGGCATTCAGATTGATTCGGAAGTGGTGCACGTCCCCATAGGCCGTTGTTGCCACCAGAAACGTTTTGCCATCCTCGGGTATAGTACGGAACACCAATATTGATTCGACCAGCAGGCATGGAACCACGGAAATAATGATAAGCCCAATCAGTGTTTAGGTACCCGATGCCACCATAAGCTGCTGTTCCATAGACATTCCATTGTGCCAGTTCAGAGTCTTCACCTGTGTCATAAAGGGCTGCGTTATGGCCTACATGGTCATTCCAGGCTCCGTGGAGGTCGTAGGACATAATATTCACATAATCAAGATATTGGGTCACTGACATGGTTTCCATACCACGCAGTAAGTAGCCTGAGGAAGGTGCCGCAATCGTCAACATATAATGCACACCATCTTGAGCACTGACCGCGTCCAGTTTCTCACGCAGTACTTTCATCAACACTTCATAAGACTTCCAAAGATGCGCTCTTCGGCTTTCTGCAAACGCTTTGTCATCTGGGTTACCCGCGCCTGCCATTGAGGTAGGATATTCATAGTCAATATCCAAACCATCAAACTGATACGTTCTCATCATTTCAACGGCTGAAGTAGCAAAGGTTTCAATTCCTTGATGATTAATCGAGCCATCAGCATTAGTGGTCATAGTATAGAAACCACCGTCAGCAACTCGTGTACCGTCGGTAGCGAAATGACCACCGGTCTCAGCCCAACCTCCTATAGAGATCAGGGTTTTTACACCATGTTTCTTTTTCGCTGTCGCTAACGCCCCAAAATGGCCTTTAAAGCCAAGCGCAGGGTCAACTTCCACACCAGGCCATTCCTGACCTACAGCTACATTATTCGGATCATTAACGTCACCAATATTAACTTTGCCATCTGAGCCTATACTGACGAACGCGTAGTTGATATGAGTTAATTGGTCCCAAGGAATATCTTTAACTAAGTAGGCTGCCTGAGGATCACTCCCTGAACGCCAACTCGTAAAGTAACCAATTACTCGACGTGGGTGGTCTGCCCCCATCAGCTCTCTCCCCTCTGCATCATAAATAGTGCAATAAGGTACCGTTATGCCTGGTGTCTGATATAAGCCATCTGGACGACAGTCAGTTTGTGATGTGTTCGCTTGGGCATAATTACCATATAGTGAAGCAGCACAAACCAGTGCTAATAAGCTTAGAGAACCTACCTTCAATGTAGGTGTGAGCTTTCTAGTATGTTCCATTACGAATCCTTTCTTAACTAGTAGAAAATTTCACAATGATGCAATGAATCATAAGGACTACGACTTTTTTGTGAATTTACAATTCAATTACATCTCAGAAACACACTTTAGATACGACAAAAATAAAGTGTAACTTTTGAGCCGTTATTGAGAATTCTATTGATGGTTTTTAAGAAATGTCTCGCAATTAATTGCTGTTACACTGAAATGACGGGACACTTATTTTGCGTCAAGAATACAGATTAATAATGATTCGATAGGTTAAATAACAGAGTTTTATATCTCTTCCCAATACCACCTAAGTTAATTAAATAATGAATCGTTCTTGCGTCAGTTTAGTATGTTAAATACTTCGCTAACATACTAATTAAATGGAGAAAAATCTGCAGATCCATCCTATACTGGCTCAATAACTATCAATGACAAGGAATTGATCATGAAAGTACGTTCGTTATTAGCTGTCGCCATTTCTTCTGTCTTACTATTGGGCTGTGGCGCCAATACTACACAAGGGGCTGCAGAAGGCGCGGCAGTTGGTGCGGTCTCTGCTGGTATGTTGGGGGCACTTACCGATCTAATCGTTGATGGCGAAGTAGACACCTACCGATTGAGTCGAAATGTTACGGCAGGGGCTCTAGCTGGCGGTACTGCCGGAGCCGTAGATGGATATGCCAAAGACCAACAACAAGAAGCACAACAGCAGAAAGCACCTGCACCCGCTAAGCCCTCGTTAGATTTTGGTCCCGATATCGATGCTTCGGTGAACGCATTAATTTCCTGTCAACACGATAATGCATACCGCTCAGCACTTGCTGCCGAGAATGCATCTCAAGAATCTTATAAGGAAGCAGGAGTCGCTATGCAGGCTCTGATCGACTTTGACCGTGATAATACTGAAGGCGTTGATCGAGCGGTGAGCAAATTCGTTAAGATGAGTTCATCCATCAACGATCCAGCCGTCGCACAAACCCAATTAGAAGCATTCCATAAAGAACTACAGCAAGAACGAGAGATAGCTGGCCTATCCCCTGATTGCTCTTAACTGCGCATTAATTCGCCCATCATTACAGATAGATCAGGTTTAACACTTGAAGCCTGATCTATTTGCCCCAAACATAAGTAGCATAAATGCAATGCGCCCTCTTCATAATTAAGGTGCATTTACTACATTGGAATGTGAGGCAATACTATGAAATTTAGCTACGTAAACCCTACAGTGATTCATTTCGGCCAAGGCCAAATTGCACAGATCTCTTCTAGCATACCAACGACCTCCAAAGTACTCGTTATCTATGGCGGCGGCTCCATTAAAAGCAACGGAGTCTACGATCAAGTCGTTGAAGCTTTGCAAAATCACACATGGTTAGAGTTCTCAGGCGTAGAAGCCAACCCTACTAAAGAGACCTTAGACAAGGCTATTGAGCTGGTTAAATCTGAAGGCGTAGATTATTTGCTCGCAGTGGGTGGTGGTTCTGTTATTGATGGAACTAAATACATCGCTGCAGCGTCATTACACGATGGTGACAGCTGGGACTTAATTACTGGTCAATATAAACCTGAAACAGCTGTGCCTATCGGGGTAATACTGACGTTACCAGCAACAGGTTCCGAGTCAAACATGGGCGCGGTTGTCACCAAGAAGTCGACTCATGAAAAGCTGGGCTTCATGACACCACTAGTTCGACCTCAGTTCGCAGTACTCGACCCGGATGCAATGAAGACATTGCCAGAGCGTCAACTGATTAATGGGCTTGTTGATGCATGGGTTCACGTTTGCGAGCAATACATCACTACTCAGACAGGCAACATGGTTCAGGAAGGGTATGCTGAAGTGCTGCTACGTAACCTGCTCCAGCTCGGAGCTAAGTTTGAGCAACGCGATGATGCGTGGCGTGAAAACTTAATGTGGACAGCTAACCAAGCACTTAACGGCTTAATTGGTACAGGGATGCCTCAAGACTGGGCTACTCATATGATCGGCCACGAACTGACCGCTCTTTGGAATGTTGATCACGCTCGCTCACTGGCGATTATTCAACCGTCACTGCTACGCAGTCAGATGACTTTCAAGCGTGGGAAAATTGAGCAGATGGGACGCAACGTCTTCCAATTAGAAGATAGCGATGATCTAGCGGAACGCACCATCAGTGCTATTGAAGCTTTCTATTCGAGCCTAAATGTTGATGCTCAATTATCCGAAGTAAGCGGTGACAAGTCTGATGCAGTAGAAGCAGTCTTAGCGAAGCTTGAGCAAAATGGCTATGTTAAGTTAGGTGAAAATCAAGCAATTACCCTAGACGTCAGCCGAGAAATTCTCACTAACGCGCTGTAAATTCTCAGTAGAATGCCGTAATTAAAACACATACCAATAACATCAAAAAAGCACCTGCCAAATGCGAGGTGCTTTTTTATTTTGCCGTGAACAGCCTACAATAATGACTTTACACTGTTTCTCACCACTAGGGTTGGCTCTAACTGTACTACGTCAGGAACCTCTGTCGTTTTATCTATTTTGGCTAACAAGGTTTCAACTGCAGCTTTACCCAACCGATATTTAGGCTGGTGAATCGTTGTTAAAGCAGGCGTCATGTATTTTGCTATGTGAATATCATCATAGCCGATTATAGACAGCTCTTCGGGCACCTTTACGCCTTTGTCATGAGCGATATTTATGGCGCCCATCGCCATCATGTCATTGCACACAAATATCGAACTCGGTAATGCACCACGAGACATTAATATCTCTAGAGACTTAGCTCCACCATCACATTCAAAATCTGACTCAATAATCCAGTCGGGATTTAGTAGCAACGAATGTTCTTTTAGGGCTTTTTTGTAGCCCTCGTAACGCATCAAAGCCTGATGGCGATTCAATGGTCCAGTGATACAACCAATTTCCCTATGCCCACATTCGATCAAGTGCTTAGTCGCTAGATAACCTCCTAGATAAGAGTTATCTTGAATTTTGTCACTTTCAAAATGGATAGGCCCCCAGTCCATTACTACCACCGGTATAGTTGGGTACTGGTCGAAAATATCCAGTTTCTCACCTTCTAGTGTCGAACACATAAGAATCAGCCCATCAACACGCTTTTGCAGAAGCGTATCGATGGATGCTCTCATGCGCTCAGTATCCCCTTCTGTATTGCACAGAATAAGGTTGTAGTTTTGATGATAACAGCTACGTTCTACCCCTTTCACCACCTCGCCAAAAAACGGGTTGGTTGAGGTTGTCACTAACATTCCAATTGTTCGTGTACGGTTCATTTTTAAGCTACGAGCTAGTGCTGAGGGGGCATAGTTCAGCTCTTTCGCTGCGCTATTCACACGCTCCGAAATCTCTTCACTCACAAACCGTGTTTTATTGATGACATGACTCACTGTCGATGTGGATACGCCAGCTAGTCTTGCTATGTCCTTCATCGTTGCCATTGGGCAATGCTCTCCGCTACTGCTTATGCATTGTAGTCGCCTAATATCAGCGCCTTATTTTAAGCTTTTTGCTCTAAAAACTCTTTTACTTCATCTAGCGAAGGAATGGAAGTCTGAGCACCAAATCGAGTCACCGAAATAGCGGCAGCAGCATGAGCAAAAACGATCGCCTCTTCAATCGATTTTCCTTCAATTAAACCAGTAACCAACGCGCCATTAAATGTATCACCCGCAGCCGTGGTGTCCGTTGCATCTACTTTAAAACCAGGGATACGCACTCCACGACCATTTTGACTTAACCATACACCTTTTGAACCCAGCGTAATCATGACAATTTCAATGCCTTTACGGTGAAGTTCATTCGCTGCTTCTTGTGCTGACTCATCGTCAGTGACTGTAATACCAGTAAGTACTTCCGCTTCTGTTTCGTTTGGCGTGATCACATCAACACACTCAAGCAGAGAGTCTGGTAACGCCATTGCAGGTGCGGGATTTAGGACTACGTTAGTTTTCGATTGTTTTGCCAGTTTTGCCGCATACTCTATACCTTCAATAGGAGTCTCAAGCTGTGTCAGCAAATATTTTGCGTTTTCAATCATTGTCCTATGTGGTTCAACGCGAGCAGTAGTTAACTTTGCGTTCGCTTCTGCAGAAATACAAATACTATTCTCACCGCTTTCTGCTACTTGTATCATCGCGATACCTGTTGGGGTTCCTGGCTCCAATTGCACACCCGCGATATTGATACCGTCAGCTTTGAATGCTTCGCGAATGTTAATGCCAAACGCATCATCGCCTACACAGGCAATAAAGCCAGTATCTCCACCAAGGCGCGCCGCGGCTACAGCTTGGTTTGCACCTTTACCACCTGGAATCACTTGGTAATTCATACCGTGCAAGGTTTCACCCGGTCTAGGGAAAGAAGGAACTTGCAGCACATGATCTGCATTCACACTACCCAATACGATGAGTTTATTCATACATTGTTCCTTTTTACTCAAATAAATTAACTTGGGGTTGCCTTGATATGACAGGCCGAAATTAACTTGGACGAGACAGGCTTGCTTCATTCAAAGCTCTCCTTTTGTTAAAGGAGAGCTTTACTATCCTCAAAAGAGGGAGTCTGGTGATTATTCAGTCACTACTTTAAGTGGTACAGGAATGTACTCTTCGACTTTTTCGCCTTTCAGTACTTTATCTGCTGTTTCAACACCTAATGCACCGATCATGTCAGGTTGCTGAGCGATAGTTGCAGCCAGTTTGCCGCGTTTAACCGCTGCCATACCGTCTTCTGTGCCATCAAAACCAACAATCATCACGTCTTTACCAGCTGCTTCAACCGCACGAAGTGCGCCCAGTGCCATTTCATCGTTCTGCGCGAATACCGCTTGAACATCAGGGTTAGCTGCTAGAAGGTTTTCCATTACGTTCAGACCTTTAGTACGGTCAAAGTCTGCTGGTTGGCTAGCAAGGAGCTCCATTTGAGAACCTTTTACAGCGTTCATGAAGCCTTCACCACGTTCACGAGCTGCCGACGTGCCAGCAATACCTTCAAGTTGGAAAACTTTCGCTTTCTCACCTACTTTTTCCATAATGTAGTGACCAGCCATTTCACCACCGACTACGTTATCAGACGCGATATGACTAACTACGTCGCCACGGCTTGCACCACGGTCAAGAGTGAGTACTGGGATATTAGAACGGTTAGCCATGCGAATTGCGTTAGATACTGCGTCAGAGTCTGTTGGGTTGATCAGAATCGCTTTGACGCCACGAACGGTTAAATCTTCGATGTTTGACAGCTCTTTGCTTGGGTCATTCTGAGAGTCCAAAACGATCAGGTTATAACCCAAATCTTTTGCTTTTGCCTCTGCGCCTTCTTTCATGGTTACAAAGAATGGGTTGTTAAGAGTAGATACAACAATTGCCATCGTGTCTTGTGCAGATGCCGTTGCAGACATCGAAGCAGAAAGTACCGCAGCAGAGATAAGAGTTGCTAGTTTTTTCATCGTTTTAGTCCTTTGTGTAGGGGGTGGCTCAACTTAATGTCGAGCCAGTTATTGTTAAATTGTGTTTACGAGTTATTACTTGTTTTTGTTATCTACCAGTACTGCCAGCAGAATTACCACTGCTTTAGCAATCATTTGGTAGTAAGAGGAAACATCTAATAAGTTCAGAGCATTGTTTAGGAAGCCAATAATAAGAGCACCGATTAAGGTTCCCATGATTCGACCTTTACCGCCCATCAAGCTAGTGCCACCAAGAACAACGGCAGCGATAGCATCTAACTCATAGCCCATACCTGCCGTAGGTTGTGCTGATGATAAACGGGAAGTCACTATGATGCCTGCTAGTGCTGCTAACAAACCACAGATGGCGTACACACCGATTTTTACTTTGTCGACGTTAATACCAGACAAACGTGTCGCTGATTCATTGCCACCTAGTGCGTAAACATAACGACCAAATCGTGTATGGTTAAGTAGGTACCATGCTGCAGCAAATACAATCACCATAATCCAGACCGGTACCGGAATGCCCATAGCGTAGCCTGTACCAAACCAAGCGAACGCATCAGCGGTATCAGTGAAGCCAGTTGAAATAGGACGACCATCGGTATAAACCATAGTGACACCGCGCAACAAGGTCATCGTTACTAATGTTGCTATAAAGGCTTGCACTTTACCTTTCGCGATTATGATGCCACTGATCGCACCCAACGCAGCACCAGCAAGTAAAGCAGTAGGAACGGCGATTAATACCGGCACTTCCATGGCAATCAAACTTGCTGCAAACGCACCGCAAAGTGCTAATACCGAGCCAACACTCAAGTCAATACCCGCCGTCAAAATGACCAAGGTCATACCAACCGCGATAATAGCGTTAACAGAGGTTTGACGTAGAATATTCAGAATATTGTCTACGGTGAAAAAGTTAGGGTTAAGGAATGACACCACGACAATCAAGAAGATCAAAGCGATCAGCGACTTCTGCTCGATTAACCACTCTTTGTTAAAAAGAGGCTTCTTTTTTTCCGTGTCAACGCTCATTGTTTTGTTGCTCATGCTGCTTCCTCACTTACATTTTTGCCGACAGCGCATGCTAATAGTTTTTCTTGGTCTGCTTCGTGTGCCATAAACTCTCCGCTTATATGCCCTTCATGCATAACCAAAATGCGATCACTCATACCCAATACTTCAGGCATTTCTGATGATACGAGAATGATGCTCATACCATCTGCTTTAAATTTGTTGATAAGCTGATAGATTTCTTTTTTCGCACCAACATCAACGCCACGGGTGGGCTCGTCCAGAATCAGAACTTTTGGTTTGGTCATCAGCCCTTTGGCAATAGCTACCTTCTGCTGGTTACCGCCCGATAAGTTACCGATGATCTGATCACGAGACGGTGTTTTGATGTTAAAGAGCTTAATGAAGTCCTCTACTGCAATCACTTCCTCACCATGTTGAATCTGGGCACCTTTAGACAACTGTTCTAGGGCACAAAGCGACATGTTCTCTTTAACGGATAAACCGAGTACCAAACCGTCACCTTTACGGTCTTCGGAGATATAAGCGATACCATTTGCCAAGCCATCCTGAGGGCTACTTGGATTAATGGTTTTGCCATTCAGTATCACAGAGCCCGACTCACGCTTGCGAGCACCATAAATAATCTTCATAAGCTCGGTGCGCCCTGCCCCCATAAGCCCAGAGATTCCAAGAATTTCTCCTTGGTCTAAGGTAAAGCTGACATCATTCACGCCTGGGCCTGACAGGTCTTTCACTTCTAGGCTCGTTTTGCCGTGAACCGCATCAATGCGAGGGTATTGTTCATCTAACTTACGACCAACCATCATTTCAATAAGTAGGTCTTCATCGGTTTCCGCTACAGTGCGTTGACCGATGAACTTACCATCACGCAATACCGTGATGTCGTCACAAATCTCAAAGATTTCTTTCAAACGGTGTGAAATGTAAACTATGCCGCAACCCTGATCGCGCAGCTCATTAATGACGCTAAATAGCGACTCAGTCTCGGTGTCAGTTAATGCGTCGGTTGGTTCATCCATAATGATGACTTTTGATTCGAACGATAGTGCCTTGGCAATTTCCACCATCTGTTGTTCACCCAGACTCAACTCACCCAATGGTGTTTTGGAGCTGTGCTTTACATTCAAACGAGCCAACAAACGATCGGCTTCGGCATACATCTCATTCCACAGAATGCGACCAAACGCGTTCGTTTTTTCTCGACCTAGAAAGATGTTTTCCGCAATAGTAAGCTCGGGAATTAGATTTAATTCTTGGTGGATAATACTGATGCCGGCTTGCTGAGAGTCTCTTGGACCTTGGAATGCAGCCTCAGTACCTTGATAGCGCAAATCTCCAGAATCTTTGGAATAAATACCCGTTAACACTTTCATTAATGTCGATTTACCAGCGCCATTTTCACCTAGCAAAGCCATGACTTTGCCCGGATACACATTCAAACTGGCTTTATCCAAGGCTTTGACCCCTGGGAAAGCTTTTTCAATATCGCTTAATTGTAATATTGGTTGCAGCATGTTAGTTGTCCTGTACTGTCTGTGCTTGCCGGACTAAAAGACGACGCCCGCTTGAAAAATCACGTTAGCATAAGGCGTACATTCACCTGTTCTTACTACCGCTTTTGAATCGTGTGTTCTTACTTTGAACTCTTCATGTGAAACGTATACAACTGAAATCGCTTTGCCCGTTGCTTGCTTCTCTTCTTCTATCGTCGTAATCAGTGCGTCATGGAGTTCAGGGCTTACTTGTTTAAATTCCTCTGCAATTACCACACCTTCGATTTGCGCTTCTCCAAGATAAACTTTAACCGTATCCAGGAAGGCGGGAACTCCGTGAGTTAACGCAAGATCGATGCGCTGCACGTGGTCTGCTATAGGTAACCCTGCATCACAAATAGTCACTTCATCAGTGTGACCTAATGTGGACACTAAGTAAGAAAGTTCAGAGTTAATTAGAGCACTTTTTTTCATGTCTTATACCTGCTTCATGCGGCTTTATCGAGACTGTATTCTGGATAAATGTTTTTTGATAATTCTGTCATCGAAACGTTTCGATGATAATCCTAGCGTAGTTAATCAAAAGATCGAGGGAGTGAATGGTCAAGTGTGAGCCAGATCGGACTATCGAAACGTTTCGATGAGTTTTCCGTGAATGGTTTCAAATTGTGACAATTGGAATTAAAAGAAGGAAATAAGCAGCTTAGCTACCTTGTTGCATACGAAATGAAATGTAAGGACCTGAGGCAAAATGGCAGCCAATCGTTTTTAACGACTGTAATTGCTGTTCAGTCGTAACCCCTTCCGCAATAGTCTCGATATTAAGCACGTTAGCCAACCCAACAATCGCCTTAGCCACCTGCTCTACTGACGTATCTTGCGCAATTTCTTCTGTCAGTTGAGCGCCTACTTTTAGTTTTTGAATAGGCAGCGCACGCAATTCGGAGATGGAGATATGACCCATACCAAAATCTGCGACGGTAATTTGACAGCCGAAATCGACTAATTGGTATAGCTCATCAACGCAGCGCTTTTTAGAAAGCATATCTTCAAACACTTCTAATACTAGACACTGAGGAGGTAATTTAAAGCGCTCAAGAATTTCAATAACTTCTTGAACAAACAAACCGTGACCAAAGTTCTTCGAAGACACTTTAACGGCAACCGTTTTTAGCTCACCTACGGTTGCGTATTTACAAGCCTGCTCGATAGTAAATAGATTAAGTTTGCGAACCAACTGCGATTCTTCCGCAATAGGAATAAACTCAAAGCGATCGACGTTACCAAGAACTTTATCCACCCACTCTAAGCGACTCTTATAAGCAACCACTTCATTCTTATGAAGATCGATGACTGGCATAAAGCTCACTTCTAGCTTATGAAGTTCTATCGCTTCAGCAAGCCTTTGAGCTAGGGCTTTTTTACGTCCCCACTGGGTTCCCATCTCTTCGTTATAACTTACCCACATCGTTTGGCACTGTTTGGCACGATACATGGCAAGGTCAGCCTGCTTAAGAAGCAAACTTGTTGGAATGCGTTTACTTTCGTTCGTTGTAATACCAACCGCAGCCGAGCCGCGCTCGGATTTATTACCGATTTCGATGTAAGCTATGGCATCTAGTAGATTTTGGGCGACGCGCTCTGCAACGTCTACACCAGACTTGGGCAATAACACGACGAACTCATCGCCCCCTAGACGAGCAACAACTCCACCTTCCCCCACCACATTCTTAAAACGTCTGGCGACATTTTGTAGAAAGAGATCACCATAATCATGTCCTTTACTGTCGTTAATTGATTTAAATTCATTTAAATCAATTAACAGCAACGAATATGGTTCAGTTGAGTCTTGGTGCTCTACTAAGAAATTCTGAAGATGATCGAAAAAAGATGTTCTATTAGGCAAGCGAGTGAGTGCGTCAAAATACGCTAAGTCACTTAGTTTTTCAGTTAAGTTTTTTTCGGAGGTTACATCTCGTTTGACCGCAATATAGAATTTTTGGCCTTGATACTCGAATGGGCTAATGTGTGCTTTTTCAACAAACAACGTACCATTCTTCTTTCTATTTATCAGCTCACCGTACCAATCCTTGCCGGAAAGAAGCTTCGACCACATATCACGGTAGGTTTTTTCGGTTGTTTTTCCAGAGCGAAGAAAATTAGGATTTTTCCCAATCACTTCTTGCTCACAGTATCCGGTAAGATTGTAGAATTGTTTATTAGCATATTTGATATGTGCGTTGACGTCAGTAATTAGGACAGCAGCAGAGGCACTTTCCAACGCTTTTTCCATCAAACCTAATGACAATTCAAAATCCGAATACTGCAACGCCAAATCCACTACAAATAGAAACTTATAGAACTAACGCCGTTATGATAAATTTTTATGGAATGGACATCAAACAAAACGTCAAAAAATCGTTATCCAATCAACAATTTTTTGACGCAAAGTTAAATTACTGTTTTTGCGTTATTTTATTCTTGCGTTAAGACGTAAATTAGGCATTTATTGACTGGATCGTTGGCCATTATCGATTTCTTTAATAACCTTACAAGGATTACCTACCGCCAAACTATTTGCCGGAATGTCCTTTGTTACCACGCTTCCTGCACCAATAACAGCGTTGTCACCAATAGTAACGCCTGGGCAAACAATAACACCGCCACCTAACCAAACATTGTGCCCAATTTTAATTGGTAGGCCAAACTCCACTTCATCCTCAACTCGACCTTTAACATCCAATGGATGGCCTGCGGTATATATTTGTACATTAGGTGCAAAAAGAACATTGTCACCTATCTCGACCACGTTGACATCTAAGATGACGCAATTGAAGTTAGCGTAAAAGTTTTTTCCAACATGAATATTTTCACCATAATCACATCGAAATGGTGGCTCCAAATATAGATTGCCAGAGCGATTAGGAATTAACGCCTCTTGTGCTTGTTTCCAATCCTCTGTATTAGGAATACTATCATTGAGTTTTTTTAGGATTTTTCGGCAGTTTACACGCGCTTGAAGCAGCTCTTCATCCCAAGCTTGATAAGCTTCACCCGCTAACATCTTTTCACGTTCAGTTTTTGTTGTCATTGCTAGAACCAGTAGAGTAATTAACTAAAATATATTGCTCTAATTGAATCTATTGCACTATTTACTATGTCAACAAAACGTCAGATATAGAGCAACGAAAGCAAACAATCTCGCCGTCATCACACTTTGTAGTGAGTCTTTCAATGGTAAAAAACAGTTACACATCATATCTAACGCCCTGAATTAAGATAGTCCACGACGGCTTCTGCGGTAGCTGCAGAACTTGCAGGGTTTTGGCCTGTGATTAATTGCCCGTCTATTTCAACGTAACAGCTCCAGTCATCGCCTTTAAAATATAGCCCTCCGCAATTGGTAAGTTCTTCCTCAACAAGGTATGGCACAACTTCACTCAAACCAACGGTTTGTTCTTCACTATTACTAAAACCTGTAACTCTTTTGCCCTTTACTATCGGTTCTTCGTCTTCTCCAACAACATTGATAAGAACGCCGGACGCATGACAGACTGTCGCTACGGGCTTACCTTGACTGAAAAAATCATCGATGAGAGAAACAGAATCAGGGTCACAGGTGAGATCCCACAGGGGACCATGCCCACCAGGATAAAAAACAGCATCATAATCTGACGCTTGAACTTCTACTAATCTAAGAGTCTGAGCTAGGTGGGTTTGCGCGACTGGATCTTGCTCGAATTTGGTAGTGGACTCAGTTTGAAACTCTGGAAGTGCGCTCTTGGGGTCAATTGGAGGCTGTCCCCCCTTAGGAGAACAAAGAGTAATATGTAAGCCAGCGGCCTTAAAGACATAGTAAGGTGATGCGAATTCTTCAAGCCAAAAGCCCGTTTTCTCATCCACGTCGCCTAAACGGTCATGAGACGTGATTACCATTAGTATTTTCTTTTGACTCACTAAGAATTCTCCTACTAGAGCTTTCTTTTAAACCTAGTGAGTTTATGAGAATTTTCAAATCCAAACGCTAGTTGACTAAAGGTTGGCATCTTGCCTAAGGCACTGGACACCAACCTAAACTACCTTATCCTTACACGTACGTTAGCCTTTCATTGCAGGCCGAGACGAGACAACCTCAAACCAGCGCTTGATATGCGGGTATGGCTCTAACACTTCGATCTTCAGTGCATTGATAGCCACAACAACAAATATATAAGCACTAATATCGGCGATGGTATAGCGCTCTGTCGCTACGTAATCAGATTGAGAGAGTTGCTTATCAAGTTTCGGTAAAAAAAGCTCCACTCGATGCTTGGCTTCTACGCCCCAAGCCTCTATACAATTCTCTCGATCTTTATACAGCCCAGTCGTGTTTCGAAACGCTTGAAATGCGTTTTGAATTCCATCGATTTCAACGATGCGATTCCACATTTCAACCTTGGCACGAGCTACCACGCTATCCCCAAACAAGTTCAAGTCATTCGGTTGCAATTCATCAAAATACCGGCTGATAGCAACGGTTTCACTTAAGAAACTACCATCATCAAGCTCTAATAATGGCACCTTACCATTGGCACTTTTTGCCTTGTAGTCATCACTTAGGTTGTCTCCTTCTCGAACATTAATTTCAACTCGCTCAAACCCTGTCGCATCAATTTCGCGTAAAAATAAATTGAGTCGCTTGCAGCTTACAGTTGCTGCCTGTTCGTACAGTTTCATCACTATCCCTTTTATCTAACCGATCGTTCAGATATAATCTACGAGAAAACTAAACGATCGGTCAAGAATAATTTTATGTAATATTGAACGGTTAAAGCGCGTTTAAGAGTATTGAGATGGCAAGAAAAGCAAACTTCTGCAAACAAGAGAAACTTCAGCAAGCAATGACGTTGTTCTGGAGCAAAGGGTACGCAAACACCTCTATCAATGACCTCATCGAAGTTCTAGGAATCAATCGATTTAGTCTGTACAACACGTTTGGTGACAAAGAAACGCTCTATTATCTAGCACTCGACAATTACCTAGAGCAGATTTCGTTTCCCAAACTTACTACACTGCGAGAACCCGACTCCGGCTTGGAAGCGCTCCAAGACTTCTTGCTACTTTTTGCTGAGAAGCAGAAAGACAACACCTGTGGCTGTTTTATTCAAAATGCTGTTGTAGAACATGCCGCTACAAACGCCATGGTACTCAAACGTAGTGATTCCTTATTTGACACATTGGAAAAGGCAATCGCAGATGTACTTAATAACGCCAAGCTGCGCCAAGAACTGGAATCGGACACAGATGTAAGTGCTCTTACGCAGTTCATTATTTGCCATATGCAAGGTATCCGAGTATTAGGAAAAGCAAAACGTTACGACAATATTGATATCGCAACCAAAATGCTAATTAAGGCAATCAAGTAACGTCTATTGTTGATTAGCTGAAGGTCATTGTGTCCTAAGTGAACGTTTGTAAAGGGCTTCAAGATACTGAGTATCTCTACAAGGCATTTCTTGATATTCCTTTAAGCGTACTTGGTTTACCGCTGACTTGAGTTGTTGCAGTGAAATATCGTGCTCCTGACAAAGCTGATGCCTATTCAAACCTTGATAGAGCTTGTCAGCAAGCTGTTGTGCTAGTGTACTGTCGAGTTGATGGTGAGTGTTTAGTTGTCTGTTCATCATGGCTGTATCCCCTAGGTCATAGCACCTAGGGTATACAGCGTAAGATTTAAGTTCTAATCAGATAACGTTCAATAAAACTTACATAAGAACACCCATGAAATACGGGATGATAAATGCGTTGGCAAGGTCAATGAAAAATGCGCAGACCAACGGAACAACGATAAATGCTTGATGAGAATTGCCATACTTTTGCGCAACCGCGGACATGTTTGCCATTGCCGTTGGCGTAGAGCCTAACGAAATCCCACCAAAGCCTGAACAAATAACCGCTGCATCATAGTTTTTACCCATTGCTGGAAAAATAACGAAAAGATTAACTAATATCGCCACAATAAATTGCGCTGCTAAAATCGCGAAAATTGGTCCGGCTAGATCCACTAATGTCCATAGCTGCATACTCATTAGTGACATCGCAAGGAAAGCTCCTAAAGACATATCCGCAATCAGAGCAACAGCAGGTTTGTTCGCAGGCCATGAGGTTCCAGTAATCCGCGGATAATTATGCGGTACGAGATTAGAAAGAATGATGCCAGCAAATAAGCAGGTCACAAAAAGAGGAAGCTGTAACCCTAAATGCTCAATACCTTCATTTAAGAAAACACCAACAATGATACAGGTATGAATGGCCAACATGGCATCAAGAAAATCATAGGAGGTAATTTTAGGCTCCGGCTGATTTTCGGAGACACCTACATCTAACGACTGTTGCTCTTGTGGTTTAAGGTCGTATCGCTTGATAAGGAACTTAGCAATTGGTCCCCCCATGATACTTGCAAGAATAAGACCAAAGGTTGCACTTGCAATTCCCAGTTCCATTGCTGAATTTAACCCAAACTGCTCCTGGATTTTTGGAGCCCAAGCGATGGCAGTGCCATGTCCACCAATAAGAGAAACAGTGCCACTAAGTAGCCCTGCTACTGGTTCCAAACCAAAGGCCGTAGCAACGGTAATACCAGTTAAATTCTGGACTATCATGTAGGCTATTGTCACTGCCAACAATATGACGAGTGGTTTTCCACCTTTTTTGAGGTCACTCAAGCTAGCGTTAATGCCAATGGTAGTGAAGAAGTAAACAAGCAATACATCGCGCGCCATCAGATCGAAACTGACCTCGATTGATGTCGCCATATAGAACAGAGCAAAAAGAACCGAGAAGACGATTCCTCCAGAGACCGGTTCAGGAATGCTGAATTCTTTTAGGAACCCAACAACCTGATTCAGTCTACGACCAACAAAGAGAACAATAATACCCAGAGTAACCGCAAAAAAAGAATCAATATGGACAGCGCCATCTTCAATAATCATGTATTCCACATCCTGTTAGAAAACGATACAGAATAGAATGCCTTTATTTTGCGCGCTATCCAACTCTTTTTAAAAAGATTTTAACCTTGATAACCAATACTTACTTGTTCTTTCCGTACCCTTACTTACCTTTATTCTTCAGTTCTTCAATGACGTAAGGCGGAGCGACTTTTTCTAGCTCCGTCAGACAGGCGTCAGCTTTCTCGTGCCCAGTTCGCACATAAATGTCGCAAACTGCGTAGAGTTGTTCTGGCGCACCAGAAATCAAGTACGCTTTTTCAAACGAATCCGTCGCTTTCGCTACATCAATCGATTCTTGAAGCACACCGTTCAAGTACCAATAATAACTGTTGTCAGGCGAGTACTTCGTCGCCTGTTCGATAGCATTAGCCGCTTCGTTCTTGTTGCCTATCCTGACTAACGTTAACGCTTTTGAATAGTATAATTGAGCTGAAGTGCTGTCGTTTTCTATGGCACGATTTAACACTTCTAGCGCATTCTCATCTTGTTGTTGCGCTCGATAATTATCCGATAGACTCAGAGAGACCTGCGTCGCCATTACAGGGTTCGTTATCAACTGTTGGTAGATTAATTCAGCGCTGCTGAAGTCTTGATGCCAACGGTAAACATCCGCCAGAAGTAACTGCTTTTCACTACCAGAGTGCTGCTTCAACTGCTTAATAGCGCTTGGATAAATCTTATCAAGCTCTTGTTGCTGCTGCTCATGCATATTGGTGTAATCAGGGATCAAATTTACCAAAGCTGCCAACTGCACGTCACTGCTTTCATCGTTTAACAATGGAGCAACCAACTTCCATCGATATTCAAACTGATAAGGTTTGGCACCTACGATGGCTGCTTGTCGAATATCAGAGTTTGAGTCTTTAAGAGCTCTTGAAACTGCAACCAGTGCATTCTGGTTTGGAAACTGACTAAGCTGATGCAAAGCATCAACGCGACGTTGTACGTTCTCTGACTGATTCTGCGCCGTATAAGACAGGCGCTGAATTTGTTGCGTCGTACTTTCTTGAGCTGAAGCAGCGACGCTTTGTGGTTTGGTTTTGGTAACTTGATCTTTCTGTGGTTCGGCACTGACTGCCGAAAGACTAAAGATCGTTGCCATCGCACCTAAAGCGATCAGATGTCTATTTTTCATTGGTAGGCTCCTAGAACTTGGTTGCAAATCCAACATTGCGAATCGCTTGGTCGCTGTACTTTCCATGAGCTACCGGATTGCCGGTGGCACGTAAGATATAGGCAATCGCTTTATCTGCGTGCGAGAAAAACTTTTTCCACCCTGCACAAAGGTAGTTGAGCCCAGGCTCACCTGTACGGGTCTTAATAAATCGGTTTTTGGGACATTCGCCATAGCATGCAAACTGATAGTCACACTGCTGACACTGCGCCGTTAACGTCTTAGATTTAGCGAATCCGAAATTTTGTTGTGCTTGGCTATAAGCCATTGTTTCCAATTTAGTTTCGTTAATATTGCCAATTTTGTACTCGGGGTATACATAATGGTCACAACTATAAACATCGCCATTAGGCTCCATTGCTAAGCCTTTGCCACACAATTGACCAAGCGTACATAACGGGTTTTTTCGTCCCATCCATGTTTCTACACTCGCTTCAAAGTACTGAACAAACACACGGCCGATATCTCGTTGAATCCACTCATCGAAGATGGCAATAAGGAAATTACCCCAAGCCTCATCAGAAACGCACCATGATTCCATAATCGAGTTGGCGTTACCGGGAATTAGTCTTTTGTCTCCTTGCTTGAGCTGCTCATTTGATTTCCATGTTTGCGGTGCGGTGGTTCGGAACGACTTCTGCTCAACAATTGGAATAAACTGCATTTGTGGTGAACGCACTTCATCACGCAAAAAACGATACACTTCTAAAGGATTCTTGCTCGTGAGGTTATTAACGCAGGTCAAAGTGGCAAAGCTCACCTTGTGTTTGTGCAGCAGTTCAACTGCCTTCATGACTTGCTTATGTGTACCACGCCCTGCTCGGTTGGTTCGGTAAGCATCGTGTAGCATCTGTGGGCCATCAATACTCAGTCCAACAAGGAATTGGTTCTTAGCAAGAAACTCACACCATTTATCATCAAGCAGTGTACCGTTCGTTTGCAGGTCATTTGAAATCTTAATACCTACAGGCTGATATTTCTTTTGTAGTTCAACCACTTTTTCGAAATAACTGAGGCCAAGCATAGTTGGCTCCCCACCCTGCCACGAGAAGATAATTTCCGGCGTATTCTGTCCTTCAATGTAGTTTTTGATGTACTGCTCTAAAAGCTCTTCGTCCATCTCTGGAGAACAGCCTTTTTTGTATTCCAACAGGTCTTGTTTACTCAGGTAATAGCAATAATTGCAATCAATGTTGCACACAGCGCCAATGGGCTTCGCCATCACATGCATTCTTTTGGAAGCTTTCCCTTGGAACTGGGGACCTTGCGATAAGTGGATTGACTGTGAGGACTCTGTCTTTCGGGAATCGCCTATCGACTGAGCTGAATTCACACTTAATACCATAACTCATGCACCTTTTATGTTGAGACTCATCGCATTTTATATCAGGGCGAAATACGCGGGCGTTATAGTGCTTATAACCAAAAAGAAAGTGGGCAGTCGTTAAAATTGAGGAGATGTTTCTTAACACTACAGAGCCAAACTATGACTGATTACTCAGAGGAAAAAAGGGCATGGAATACAACAAAACTACTTGTTGTTTTAGCCATCATTGCGCTACCTATACTACTTTCTGGCTGCGCGAGTCCGTCCAACCATCCTATCGCTATGAGTATCAACCAAGATATGGTTCTCGTTGAAGGTGGTGAGTTTACTATGGGCTCAGATTCCAAAACTGCTGCGAAATCAGAGCGTCCAGCCCACTCTGTTCGAGTCGATAGTTTTTACCTATCCAAATTTGAAGTCACCCAAGAGCTGTTCGAGTCCGTCATGGGTTCATCGATGAGTTACTTCGCAGCACCTAATGTGCCAGTTAACAATTTAAGTTGGCAACAAGCCAACTACTTCGTTGAGAAACTCAATGAAATGACCGGCGAAAACTATCGTTTACCGACAGAAGCCGAGTGGGAGTTTGCAGCGAAAGGCGGTATCCACTCTAAAGGATATATCTACGCCGGTTCCAACAACATTGATGACGTCGCCTGGTACTCAGAAAACGCTAATAATCGCGCTCACCCAGTTGGAATGAAACAACCTAATGAGCTAGGTTTGTATGATATGACTGGAAACGTAGGTGAGTTTGTTCAAGATGCTTTCGATGACGGCTTCTACCATTTTTCTCCTGTTAACAACCCAAATAACGCCAAACATTCAGACTCAGGGCTTTCACATAAATCCGTAAGAGGTGGCAGTTTCTCTTACGACGCGAACGAATCTGAAAACTTCCGACGCGACTTTGCGAGTCAATCAATCATCATGTCGGATATGGGCCTTAGACTCGCGAAAGACAAATAAGCTTTCATCGTCACGGCAAGGACAGACTATGCATAAGAATAAACTCATAAAACCAATAGTGACAGCATCACTTTTGGTGACTTTGTGTTTCAACGCTAGCGCGGCGTTAGCAACAGAGTCTAAACCCAATCTCGTGCTGCAGATAACCGTTGATGGGTTACGTGCAGATCTGATTGAGCGTTACAAACACAATTTCTCAGACAATGGTTTTAAATACCTTATGGACCAAGGCGTTTATTATAAAAACGCCAATTATGAACATGCTAATACCGAAACCATCGTAGGCCATGTTTCCCTAGCAACCGGTGCACCACCAGCCGTACATGGCATGGTCGGTAACGTTTGGTTTGACCGAGGATTAGATAGGCTTGTCTACAACGTCGAAGATCCCAACTATTCAATGTTAACATCTGGTGCAGGCGTTGATAAATCCACTGAAATAGACCCAACACAGAAAGCAGCTGCAGGCGATGGTCGTTCACCTGAACCTATTCTTTCGACCACATTTAGTGACGAGCTCGTTATCAGCAATAATGGACAATCACACGTTTTCTCTGTTTCAGTGAAAGATAGAGGTGCAATTTCCCTGGCTGGACATGGTGGTAAAGCCTTTTGGTTCTCAAAAGCACAGTCTCAGTTTGTCACCAGTGATTATTATTACGACACCAACCCATTTTGGGTTGATCGATGGAATGAAAAAGCCATTCCTGCCAAATACTCAGGAAAGCGATGGGAGTTGTCACTACCTAAAGACCAGTACTCTCTGCAAGAAAACAGCAAAGATCATAAAGTGGATTTAGGCGGATTTGCCCGTACCTTCCCTCACCCTTACGGG
Source organism: Vibrio sp. La 4.2.2 (assembly GCF_027586995.1). Lineage (NCBI taxonomy): Bacteria > Pseudomonadati > Pseudomonadota > Gammaproteobacteria > Vibrionales > Vibrionaceae > Vibrio > Vibrio sp. La 4.2.2. Next base: position 89,004 of record NZ_JAPPTJ010000001.1, read on the forward strand.
CCTGCATCTTATAAGTACTACTCGACGATGTTGACAGTAAGTCCAGCTGGCGATGAAATCACAGCTGACTTCGCCAAGACACTGCTGGCACAAGAAAAGTTAGGAAGCGGAGATGCAACGGATTATCTGGCTATCAGCTTTTCTTCCAATGATTACGTCGTTCACCTTTATGGCGCATCGAGCTTAGAAACCGAAGACAACCTCATCCGATTGGACAAAACACTCGCCGATTTATTCAAATATGTTGACGACTCGATTGGTCTAGAGAATACCCTCATCGTGCTCTCTGCGGACCACGGAGTCCCCGAGGCATCTCCAACTGTAAACACGCTTGGTTTTAGACAACCTTTTTATTTCAATAAGGATGCGTTGTTGACTGACGCTCTTATGACACGACTTAAAAACGAATTTGGTCTGGAAAAAGACGTGATTAAGCTTTACGCACAGCCTTATATTTATCTCGATCACGACCTCATTGCTGCAAAAAAAGTATCACTCAGGGATGTGCAAAAAGTTATTGCTGAAGAGGTAATGAAAGTAAAAGGGGTGGCGACTGCAGTAACCAGTGAGGATATCGCAAGCAATCGAGTTGCGGACTCACGAGTTAATGAACTGATTCGCAACAACTATCACCCTCTTCGTTCCGGCGACGTCTATATGGTATTTGGTCCTCGTACTTATATTAATGATATGGATGGACTAACCATTGCATCAACCCATGGTTCACCATGGCGCTACGATACGCACGTTCCCGTCATCTTTGCAGGGCATAATCTTAAGCCCCAAACTGTTACGCGCCCTGTCACGCCTTATGACATCGCCCCAACACTATCTGGATATTTAGACGTTAGTGCACCAAGCGGCGCCACAGGCGTGATGTTAGAAGAAGTATTTCAAGATTAACTTATCCTAACCACCAAGAGAGCATTGAGCTCTCTTGGTCACAACTTTCTCCTTGAGCACACCAAAAATCATGTAGGAAAACATGAAGTTTTCTCCGTGTTTAGTGTACAAATCACCGTCACCCTATTCAGCAAACCACTTTTAACACCCTAGTTTAAAGCCCAAATAGTCCTTAAATGCGCTCTTCGGCTTTTTTGGCTTAAGCATTTTCGATACCATCGTGCATCACTTGTCATCACAGATAGTCCATGATGCCTAGCAACCAAATCGAGCTTTTTCCTTGGAACACCAATTTCGAAACTGGAATAGCCAGCATTGACGAGCAACACAAAAACCTATTTTCGTTGATTAACAAACTCGCTAATGCCTTGGTATACGATAACCAGCTTCAAGTTTCTACCATTTTTGATGAGTTAGCTGACTATGCTCTCTACCATTTTTCGGAAGAAGAGCGCGTGTGGCAGCAATACTTTGAACAAGATTCTTGGTGTGTACTTCATAAAGGTAACCATGAATCCTTCGTACCAGAGATTATTCGACTTCAACATCGTACGAAGAGTGTTGGTTGGCATGAAGCGACCGAGCAAATTCTACATTTTCTTATTCGCTGGCTGCTACTACACATTCTCAACGAAGACAAGAAAATGGGCTTAGTGATAAACGCTCTTTCAAAAGGTGCTCTTGACTTAAACCAAGCAAAAATCGAAGCCGAAGTCGCCCTCGTTGGAGAACATGGAGCACTCACCGACACTATTTTAAATATGTACTTTGAACTCTCCTCTCATGCGATTGAGCTTATTAGAGAGAAGAATCGTCGCATCGTTGCCGAGAAAGAACTAAAAGCGCTCAATGATAAACTCCAGCAACTGGCAGTCACCGACGAGTTGTCCGGTTTGTTCAATCGCCGATATTTTATGATGATGACACAAGAGGCCTTGTTAAGAGCAAAAGTGGAGAACAGCTACCTAAGCTTCATTTCTCTCGATCTCGATAATTTCAAGCATCTAAACGACACGCTTGGGCATGCTCGAGGAGACGAGGCCATCATTCACTTTAGTCACGTATTAGCATCAAAATTCCGCCGCAAAAACGACTTTATCTTTAGGATGGGCGGCGATGAGTTCCTGGTAGTTGTATGCTGTGCTGAACATCAACAGGTAATTGAAATAGCGGAACAAGTGAGAAGTACGATCGAACAACAATGTCTAATTGATACGTCAAGCATTAACGCTATAACAACATCCATCGGAGTATTCACCCACATACCCGAAGAACACGAAGATTTTATGTACTTTATGGAGCGAGCAGACCAACTGCTATACAAAGCAAAAGAACAAGGCCGAAACTGCGTGCTTTCAGCTTTGGAGTGACGACCCTGACTTCAAACCTTATGGCACACCTTCCAATCAGGAAGCGAGTCCACTAGTATGAAGACGTTCCCCCGAAAATAATTGGTCAAAATGTCTATTACTCATCAGCTTCGGCTCTTCGTGGATGTCGTCCAGCAAGGTTCATTCGCCAAAGCTGCGACACTCAATAATATGGATAACTCCTCGCTTTCTAAGCAGATAAAAAAGCTCGAGGAGACATTGGGCGTGCAGTTGCTCAATCGCTCTACTCGTTCGTTTTTTCTTACCTCTGCAGGGGAAGACATTCTTGCTGAAACTCATGTGTTGTTAGAATCATTGGATAACATAAAGGGAATAGCGGATTCTTACCAATCTGAGCCAAAAGGAGTCATACGGATTGTCTCCGCGGTGTTCTTAGGACAGCAATATGTTCAGCCCGTTATTAGTTGCTTTATGAGAAAGTACCCAAACGTTCAAGTAACTTTGCATTTAGACGACAGAAAAACCGATATCATTGCCGATCACTTTGATCTAGCTATTCGGATGGGTAAGTTAACGGATTCGAACTTAATTGCTAAAAAGCTGGCTAAGACTAACTTTGCCATCGTTGCCTCTAAAGAGTTCCTTAAGCAACATGGAACACCACAAACACCGGAAGAGCTCATTACCCTGCCCGCTGTCATCTATAATAACGGCGATGTATGTCTTGATAGTTTTAAAATGAGTAGAACACCGAGTTGCCAAGAAATGACTAGCTATAAAATGCAGGGTAACTATAAGGTCAATGACGTTCGAACCATGATGTCTGCAACGCAGAATGGAATTGGTTATTGCGTTATTGACCTATTTAATTTGGAAAAACCCATTGATGAATTAGGGTTAGTACCATTACTCACCGACTATACCCTATCTACTCAGGACACAGGGATTTACGCTATTTATCCACATCGCAAACAAACCTTACTGGTTTCCGAGTTCATTAATCAGTTGAAGAGCTACATTGGAGAGCCAGCTCGCTGGGAAGCCCATATTCCTGACTATCAGCATATGTACAAGCAATGACCTTAGATTAATTAACTTGAGAGGCAATCTTAATAATCTGTTGCCTTAACCATTGATGCGCCGCATCCGAGTTGCGACTCGGGTGCCAAACCATGCTTAGTCCATAATCTGATGCGCCAAATGGCATCATCAATGCCTTAACATCTAGACCAACAGCAAACTTGTTGAATGTTGAGTGGGTAATAATACCTATTGCGTCAGTTTGGCTAATCGCTGGCAACATATCTACCTCACCCGCCGCTCGGTACATAATTTTACGTTTACCGAATTCAGGGAAGTCCTTCTCATTAAAGAAGCTTTTACGTGTCTGCCATTGAGACATCACCACATGCTGCTCCGCTAAATATTGCTCGGTAGTAATCGTGTCTCCGGTTATACGTGGGTGATTGTTGGCGACTACCACGTACAGCTTTTCTCTGAAAATCTCTCTAACTTTTAATGTTGGAGTTTCACTTCGAGTTCTATCAATGACCAAATCGTATCGCTGTAAACGCAAATCAGACTCATGGTCCTCAGTAAACAAAGGATGAACTTCTAGAGATACTTTGGGTGCAATTTTGGAGATACGAACCAATAACTCTGGCAATATCGCATAATTGGCTGCAGACACTGAAGCTATCGAGAATGTCTTGGTCGAAGTCTTTGGGTTAAAGTCTCTAGAAGCTTCTAATGTCGAAGTAAAGTTCTTCAAAGAAGTGGCTAGCGCTGGATAGATATCATTGGCAAACGTAGTCGGCTCTACACCACTTGCGTTTCGATGAAACAGCGAGTCATCATAGATTTCTCTTAATCGCTTTAAAGCCTTGCTAACGGCAGGCTGACTAATTCCCAACCTTGAAGCCGCGCTAGAAAGACTTTGCTCTTCATAGATTGCAACGAATACGGGAATTAGGTTTAGCTCAGTATTTTTCATTATTACCTTAACTTCACTCGCAGCACTCAACCCCATTTATCAAGGCCTTTTAAGTCACTTGCGCGCTGTTGTTGTTTGCTACTTTTCAACTGACGCCACAGCCAAAAGCTGTTTTCTTTGTTTGGCGTATGCCTCTGAATGTACTCACTTTCCGCTCGCCACTTATCACTGTCGTGCATTCGCTTTAATTCTAGGGTGGCAGTACGCTTTCGACCTTTTAAATAAAGTAACGTTCTTACCTTAGGCCAATCTTGTTTTCTTACGGCTTGTTGGAACAGCCACCAAGGCGGTTTAGGATGAAACTTATAATAGCGATTTACAAAGATCGTCAATCCTATCAATACAATAGAGGCACTTATCAGTATAGCTATCTGCGACCAATAGGTATTCAATAAAGATCGCCAAGTGTGAGCAACGGTTATTTTTTTAGTTTCTAGTGTTACTTCTTTGACAGATTGTGACTCGCTATCCCACCAACGAATCGTCTGCTTTGGAAACGTGACCTCACCACCTGTTGTCAGTATATAAACAGTCTCATCGGTTCGGGTCGATTGATAGTTTCCACGAGTCTGACTATCTGTCAACGCACTTGGTTTGGGATAAGATTTCGTGCCAACGATGGATTGTTCACTGTCTAGTGGAGGCAATAGTATGGATAACGTGTCATCAGCCGTAATGGTTACTTTTCTTGTCAGGCTATCTCCTGCTTCCAACTTCTCAGATGACTGCTGCCAATCTTCCGAAACCTTGACGTTACTGGCAACAAACCAAGGCTTGTTTGGAGTGAAGGAAGCATCTGGAAGTTGAGTAAAAAGCGACATCGGTTTGGTATAGAGTGTGCCTTGCACGTTAGTCCCATCAGATGCTGACACTTGAACTCTAACTGGAACTTTAGGTAAACGATATTCACCACTTTGCTGAGGGTAAAGCGTAATCTCCCAACGCTGACGTGACCATGTTTGGCCATTTTTTCTCTCAGTATAATTGGTCGCAAGCTGGTTTCGCTGTTTGACAATAAGATCGGGCATACCAAAAGCCGAAATGCGAGTACCACCTGTAAACCAACGAGGTGTCGACACCTCAATGTACAATATCACCTGTTCTCTAATGGCAGCAGGTTCAGACGCGGTTGCTCCTTTACTGAGCCAAGATTTGATTTCTACGCCTCCTACACGTTCAAGTTCGTTGATGGACATAGCCGCATTAGATTGTACAGAGAACATCAGTAAGAAAGTGCTAACAAGCAGTAAGCTCAATCGTTTTACATAGCAAAGTCGAAAAATCATTGAGTTTGACCTCTCTGAGTGTCACGCAGTTGAATCTGGAATTTATTGCGTAAGAAGTTTTTAGGATCGGCTTCCACTCGGCTTAGCCATTTATCAGCCAGTTCTTCACTTCCTAGAATTTCCCGTGCATTGAGCGTCTCTTTTAGCATCATTTCCGATGTCGTCGTTTCATCAGCGCCATCTGCCGTTTGAGGATTATCACCAAGCTCTATAGATTCTTCTGGGCCATCTGTGGTCCCTTTTTGGCTTTCACTGAATCGGTTTATTTCGTCAACAAGCGATTGCATCACCTGGTAGTTATGAGTCGCTTTTTCTGCAATATCCGCGGATTGTGTGTCCTTAGTAAGCGCGCGATAGAGGTTTCTTGCTGCCAAGTATTCTCGTTGTCGTGCTAATGCATTGCCTAAATATAGGGTACCTAGTTCGTTATTCTGAACTTGCAAAAACTGCGCTTGTGCTGACTTAAAATCGCGCCCGTAGTAATAGGCAATGCCTTTATTCATGGGCTCTTGATAATGCTTTGCCGCTTTTAGAAACTCTCCACGCTCAAAATACCACTGACCTTGTTGTTCGGGTGTCAGCCAAAGATTCATCCACGCTTGTTTCGCTGAGATCCAGAGTTGATCCACTTGTGACACAGATTGTGCAGTTGTCTCAGTTTTTGCCACCGACGACACCGCTTCCGCGTGTGCTTCTGAGACCAAAATATTTGGACTTAATAAGGTTGCGACGAACATCCATTGCACCAACCAACCCTTTCTGAACCAAAGCAAAGCTAGCAGCATAATCGGAAAGACCAGATAGTAGCCCATATCACGCCAAGGCATAGCTGACTCTCCAGAGATTTGCATGTGCCTTTCAACATCAGTAGCAATTTGTTCAACATCAGTGTTGTCGATACTCAACGCGTAGTACCTTCCACCAGTGTCATTGGCAAGCTGCTTCAGGCTGTCCCAATCTGTTGCTGCGCTTGATTGGTTGCGTTCACTGCCTACCGCCATCACCATGACGAGCACGTTTGAGTCTTCAAACTCCTTCTTATACTGTTCAATCGCCGCTGATGCTACGCCATCTGAAATAATGAGCACTGAACCCGATGAACTGCCTTTAAGCTGTGACTGTATCTGAGGGATAGCGGCTTGGGCACTCTTACCCTGAACAGGAATCACTTCTGGTAAAATAGCGTTTAAGAACGGCAAGAACACCTGATTATCTTCTGTCATTGGCATCGCGGTATGAGCGCTGCCAGCAAATACAATAAGCGATGTTTTTCCACCTTGACGAGCTTGCAGTAAGTCACGAATTTTGTACTTGGCACGCTCGAGTCGAGAAGGAGGTAAATCACTTTGCATCATCGATTGGCTGGTATCGAGTACTATCACCAATTCGCCTTGATCCTCACCAAATGGTGAGGCCTCACGCTGCCAAGTCGGCCCTGCGCAAACAATAATCGCTAAGCTAAGAATCGCACTAAGGAGTTTAAGTGGCAGCTGGCTTTTCCACCCTTGCTCGCCAATAACCAACGCCTTTTGCAGATGCTCAGGAATTATGGTTTTCCAAGCAGCAGATGATTCTCTGCGCCAACGAAGTAACAACAGCAAAGCTAATGGCACAAAAGCAAGCAACCAATAGGGACGCATAAAATGGAACTGAGAAATAATTTGCTCGACGACTAGGGAATTCATTAGATGTTTCTCCCTGTTTGATTGGTCTCGTTAAGTTCGCGAGGTTGACCATACCGACGCCGTAGCGTTGCGGTTGAAAAGGCGATCAAATACAGGATGACTACTACCATCAATAAATACTGGTGCACGGTTTGTTTAGGTCGGTATTGAGTACTTTCGTACAACTTCGGCTCTAACTCACCAATCGTTTGGTACGCTTGTTGAAGTGCTTCTTGGTCTAGGGCCTGAAATGCCTGACCACCTGATTGGCTAGCAATATTATCGATCGTTGCCATATCCAGCGCCTGCTCACCGATGGTGGCGGGATCGCCCATCGCAATCACGTGAATACGCACACCTTTTGCCGCCGCGACAATAGCGGCATCTTTAGGTTCTACAAAACTGCCAGTGTCATTACCATCGGTCAGTACCACGACTACTTTCTCTTTGTCTTTTGACGATTCAGATTGTTCAAATACCTTAATCGCGAGACCTATCGCATCACCTAGATGCGTGCTCTGCCCTGCCATCGCCACTTCAGTCTGATCAAGTAACGCAAGCCAGACATCGTGATCCGCGGTGAAAGGCGTTTGAAGATAAGCCGCATCACCAAACAGTATCAGACCAAGTCGGTCACCTTCTCGCGTTGCAACGAATTCATGCAGGACACTTTTGACAGCATCAAGCCTTGAGACCGCTTGACCATCTGACGAAGAGAAGTCCATCTCAGACATAGAGCCCGATAAATCAACTGCGACCATCACATCTCGACCAAGCTTCTCTCTCGTTTGTGGCTCGCCCAATACCGTAGGTTTGGTCATTGCAATAACCAATAAGCACCATGAAACGATCAGTATTCCACGTTGCCACCAAGACGGTTGCAATTGGCTGGCACCAAGTTCTGGCTGCTCACCCAAAATATCCAGCAACTTATTAAAGAAAGGGACTTTGATGGCACTTTGTTTGGTCTTGTATGCAGGTACAAATCGATAGACAACCACTGGCAGCGGCAGAAGCAAAAGCCACAGCGGATACGTCAATGTTAAGGTAGACCAACTCATCGCTGACCTCCTTGAATACCAATTCTACTGAGACTGCGAGCAATCACTTGTTTTGCCTGCCAATACTGTTTAAGCCAATTAGGTACGGGGTGATGTTCAATCCACCTATGTACTTGTTGATAAATATGTTCTGATTCCGAAGCGTCTAGTGTCACTTTTGAACTCAGTAAAGTGCGTAACCATTTTCCACCCAACTCAACATTAAATTGAGCATCAGGGCTGACATAGCGGTTCAATTGCTCTATCCATGCTGTTCCATATTGTTGAGATTGAGAGATTTTAAGGTACTGCGTGACACTTTTTAGTACGTCGTAACACATCTGGTCGCGTTGTGGTGATGTCTTGTTGCTTTGCAGAATAGCGAGTGCTTCTCTTCGGTAACGAAGCATAGAATGGCGACAATAGCCGCGAAAAAGTTTAACGCCAATGAGTAGAACGATGAGTAATCCGATAAGTTGCCATCCAATGGTTTGTGGCAACCAACTAACCGAATCAGGATTAGGAACTTCGAGCATGTTACGCAAAATGTAAGAGCTAGGTGCAGGTTGAGTCATGAGCTAAACCCTCCTACAGCTCGTTTAAACCTGGCAATGTGGTCACCATCGGTCGTCAGTTCAATCACAGGTAATTCTTTTATCGACATAAGCTGGCGTAAGCTTTCCAGTTTGCTTTGAGATTGCGCTGCCAAACCAGCATTAGCGGTATTGAGTTTATGTTTCTCTGTCACACTTAACTGATACTTACCATCGCCAAATACTAACGTTGACGCATCAAGAATCTCATCAGGTAGTCGACGTTCTAGTGGGTCCGAGATGATTACGCTGAGGATGTCATTGTGCTGTTGTAGGTATTTCAGTCGGTCAATATCATGCTCTGTCGCATCTGACCAATCCGATATGAAAACTACGGTGGCGTTTTTTAACCCCAGATTACCAAGCATAGATATGGTCGCCGTAAAGCCTACGTTGTCACTGTCTTCACTGTGTAAACCAAGGGATTGATTTGCGTGACACAAGCGCTTAAGTCCATGTAGCAGATGATTTTGCGAGCGCTGTGGTTTTATATACTCGATGTGGTCACTATGATTAATGATAAAACCCACACGGTCGTTGTCTTTTATGATTCGCCAAGCAGCCAGTGCGCCAACTTCAGCTGCAACAACCGATTTCATCGTATCGACTGACGAAAAATACATCCCGCTTCGCTGGTCAATACACAGAATAAAGTTACGATCTTTCTCTTCGGTATAGGTTCTGACATGTGGTTTACCAGTACGCATCGTGACCTTCCAATCGAGATTACGAATGTCATCACCAAGCTGATAATGTCGCAATTCTTCGAAGTTAAGACCACGACCGCGAAACGGAGAACTGTGTCTGCCAGACATTGCCGACTGCGCCATCAAGTGTGGCAATAGTGAGAAAGCTTGAACTTGCGATTGCAGTTTCACCAATCGGGCGTATGGAGTATAAATGCGAGTATCGAGTGACGCCTCGGTATTGTGAGCCATATTATCTACCTCTGCGGTTAGCCAATAGCCACAACATCCAATAGACGGTCGACGACATCCTTCTGAGTGATTTGCTCTGCGAGCGCGTTGTATGACAGCGATACCCGATGACCCAGAACCATATGAGCCACGGCACGCACATCATCTGGCTCTACATGAGAGCGGCCTTGTAACCACGCATAGGCTCGACTGCATTTATCCAGAGCGATAGACGCACGAGGCGAAGCGCCCACTAAAATCCAATCTTGTAACGAGGAATCTGCGTAACGGTGTGGCTGCCTCGTAGCCATCACTAATCCGACAATGTAGTTTTCAACGATGTCAGATACTTCTATCTGTGCCATTTCTTCACGAGCAACAAACACCGACTCCGGTGAGATGGAAGATTCAGAGCTATTGCTCTTTGTTGTACTCGAACGCGCTCCCAGTTCTTCATCACGAACTAGGCGAATGATGTCTTTCTCGGCTTCGTCTTCTGGATAATCCACCGTCACTTTCATGATAAAGCGATCCATTTGCGCTTCTGGCAATGGATAAGTCCCTTCTTGCTCGATAGGGTTTTGTGTCGCTAACACCATAAAGAGTTCTGGGAGAGAGTGGCTTTCACCACCTACGGTGACCGTGCCTTCTGCCATTGCTTCCAACAAGGCGGCTTGAACCTTAGCAGGAGCTCGATTGATCTCATCCGCCAACACAATGCTGTTGAAGATAGGTCCGGATTGGAAATGTAGCTGAGGTTTCCCATCTACATCTTGATAGATTTCGGTGCCTGTCACGTCGGAAGGCAACAAATCAGGGGTAAACTGAATACGACCAAAACTTGTATGTAGACGATCCGCTAACGCTTTGATAGAGCGCGTTTTGGCCGTACCTGGCAAGCCTTCTAGAAGAATATGACCATTGGTAATAAGCCCAACCACCAGTGCAGTGACCACATGCTGTTGTCCGATCACTGACTCACCAACTTCAGATATTAGGCGGTTAAGCTCTGTTTGTGCTTGATTCATTCGTTTACCCTTCCAGCTACACTTAATTTAGGCGATAACACATACCCTTCATACTATCGTTAGCGGTCATAACTTTTAGTTATATTGATAATGCTCATCGCACTTTAATAACGTGATTGTAGTTGCTCTATTACTTCCTTAGGTGCGAATTGCGACAATTGCTGCAAACAAGCCTTCGATTCAGGCTTTTGGTATTTCAACAGCATGTCACATTGTGCGTATAACTGTTCTGGATTTCGACTGAGCTTGAACGCTTGGTTCAGAGCGGAGATTGCCTGCCCAAGATTAATAGACTCCATCGATAAACCATAAACGTACCAGTACTGAGCATTGTCTTTTTCTAGGTCTACCGCTTGTTTTAATAAGTCAGATGCTGCCAGTTTTTCACCCTGTCTTAGTTTGGAAAGCGCGGCGCTGTAACGAATTGCCGCTGAGTTTGGCTGATTTTTGATGCCCAACTGTAGAGTTTGCTCGGTTAATGCCTCTTGACCCTGAGCACGATAAAGGTCCGCCAGATTGATATAACTATTGGCAAAGTATGGTTCAACAAGAATGGCACCTTCGTACTCTGCAATGGCCAGCTTTGTCTTACCTTGAGCGGCGTAAACGTTACCTAGATTGGTGCGACCAAAACCTCTGTCAGAGTTAAATTCTTGTACTGCTATATATTCTTTTAACGCAGGCTTTAGTTGATCTTTTTGAAGAGGATTTAGCTCTTGCCAATAACGCGCTAACGCACCAGCGGCTTCAGTTCGAACAGCTAGCACTGAATCAGTCAATAACGGCGAGATAATTTGCCAGCGTTGGTGTGAAGGATAAGGCTCACTGCCTTGGATCGCCCCGACCCGTACCATAGCATCGCTGTTTTTTACAGCACGCCCAAGCGCTATCAAACTATTTTGGCCAGGATAATTGGCTAAACGTTGCAACGCTGATGCTCTTACGATTGAAGCTTCAGAGTTATCTTGCGCAATGTACGATAAGGCATCCGCTGCAGCGCGGTGCCCTATGGCACTTGCATAGAAGGCAATTCCATAATGCTGGCTGTTTTGGTATTTAGATTCAGGGAACCATACCGCAAGCGCTTTACTAGCCCACTCAGGTGACTCACTTTCATGGCATGTCGTACAGACATTGGGCGTTTTGATATGTTGTGTGAGGTCTGGACGAGGAACGTGCCAACTGTGGTCTCTTCTTGGATCGACTTCCATATAAGTAGTTTCTGGCATGTGACAAGTCGTACACTTGTCTGCTTCACTACCTTTTTGATGGAATGTATGATTTTCCGAGCTATATTCAGACGCGATGTGACATTGTAAGCAAACACTTTCTTTCGGAATTTTAAGCTTAGCTGTATGTGGGTCATGACAATTGGTACACGTGACGCCCATCTGAGCCATTTTCGATTGTTCGAATGAACCAAGCACATACACTTCATCGTAGATTTGACCATCGGCGTGATAAAGTTCTTGAGTAAGGTTTGAAACCAAGTAACGGTCCAAAATCTCGCCTTGTACATGATCGTAGTCTTCTGTGAGCTGAACACGTCGACTATGACACTGAGCACATACTTTTACCTGTTGGGTCGATTTAATATCACTAGGTTGTAACGTCGATTTCCCTTGTTTGAATACCCAGCTTGTCACCGCTTGAGATAAATCACGATTGAAACCGTAGTGGTCAACAGTCCTAAAGCTCCCGTCACTGCCTTGCTTTGCAAGCTCTATATGGACACTAGCAGGACCATGACAGGCTTCACAACCGACATTAATCTCAGACCAAGTGGTTTCATATTGATTGGTGGCTTTGTCGTAGCCTTTGTGTAAGTTTGTAGAGTGGCAATCTGCACACATGAAGTTCCAATTTTGACCAGAGTTGGTCCAATAAAACTCATCGTTTGGCGTCGTATCAGGATAGAGGTGGTACCACCTTTGCCCGCCAGACTCCTTGGCTCTCGAATCCCATGTAAAAGGTATCAGTTGTACGCGACCATCATCAAACTGGACCATATATTGTTGAAGTGGGTAATGACCGAAAGTATAAAGAATTTGATAGTCGTGGAACTCACCGTCAGGTCCTTGAATATTGACCCAGAATTCATCGTCTTTCTTATAGAAGCGATTCGTTTTCCCTTGATACGTAAACTGAACATTATTGAAATCGGCTAGAACACTCTCCGATGTCGCGTGATCCATGGCTCGCTCATGGTCAGAGCCCGTCCATGACTCGACTTCCTTAGCATGACATTCAATACAAGCATCACTGCCAACAAAGGAAGCCCCTTCAAGTTCAGAGCTAACTGCCGACGATGTGAAACCGACACTAACTAGTGCTAATAAAACTCTTACCATCACACCCATTTAGCTTCCCTTCTAACACGTGCAAGTTATTGTTATTTCAATAATAACAATAGACTACTGAGTTATAGGTGCAAGGTGTTCTAAAAAGATAAAACCCGATCAGTTTATTAAGACAGCAAAAAGATAGTTTATCGACTATTCAATAGCGATTTTGGCGACTCGCCTGTCCAACGCTTGAAAGCTCTCGAGAAGGAGCTGAGATCTTTAAAACCGACTTCTAAGGCAATTTGAGTGAGGTTTGTACTCGGGTTGGCGGACAACGAAATCGCTCGTTCTAATTTGTAACGGTCTAGCAAAGTTCGAAACGACAAAGACTGCGCACTGAGTTTTCTTGTTAGTGTTCTACTACTCATATGAAAATGCCGAGACACAGAGTCAATCGTTATATCTGTGACCTCATACTGCTTAAAAACGGAAAACACCTGCTCAGCTAAACTCGAATCCATAGTGCTTTCGGCACTGTAATGCATCGGTGCCACTAATGTCGCGTTAAGCTCAGAGTTGGCGTAGGTGCATGGTTTATTAACAAACCAGCTTGGTAAGGTAATACGTCGAATCTTATGCCCATAGAAAATTCGGCAATTAAATCGTTGTTCTAATGACTCTATGACGTCGTCATCTAGAGGATCTCGTTCAAAGAAAAACTCTACGGTGCACGCTTCTTTTTGTGTCGAACGAATAAAAGTAATTAGGGCGATACAGTAATAGCTAAAACCAAGGTTGGAAAAGGTCGGCATACCTTTATCGTTGTCGTGTCTGAGCATCCAAAGTTCAGACTTCTCATTAAGGCGATGAATAAACACCAACTTTACAGCAGGACAAAACACTAACGAAAATGCTTCGAAGAACTTCAACATGACATCAACGCTGGGAGCGCTATATAGAAACGCCCCAAGCACACCGAGATGATTTGCCGTAATACTGGTACCAGCATCTATCACAATATCAAACGCGGCAGGATGTGCTTCCACTAGTGCAATCGCTTCCTCCAACGCATCAAGGGAGACCTTTGGCCTCTCCATTTGCTCGTGCCAATCCTTGATGCCGCCGCGATACGCAGCAATATCGAGACCATAGCGCTTAGCAGCCTCGTCAAGAGACCGAAGCCACTGCACATCAATGATTTGTCGGGTCGAAGCCGTCTTTAGAAGTTCATTTGAGTCCATACCCTAACGTAAGCCACACAAGCGAAGGAGTACTGTCTCCAATTGCTCCCATGGTAGAAGTTCACTATCGATGACTTCGATTCTTGATTCATAGCCTTCTAACGACATTTGATTGACAGAAACAACACGATTAGCAACGTTAAAGGCGTAACAACCTTTATCTGTGTTTACTACCGCCTTAATGCGCTCTGCATTCAAATCACTGAACATTGAGAATAACTGGTCAAAATCGAATGTATGTTCCGCACCAACAATCCAACCACAACTAAAGTAGCCTTGTCCCTGATTCTCGCGACGAATAAATGGTTTTTCAGGAGATAACTCGAATACTGGTTCAAGATCGCTATGGTCGTGAAAGTCGTGAGAGTGGGCAGAAAATTCCGTTTCTTGAATTCGTCGCTCTATATCCAATACCTCTATCGGAAGCACGCCGTTTTTTACCAGTTTGTGGAAAATCTTGGCAGGCGTTTGATCCGTAACCCAATCATTGAACACATCGACATCTTCAGCGGTGCATTGATCCACTTTATTACCGATCACAACCTCAGCGACACTAAGTTGATCATTAAAGTTAGCATTAGATAAATGCCTATCATCGGATAAATTACGCGGGTCCACCAACGCAATCGTCGCTTTTAAATCAATATAATCAGTGTACTGCTCTGATGTTAACGTCTTAATGACCTGTTTGGGATGCCCCAACCCTGTTGGTTCGATTATCAAACGATCCGGCTTTTGTCTTAACAAGACGTTGATACCTACCGACATCGGAACACCTGCAGTGCAACACATGCAGCCTCCCGGGACTTCTTTAATAAGTGCACCACCCTCAGCCATCATTGCACCATCAATACCGACTTCTCCAAACTCATTAACGAGTACAGCCCAGTTCTCATTCTCGGGTTTTGATTTAAGTAGATTAAGTATTGTGGTGGTTTTACCCACACCAAGAAAACCAGTGATGATGTTGGTAGGCACTTGATTTGACATGATGAACTCTCTGAATGTTGCTTTGGTATGAGTATATACCTAAGTGACTCGTAGGTTCTATATTGAATAGGTTTAGGGATGAGTATAAAAGACCAAAAGACAAAAGGCGCACTTTGCGCGCGCCTTGATCCCCCGTTACTCAATCGTGAGTTTGCGAATCTCTGAACCTTGTTAACGCGGCTGAGATAATTTACGGGGCAGTAGTATGTGTTTGTTGCACATCCAAATTGTACGTAGGGTTTTCAAATCCTCCATGCTCGTCGAATACAATCCCTACGCTTTAAATATGGTACATATCTGGATTATTGCAAGTAGAGAACATTGAGGTGAATCACAAAACGCTGCAACACTAGGCAACATTAAATTTGGAATACTACTTTTCATCTTTACCACTGTTGCCAATTGTTCTAAGTCGTATAATTTTACTTATACATTCCCGCCAATCCGAAGAACCAAGGTCTTTAAATACAATGACAAAGAGAGAAAGAATCAAACAGTCGTTACTTGCCCATGTGCCACGCGGAACGATTAATCAATTTCTCTCGAGAGACACGACCCCTATCTCAGTGCTTTTGCTGTCTTGTGTTGTGGGTGTACTTGCAGGTTTAGTAGGCACATTGTTTGAGCTTGGTGTTCACTTCGTAACTGAGACCCGCACAGAGTGGCTTCGCGACGAAATCGGTTCAGTCCTTCCTCTGTGGTTATCAGCTTTTCTAATTAGTGCATTACTCGCCTTCATTGGCTATTTTTTGGTCCATAAATTTGCACCAGAGGCCGCTGGATCAGGTATTCCTGAAATTGAGGGTGCGATGGATAATATGCGACCAGTTCGTTGGTGGCGCGTGTTACCCGTTAAGTTCTTTGGTGGCTTAGGCGCTCTCGGTTCAGGTATGGTACTAGGTCGAGAAGGCCCAACGGTACAAATGGGCGGCAACTTAGCTCGGATGGTGACAGATCTCTTCCGAGTAAAAAACGATGACAGTCGCCATACCTTACTTGCGTCCGGTGCTGCAGGCGGTCTCGCAGCTGCTTTTAACGCCCCTCTTGCCGGTATCATGTTTGTTGTCGAAGAGATGCGTCCACATTTTCGCTACTCTCTTATTTCTATTAAAGCCGTACTTATCTCAGCAGTAACCGCGACTTTGGTTTTTCGCTATATTAATGGCCAAAGCGCCGTCATCTCCATTCCACAATATGGCTCACCAGAGCTCAATGTGTTGTGGCTGTTTCTAGTTTTAGGTGCACTTTTCGGTGTATTTGGCGTTGCTTTCAATAAACTTGTTACTGTGTTTCAGGATCTGTTTGTACGCATTCATAAAAACGACCTTAAGCGTTTCCTGTTTACTGGCTCTATTATTGGTGGATGTTTCGGACTACTCCTTCTCTATGTACCAGAATTAACTGGTGGCGGTATCGGTATTATTCCTGATATTACAAATGGCAGTTTTAGCGCTTCCATCTTGGTATTGCTGTTTATCGGTAGAGTACTTACTACCCTTATTTGCTTTGGCTCTGGTGCGCCTGGCGGTATTTTTGCACCTATGCTGGCACTGGGAACGTCCTTCGGTTATGCCTTCGGATTAACAGCGAAAGCACTATTTCCTGAATTACCAATAGAACCCGCTGTCTTTGCAATCGCAGGGATGGGTGCACTCTTCTCTGCAACGGTACGTGCACCGATTACTGGAATTTTACTGGTCATTGAAATGACCAATAACTACCACTTGATCTTACCACTTATCATCACTGCGTTGGGCGCAACAGTAATTGCTCAAGCAATGGGGGGACAACCTATTTATAGCCAACTACTCCACCGAACCATCAAAAACGAAAAACTACGACAAGAAGATCTACCACGAAAGGAAAACTGAGCGCATTTTCTATCCAAACTGTGTATAATTAGACGGCTAGACTGCTAGTTCTCCCAGAAGAGCTAGCAGATAATAATAAGGATATTAAAGAGAGCTCTCCTCGTGACAACAAGTCTTGCTGCCCTAAAACGACTGACACAGTTTCACAGTGTCCCCACCTCTCAAGCCTCATTGGCTTTAGGAATAATCGGCCTCGGCCACGCTTGGGCGATGTATGTACCAGAACTTGGTAAGACTATTCAGCCAATCTTAGCCACTATCGGGGCCCTACTGTTAATTCCCGTACTGTTAAAATATCTGCTCAATCGCCATATATTTTCTGCTGATATAAAGCACCCATTAACAGGCAGCTTAATGGCTCCAATGAGTATGGCGTTATTAATCCTGTGTGATTACTTAGCCGTTATTAGACCGCTCATCGCCTATCCTCTTTGGTTTGCTGCGTTGATGTTGCATATACTCATGGCGATATTATTCTTTTTCTATCAAATTAAGAATTTTAAAATAGCCAATATAGTTCCAAGCTGGTTTCTTTATCCTGTTGGACTAATTAGTAGTTCATTAGCAGGAACTCAATTTGGACATACGGTATATTCTGAAACCATTGCTAGTGTATGCATCGCAATATATTTCTTTATGCTACCACTGGTTCTATATCGACTGGTGTTTGAAGGTATGCTTCGCAAACGTGCCAGACCTACTATCGCTATCATGGCAGCGCCGATCAACCTCACATTATCAGCATACTTAGTCAATTTCCCTGAACCTGATCCTATACTGACGGGTGCGCTAGCTGGTATCGCCATCACGATGACATTACTTATCTATTTGTGTTACTTCAGATTATTAAAACTGAAATTTCAACCATCTATCGCTGCGATTACCTTTCCTTCAGTCATCAGTTCTATCGCGATGTACAGGTTAACGGATTTCTTCGAGGGCGAGTACCCGCATTGGCATTGGCTTCACAACTTCGGCTTTTTGGAGTTATCTGTAGCAACTTTGGCGGTTATCTGGGTGAGTTTTGGTTTTATCAAAATGTATTGGCCGGAGTTAATGTCACGACAATGAAAAAATGTGATACATATATCAATAACAACTAAAAAGAGTATAAAAAACCTCGCACAGATCCCCAATGGGTATAAGCAAGATGAATATATCGCTATGTAGTATAGTGAAGATTGCTAGTAACTCCAAAAAATAAAATAGTCACTAGTGACTATTTTTGCATATTGGGCAATATTTCGTTCTGTCGGCCGACAACCCATTTTAAATGTCGAGAGAACCTAGCTATGCACTTAGAGAAAATAACAAAAACGTTGCCTAAATTTATTGAACAGCAACACGATATTTATATCGCTGAAAATATCCATTCAACCAAAAGTAAAAAGCATCTAGTCTCTGGGAAAAGACCTACGGCAAGTGATACTAGTTACCAAACAAATGACTATCTATGTCTGAATAACAACGCCCATATTAAGGAGAAGCACATAGACGCTATACGAGCCAATACGGAAAGTATGTTGATGTCTGGTGTTTATACTGCTGAGGCGGAAGACAGTTCTGCTTTTGAAAAAAAACTCGCTAAACTAACAGGATTTGAAGAGTGTGTGGTATCACAATCAGGTTATACCGCAAACCTGAGCTTACTACAGGCTATCTGCACGAAAGACACTAATGTGTATGTTGATTTCTTCGCTCATGCTTCATTATGGGAGGGTGCAAGAATTGCTGGCGCTATGGTTCATCCATTTATGCACAACAATATCAGGCACTTAAAGCGACAGATTCAAAAGAATGGCCCAGGCATAATTCTAGTTGATTCTATCTATAGTACGTTGGGAACTATAGCACCGCTTGTAGACCTGGTATCAATGGCTTATGAGTATGACTGCGCTTTGGTCGTGGATGAATCACATTCACTTGGAACTCACGGTCCTAAAGGTGCTGGTTTGGTTGCTGAATTGGGTTTAACTGAGCATGTCGATTATATTACTGTGAGCTTAGCAAAAACATTTGCATATCGTGCAGGCGCAATTTTATCCAACAAAAAGACCGCACATTGTCTTCCATTTGTGGCATTCCCTGCAATATTCAGTTCCATGCTACTACCGTATGAAACTGAACGGTTAAGTGCCACTGTCGACGTTATCAAGAGCGCCGACAGTGCAAGACGCTCGCTGTTCTCAAATAGTGACTATTTACGAAATCAACTAAGAAACTTGGGACTATCTATTCGTAGTGAATCTCAGATCATCGCTTTAGAGACAGGTGACGCTGAAAACACTGAAATTGTTCGGGATTTCTTAGAGAGCAAAGGCGTTTATGGTTCTATATTTTGTACTCCGGCAACGCCAAAAGGAAAAAATATCATCAGATTTTCAGTCACTTCAGAGCATACTCTCGAGGATTTAGATCGAGTAGTACAAGCATGTAAAGAAGCAACGGAAAACAAAGAATTCTATTTCTTATAGTTAGTAAATCGGATGCGGGGCTCAACCTTAAGAGCTGAGCTCCCTCATCTATATCCAAGACGCCACTTTATCAACTAGCTCATCTTTCGGTGTCGGTTTAATGAGTAAGTCATCCATTCCAGATTGCTTGATTTTTTCACGAGTTGTTGGATTCGCATCACCAGTAAAAGCAATGATAGGCACTGTATTATACTTTGCTGTGGATTTTCTTATCTTATCCGCAGTGGTAATGCCATCTAGAATCGGCATCTCTATATCCATAATGACTAAATCAACGTTTTCTTCATCAAGCATGACTAGTGCGTCAGCACCATTGCTAGCCTGAAGCACGACCAAACCTTCTTTTTCCAACATTATGCTAGTAATTGTTCGCAATGAGTGATTGTCATCGACTAAGAGAACTGTTTTTGTAGAAGATATTGTGTTGTATGGACGAACCGTCGCAAGCTCTTCCACTTCTCTAAAAAACAACTTATCTAACGTGTCTCTAATATCAGAGGTAAACTCGTCATAATCCATTAGTTCGACATTAAGATAGCGCTTGAAGTATAGATTTCTCTGGTCATTTGCGGAGTGAACGAGAACAATTCTTGCCTCAGTAAACTCAAGCTTAGCCTCTAGACTCGAAAGGTAGATCCACCCTTCTCTCGATAGATTACCGTCGATAATAATAAGGCTATACTCAAAACTATATTCTTCGCGATAACTTGCCGCTTTTATGTCTTCAACTGTCAGCTTGAATTCTCGGTGATATTGAGCACTCTTAACCAAGTCCAACATGCTAGATGACTCACCAATAAACAACACTGACTTATCTTTAATCAGTTCACTCTTAATCTGTGCCACTTCAGCCGACTCATACTTAGGAAATATTAATTTAAACTCTGTCCATGCACCAAACTCGGATTGACATACAATCTTACCGCCAAACGACCTCATAACCTTTTTACAGAAGGCCAACCCTAGACCATAGGACCCAGATTTACCGGTAGTGTAAAAGTCTTCAAAAATATACGGAAGTAGTTGCTCTTCAATCCCCTTGCCGGTATCTCTAAAAATAATGATATTGCAATCGTCTTGGGTTTGAGAGTCAATTGTTATGGTGAACTTCCCTGCCCCCCGGTGGCGAAACGAGTTTTTCAGTAAGTTAAACAACACATACTTCAATAAAGTATCACTGCCAAAATAGTCGAAACTGTTCGGGATATTGACCGAGACAGCTTTATTGTCCAGTGCTGTTTTATATGCAAACGTTCTGATTGCATTTTCAATTACTTCTTTGCCATTATTACGGCAGAAAGTCGATGTAGATACTCGACTTTGATCGATAGAAGTCAGTAGTAAGTCAATGGTCTCATTGCCATTCATGATCGTTTTCATGGAATCATCTATGATTTCATTCAAACGTTGAAGCTCTTCGGTGTTCAATTGGTGAGAGTTACGAAAGATAGCGCTCTTATTAGGAATAATCGCTCGCATTACCTCTAACGAAGAATACATAGCACTAAGAGGGTTTCTCATTTCATGAGCGATACCAGCACCGAATGACTTAGCAATCGCGAATTTCGATTCATGCTCGTTTTGGTTACGAAAAAAGAACAAACTGCCGAAAATATAGGTAAACGCAAATATGGGCAAATAAGTAAGGCTCTGTTCCATATAGATCCCTTGCCCACCCATAATGTAAGCAAGTATAACAGCAGATACAACAGATATTACCGCCTGAGCGACCATGATTCTTGTATCATAAATAAGCAATATATGAAGAAATATGGATGACATAAACGACATAACCCAAACTGTCGTCCAGTTATTCATCAACATCATGTAGCAAAAGAAGAATGGTAAAGTAAAGCCAATGACTACTAGGTAATAGTATGGGAGGATTCGCTTAGTTTTTTCTGAAAAAGCACGTAATAAGATAAACCCTATTAACATGATTGCGCCAATAGTTCTTAAAAGCTCACTTTCATAAGGCTGAGGAAATACATACTTCCAAATGACGTAATAAAGTGGAAAGCCCAAAATCCCCATCCATGCGACAAGTGTAATATTTGGCGCAGCATACTCGTAGGTTCTCTTTATCCTTTCCATCTGTGCAATCAATCCAGATTTAAAACTTATTACTATTGGTTAAGCATAACATTGGCTTGATCGGTAAGAAAGCTTTGTAAAACAACAACGCCCTCGTAATCAGAGGGCGTTGCAAACGAATATGTGATACGTCTTCCAGAAAGAACTATCGCAGTCCATGCAAAAACTCATGTCGAGTCGCTGGTTTGGATTTAAAGATGCCACCCAATGCTGTAGTCGTCGTTTCGCTGGTAGCATCCATGACACCGCGAGACTTCACACAGTAATGTACTGCATCAATTGTTACTGCGACATCGTCGGTTTCAAGCAATGCTTGTAGAGCAACCAGAATTTGTTGCGTCATGCGTTCTTGAACTTGTGGACGCTGTGCGAAGAACCTGACGATACGGTTAATTTTAGACAAACCGATGATTTTACCTCGAGGGATATAGGCGACTGCCGCTTTACCATCAATGGTAACAAGGTGGTGTTCACAAGTGCTCGTTACCGTGATGTCTTTAACACGAACCATCTCACTAACATCCATCTTGTTTTCGATGACGGTGATTTTAGGGAAGTTCTCATAGTCCAAGCCAGAGAAAATTTCATCGACATACATCTTGGCAATGCGATGCGGCGTCTCCATCAAACTATCGTCTTGTAGATCAAGCTGTAACAACGTAAGAATTTCACGCATATGATGTTCAATACGCTCTTTCTTTTCTTCACGGCTGACTTCATTTGGCAGCATCGGTGTTTCTAGCCCTCGCTCTGACAACGCGGCTTTCACCAATTTTGCTGATTCACTTAATCCTGACATCTTACTTCCTCGCACTAACACCCGTAAGGGGGCACAAGGATACTCGGAATTTTCATCAATTACACCCACAAATTCTGTATTGCTTTGTATGCATTATGATTTGAAGCATGTTTTTGGCTATTTTATCCATAGGAGTAAGCCTCTCTTCAGACAAAATGTGTTACATTCCGAAGACTTTATTGAATTAAATAGTTCCACTGAATCAATTAGGACGGCTTATCTTATGGGTTGCTGCGACGCACCAGGCTTAATGCCTATAGAAGAAGCATTGGATAAAATGCTCACACCAATTACTCCTGTTACTGACACTCTCACACTGCCGTTACCTGACGCGCTTGGGTATGTATTAGCAGAAGACATTCTTTCTCCTATTAATGTGCCTCCCTTTGATAACTCCGCAATGGATGGCTACGCCATTCGTCTCCGTGACTTAGAGCAAAGTACCACTCTATCAATGGTTGGTAAGTCATTTGCCGGCGCACCTTATGATGGTGACTGGCCTGCAATGACAACGGTTAGAATTATGACTGGTGCGAAAATCCCAGAGGGTTGTGATGCCGTTATTATGCAAGAAAACACAACGGTAGACGGTGATAACATTACGTTCAACCAGTGTTCTCCGAAGACAAATATGAACATTCGTCCTACTGGTGATGATATTCGAGTGAACGATGTCGTATTAAAAAAAGGTGCTCGTTTAACCACACGCGATATTCCTATGATCGCTACGTTAGGAATTAGCCACATCAGTGTCTTCCGTAAACCTGTTGTTGCTTTCTTTTCTACAGGAGATGAATTGCGCCCGCTTGGTACTGAGCTAGAAGATGGACAGATTTACGATAGCAACCGTTACGGAATTAAACCGCTTATTGAAAACTTCGGTTGTGAGGCTATTGATTTAGGTATCATTCCTGATTGCCCAGAAACACTGAAAGCCACATTCGAGCAGGCGCAACAACAAGCCGACGTTGTTATTACCTCGGGTGGCGTAAGCGTTGGTGAAGCTGACTATACTAAAGATATTCTTGAAGAATTAGGTCAAATTGGCTTCTGGAAACTTGCTATCAAGCCCGGTAAGCCTTTCGCTTTTGGTGAGCTGGACAACGCTTGGTTCTGCGGATTACCAGGAAACCCTGTTTCTGCAGTATTAACTATGTATGTCCTAGTACAACCTCTCATCGCTAAGCTTTCCGGTCACTCAGAATGGAAAGAGCCGGAGTCTATTCCTGCCATCACACGCAGCGCTTTCAAAAAAGCTCCTGGAAGAACCGATTATCAACGCGGTATCTATACGATTGAAGATGGCCAGTTTGTAGTCGAAACAACCGGAAACCAAAGCTCAGGAGCCTTTAGATCGATGAGCTTAGCAAACTGCTTTGTGGTGCTTGAGCGCGACCGCACGTCAATTGATGTGGGAGAAACGGTTCAAATCCAGTTGTTCAACCCAACTTTATTCTAACGAGGCTATTGTGGACATACTGTCTGATGAAGAGATGCTTCGCTATAACCGTCAAATTATATTGAAGAACTTCGATTTTGATGGACAAGAAGCACTCAAACAATCTTCAATTTTGATTATTGGAGCCGGTGGTTTAGGTTGTGCCTCTAGTCAGTATCTTGCCGCAGCGGGTATTGGTTCGCTCACCTTAGTCGATGACGATAAGGTGGAGCTATCAAACTTGCAACGACAAGTATTACACAACGATGACTCTATTGGTGTAGATAAAGTTGAGTCAGCTCGAGCTGCGTTGAGCAAAATCAACCCTAATGTGATGATTAAAACCATTAATCATCGCTTGGACGATACTGCTCTCGAAGCACAAATTCAAGAACACGACCTTGTTCTTGATGCCACTGATAATGTAGATACTCGTAACCAACTCAATCGCCTTTGCTTTAAACACAAAAAGCCGCTGGTCTGTGGGGCAGCGATTAGAATGGAAGGTCAAGTCTCCGTCTTTACATATCAAGACGACAGCTTACCTTGCTATGCTTGTTTAAGCGTACTGTTTGGAGATACAACGCTGAGCTGTGTTGAAGCCGGCGTCATGTCACCTGTCGTTGGCATCATTGGTGCTACGCAGGCACTAGAGGCGATAAAAGTCCTCGCTAACTATGGGCAGCCTAAAATAGGTAAGCTATTAATATTTGATGGTATATCATTAAGCTGGCGAGACATGGGGTTGCCTAAATCCAAGGCCTGCAAAGTTTGTGGTGAATAGAGAGTAGCCTATGGAGAAGTACTAATGAAACAACTAACCATCGCATTTGCTATTCTCGCTGTGGGTGTTGGATTCTTGCTGCTTCTCCTATCTTCAGATTCAAATACAGAAAAAACCGAACAAGCCAAAGTAATAAGCCATGTTCTCACACAATCTTTAGACGGTAATCGTTACTACCTCATCGTGGAACATAGAGACGGTAGTAACAGCCGTGTCGCCACAGATAAAGCAACATTATGCCCCGTAGGTTCAGAAGTCACACTAAGCTCACAGCAGAGCTCAGTTTCTAATACCAAGACCTATCGCCTTCAGCATTGCCTCAACAGATAAGGAAATCATTGATGACACAACCTATTGTTTCTCCTCAATGGCTAAAGCAACAGCTAGATGCTAACAACGACATTATTGTTCTTGATGCCAGTATCGAATTTCAAATTCCGCTAGAGCCTGAAAAGGACAAAAGTGGAGTAATTCCTGGCGCTCAGCGCTTTGATTATGACAACGTCTTTTGCGACCCAGACAGTTCTCTTCCTCATATGATGCCAACTGAAGCTCGTTTCAATGAACTAGCTTCGAAACTGAGCCTTACTGAAAAAAGTACGATAGTTGTTTATGATAATTCCGGTACTTATGCTTCACCTCGTGCGTGGTGGATGCTTAAAGCAATGGGATTAAGTGAGGTTTATGTGCTCTCCGGAGGCTTACCTGCTTGGAAAACAGCTGGTTACGATTGCGATGAAGATTATTCGATTGGAGCGCCCACCTCCCCTTCTCTGTCACTAGATCAGCATTACTTCCTATCAGCAGAACAAGTTCTTACGTATTCCGAAAAGCAAAACGCTCATATCGTCGATGCTCGCTCTTTAGCACGCTTCAAAGGCGAAGTGAAAGAACCAAGAGAAGGTGTCAGAAGCGGCCATATTCCAAATTCTGTTTGTCTTCCTTTTGCTGAACTCATCAACGATGGCACCCTCAAACCGTTAGAAGATCTTGCTCCTTTGTATTCAGCTATCTCAGCAAGTAAACGAGAGCATATGGTGTTTAGCTGTGGTTCCGGCGTAACGGCTTGTATTCTCGCTCTTGGCGCTTATGTCTGTGGTTATCATAATTTATCTGTCTATGACGGTTCATGGACTGAATGGGGTCAACGTGTTGATCTACCTGTAGAAAAGTAAAATGAAGACAAGCAGGTCTATGGGACCTGCTTCCTTTCGCTACCCGTTATAAGCACCACTTGAGTAATGAAGCTCATAACTATGTGAGTAGATCTCTAGAATATTACCAAACGGGTCTTCCATATAGATCATTCGATACGGTTTCTCTCCCGGATAGTAGTAACGTGGCTCCTTCATTCGTCGTTTACCACCTGCCGCGACAATTTTGTCAGCTAGCCCTTCAACATCAGGATCTTGTACGCAAAAATGAAAAATGCCGGTTTTCCAATATTCAAAGTTGTCTTCTGGATTTTGCTGATTTTTGAACTGAAATAGCTCTACCCCAATTCTGTCACCGGTGGACAGATGAGCAATTCGAAAGTGGTCCCACCCTTCCCCAAAAACGTCTGTACACATTACACCGATAGCAGAGTCGTCTTCAGTAACATCAGTCGGCGGCATAATAAGATACCAACCTAATACCTCGGTATAAAACTTGACGGCAGCCTCCAGATCAGGCACCGATATTCCAATGTGGCTAAAACAGCGTGGGTAGGTGTGGTTTGTGTTTGCTGAACTCATAAGTCGATGTCCTCTAGATGATAACGCTTGAGTATTTCATTGTGGATCAGCCGATAGTTATCATATAACCTAAAAACTATAATTAATTGTTATCTACGAAACCGTCATGATAAATACGACTTGGCTCAATACTTTTAAAACTCTAGTAGAGATCGGGCACTTTACCCAAACCGCTGAAAAGCTCTTCATGACACAACCTGGCGTCAGCCAACATATTAAAAAGCTCGAAGCAAGCCTTAATGTTGAGTTGCTTACTCGGGAAGGAAAAAGTTTTGAGCTCACGGAGCAAGGACGTTTAGTGTATGAATACGCCCTTGAGCTAGCCAGTCGGGAGAACATGTTACTAGGGCGTCTAAGGTATGATGACCCTGAGTCAGGTAGCCTTAGCTTTTCAGCTTCGGGCGCTATCATTACCGCACTCTACCCAAGTTTGCTGGATCTGCAGCAACGATATCCGGGGTTGAAGGTCAATGTTGAAGCTGCACCAAACCGCCGGATCATAGAAAGTATTAGTAATGGCATTATAGATTCTGGCATGGTCACGGCTTCGATTCAGAACCCTGAACTGTCAGCAGAGTACATAGGACAACTAGAGCTATGTCTAATTGGTAGTAGAGACGCGGTAGCTAAATATTCGGCGTCAGAAGCGATCAACCAGCTTGGCGTAGTCGACCATCCTGATGCGCAATACTACTTACAAAAATACATCGAAGACAGCCGACTCGAAGAACTCACTCAAGCAGAGTGGCAAGATTTCAATAAAGTCACCTACATTAACCAACATAGTCAGATATTACAGCCTGTTTCTATGGGTATTGGTGTCACTGTATTACCCAAAGTTGCCATTGAGTATTCAGGCTACAAAGATAAAGTTAATGTCTGGCCCACTGAACATTTAGTCAGTGAACCGCTCTATTTTGTGAAGAAAAAACGAAAACAACTTGCCGCTCGGTACTTATTTTTGTTGGAACTTATCAAAGCCACAGAGTTCGCGTAGTCTGCGATTAGCTCGGTAAATTCTTCATTTGCTCATCAAGGTTCAGCACTGTTAAAGCATTACTTACACTGGTTGCAACCACATCGATTACGCCAGTACGCAACGCCCCGAGTAACGCCATTGGTTTGCTATTTTCAGAAGCGATCGCAATCACCTCTGATATCATACGAAACTCTTCAAGCCCCAAGCCAATCACTCGATCACTCATCACTGTATTGGCGGCTTGCCCCTGAATATCGAAGAAATCATAACCAGCAAAATCACCAACTACTCCCTGATTCAATCTCGATTGAACAACTTCGTCAGCGGTAAACCATCCCAAATCAACCATGTAACTGTTCTCACTCATATCACCGACACCTACGATAGCCATATCGGCTTTACGCGCTAAATCTAGAGTCTGTTTGACCGTAGCATTTTGCATAAACGCTAACTTTTGATCTTTATTTTCAGCGTATGCCGGTGCATATAAGGTTTCAGAACTACCACCGTATTTTTTCGCCAACTGACGACAAATATGGTCGGCATTAAAGCGTCCCCCACGTGGATGAATTCCCCCAATCCCACAAACAAACTTACAGTCTCTAGGAGTAATAACCCCCATATGATGAGCTACAGCCGAAACGTTTCTGCCTTGTCCTACTGTCACCACAGTTCCACCTTTTAGTGTCTGTGCTAAGTAGTTTGAGACTAGCCCTCCCACTTGCATACGCTGTGCTTCTTCATCAGCTTGGTCCAATGCAATGAGCGCTCGCTTAACTCCAAAACGTTCAATCAGACGCTGTTCGATCTTAGCACTATATACCGGATGGTATTTGACTGTGATTTCGACAATTCCTTCATCTCTTGCTTGCTTGAGAAGACGACCGATTTTTGCGCGCGACACACCAAACTTCTTAGAGATCTCCTCTTGTGTTGCACCATCTTGGTAATAGGCGACAGCAATTTCTGTCAGCAAGTCATTGCCAGTTTCGCTAATTTCACTTTTCATTATCACTTACCTAATCAGGAAAAATAGTGGCGCTCATTGGTTCACACCTTATACATATGCTCAATCATAAACAGAACTAAGCATTCGCTCAATACCATTACATTTTCTCAGGTCAAGATTTCAGCAGAAAAAGCAGCCCACAGACCTTATAAAACATGGAATCGACATTGAAGTACGCTTGCGTTATCAAAAAACAAAAATAACCTTATGAATACTACTTTTCAGACCAGTATTTGATTGACATTATTTCTGCATAGGGTAAATATGGGTTCAACATTTACTCAGAAGTGATACATATGTTCACGCATATTTGTTCACTAACACGGAAAAGGTTTACGAGCTAATCCTACGTAAAGTTGAAACTTTGGCTCGTAACATAACATTTGTAGTATGAGGCCATTCCTCACAAATTTATGCCCTCAAGAATAGGAACGTACCGATGAGCAACAAATTAGAGCAACTTCGCAAATTGACTACTGTAGTAGCGGACACTGGTGATATCGAAGCAATTCGTAAGTACCAACCAGAGGACGCAACAACTAACCCATCTCTGATTTTGAAAGCAGCACAAATCGCTGATTACGCACCGCTTATCGACCAAGCGATTGAATACGCTAAAACTCAAAGCGACGATAAAGCACAACAAGTTCAAGACACTTGTGACATGTTAGCGGTTAACATCGGTAAAGAAATTCTTAAAACTATCCCAGGTCGTATCTCCACTGAAGTGGATGCTCGTCTTTCTTACGATACTGAAGGTAGCGTTGCTAAAGCGCGTCAACTTATCAAAATGTACAATGATGCAGGCATCGCCAATGACCGTATCCTAATCAAACTGGCTTCTACATGGGAAGGTATTCGTGCGGCTGAGATTCTAGAAAAAGAAGGCATCAACTGTAACCTAACGTTACTATTCTCATTCGCTCAAGCTCGCGCATGTGCGGAAGCTGGTGTTTATCTAATTTCACCTTTCGTAGGTCGTATTATGGACTGGTACAAGGCGAAAGAAGGCCGTGACTTCGAAGCATCAGAAGACCCAGGCGTTATCTCAGTATCAAGCATCTACAACTACTACAAAGACCACGGTTACAACACCGTTGTAATGGGTGCAAGCTTCCGTAATATCGGTGAGATTCTTGAGCTAGCAGGCTGTGATCGTCTGACTATCGCTCCACAACTTCTGGCTGAACTAGAGGCAGCTGAAGGTGAAGTAGTAGAGAAGCTTGTTGACTCAAAAGGTTCTAAAGAACGCCCAGCAGCGATGACTCATGCCGAGTTCCTATGGGATCATAACCAAGACCCAATGGCAGTAGAGAAACTGGCTGAAGGCATTCGCAACTTCGCAGTAGACCAAGGCAAACTAGAAGCAATGATTGAAGCTAAGCTTTAATCCACACGATTAATAAAAGGGGAACGTTTGCGTTCCCCTTTTAATTTCCCCTCTCCAATATCAAATTTATTCGGTGTTTATTATGGATCGTAAAAACCTAGCAAACGCTATCCGTGCATTAAGCATGGACGGTGTTCAACAAGCTAACTCTGGCCACCCAGGTGCTCCGATGGGCATGGCTGACATCGCTGAAGTTCTTTGGCGTTCTCACTTAAACCACAACCCGTCAAACCCTGAGTGGGCGGACCGCGACCGATTTGTACTGTCTAACGGTCACGGTTCAATGCTAATTTACTCTCTACTTCATCTTGCAGGTTACGAGCTTTCTATTGACGACCTTAAAAACTTCCGTCAACTGCACTCAAAAACACCAGGGCATCCAGAGTATGGCTATGCACCAGGCATTGAGACAACCACTGGTCCTCTAGGCCAAGGTATCACTAACGCTGTGGGCATGGCGTTAGCTGAAAAGACACTTGCAGCACAATTCAACAAAGAAGGTCATGACATCGTTGACCACTTTACCTATGCGTTTATGGGTGATGGCTGCTTGATGGAAGGCATTTCTCATGAAGCGTGTTCTCTCGCGGGTACACTAGGCCTTGGTAAGCTAATCGCTTTCTGGGATGACAACGGCATCTCTATTGATGGTGAAGTGGAAGGTTGGTTCTCTGACGATACTCCAAAACGTTTTGAAGCGTATGGCTGGCACGTTATCCCAGCAGTAGACGGTCACGATTCAGAAGCGATCAACGCGGCAATTATCACAGCGAAAGCAGACCCTCGCCCTACTCTTATTTGTACTAAAACCATCATCGGTTTTGGCTCTCCAAACAAATCTGGCTCTCATGACTGCCACGGTGCACCACTAGGCGCAGAAGAGATCGCGGCAACACGTAAGCAACTAGGCTGGGAGTACGGTCCTTTTGAAATTCCGACAGAAGTCTACGCAGAGTGGGATGCGAAGGAAGCGGGCACGGCTAAGGAAGCAGCGTGGAACGAAAAACTTGCAGCGTATGAAGCAGCTTACCCAGAGCTAGCCGCAGAATTCAAACGTCGCGTAAGCGGTGAGCTTCCGGCTCAATGGGAAGAAAAAGCAAGTCAAATTATCGCCGACCTTCAAGCGAATCCAGCAAATATTGCATCACGTAAAGCATCACAAAATGCACTTGAAGCTTTTGGTGCAATGCTACCAGAATTCCTAGGTGGTTCTGCTGACCTAGCACCGTCAAACCTAACCATGTGGTCAGGTTCTAAGTCGCTAACAGCTGATGACGCATCTGGGAATTACATCCACTATGGTGTGCGTGAGTTTGGTATGACTGCGATCATGAACGGTATCGCACTACATGGCGGCTTTGTTCCTTACGGGGCAACGTTCTTGATGTTCATGGAATACGCTCGTAACGCAATGCGTATGGCTGCACTGATGAAAGTGCAAAACATCCAAGTTTATACTCACGATTCTATTGGTCTGGGTGAAGATGGCCCAACACACCAACCAGTTGAACAGATGGCATCATTACGCTTAACACCAAACATGAGTACGTGGCGTCCATGTGACCAAGTTGAGTCAGCAGTTGCTTGGAAATTCGCCATCGAGCGTAAAGACGGTCCAACGTCACTAATTTTCTCTCGTCAAAACCTAGCTCAACAAGAACGTAGCACTCAGCAAGTTGCTGATATCGCAAAAGGAGCTTACGTGCTCAAAGATTGCGAAGGCAAGCCTGAGTTAATCCTGATTGCAACAGGCTCTGAAGTTGAGTTAGCCGTTAGTGCCGCTCAACAATTGACTGAAGCAGGAAAGCAAGTACGTGTTGTTTCAATGCCAGCAACAGACGTATTTGATAAACAAGACGAAGCGTATCGCGAGTCTGTACTTCCTTCAGATGTGACAGCAAGAATCGCTATTGAAGCGGGTATTGCTGACTTCTGGTACAAGTATGTTGGTTTTGGTGGCAAGATCATCGGTATGACAACATTCGGTGAATCTGCACCTGCAGGCGAGCTATTTAAGATGTTTGGCTTTACGACTGAGAATGTCGTAACTACTGCTAACGATCTTCTCGCTTAAAACTAAGTTCCAAAACCTAGACGACTAAGCCGAGCATAAATGCTCGGCTTTTTTGTTCTAGTTATCTATCTACTTTCAACGAAACGCTTCAAGATTGGTTCGCTTTATTATCAAATAGTTCCTCGATTTCATTTTGTCCCTGTCTCATATATGAAACACCTCCTACGTTGATTACGCAAACACGCTTCCTAAACTATGAATGTGGCAACGAAAAGGAACTTCATTATGCTCAAGAGTACGATTGTATTATGTGCGCTCTTCTCTTCCCTAACTTTCGCCTCTGATCTAACCATCAAGAGCGAAGGTGTAACTTTCAAAACATACACAGACGAAGATTTGGCGAATATGCCACAAACCAGTATCAAGACTGAATTACCTTGGTTAGAAGGAGAAAATCATTTTACCGGTGTTTCGCTTATTGAGCTTTTTTCGCAGGCAAACGCGCAATTGCCTGACATGGTTACCTTTGTCGCACTGAATGATTATAAAGTCACGATTAGTCTTAAAGATATCCAAGCATACAACCCTATTGTTGCCAATCGTAAAAATGGGGGAAAAATGTCTGTCAGAGATAAAGGGCCTTTTTGGGTGATATTTCCTATTTCTCAATTTCCAGAGATTAATACAACCGACTATCACGCTATGATGATCTGGCAATTAAAAGAAGTCAGCTACTGAGATGTTAAATACGCGCGCTATTCGTCAGTTTCCTATCAATCTGGCGAAGCTCATTCTGATCATTATCACTTCCTGCGTTTTGGCAGTGAACGTGATTACCATCGATCGTATTAACCATATTAACGAGGACCTATCTGAACGCAAAAATGAGGCAACCTGGTTCATACTGCAACTCGTCAAAGAATATTCAAACTTCATCACTCAAACCCATATTACACCACTCGATACAGAGAAGATTTGGCTCTCTTATGACCTCACTTGGAGTCGTTTTGACATTATCTTGAACAGCAAAGAATCCGCTAACTTCATAAAGCAGGCTAACTATCATGACTTCTTCATCGCTCAGTTCGACAAATTCAAAGCTCTTGAGCGATCCTTAAAACTGCTACAGGAAAAGCCGGAACTTCAAACTGCACTCAACCAACGCATTAAACTTAACTTTAATGAAGTCATTCATTTTATTAATAATAAATTCCAAATAGAGAGCCCTCTGAGCGAGAAAAGTCGCACTTTAATAGAACGCTTATTAGTACTTCAGAAGGTAAGTACAGTGGCGTTAATCGTATTATTCATCGTTATTTCGGTGATTTTCTGGATTGAAACCAAAATGCGGCAGACCATTCAACGGAGAGATCCACTCACACGCTTGTTGAATCGAGTTGCTCTTACAACTGACATTAAAGCAAACCTCACTGCACCTCACTACAATTTGCTATCAATCAGAGTACAAAATGTTGCTGAAGTGAATCAAAAATACGGCATCGACTATGGCGATGTCATCATCAAAACCGCGGCGCAAAGGGTGACTGGTTTTCTAACCGATGATTTACTGCTTTATCGCTATAGTGGTGCCCAATTCATTATTCTCGGCAAGGCAGAAGGTTCATTAATTTCCGATAAGCTAGTTCAGAGAATTAAAGAAGAGCTGTCAAAAACTATCGAATTGAGTGATATGGAGTTGGTACTCGATGTTTCCCTATCGCAAGAGGTTAACCTTAAACGAAGCAGCCTAACTGAGACACTGACGCAGCTATCACGCAAAGCGCTATCCACTTAACGTTTAAAATTTGTGGTCAGCTACTTTGATGCTGGTCACCTTGGTTGAGAGCGTTTCATGTCGGCCGATCTTATAGAATTCACAGAACTCGGAATAACCAAGCGGTTTACTAAAGAAGTAGCCTTGTAAGTAATCACAGCCAATTTCAGTCAGATAGCGGTATTGATTGGCATTTTCGACGCCTTCCCCAACTACTTTAGCGTGACAGTTATGACCTAGCGCTATAATTGAGTTAAGCATGCGCTCCTGATTCACTTCGCCACTAATTCGGTCAACGAAGCTCTTATCAATTTTCAGTTCATCAACAGGGTAATGCAGCAATTGATTGATTGAAGCATACCCTGTTCCAAAGTCATCCAGTGACACTTTAAAGCCTAACTCTCTAAGTCCTGAAATAATAGCGACCGTATCCTGTGTACTTCGGACATAACTGGTCTCTGTTACTTCTAGAGTAACTTTATGATGTTTGACACCGTAACGACTACAGAGGCTACATATATGCTCAATAAACTCATTATTGTAGAGCTCCAATGCGGAAATGTTAATCGAGAGACTTCCGGTATAGCCGCAATCCGTTTCCATTTTCTGTAAATCTTTCAGCGAGTTTTCAATGACCCAACTATCAATAAGGCCTATGATATTCGCCTTTTCTGCCACAGGGATAAACTCATCTGGTCCAATACCTTTTGCTTGTAGCACTGGACATCGGACTAACACTTCAAGACTGGCGATCTCCATTGTTTTTGAGTCTATAAGAGGCATGTAACGTAGCTCATAACCATGCGTTTGAGTGCATTTCAGCAGTACTCTTTCTATATCATCAATACGGGATAAATCCTCCAAAAGTTGGTCGTCAAATAGTACTAGAGAGCGTTGGTTTTTGATTTGCTTAGCTTTATTCAAGGCCACTTCTAGCCCTTTTTGCCATAAGTTTGCTTGGTCTTTACGACACAACGGGAAAATAGCCATTGCGAGGTCTAAATTAATGGGTAGAGCATCAAGTAGTCCCGCCCGCTTGAGCGTCTTCTCACTATTAACAATTTGTGACTTCACCTGGTTTTCATCATTTGCATCTATAAGTACACAGAATGTGTTACTACCATAGCGGCAAACTGAATAATCACTGGTCGCTGTTCCCCTATCTTCTTGATAATGTCCAACAAACACCTCTATTTCTCTTGCAAGATTCTTCAACACTTGGTCTGCTATTTTTGCCCCATGAAGATCATTGATTCGCCTGAAGTCTATGATGTCCCATGCAACAATATAAGTCGTTCTAGTCGAATAACTAGCGATACGCTGCTCTACAAAGTGAATAAATGACCTACGATTAGCAAGACGAGTAAGACCATCAAACTCCGCTTCAAATTTCACCTTACTCAAACTATCTATATAAGCGTTTTTTAACACTGATACTTCATCGGTTCCTTTAGCTCTTTTGAAATACCTCAGTTCCAAGCCACCTTTATGAATTTCTGACAGCAAAGCATCAATTGGATAGAGTATTCGACGGCGTATATTGAAATGAATTACAACCAATAGTACGAGCATTACCAGAACCAAATACCCGAATACTTCTATTACAAGTTCCTTTTTGATCGACGCGTAATGAGAGTCAAGTATATTCAAATCGACGACTAACCCAGACCCAGCAATACGTATAACGTTGCCATCGATAAATTCGCTACCCAACTCTGTAACCACAATGTTGGAACTACTATTGTCTTCTAAGGCACCCTTGCTAAACTCCAAGCTAATATAAGGATACTGGGATGCTTTGCTAAACAAAGCGTTAATTTCTAAAAGACTGCCATCAACAATTAATAAACTACGATCTGATCTAGTTACCACATATTTGTCATCAGGAGGTAATGTAGGGTCATAAGCTCCTGTAGAGCTGTATCTCACCTCCCCTATTAAAGATTGATAGATATTTCCCGACTGATCAAAAGGTTCCCCAAGAGAAACTTTAACGTGAGAGTCAAAGACATGCTGGTAAAGGTCGTCAGGCAAAGAACGAGCACTAAATGGATTCGACTTAGAAGAGGCGGCTGTCATGGTAAACATTTCATCTAGTACATAGATTGCAGTGTTGCTCTCTTGCCGACTATGATCTCGACTTAGTACATAATTGATGTGTGACTCAAGGAAGTTTCGGCTACTGAGCTCGCCTGTGTCTTGAATGTGACGCAAAAATTGCGTACTGCCTGATATCTCATAACCTAACGCCTCGATACCTTTTATTTCAAATCTGGTCGCTTTTAGAGCCGCTTCTACATTTGCAATCCACTTGGAACGTTCAAGTTTCTTATATTCATCGAGTTGCCACTGATAGAGTAAAGCTCCTGCGCCGAGAGTAATCACGCCGATTGTTGGTATCAATGCCAGGTGCAACCTCTGCAATAACTTCATCGTCACCTCAAATCTTCTACTATCCGCTGTCTTAACCGCAGACCAATATCGCTGACTGGCCGATAGATATAACTACGCTCGATTAAATCAGGTGCTGGATTGATGATGGGGTCGTTTAGGTACTCTTGACTCAGGTAGGGAGTTACGTTGAGGTTAGGCGACGAAAACCAAGATTCTTCGGCATTCAAAGCTGCGGCCTCAGGAGAAGATAAGTAATCGATAGCTTCGCTCGTTGCTTTGCTCACAGGTTTACCTGCGGGAACAGCAAGGCATTCAAGCCATACCACAGTACCTTCTTCAGGAACCACATATTTCCACTGAACTTCGTCAGAATTGCTCAATTGGTTTAACACATAGTCATCACCAGAAAAGCCAAATGCCATGTAAACATTATCAAGCTTTTTCGGCTCTTGGATCGCTTCTAAAATATACTGCGTAGAACTTAAAAAAGGTCGCTGCTCCTCCAGCAGTTGGTAGGCATGTTGAAGCTTTTCCTCATCATCTGAAAAAGGGTCATGTTTAAGAAACAGCATCGCTGCACCAATAAGATCGATAGGGTGATAGTACATGGAGATCTTATTTTGAAGAGCTTTGTCAGGCATCAACAATGATGCCCAAGATGTCACAGGATTTTGGATCTTGTCACTACGGTACAAAATACCACTGGTTCCCCATGAGTAAGGGATGCCATATTCGCCACACGCCTCCAACCAACGTTTTTCAAATCTATCGGCTATTTGATTTTGAATAGAGCTTATATTTTGTATAGCTCCCTGTTTCGCTAACATCTGTAAACGCACACTTTCAACGACGACCAAATCAATGGTTCGCCCTCTTTCACTAAGGAGCAGTTCATCACGCACCGCTTCGTCAGAAAAGAAGAACTCTTCAATGACAACGTTATGCTTTGATTTAAGGTCATTTTTGACCGTTGGAGAGAGGTAGGCTTCCCAATTGTATAGGTGAACGGTATTACTACTATGCTCCGCAAAAGCAGGCGCAATCATAACAAGAGCAGATAGTACTACTTGTTTAATCACGACCTCTTTTGGCAGAACTTGTCGTTGCATCTGCTAGTCCTTTAGCTTTTACTAACATAATCAGACTAGGACATAGTGTCGATGAATGCGATGCAAACCCTATCTCATTAGTGAGAATGGTTACTTTTGAGTGCTATCCTTCTCTTTTGGGATTGGTAGCGTTTCTAGCTCAGACTCACCCGTCACCATGTTGATTTTAAACAGGTATAAGTTTTCCGGGTCACCATAATGTCTAAAAGTAAATTGGTAACTATGAGCAGGGTAGAAAATGGGAAGCTCTTCGACCATAGCGATACCATAGCCGTCTTGAACCACAATCTCTTGAACCTCAAGAGTTTGCTCTGCTGTTTGTTTCTCACGCTCTCGACTGTACTCGGGAGCAACAGAAGGATTTGTCGGATAGGCTTGTCCATCAAAGCTCATCGTTCTCAGTGAACCATTACTCCAAACGTAAAAGTCTTTCCAACCATTTGTTGTTCGGTCTGAAACGAGAATAGGCTTTCGTGTCACCGTCATTTTGGTAATTACGTCACCCGATGAAGAGAATAGGTAGGCCGTGCAACCGCCAGAACCACAAAAATAAGGATCCTGCATAAGAACAAGCAATTCATCATTGCCATCGTTATTCAGGTCAGTAGCTCCAGCTACGTATTTATAGTCTTTCTCATCAGGATCGAGTTGCTCTGGCTGAAGAATGTCTTCATTCACTAAGCGGTCAACATTCTCCAATGTAAACACACTTGGTCTAGGTTCCTCTGAAGCACTATGAAGACAACCAGTAAGGCCAATCACTAAGGAGCAGAGAATCAATAGCTTTTTTAATTTCAAAATACAGTCTCAAGATAGTCCGTTATTTCCTAAGTGTAAGAAGTTAAATGGCATCTCTCAAGCTATTGATTCAACTATCTTAGTATGGCTCGAATCTTAGAATCACAAAGTATAAACGACGCGAACAGCCAAGAGTATTAAGACAACACCCGACAACTGGTCAATAATTTTCGCTTTCGACTTCAATGAATCTAACAACCTTGGCGATGACAACATAAAGGTAATGAGTGTGTACCAAAGGCCATCGATAATCAGAGGTGTCGCGACAATAATGGCTTTATCTGAGACTTCACTTCCTATCGCTACAAACTGGCTAAATAGTGCAGTAAAGAATAATGCGATTTTCGGGCTCAAAAGTGAGATGAACAACCCTTCCTTTGCCGCTGATGCTACCGATACCTGTTTGCCCGACTCAAGGCGCTCGACAATTCCACCTTTTGAACGAATAGCATTGAATCCTAGCCACGCAAGATAGAGTGCGCCGAGCAATGATATTGTTTTAAAAACAATCGGGAATTGATGCAGCAACACCGACAAACCAAGAACCGTTACCAGTGCATAAACTCCAATTCCGCATGCATGTGCCCATGCTGTTGCCAGTCCATGATTCCTTCCCCCAGCTAAACTGTGTTTTGCGACAATAGCGAGACTAGGGCCTGGGGACATCGCCCCAAGAAGACAGATTGCAACTAAAGATAACCAAACAGTAAAAGTCATAACAGCTCCTCAAATAACTGGAGCCACTTTATCACCGCAACATTATGATTTGAAATCACCATTTCTCATCATCGCAATGAAATCAGATCATAACCATCATATAAGTACTCTTCACCTACTAGGTTACCTAACCGAATACATCGAACTGCGCATGATGGACAACACATGCTCTCTAGTCCAAATGTGCGCGGGCTCATGGTCATATTTAGGGTGCCATATCAGCCAATACTTATGAGTAGGTACAGTAAACGGAATATCAATAACATGTAATTTTTGGGTCTTTTTGAGATTCACCGCGATATGGAGTGGGACGGTCAACAATGCGTCTGTTTGTTGCAATAGCGCAAAGGCTGAAGAGAAAAAAGGCGTTGAAACTAGAATTCTTCGCTTTAAGCTCCGCGCCTTCATTTCTCTATCAAGGAAACTATCCTTATCTCCACCACCCGAGATTCGAATGTGTGGATACGCGCCCAATTCCTGCTCTGTAATTGTTTTAGTACCAGATAATGGGTGGTTCTTTCGAGTCACGATGACTGGAATATCCTCCCCTATTTGCTGAGAACTCAAACCTAAAGGTGCTTCTGGCAACATAGTGGATGCCAATTGAACATCGATTTCACTGAGTTTAGCTAGGTTGTCTGGTTCCCATAATCGGTACGCAAACTGCATCGTTGGAGCCAAAGACGATAACTGTTCAACGAGCTCCGGAAGTATATATTGAGCCACATAGTCAGAAGAAGAAAAGGTGAACGTTTGATCGAACAGTAGTGGATCAAAGTCCGCTTGTCCTAACACCTTGGTAATGTTTTGGAATAAGTCTTCAAGCTCCGCTCCTAATCGCTCAGCACGCGGGGTCAAAACATAATGGTTGCCGTTTCTTACCAACAAAGGATCGTGATAGATATCGCGCAATTGACTAAGCTGACGGCTTACGGCGGATTGAGTCAAGTTAAGCCTTTCAGCCGCGCGACTCACGTGCTTCTCAGCTAACAACACTTCTAGGGTATAGAGAAGATTGAGGTTGGTTTTTTGATTCATTTACTTCGACATCTATTCGTAAAAGAGGTGTCTTCACTTGTCTATCGTGGACATTCTCTTAGCCTGTGAGGATATTAGCTCTACCACAGCGCGGTTTTTCCCCTGCTTTTTAGCAACATACATAAGTCTATCGGCTTCATATAGTGTCTCACACTCCGACGCATCTTCGTACACCGCACAGCCAACACTCACTGTAACTGGTTGGCAGCAGATATCCTTAACATCTAACTCTCTGATAGAACGACAGATATTTTGTGACAGTTGATAAGAATATTCAAATCCTTGATATACATAGACCAACGCAAATTCCTCACCACCAATACGCGCGATGACACAATCACTTTTGAGTAGCGACCGTATAGAGTTCGCAACAGACTTGATCACTTTGTCACCTTGAACATGGCCAAATGTATCGTTGATTTTCTTAAAATCATCAATATCGATAACGATGATCGCAAGATAACCACCAGTATGTCGATACTTCTCGAGTTTTTCTAAAAAATAGCGGCGATTACTTAAACCGGTTAATGCATCGGTTTCAGACAGCACCTTTAATTCTCTATTAGCGTTGGCCAGTTCATTGGTTCTAGTATTTACGGTATAGCGTAGCAAGAGTATATAAATAAACACACCGAGTATGATCATAATGCCAATTATTGGTAATAGATGTTCTGGATAAACAGTCTCTATATGCATCCATCGGCTGAGTATACGCTGGCGTTCATCAACACTGATTTTACTGAAATTAGGGATCAAAACATCAAGCATTGCTGCTTTGTTCTTGGCCACAGCAAAATACAATGCTCCGGAATAAAGATGTTTGACACCGATAAATTCACTTGTGTTCGACGACGTATATAGATAGTAATTCGCAACCTGAAGATCAGCGACAAAAGCACGTATCTGGTGAGAAAAAGCCGCTTGCAATAACTTGGAATTATTATCGAACAAGGTTAATTCAACATTCGGGTAGTTGGTCTGTAAAAACTCAACTTCATAGCTTCCAGAAACTACGCCTACCTTATAATTGTGTCCTCCCATCAAGAACGAATTAACATTAAAAGACTGCAAACTACTATGAAAATAAAGTTGGGTGTCGATTTCAAATATTTCACTACCATACTCAAGGTAATTAGCGCGCGTTTTAGACCACAGTAACCCCGCATGAACATCGGCTTGATTGGTTTTGACTAGATCTAGCGACGATTGCCAATCAACCAACCTAAACTGTACTTCAACACCGTTTTCAATCCCGTAAGCGCGCCAGTAGTCGATGAGGATGCCTGCTGGTTGATTGTTTTCATCAAGATAAGAGTATGGTTTCCATGCTTTCGAATTTGAGATTATAAGAGTATCGGGGCCGCGCTCAATGGCCACAGCACTGTTCGTAAACAGTATCAACGCAACCAGAACAAACACGACTTTGGGAAAGAACACAATTGCCTCTATGATAAACAGCCAACAAGAATGTTATTTATAGTCGCAAAATTCGTGACTTTCCCCTCAAATATTTTAAAGCACGATCAAAATCTCATTATATATATGGAACGCCATTCACTTTTATTAGGTCCTGTCGTGCTCTTAATATTTCTGCCTACTTGTTTAAAGCAAAATCAACAGCAGCTTCACTGTGAATCTGCGTAGTGTCGTATAAAGGAATATTTGTGTGTTCTTGTTTCACTAGCATCGCGATTTCGGTACATCCGAGAATAATCGCTTGTGCCCCGTTGTTTCTTAGATCTTCAATGATCGTTAAGTAACCTTGACGCGAGATATCACGCACCTCCCCTTTTACTAACTCATTGTAGATAACTTCATGAACCAGCGCTCGTTGCTCTTGGTTGGGCACAACTACTTCAATATCGTATTTCTGTTCGAGACGCCCTTTGTAAAAGCTCTGTTCCATAGTGAATGCTGTACCCAACAGGCCTACCTTTGTAATCCCGTCATACGTCAAACGTTCTGCTGTGGC
Organism: Vibrio sp. La 4.2.2; assembly: GCF_027586995.1. Classification (NCBI taxonomy): domain Bacteria; kingdom Pseudomonadati; phylum Pseudomonadota; class Gammaproteobacteria; order Vibrionales; family Vibrionaceae; genus Vibrio; species Vibrio sp. La 4.2.2. Next base: position 130,665 of record NZ_JAPPTJ010000001.1, read on the forward strand.
ATCAGCAATATGCAACAGAGGAATGGATATAACACTTTCAATTTCTGACGAAACTTTATGCATAGTGTTGGTGCATATCAATAAACAGTCGGCACCCGCCGCTTCGATACACTTGGCAGATTCACTCAAGCATCTAGCCGCAGCGTCCCAATCCCCCTGACGTTGTAGGCTCTCTATTTCCGCAAAATCGACACTATATAAAGCGACTTTAGCAGAGTGGAAACCACCTAGTTCTCGCTTAACACCTTCATTGATTGCCTTATAGTAGTTAGCTGTAGACTCCCAGCTCATTCCGCCTAATAAGCCTATTGTTTTCATATCACCATCCTATTAATACGACACTTTCTATCAAACTAGGTACAAACTAGCCGTTCTGTCATAACTGTACCTTCGTTGTATCATAAATGTCTCAAATCATTACAGAACAATCTGCTTACCCTCTCTATATTAGAACGCCGACCAGTCATTTTTAATGACATAACTACTAAAGTAATGCTGCTTGCCACCGATAACATTTAAAGTTATACAAGACACTGTTCTTATTAACCCTAAAAATAATCATAATTATCAAATCAGTACTGGCTAGCCAATCGGCTATAGGTTTAAGCCAATCTAGGACGTAGTATGAAATTTAGTCACAAAATCGTTTCGGCCTCAGCAGCCTTGTTGCTCGTGACCGTTTCCACTCTCGGAATTACCCAACTTGTTACCGTTCGCTCTGAGTTGCAAAGTCATATTGACGGCAGTATTCATGAGCTTATTACCGGTGTTAAAAACACCATTAATTATGATCTAAACTCCAAGCGCGATTTAGCGAGTGCCGTCACTGAGTCACTAGAAATTGCGCCCACTGAGAATGACTATGTCAACAACGTCATAACAACACCGACACTTAAATCCAGTTTCCAAGCAGTTGGTGTTGGATACGAAAACGACGGTTCCCTATTAAGTAATGATGGATGGGTGCCAGATGCCTCTTATGATTCAAGGTCACGTCCTTGGTATCAAGAAGCTAAGTCGTCGGGAAACACTATCATTACCGATCCTTACGTAGACTCCTCGACAAAGAACGTCATTATTTCTCTGGGTTCACCACTTAATGATGAAACTGGGCGTTTCATTGGTAGCGTAGTATTCGATGTAACCCTAACAACACTCGCAGATCTGGTAAACCAAACCAATTTATTCAACGCTGGCTATTTATTCGTAGTCACAGATAAAGGCATGACTATCGCGCACCCAAACAGTAGTTTAAACGGAGAGCCAATCAGCAAGTTCTTGCCAGGTATTACACTCTCTGAGGGTGTTCAAGAACTGAAGCTTGATGGTAAAGACTATCAGGTTAATCTGGTTCAAGTACCGGAGGAGCACTGGTATGTTGGTGCGATTATCGATAAAGACATCGCTTTCTCTGCAATTGGCGAACTACGAAATCAGTCAATTTTCTTCATTTTGACTGGTCTAGTTGTTAGTGTCATTGCGTTAACGTTACTCATTCGTTTCCTTATGCGCCCATTGAACGACCTCAATACAGCGATTCAAGACGTAGCGAACGGAGACGGTGATTTGACCCATCGTTTGGATACAGATACCGACGAGGAGTTTGCCGAACTAGCAAAAGGATTCAACACCTTTACTGCAAACCTTCAGCAACAGATTATTCAATCTAAAGAGATCTCCACCAAGATTCTTACCCTGACTCAACAAACAACTGAAGGCTCAAAGCACTCGGCAATAGCAATGAATACCCAGTTGCAAGAATTGGAACAACTTGCTACGGCGATGAATGAAATGGCAAGTACCTCCGCTGAAGTTGCAAACAATGCTCAAGGAGCAGCCAGTGCCGCCCAAGCAGCAGACAATGCAACACAGGAAGGCTCTGCTGTCGTTTTAGACACAACATCAGCTATCACCAACCTTTCACACAGTATTGAAGATGCAGTAGTTGAAGTTCAAGGCCTTGAGACGGCAACAGATAACATTGAAACCATACTTAAAGTCATCAACGATATTGCCGACCAGACTAATCTACTAGCACTCAATGCGGCTATTGAAGCTGCTCGTGCTGGTGAATCTGGTCGTGGATTTGCTGTTGTCGCCGATGAAGTTCGCACGCTTGCACAACGTACTCAAGAATCAACGACAGAGATTCGTAGTATGATAGAGCAACTGCAAAGTGGAGCGCATTCTGTTTCTAGCGCTATGACTCAGAGTAAAGAGAGTGCTAGCCTTGCTGTTGAAAGAGCACAAAGTGCAAATGATGCGTTGGAACGTATCCGCCAATCTATAGCGCAGATTTCTGACATGAATATGCAAATTGCTGCGGCTGCTGAAGAGCAAAGCTTAGTTGCAGAGGAGATCAACGCCAACACCATCAAAATTAAAGATCTTAGTGAACAGGTTTCCGATTCGGCTAACAATGCGAACACAGCAATGACCGAGCAGTTTAGTAATGTTCACCAACAAGAGAACATACTCAATCGATTCAAAGTATAACGTCTTTTGATGTCAACCAAGCTCTGCCAATTTGGCGGAGCTTTTTTATCCCTGATGAAAATTGACTCACCAACAACCACAACGCCCTAATGAGTTCTTGGTTATATTACCGCCCAGCAACATCAATCGAAGCAATAACCTATTTTTTCAACTAAACTAAACATAATTATCTATAAAATTTCCACTTAGCCAGTTCAAACAACAAATGAACTGCAAACTATAATTTACATTAACTACAATAACTTTTATAAAGTTCTGCTATTGACAAGGCGATTTCCACATAAAAACTTTGCTTAATTATGCGTTATGTAAGCCACTTGTATTGCATTTTTAGTCAAAACAACCTGATTTTTTGCCGAATTGTTAATAGGTAATTCTGCAATATAATATCCTACGATCTCCTAAAGTGGTGCTAGAAATATGGTTAGCGTCAGAACAAATCCCTACTTTATGCAATGGAGTGATTATTCTAATTCAATAAATAGCGCTATCGAGTCAAGAAAATTTAGAAAATAAAATGACGAACGTTTAAAAAATCAGCAGTTGACAACAATTTGATGACAAAAGTTAGAAAAAAACACTTTTTAGACTTCCAACTCCAATCATAAACTGGTTTACTTGTCACTGATAAAGCGCCTCCACAAATTTTAGAAAGTGTATAAAAATAAATACACAAACTTTTCGGCGCCAAAGTTACGGACAAACACAACAGATTATCGGAGTTATCGTGGCAACGAGTAATACAAACACAGCACCCCGCGACAATTGGGGTTCGAAGCTAGGCTTCGTAATGGCCGCTGCAGGTTCTGCAGTTGGTCTTGGTAATATTTGGAAATTCCCTTACACAGCAGGTGAAAATGGCGGTGGTGCATTCATCGTTATCTATCTTGCATTTGTAATTTTCATTGGCTTTAGCGTAATGTTAACTGAGTTCGCGGTTGGTCGTAAGACTGGTCGTAGTGCAGTAGGTGCGTTTAAGTCGACAGACGGTCGTTGGACTTTCGTAGGTGTCATCGGCGTACTAAGTGGTCTACTTATTATGGGTTTCTACCCTGTTGTAGGTGGTTGGGCTCTAGCGTACGTTCAAAAAGTATCTACTGGTCTTCTAAGTAACCCTGAAGCTATCGGCGATAGTTTCGGTGGTTTCATCACCAACCCAATTCAACCATTGATGTGGATGGGTATCTACTTGCTAATGAACGTAATCATCGTTAGCCGCGGTATTTCTGGCGGTATCGAAAAAGCAGGTAAGATCCTAATGCCAATCCTATTCCTGATTCTTATCATTGTTTCAGTGAAAGGTTTGTCTCTACCAGGTGCAATGGCGGGTATTGAGTTCCTGTTTAGCCCTGATTTCTCTAAAGTAGACAGTGGTGTTGTACTTGCAGCACTTGGTCAAGCATTCTTCTCTCTAAGTTTAGGTATGGGCTGTATGATTACATACGGTAGCTACCTGAAGAAGAAAGAGAACCTTGTTCAAACTACAGGTATGGTTACGGCAATGGACACTGGTGTTGCAATCTTAGCGGGTATCGCAATGTTCCCTGCAATGTTTGCTCTAGGTATGGAGCCAGCAGCTGGTCCTGGTCTAGTCTTCGTTGTTGTACCTCAGCTATTCGCAGAAATGGGCGGTGTTGGTTTAATCTTCGCACTACTATTCTTCGTAGGTCTAACTGTTGCAGCACTAACGTCTTCGGTATCTCTACTAGAAGTAGTTGTGTCTTACCTAATCGATGAGAAAGGCTTCAAGCGTACTACAGCAGTACTCTCTGCAGCTGCAGTAATGGCGGTACTATGTATCTTTGCTTCTCTATCTCTAGGTGGCGTTGGTCCAACATTGTTTGACACTGGTGCATTCGACATCTTCGACCTAATGACAGATAAGATCTTCCTAGCTGTTGGCGGTATGTTGGTGTGTATCTTCGCAGGTTGGAGACTAAGCCGCGAAGAACTTGAGAAAGAAATCACTAACGACGGTGAAGTGAAATTCCCACTATTCGGTCTTTGGTACAACCTAGTTAAGTTCGTAATTCCTGTAGCAGTAGCAATCGTTGCGTTTGCGGGAATCTCAAGCGGCTTCGACAGTGGTAAAGGTCCAATCATGTTAATGGGTATCGGTATCATTGCTCTAACAGGTATTCTTTCGAAGAAACTGTAAGACTTAAACCTTATTGAAAAAGAGGAATCCTAGGATTCCTCTTTTTTTTGTTTAACCCTCCTGTTTAATGTTCCCCTTCCTGCCACTTCACGTTAGACTTTGCGCCCTACCCAAATAACGAGATTATAATGATGCTTTCATCTGCCAAATCTGTCGTAGTACTCGACTTTGAGACCACTGGTCTTTCACCAAATCAAGGCGACAGGGCTATTGAAATTGGTGCAGTTAAGCTAGAAAACGGCACCGTAGTCGATAGGTTTCAATCTCTCATGAATCCGGGATTTCGTGTCAGTGGATTCATCGAAAATTACACTGGCATCAGTAATGCCATGCTGGTTAACGCGCCAAGCTGTAAAGACGTGATGGGTGAGTTTTCAACTTTCATACAAAACAGTAATCTCGTTGCTCACAATGCTTCGTTCGACAAGCGATTTCTGGATGCAGAGCTAGAACTCATCAACGAAAGTTACACGGGGGAATTTGCCTGTTCTCTTCTAGTCTCAAGACGTTTAAATCAGGAAGCTCACTCCCACAAACTCGGCGACTTAGTGGCTTATCATAATATTGCTAATGATGGCATCTTTCACCGTGCTTTAGCCGATGCAGAAGTGACAGCATCACTATGGTTGCTCCTCGTTGATTCATTGACTGAGAGGTTCAAGATCAATGATCCTAGTTTTGCTTTAATGCAAAGACTGTCCAAACAACCGAAAGCATCGATAGCTCAGTTCTTAACAAAACAAGCTGTGTAATTGTTTAGACATAGGTCATTTTCTATATAAAAATCAAATCGTAGTGTGAAATGCTCCTCACTATGTTATGTATAACGTTAGTGTCATTTTTCTTAGCCAGAGTCTCAAATGAATTCAAGTTTTGACCAATTAGTACCCGTTGGTGTTCGTTATATGGTGCTCTCCGCACTTGGCTTCGCCTTGATGTCGGCGTCAGTAAAATACGTCAGTACTTATGGAATACCTGTCTTTGAGATTGTGGCAGCTCGTGCCCTTGTCTCATTGATACTCAGCTATGTTGATGTGAAAAGGAAAGGTATCTCGATCTGGGGTAACAATAAAAAGCTGTTGTTTGCTCGTGGTGTCATGGGGTCGCTTGCCTTAATTTGTGTCTACTATGCCGTGACGACCCTTCCATTAGCTGAAGCAACAATATTACAATACATTCACCCTGTTTTTACCGCGCTACTTGCCTTCTTATTCTTGAAAGAGCGTGTGCAATTTTCGACCTTTATATGTATTTTGCTGAGTTTGTTAGGTCTATACACCATGGTCAGTCCTACATTGGGGGCTAACAGTACCGAGCATTTACCCTTATTCAGTGTTGGTGTGGCCTTACTTGGCGCATTAGGGAGCTCTATCGCTTATGTTATTGTGAGAAAACTAAGCCAAACTGAAGATAGTTCAGTTATTATTTTCTACTTCCCTCTCGTTGCACTCCCTTTATCGCTATTACTGATCGGTGACAACTTTGTGATACCCGATATGCACCTTACGGTTATGCTCATACTCGTAGGGATCTTCACCCAAATAGGACAACTTGGGTTGACTAAGGCAATGCAAACACAAGCAGCAGGTAAAGCATCCGCTTATTCCTACATTCAAATAGTGTTCTCGATATTGCTAGGTCTTGTTCTGTTTAACGAGCTGCCATCGATATGGACTTACTTAGGCGGTGCACTCATTGTTTTAGGTGCGCTAATCAATGTCTTTGGGAAAAATCTGCGATTGCCTTTCTTACGCTCTCGCTAGAATTAAGGTTGCTAGGCTTGGCTTCGGTTATCCCGAAACGACTGGTTTAGCAACCAAACTGAAGACCATAGAATGGCAACTGCGATAATTGAACGTAACCAATAGATCAACATACGTTTTATCAAGGTATGATAAGCCGAATAAACGATTATTGAATATGAATAACGTGAAGAACTAACCTCAAACTTCATCTCATTGACATCAGGCTCAACCGGGTTCCTAGAGTAAGTGGAGTTGAGGTCACCATCCAACTTAAAGGCGTAGTTAGCGTAAGGCAGTGTTGGCTCCAACCAATACCCTACTAAGCGTCGTGGGTTCACGTAAGCAAAGAACCGTTTATCACCATCATCGATATCAACAACCAGCGATGTTTCCGGAAAATAACTGGTTAACAACGACCAACCAATGAATACATCGGTATTTGATTCACCACGCCAATACTTTTGATGCAACGAAGTCTTGCCAAACATACTGCATACAAAAGCACCATCATCAGACTCACGGATATATCCGACTGCTCGAATTCGTTCATTTTCGTAAGCTAGGTTGGCATAGTCGTGCATCAGTGAGTCTGGACATGATTCATCGTAGGGCACTTGTCTGATGACCGAGACGACCTCATCGATGCGTTTATCGACACTGAGTACCGAGGTCTGAGCGCTTGCTTTTATCTCATTTGAGATATGTAAATAAGCTAAACCACCACTAAGAAGTAAGGCAAGGACCAACACGTAAGCTGTCTTTGCCCATGGGAAGTTATAGGTGTTCATAGGCATCTTGGTCGCTACGTAGTCTTGAATAAATATCAACGGTAAAAACAGCACCAAAGACGATAAACCCGAGTACTGATAAACGTATGAAGAAGGTTTTAATTCTGTTGGTCAGCAATCCCATAGTCTTAGTCACTTTGATCTCAAACGGATAACGTTCAGAAGCTAGCGAGGTAGACAGCTCTTTTCCGGAAAAAGCACTTTGATTTCGGTCTAGCAAGACATTGGATGACTTTGGGAAAGACATGGTAATGCGTGCATCATTATTGTAAGGCTCAATCCACCATCCTAGGATGACCCTAGGGTTAATAGTACCAATCACAATTTGATCACCACGATAAACCGCTAGAGCGAACGAGAGGTCACGACGAAACTCTGTTACATGAAGACGAGCAAACAGTACGTCCCCTTCTTGTCTCGCGTCCCAAAATGCTTCATCAATAAGCCGTTCGTGAGCACCAAAATTACTACAATAATTGGGGTCGTCATTTACTGTGTTGGCAATCACAATTCCCCGTATCCCAGTGCTATTAAATACGTGGTGAGCCAGCGCAGTTTGAACGTCAGAGGTGCAGGTTTCAGCAATAGGTATGGCACGTAACTCAGACTCTATCTTAGATAGATGGTCGTCGATTCGACCAACAACTTGTTCAGCATCACAACTCAACTCCTCTCGAAAGGTCATCATTTGATAGACGCAACCGATGAGCAAGGTGTAGAGAAAAATCAGAGAAAGGTTCTGCCAAGTCCGTCTGGTTACCATATGTATCAACAGGAAGTATATTAAGACAAGAAATCATAACACTCGATAAATATAAGTTTCTTTATCTCAACTCAATATTGTGTCTTCAGGTTTCTCAGCTACCGAGAATTTTTGCGAATTTCTGCTATCTCATCACAACTAATATTCAAAGATTCGAGAAATTCTTGGTGCGCATCTGGCTGCATTCTTTCAAACTGTCGATGCCAATTCGCCATGTCTTCTTCGTTAAAACCGGAGTGTTTCATAATCTCAACCCACTGTGTTTTATTCATGGAATTGGTCTCCAACAAATTAGGCTCTTCTAGCGCAGTGAGAATCGCTTTCTGTTGGCTTCGCAATGCCTCTATTTCTCTTTCCAGTGCATTGAATTGGTCTCTCAAGGTCTGCTCTTGTATTTGATCTCCTTGCCTATCGAGCAAAGAACTTATTTCTTGAATTGGTAGCCCGAAAGAGCGATATGCGAGGATACTCTTAAGCCTTGAGACCTGTTTCTCTCCATACCAGCGGTACCCATTGCCTGCACGATGAGCAGGAAATAAAAGACCTGCGCGTTCGTAGTAGAGGATAGTAGTTCTCGATATCTTACATTCTCGCGCCAATTGAGTAACGGTCAACATTTTTACTTATTCCTGTTCGTGAATAATTTTGGAACACATACGCTCAGAAAGAGCAGAACAACACCGATTATCGCTAGTTGGTTTGGTGTTTCTGAAAATAGTAGATAACCAATACCCATAGCGTAAATAATTTTCACGTATTCGACATTGGAAACCACGTTTGCTGCGCCATATTTATAAGCGCTGACGCCAAACCATTGAGCGATTGATGAAATAACACCGACACTAACCAAAAGCAGTAACTCATTCCAACTTGGCCATACCCAATCGAAAGTGGATGGAACCAACGCCAAAATACCTACGAACAACGCTTGGTATGCCAAAAGAGCGAGTTTAGATTCAAGTTGCGCAATCCGTCGAACACATATCGCCGCAATCGCCGCTCCCATCGACGCCACTAAACCTAAAACTATATAACCCAGCGACGTATCATCAAAACTAGGTTGTACGATCAACATGACTCCGGAAAATCCTAATATCAGCGTCAATATGCGGCTCATAGAAAGCGTTTCACGTAGAAATAGCCTCGCTAGTAAGGCAACAAACAATACACGTGTGAAACCAAGTGCAGTCGCATTCGCTAGCGGGATTGTGCTCACCACGACAAAGCCAATAGAGAGAGCAGTAAACGCTCCTAGAATTCGAAAAGTATGCAGTTTCAAATGGGTTGGTTGCCTTAAACTGGCAAAGTTAATAACAATAGCTGGCATAAGCAATGTCAAAAACACTAACTGGCGAAACAGTAAAATTTGAAACACGCCTATCGAGTCACTGAGTAGGCGAACGATAACGCCAACAACAGTAAAAAGTGCTGTAGACACTAACGCCAATGCGATTCCTTTCGTCGTCGGAGACCATTGAGTTGTGACCTTGTACCAGAATGATTGTGTGGGAAAATTTATAGACATGAGCGCCCTCTTACTAATAAGAGCACGAAGCCTAAACCCTATACCAGTAGACGGGTCAATCTAGTCGCTGAAAGAACTTAACATTAGAACTATTGTACTTCTCTGCGGCGCTGCATTCTTTCAGCGCGCTCCGCTTCTTGCTCTACCAAGATTTTTTCATGTGCCTTGAAAAATGGTAGATAGATAAAATACGAGTTAAGCATAGCAAAGCCGACCATAAGAGCATTCACCACGCTACCATTGGCTGCCCACGCTGCTCCTATTGGCGCCGGTACTGACCAAGGAATCATCAATACCACTCGGTCCAATATCTCTGCTGAGGTGAGAAACCACGCCAAGGTGGCATTGATCATAGGCACCATTACAAACGGCACCAAGAACAGGGGATTCATAATGATTGGGAAGCCAAAAAGAATCGGTTCGTTGATATTAAATATCGCTGGAATTGCGCCCACTTTACCAACCGACTTCAATTGATTTGACCGACTCTTAATCGCCAAATAAACCAATGGCAAGGTTGAACCAACGCCGCCCACTAACAAAAAAAAGTCCCAAAAAGCAGGCAGATAGATATGCGGTAGCACCGCCTCACCAGCTTCTAATGCCGTTTGGTTTTCGAGGAGGTTCGACATCCAAAATGGATTCATAATCCCGGTTATGATTAATGCTCCATGGATACCCATAAACCACAGCAACTGACAAATTAAAATTGATACCAGTACAGCAACTAAACTGTCTGACGCAAGCACTAAGGGCCTAAAAAGCTCTTCAATCAACTGAGGAAAATGCACACCAAACTGAGCTTCCAACGCAACGTTAAAGGTTGAAATGGTACTGAGCACCACGAATATTGGGATCATCAGTTTGAAGCTTTGAATCGTAAGGATGGGCACATCTTCAGGCATCTTGATATACCACCCTTTTCGAATAAACAACCTAACCACTTCAATAGAGTAAATACTCGCGATTAGCGCAGTAAATAATCCAGACCCGCCGAGATATCTGACGTCCTCCTGTCCATTCAGATAGAAACCAGCCAACATCAGAAAGGCCATACAACCCGTCAATCCCGAGAGTCGTTCAGGTAGTTGATAACTTTTTGCCAAACTTGCTGAGACACCAAACGACACAATGAGCCCAACAACTCCAAGAGTTAATTGATAGGTAGGCAATAGAATAGGTCTTAAGGTGTAAGACATGTTCAGCCAAGCGACTGACATCCATGACTCTGGGTTGGCAAACGGAGGGAAAATAATCGGGACAAACATGCATCCGACAAAAATAAACGGCATCGCCAACTGGAAACCATCACGCATTGCCATCAAATGCTGACTACGCATAAGCAATTTAGCAATGGGGTTCATGAACTGCTCTACCTGATTGGCAAACAGTCTCATTACAGAGTGGTTCATCTTAGTTACCGAGTGTCGAGATCCGGGCAAGAATAACCTAATACTCAATAGTGCGGAAACTTCGTATCCAAATCTGATGACTTCAGCACACTTTTCGACTCTTGGTCGCCGTAAATACATTCAAAATCAGCTCTAACCCTTCCCGTCATTTCAGATGTTCATAACGTTTTAAGGTCAGCATAGTTTTGTTTCACATGCTGTTTCCAGACCATTGATAGTTCGTTAACTGAGTCACGAAAAATCCACCTTACAGAGATTTTCTAGTGATCGTTTTCACACTTAACCGGAAATCATTTGGAAACCGGTTTCCAAATGATTTCCAGAACGGCATAGTAAAAAGGAATTCAAGATTCTGGAGAACGAAAAATGAAAAAAATTATGCTTTGCTGCTCTGCCGGTATGTCTACTTCTCTTCTAGTTAAAAAGATGGAAGCCTCAGCTCAAGAACGTGGTATCGCTGCTGAAATTAAGGCGTTCGGCGCAAGCGAATTTGATGTGCAAGTTGGCAACTACGAAGTAGTTCTACTTGGCCCTCAAGTTAAATACATGCAAGCAGATTTCCAAAAGAAAGCGGATGCGCACGGCATCAAAGTTGAGCCAATCAACATGATGGATTACGGCATGCAGAAGGGCGACAAAGTTCTTGATTTTGCTCTAGAACTAATCGGCTAGTTTTCTGGCTCGGTGTCCCCCCTGTAGTCACATTTCGACACCGAGCTTTCTTATTCTTTAATATCCAAACGAGATCTACGACATGGGCGCTATGTACGACAAAATGGTCAACGTTATCGAGCAAAAGGTGACTCCTATTGCTGGTAAAATTGGCCAACAAAAATACATCACTTCTATCCGCGACGGTTTTATCGCGGCACTACCTTTTATGATTGTTGGTTCATTCATGTTGGTGTTTATATTCCCTCCGTTTTCAGCGGAAACAACTTGGGGATTCGCACGAGCATGGCTAGATTTTTCTGATACTTACCGTGAACAACTCATGCTGCCATTCAACCTAAGTATGGGCATCATGACGATATTCATATCTGTGGGCATCGCATCAAGCTTGGCACGTCATCACGATCTAGATCCTGTTACAACGGGCCTACTTTCATTGATGAGCTTCCTTTTAGTGGCTGCGCCAGTGCAAGACGGCATGCTTTCTATGCAGTACTTCTCAGGCCAAGGTATCTTTACCGCGATTATCACAGCACTGTACTCAACGGAAGTATATGCTTACCTAAAACGCAACAACATCACTATTAAACTTCCACCAGAAGTACCTACAGGTGTTGCTCGTTCATTCGAAATCCTAATCCCAGTGTTAGCCATCATCATGACCCTGCACCCATTGAATCTTTTCATTGAAGCACAAACCGGCATGATCATTCCTGAAGCAATCATGGCATTAGTACAGCCTCTAGTATCAGCTTCAGATACGCTACCAGCCGTACTTCTTGCAGTACTAGTGTGTCAAATCCTTTGGTTTGCAGGCATCCACGGCGCGCTAATCGTTACTGGTATTATGAACCCATTCTGGATGGCTAACCTTTCAGTAAACCAAGCAGCAATGGCAGCTGGTGAAGCTATCCCACATATCTTTGTTCAAGGTTTCTGGGATCACTACCTACTAATTGGCGGTGTAGGCTCTACCCTTCCACTTGCTTTCCTACTACTACGTAGTAAGGCCGTTCACCTTCGTACTATCGGAAAAATGGGTGCAGTTCCAGGTATGTTCAACATTAACGAACCTATCCTATTCGGTGCACCGATCATCATGAATCCAGTGTTCTTCCTACCATTCATTTTGGTTCCTATGGTTAACGCAACATTAGGTTGGTTCGCTCTTGATTGGGGATTAGTTGAGCGCGTTGTTTCTCTAACACCTTGGACAACTCCAGGTCCTATCGGTGCTTCATGGGCAGCTAACTGGGCATTCAGTCCTGTCATCATGTGCTTCATCTGTATGGCTATGTCAGCAATGATGTACCTGCCATTCCTGAAAGCATACGAAAAGCAACTTCTTGAGCAAGAAGCTGCGGAAGAGAAGAAACAACAAGAAGCTGCAGGTCAACCTGTAACGGCTTAAACCCCAAATTACATAAATTAAATGTCGCCCCTCAGTCTTAGTTGGGGATAAGCATGGGGCGACACCTATCTTTGAGATAGAACCATTAAGAATTAAGAGGTACAAAATGGAACCAATGGATTTAGAAGAACAAGTAATGGGCATCATCATCAACGCTGGTCAATCGCGCAGCCTATGTTACGAAGCACTTCGTCATGCTAAGAACGGCGAGTTTGAAGAAGCAGAAGGCCTGATGAAAGAAGCACAAGAATTTGCAAACCAAGCACATCTTGTTCAAACACAGCTTATCGAAGCGGATGAAGGTACGGGAAAAATGAAGATGACTTTGGTGATGGTTCATGCACAAGACCACTTAATGACATCTATGCTAGCAAAAGAACTCGTCGCTGAAATGATCGAACTACACAAGCGCACCGCGAAATAAGCAAGTAAACCCATTTTACTTTTTTCATAGTTGTCGACCATGCAGGGAACGAGTCAGAGGGAAGGTGTTGTATAGGAGCATCTTTTAAAATTGGTCGAAGCAGCTCTCATGTGCTCCTACCCTTTTGGGAGCTGCTTTTTTCAACAACTTACTGCTTTTACTTGTTTTCCTCGGTTTTATAATACACTTCTACCTTCATCAAGCTTGAGCTACGTACCAGTAAAAGAGTACAATATTGGAAATTTTGGGAAACGGTTTCCCAACTTCAGAAACCCTGCAAATGAAATAAGGTTGTTTTCATGGCTACTATCACAGACGTATCTTTGCTAGCAAACGTGTCGAAAGCCACGGTTTCGCGCGTGATGAGTGGTAGTCGCGGTGTTAAGCCCGAGAGTCGTGAAGCCGTTCTGCGTGCCGCAGAAGAGCTGAACTACCGCCCAAATGCTGCAGCGCAAACACTGGCCAATCAGCGCTCTGATTACATCGGTGTTATTCTTTCTTCAACGGATGCTGGCCAAGTGTCTACCTACCTCCCGTTATTGGCGAAATCGCTGAAAGCCAAAGGTAAACACATGCTTGTACAGTTTGCCGAAACGCCTGCTGAACAAGTGCGTATCGTCGAAGATCTAAACCAAAGGCATTGTGATGCAATTATCTCTCTGGGGGGAACGGTCGAAGAGTTAAAGAACGACAACATTATTGCCATAGACAGTTTGGCTGATCCGTCTCACTCTATTGGCTATGATTATAAATTTGCTTCAGAAAGCGCTTGTCGTTTCCTATCTAGTAAAGGCCATTCAAGCATCGCCATTGTCGTAGACGATGAAAGTTACGCCTCAAATCAGGTCATAGAGGGTTATAAGACGTCATTGCAAAACTCTGCAATGCCAGTTAATCGTCAACTGATTGTGACCGCTAATGGCAACAGCGAGCAAGCTATCATGTCATTACTTAATAGCTATCATCCATTTACTGCATTGGTTGTAATGCGCGATAGCCAAGCTGCGGTAGCAATGAACCTATTTAGAGATTTTAACTTGGCAACGCCACAAGAGATATCCATCGTCTCGTTAGAAGACTCTCAACTGGCGAGTCAACTAAATCCGCCTCTGACCTGCATTAGCTACCCATCACAGCAAATCGTTGATTTTGCCATGGAGCAATTGGACGCCATTTTAGATGATAAACCAATGACTCCAAAACCGCTTATCACTGGCCGCCTTGTCACGCGAGATTCCGTCTCTAATCGCAGCTAGTACAAGTAATTTAGAAAAAGGAGTGTGTTACATACTCCTTTTTTAGTTCTACTTCACCACAATCTTCAATCAACTTTGCAATAACTTGTTTTTGTATTGTTCAGGTGTTTGACCTGAGTATTTCTTGAACATCGCAATAAAAGGGCTTGCTTGGTTGTAACCGAGTGTGAAAGCCACTTCCTTAACAGAGTGCCCTCCTCGTAGTAAATCCATTGAATACAAATAACGAACTCGCAAACGCCATTCTGTAAAACTCATTCCGAGTTCGCTTTGACAATAACGAGCGAGCGTTCTCTCAGTTGTATGTACCCTACTCGCCCATTCATTCAAGCTAATATCGTTAGTAGGCTCTTCCTCAATCGCCGCCAATATCGGTGCTAAATATTTGTTATTACTAGAGGGCAAAAAGTGATGTTGTTCTTGTTGGTCACTTAGCTGATCTAAAAGCACCTGTACTAATCGTTTGTCTTTTTCGGACTCGGCCACATTTATACTTCGATGGCGAAAATCCTCAATAATCGACGAAACAATCGGCGTCACTTTAATTAGGCTGGTCTTTTCCGGGAAGGTCGACGTCAGCTCATGAGCAATATTGAGAGAGCAGTACTCCAATGGTTTGCGGTTGTAACTGCAATGCATCACTCCGGCTGGTACCCAAATGGCAAGATGGGGCGGCGCGAGAAAGCGCGTATCTTGCGCCTCCATTTCCAATATGCCACCGCTAATCAACTGAATCTGCCCCCAAGGGTGGCAATGTACTCTCGTCTCAGTATTGGAAAGAAACGCGTCGAAGTTCATGAAAACGTCCGACGGCATTTTATCAATAGAAAGAGAGGGATGGAGGTTACGTGACTTTTTTTTCAACTTGTCTTCCTATCGCGCCTAATGTCTGAATGGAGATATTTATAATTATAACGACCTGTCACACTATACATCAATTCACAAAACGCGACGAGGCTCACAATGGTTTACTTACTACCTTTCCTAACCGTACTCATCTGGGGTGGGAATGCCATTGTTAATAAGATCGCCGCGTCGACTATCGAACCAAGCGCGATGAGTTTTTATCGCTGGGCTCTCGCTATGTTAGTCATGACACCGTTTTGCTTACCAAAGTTAAAACGCTATTGGCCTGAAATTCGTCGCAACAGTGGCAAACTCGCTTTTCTTGCGTTACTTGGAATGGTGCTTAACCAATCGTTAGGCTACTACGCAGCGTTGACAACCTCTGCTTCCAACATGGCGCTGATCACCTCTTTAGTGCCGCTTATCAGTGTGTTCATGTCTGTCCCTTTACTTGGTAAAAAAATCTCCATGCTCAGTATTGCTGGCGGCGTGA
Source organism: Vibrio sp. La 4.2.2 (assembly GCF_027586995.1). NCBI lineage: Bacteria > Pseudomonadati > Pseudomonadota > Gammaproteobacteria > Vibrionales > Vibrionaceae > Vibrio > Vibrio sp. La 4.2.2. The sequence goes on from NZ_JAPPTJ010000001.1 coordinate 146,654, forward strand.
TTTCTTTAGCAGGACTTGCCTTCATGCTAGGTCAAGGCGACGTTGCTTTCTTCATGCATCAAACCGTAGCTCAGGGCGACTTGTTGATGGTTCTCGCCGCTTTTGTTTACGCTACATACTGCGTACTGTTGAAACGATGGAAAATGCAGTTGTCTAGCTGGATGTTAATTTATACACAAGGCGTGTTTGCCGTCATAATGCTATTTCCTCTCTTGCTTACTAGCGAGACGATTATGCCAACGTCAGCATCTCTGCCACTAATCGCCTACGCAGGTTTATTGGCCTCGCTGATTGCACCACTATGCTGGGTTAAAGCGATTGACTTAATTGGAGCAGACAACAGCGCAATGTTTATGAATTTGCTACCTGTCATTGCGGTTGCACTCGCTGCAGTCCTATTAGGCGAAACTATCACTCAATTCCACGTCATTGGTGGGTTAATGGTGATATCTGGGGTAATTCTATCTCAAGTGAAAGTGAGACGTCGTAAATCGGCAACTGATACCGTGGAGCAAAACCTGACCATAGATAAGCAATAAACTCCAGCGGGTGCACAATCTCTGTAGCCTACTGTTAACAATTTTGTCATACTCAGCGAAGCCCAAATAACAATAAGGACATGTTCAAATGAGTCGTGGCAAAAGAGATATCACCCTTCGTTTTCTTGCTGAACCTGGTGATGTAAACTTTGGCGGGAAAGTGCACGGTGGTGCGGTAATGAAATGGATCGACTTGGCCGCTTATGCCTGTTCGGCAGCTTGGAGTGGTAAATACTGTATTACCGCTTATGCTGGCGGAATTCGATTTGTTCAACCGATTCACGTCGGTAATCTTGTGGAAGTCAGCGCTAAAGTCATTTACACAGGACGCTCTTCAATGCACATCGCCATTGATGTGCAAGCAAGCGATCCCAAAGAACTTAAAAATCGTCTCACCACACACTGCATCGTCATCATGGTCGCCGTCGATGAAGATGGAAAACCAACTTCAGTTCCTGAATGGATTCCTGAAACCGATGAAGACATCAAACTACGTGAGTCAGCAATCAGACTGATGAATATGCGCAAAGAGATTGGCGAGGAGATGGAAGCGCACGTTAAATACCTTAAATAGCGTTTATAAAAGCCGACAGCCCAACACATCGCCCCAACGGATGCAGATAATGTGTTAACCATTATCTGCTTTTGTCACACAACTCACATCTACGCCCCTATTTTAAACCTAAAAGGATGAGTTTTTTGTCTCAGCCTTACTCTACACTCTCATCATATAATAGATTTTTTCTATATCCAGACCTCTACTTTGACTGTGAGATGAGTATGAACCACAAAACTAAAATCCATCTTTATCAAATTTTCACAAGACTCTATGGCAATAAAAACTCAAACAACAAACCGTGGGGTACTATCGAAGAAAACGGCGTGGGTAAATTCAGCGATATCACCCCAACCGCGCTAAACTCAATTCGAGATCTCGGCATGACCCATGTTTGGTATACAGGCATACCTCATCATGCATTGGTCGCAGACTACACTGAGTTTGGCATCTCAAACGATCACCCTGCCGTTGTAAAAGGTAGAGCTGGCTCTCCCTACGCAGTAAAGGACTATTACTCGGTTAATCCTGATCTAGCCGATGACCCTAGCAAACGTAATCAAGAGTTTCAGTCTTTGATCCAAAGGACACATGAAGCAGGCTTGAAGGTTATTATCGATATTGTGCCCAATCACGTGGCGAGACACTACCAAGGTTTAAATAACCCAGTTGGAATCCGTGATTTTGGTGCTGATGATGACGTGAGCGTAGAATACGCGGTAGATAACAACTTCTACTATATTCCAGGTAAAGCCTTCCAACTTCCCGATATTCCACAGCACCTTCAACCACTTGGTGGTGAAGAGCATCGTTTGCTAAGAGAACCATATCAAGAACTTCCTGCTAAGTGGACCGGAAATGGCTCTCGACTCGCCAAACCAAATGCAGACGATTGGTACGAAACCATAAAAGTTAACTATGGTGTTCGTCCTGATGGCAGCAAAGACTTTCCGGAACTACCACAAACTTATCGCCACAAGTCATGCCAAGCACATTTTGAGTTTTGGCAAGATAAGCGCGTACCAAACTCATGGATAAAGTTCCGTGACATCGCACTTTACTGGCTATCACAGGGTATCGATGGATTTAGATATGATATGGCCGAAATGGTGCCCGTAGAATTCTGGAGCTATATGAATTCATCAATCAAAAAGGTCAATCCAGATGCCTTTTTAGTTGCAGAAGTGTATCAACCGCATTTATATCGAGATTATATTCAGCTGGGCAAGATGGATGCCCTCTATGACAAAGTGGACCTTTACGACGCTTTGAAAGATATCATTCAGGGGCGTGGCAATACTCAAAATATCACTCGAATTCAAGAAGAACTGAACGATATAGAACCCCACATGCTTCACTTCTTAGACAATCACGACGAGCAGCGTATACCTTGCAGCGAGTTTGCTTCCAATGCCCAGGCTGCTCTGCCTGCCATGGTGCTCTCCGCGACGATTAGCAATGCTCCAACAATGATCTATTTTGGTCAAGAAGTTGGAGAAGCTGGTGCAGAGTATGCCGGTTTTGGACAACCAACTCGAACCTCTATCTTCGACTATATCGGTGTTCCAACCCATCAGCGTTGGATGAATGGCGGCGAATTTGATGGAGGGCAATCATCTTCGGATGAATTGGCGTTGCGTCAGTTTTATCAAAAACTAATGAACATTGCGCTGACCTGCCCAGCCTTAACGGGGGCCATGCAACCATTAAAAATAGATGAGGATAAAACGCACGGCAGTTTAGCTAGCAAACTTTACGGTTATGCTCGATACACTCAAAAAGAACATGCTCTTATCCTATTAAACTTCGATTCAACGCACAGCACTACACAGCCAATCACGCTACCTACTGAGGTCGTTACTACATTGACGCTGGCTGATGGACATTATGTCTATCAGGATTTATTAAACTCCAATGTTCAGTTTGAGGTTGAAATTAAAAATGGTGAAGGACATATCTCACAACCATTAAAACCACTCACATCACATATTTTGCAGCTCGCAGACATTAGGTAATTTTGAGCCCTAAACACAAAAGTGTATAAGCTCCAACCTTCGCGTTGGAGCTTTTTTATTGGCAACCACTCAAATCACATTTAACCGCCATGAAATAGATAAAAACTATACCATACATTAAAAAGCCTATTTTTGTGCTAACGAAATTAGGTTTATTCTAATGCCATTACAAATAGTCAGGATCGTAACAATGAAAAATCTAAAAACATCCTTGTCCGCTATCGCACTAGCGACGTTAATGGCAGCACCAGCATTCGCAGTAACTGAGGGTGAATTACTAATTTGGATCAACAGTGACAAAGGCTATGAAGGCTTAGCAGAAGTTGGTCGTCAGTTCGAAGAAGACACTGGCGTTAAAGTTAGCGTTCAATTTCCAGAGTCTTTAGAGTCTCGCTTTCAACAAGTTGCGGCAACTGGCGATGGTCCTGACATTATTTTCTGGGCTCACGACCGCTTTGGCGGCTATGCGGAAGCAGGCTTGCTACGTGAAGTAAAACCAAGCAAAGAATTTCAAGAAAAACTGGTCGATTTCAGTTGGGATGCCGTTAATTACAACGGTAAGTTAATTGGCTACCCTCTTGCCATCGAAGCAATATCTCTTATTTATAACAAAGACTTGTTACCAGAACCGCCAAAAACATGGGAAGAGCTCCCTGCTATCCAAGCGAACATGAAGGCGCAAGGAAAACAAACCATCATGTGGGATGTAAAAAATGCGTATTTCACTTGGCCTATCGTCTCTGCAGGAAGCTACTCATTTAAGAAAACTGAAAATGGTCACGACGCAGCAGACGTTGGTATTAACAGCGAACAAGCTCGCAAAAACCTAGCCTTCCTGCTTGATATGAAAAAGAAAGGTATTGTCGACCCTGGTATGGACTATGCGAATGCCGAATCTGCATTCGCGAAAGGCGATGTGGCAATGACCATCAATGGACCGTGGTCATGGGGCAACTTAGATAAAGCAGGCTTAAATTACGGTGTGGCGACATTCCCTACTCTAGATGGTAATAAATCCAATCCATTTGTTGGCATTTTGAGTGCCGGTATCAGCTCAGCTAGTCCAAATGAGGATTTAGCGGTTGAGTTTATCGAAAATTACCTGTTTACCGACGAGGCTCTTAAAACGATAAACAACGACAAACCTCTTGGTGCTGTGACACTTAAGACATTCCAGAATTCTCTAGAATCCGATGCTCGCATTAAGTCCACAATGCTCAATGCCGAAAACGGTGAGATTATGCCAGCCATCCCACAAATGATGACATATTGGATTTCAGAGGGTGCTGCTATCGAGAATGCACTTAACGGACGCCAAACGGTTGAAGATGCGCTCACAACTGCTGAGAAGCAAATTTTAAGATAGCTATAACTGTTTTGATCGTAGGTCAAGCCCGTCGTAAAAAAGCGGGCTTTTTTGATCGCCTTACCTTTCCCGCTAATATATTTAAGTTCTCATCAACTCAGTAAGTTGCACCATAATCGCTTTTATATCTGACTGTTACCGATTATAGAACTACGCGAGTGTACCGCATCTATGCTAAGGTAGAGGTTAACCAGTTATTATCGAAGAAATTTCATGCCTTCCCATTTACCAAAATCATTTAGTAAGCCTTTCTTAAAAGTCTTCCATATTCTTGAGGCTGTCTTGTTGGTTGCAATCACGCTTGCTACGCTATTTGCGATGATTGAAGAGTTCATGCACGTCTTCACCGAACGTCGCGTTCTGCTGACTGATATTCTGCTGATGTTCATCTATTTGGAAGTGCTAGCGATGGTCCAACAGTTTGTGATGAACGGTAAAATCCCAGTACGTTACCCTATCTACATTGCTATGATGGCTATAGCTCGTTATATCACGCTGGGAATGAAAGAGTTGGACGCTGTCCCTATCGTTTGGCTGTCTCTTGCTGCGTTTATTTTGGCAGCGGCGACAATACTTATCAGGGTCGGTCATCATTATTGGCCTTACGTGGACGACAAAACCAATCAACCAGATGAGTAACTCCGCTCTGCCAATAGATTACTGTTAGCAAATATTTCAACCGATTTCCGACTGATTCGGGCTTTTTCATCGCAATTTGGGAAAAAGCCTCATAAATTCAAACTAATATCTATGTAACAGAGCTCTGTACGTTTTTGTAATTGTTAACGCAGGATCACACTCTCCAGGTCATTCATAAAAGTGCCATTGAATTCATCTAGATAGCTGTCTATATCATTAGAGGTCGAGAAAAGATCTTTCCAGATCACTCGACGTAAAAATGGAAGCCGTATGTCTTTTTTGGGCAACGGTATAGGCTTCACAACCTCACGTCAGGTGAATATAGGAGATAGAAAATGGATCGTACTTGCCCTATGTGTAACACCCCTATGGTAGAGAGAAACACTGAACATGTGTGTCCTAGGAATGATATCGGCGATTGCGCCTATGACCCATACTCTTACGAATTAGACGTGGATAGAGAGCGCGACAGCGAGAATAATCAGCCGTACTAACTGAGTTAGCCAATTGAAAACCAAAAAGGCGAGAACTTGAGTTCTCGCCTTTTTGGTTCCATTTTAAACCTCGGCTCTATAGACGCAGTACTGCTGCATCATAAGATTTTAAAGTAAGGCAACTAAAATCTGAGAAATCAATGCTTGCGTTTGACAATAACTCTGTACATTGAGCTGGAGCCTCAATGCCTAAATCGACATCAACACTCTCATCACTAAAGTTTGCCACCACAAGTAAGGTTTGCTCTCCATGTTGACGTAGGTAAGCGAATACCTTGTCATGTTCTTCGAGTAAAGGAATAAAGTCGCCGTAAACCACCGCCTCAAACTCACGACGAAGACCAATAAGTGCTTTGTAATACTCATAGATTGATTCGTTCGAGGCTCTATCAAGCTTAGCATTCACGGCTGTGTAGTTCGGATTGACCTCGATCCAAGGTTCGGCAGTAGAGAACCCTGCATTGGCTTCATTTGACCATTGCATTGGTGTACGAGCATTGTCACGACTGTTTTCAGCCAACGCCGCCATCATCTCTTCATGACTCACACCTGCTTCGGTTCTTACCTTGTAAAAGTTGAGCGTTTCAATATCTTTATATTGCTCAAGATTGTCGAACTTCACATTCGTCATACCTATCTCTTCGCCTTGATAGATGTAAGGCGTGCCCTTTAAGCAATGTAATACTGTCGCTAACATTTTGGCCGATTTCACTCGATACGGGCCGTCGTTTCCATACTTAGACACCGCTCGTGGTAAATCATGATTATTCCAAAACAGCGAATTCCAGCCGGTCCCTTTAAGCTCCAATTGCCACTTAGTCAGAACCTGTTTGAATGCCTTTAGATCTAACGGCGCAGGCTTCCACTTGTCACCATTCGTCCAGGTCAAGGTTATATGTTCAAACTGGAACACCATCGATAACTCTTCGCGGTCTTCCGCGCTGTAAAGCTTGGCGATTTCAGGCGTTGCGTCCCAAGTTTCTCCTACCGTTAGCAAATCTTTGTCGCCAAATGTGGCATTGTTCATCTGTTTAAGTAGAGGGTGTAGGCGTGGTCCATTACCCGTAATACCGTTATCAATTTCTTTGCCAATCAAATCAATGACATCTAATCGGAAACCACCAATCCCCCGATCGATCCACCAGTTCATCATTTTATGAACTTCATCATGTACTTTAGGGTTTTCCCAGTTTAAATCCGGCTGTTTTTTCGAAAACAAATGTAAGTAATACTGCTGTGTGGGCTCGTGCCACTCCCAAGCACTCCCACCAAAGATTGAGCCCATATCACTCGGTGCACTGCCATCCGGCTTTGCATCTCGCCAAACATAATAGTCTCGATAAGGCGAGGTTTTCGACTCGCAAGCGCGTTTAAACCATTCGTGTTCGTCAGAGGTATGATTGACTACCAAATCCATGACGATTTTGATGCCCCTTTCTTTGGCTTCCGCTAATAAGGCATCCATGTCTTCCATTGTGCCGAACTCGGGTGCGATTGCTTGATAGTCTGAGATATCATAACCATTATCGTCCATTGGAGATTGATAGACAGGCGATAACCAAATCACATCCACACCGAGTTCAGTTAAATAGTCTAGTTTGGAACGAATACCGTTTAGGTCTCCAATTCCATCACCGTTGGAGTCACAGAAGCTGCGCGGGTAAATCTGATAGACAACGGAGTTATGCCACCATCTTTTTTCCATGTTCAATTCCTTTAATAGGCTTAATTTATTCCATCACTCTACGCATTGCTCAGTAGGAAAGAAAATAGAATATACGTATAATCATATAGAATTTTTATATAACACCTTGGTGCGCAACATGGCTATCAACAAATCGCTAAAGTACTTCTTAGCAGTCGCAAAGCATGGCAACATCAAACGAGCCTCTGATGAACTATTTATCAGTCAACCGTCTTTGACATCCGCGATAAAAAAATTGGAATCCGAAATGGGCGCACCTCTATTTAATCGATTATCGAAAGGTGTTGAACTCACACCGTATGGCGAGAAATTTCGGGCGTTTGCGCAAGAACAGCAGGAACAATACTTCTCTCTCAAACATCAATTTAATGACATGCAACAACGCCAATTCGGCAAGATAAAAATCGGTACTGGAGAGGTATGGTGGGAACGATTTGTACGTCAATCGGTAAAGGATTATCAGTCATTAAACCCAGCAAATTCGTTTCATCTTGAGTTTGGTAATAACCTCTCCCTACTGAGCCACCTCACACGGGGTGATATAGATTTATTTATAGGTCATGAGGTATTGGAGCTCTCTGACGACTGCCGTGTAGCCTTCCAACCTCTTTTCCAAGATTACGAAGCAACCTACGTATCACAACAACACCCGTTAGCGAAATCGAATGCAGACCCAAACGAGATAGATCAGTTTCCATTGCTTCGAGTGACACCGAACCACCCCCGACACCAATCCGTGCTGTCTAATGGCCTACCTCATGATGGCTCTTTAGAAGAACGAGTTGTCTACGATGTAGACTCTGTATTAGCCAGTATAGACATGCTTCATATGACTCAAGCAGTTATGCCATACAGTCACAGAGCGGAACAGTGGTTAGCAAGCTTAGGTTTGAAAGCCTGCCATATTGATAGGCAAAAAGTAGGCAATATCGGGATTTATACCAAGCTTGGTGAACATAAAAACAGCGTGAACGAGCTAATTTACCTTTTGAAACAGAATGTTGAATCAATAGTCTAGTTTGTCAATTCACTGTCAAGTCACGCAACTGTCATTTTTCTTTCATTAAAGTTTGATGTAATCGCCAAACTTTAATGCCAAAAGAGATAGGAGCTCGGCTTGACCCTCAACGACATCACGTTAAGTGAAACAACACTTACTAACTTAAAATCTGTCGAGTACCAATGGATCAGAACGATGTATGTGGAAGGTTATCAAAGAGACGAGATCAATCACTATATCAAAGCGTGCTTTGGTGGCGACGATGTCTTTGCTGATTTGTTACAACGAGTCGCACTGGAGCAAGAAAGTCTTTACGTTCTGCTCCAGTACGTGGGATGTGCACCCTCTAGTCGTGAACTAAGTTAGTCTCACTTGCTGTTGTTGGTGAGCGTTTAAGGATGACGTCTACCTCGGTCATGGTGTAAGGCTTATCTACCTTAGCCCTCAAATCATCAACAAATCGTTCATAGCTCTTGAATGTCATCGATTCACGCTTAGGATCCACATACACAGACACCCAAGTTTTTCGACCAAGCTTAGCAATAAAGATATCGACAATCTCAATCTCATACTCCTGAGCTAAACCTTTCAGACCCCGATAAATCGGCTTAGTGTGCTCTATCGGAGGCATGGCTAAAGTAAGTTCACGCATACCATTTTTGATAAGTTTGATTGGGTCACTAATGAAGGCCAAACTAAATAGCACAACAAGAATTTGGTCGATATAGCGTGCTACCCATCCAAACGATGTCCCTTGAATCAACATCACCAAGATCAGTGCTACCCCAATAGCTCCCGAAATGATTCCATTGATAAACCAAGCGTTCTTTTCTGCCTTTAGAATGTCGGAGTTTGACTGTTTGTGTCCTAGGTGACAAATCCAATAGAGAAAAGCACACAACGCCACGGCAGGAAAGACGTAAATTGCCATTAAACTAAGTGCCGGCTCACGGCCTCCTGCAAGAATAACCGGAATATTACTACCGACTGCGAACGCAATAAGTATTAATATAGTAATTCCTTTGATGACAACAATAAGTGGCTCAAAGGCAAAGAAACCCATCGGGTAGTTTCGTGATGTACCAGATTCAGTTAACTTTGCAATGCGCAGAGAGGCGAAAGACACCACAGCTGATAATAGGTTAAACGAGGCGTCAAGCAAGATGGCACTTGACCCAGAAATCATTGCCATTAGACCGCCCCACAGCGCTAACAGGCCTGCCCCAACGGCTGAATAAATTAAGGCTTTCGATTCCGTGATTCTTGTCATCTGATTCTCCCTTTTTCAGACAAACTGGCTACCTATTTCAGGTCTGTTAAAACTTATAACACACCGAACACAGACTGCCTACGACAACACAAGCCAACTGCTGCTTTTAACAGCATTAATTGTCAATAATAACAATAGGTAATGAACGGACGTACGGCTATTCCTATTAGGTCACAATTTAATGGACGAAAAGAATTGATGGCTAGAAAAGAAAACGCCCGAGACTAAGCTCAGGCATCGGTTACAAGAAACTGTTATTCGTGATAGTAAGGAATCCTGGTAACAGCCAGCTATACGTAACACCAGTGATCTTATCTGACTTGTCGGCGGCCAAACCAATTGAGTGTCAAACAAGACAAAAAAACGGGTGACCTTGCGCTCACCCTTATCGTTATTATCCTTTAACACCACCAGCTGTGAGACCACCCACTAACCAGCGCTGCGCAAGTAAGAATACGATTGTGATAGGTAATGCTGACAATACCGCCGCTGCCGCGAAGTCGCCCCATAAATAGTTCTGAGGGTACAGATATTGCTGCATACCAACCGCTAATGTGTATGAGTTTACATCAGAAAGCAGTAATGATGCTACTGGTACTTCACCCACCACCCCGATAAACGACAGGATAAAGACTACCGCTAGAATTGGCACAGACAGTGGCAACAGTACTAAGCGGAACGCCTGCCAAGGAGTCGCACCATCTAGTGCTGCAGCTTCTTCTAGCGAGTTATCAATCGTTTCAAAGTAGCCTTTAATCGTCCATACGTGCAATGCAATACCGCCTAAGTAAGAGAAGATAAGACCACCATGCGTGTTCAATCCTAAGAAAGGAATGTACTGACCAAGCTTGTCGAATAGTGCATATAACGCAACCAACGCCAGTACTGCCGGGAACATTTGGAAGATCATCATCGCTTTAAGAATGGTGCTCTTTCCAGGGAACCGCATGCGTGCAAAAGCGTAAGCTGACGTTGTTGACAGAGCCACAATCAAAATCGATGAGATGCCTGCTACTTTCACCGAGTTCCACAGCCAAGTTAGTACTGGGAATGGCGGCGGTGTCACCGAACCATCTGCATTGGTGACAGAGAACCCTAGCGCCAGTTTCCAGTGCTCTAGCGATGGGTTATCCGGAATCAGACTACCTGTCGCAAAGTTACCTTCGCGGAAAGAGATTGCGATTACCATCAACAGTGGGAAGATGATAAGTGATAGGAACACCCAAAGTGCAATATGGGTTGCCCACACTCGGTATTTTAATGATTTACCTTGTACCATTGGCATCGTGATATTCCTTAATCTTGCTCAAGTTTAGTGAAACGTAAGTTGAGTAGAGCTAACGCGCCAACCAATAGGAAGATAAGCGTTGCAATCGCACTTGCTAGACCGAAGTCTTGACCACCCGAACCTTCAAACGCGATACGGTAGGTATAGCTTACTAGTAGGTCGGTATAACCCGCAGGCTCAGAGGTACCAATCATGTTTGGACCACCTTGAGTCAATAGCTGAATCATTACGAAGTTGTTGAAGTTGAAAGCAAAACTTGCAATCAAAAGCGGCGTTAGTGGTTTGATCATCAATGGCAAAGTAACGCGTGTAAAGTTATGGATGAAGTTTGCTCCATCAATCGCCGATGCTTCATACAAATCGTCTGGAATCGCTTTTAGTAGACCCATACATAGGATCATCATGTAAGGGAAACCAAGCCAAGTGTTAACAATTAACACCATGGTTTTCGCTAAAATTGGGTCAGAGAACCAGCTTGGACTGATACCAAATAGGCTCTGTAACACCATATTGATTTCACCAAAGCTTTGGTTGAATAGACCTTTAAAGATAAGGATTGAGATAAACGCTGGGACCGCATATGGAAGAATAAGCAGTACGCGATACACCGCACGTCCTTTCAGTTCCTCCCATTGAACCACACTAGCCAACACCATACCGATGACCAGAGTAAAGATCACTGTCAGTACTGAGAACACAACCGTCCAAATAAAGATGCTAATAAACGGCTCTTTAATACCATCGTCTTTCCAAACACGCTCAAAGTTGTGCGTACCAATATCAACGATGAAACCCGGAGAAACCGTATTGCCAGTAAACTCTCCATTCGTATCAATAGGCTGATAGAAACCAACTTCCATATTCGGACGGAATGTCTCACCCGTCTTGTTGTTCAGAAGATCGTCAGTACCCTCAATTTTGCTAAACAATGGTTGTACCGACGCGAACTTACGTAGGCCACTCATTCTAATATCAGCGCCATCTGGCATGTGAAGATCGATAGTATTTAGCGCTGAACGGTTTTGAATGATCGCCTTAATTTTCTCTTTTTCACCCGACTGAGACTGAGCTTCAGAAAGGTCATACTCTGCTTTAGGGCTTGAGATATCAAACTCAGGCGTGACGAGCAGCTGGTCACCGTCTTTAACGTAAATACGATGGCCATTATCCGTTTTATACAAATCAAAAGAGAAGCTTTCACCGCTTTGGAATGTGCGCTGCATTAAGACGCTTTGTGCCCTATCCAAAGAGAGTTGGTTTTTCGCACTGTAGTTAGTGAAAGCGAGTCCGACGGTATACGCTAATGGGAAAAGAATAAAGAGAATCATGCCCGCAATACCTGGATAGATATAGCGGTGAGCGTAAGTTTTCTTACTGCCGAAAATATAGAGTGCCAGAGCGGTTAAGATCACAGTAAGCATTGCAAAGGCAAGCTCACCGCGTGAATACATAAGAATGGTCGCGTAACCGTTCACTAGACCAACTGAGCCAAGAAGTCCCCACTTAATGAATACTTTCTTGCTGCTCGGAACTGTAGCGGTTGTTGCTGACATGGCATCTGTACCTTGAACTGACTGCATAAAAGGACCTGCTAGCGATAATACAAAAAATAGAAAAGAAGGAGGGGTTGCCCCCTCCTTAAAAGGGTAGATCTAATATCAATAGTTACTTAGTCATTTGCTTTTCTGCATCTGCTACAGCAGCATCAACAGTCTGACGTCCATCAACCACGTTCACGATAGCGTTTTTAGCGGATGCCCAGAACGCGCTCATTTGTGGAACATTTGGCATGATTTCACCGTTCATCGCATTATCCATTGTCGCCGCGATACGCTCATCAGCACCTAGCTCTTCTTGGAATGAAGTTAGCGCAACTGCGCCTAGTGGCTTGTCGTTGTTAACTAAACGTAGACCGTCATTAGTCAGTAAGTAGTTCTCTAAGAACTCAACCGCTAAGTCACGGTTAGGTGATGCAGTACTGATACCCGCAGTTAGTACGCCAACGAAAGGCTTAGATGCTTGACCGTTGAACTTAGGAAGAGTAGCAACACCGTAGTTGATGCCAGACTTCTCGATATTCGCCCAAGACCATGGACCGTTGATCGTCATCGCAGTCTTACCTTGGTTAAACGCAGACTCAGACACTGAGTAATCCATATCTGCCGAGATAACACCTTTGTCGACAAGGCCCTTCACGAATGAAAGTGCGTCTTTCACGCCATCTTTAGCAATACCTGCGTCTTTAACGTCATAAGTACCACCGTTGTATTTGAATGCATAACCGCCATCAGCCGCCATTAGTGGCCATGTGAAGTACGGTTCTTTTAGGTTCCACATGATTGCGGACTTGCCGTCTTTTGCAAGTTTCGCATTCAGTGCTTCCACTTCTTCCCAAGTCTTCGGTGGGTTAGGAACCAAGTCTTTGTTGTAAATTAGGGATAGGGATTCAACCGCTACTGGGTAACCGATAATCTTGCCATCATACTTAACTGCATCCCATGCAAAATCAATGATGCCTTCTTTAACTTCTTTAGAAGGTTTGATTTCAGCTAGCAAACCTGCTTGAGCATACTCACCGAAACGGTCATGAGCCCAAAACACGATATCAGGACCGTCACCAGTCGCTGCAACTTGAGGGAAGCGGCTCTCTAGACCATCAGGGTGAGCAACTGTCACTTTAATACCTGTGTCTTCTTCGAACTTCTTACCTACTTCTGCAAGACCGTTATAACCTTTATCACCATTGATCCAAATAGTGAGTTGTCCTTCTTCGATAGCAGCATTTGCACCAAAAGAACCAAGAGCAACTAGTGTACCTAGAGCTACAGTGCTTAGGGCTTTTTTCATGTTCATATCCTTTTTATAGTTTTGATCGCAGGGTCATCCAGAGGATTTTCCTAAATTTCGATGAGTATCATCTAAAAAATACAGCAAGGTCTCATCCTCCTACTCTCTACGCCCTTTGGAGTAGCAATGATTTCCGTGATCTCTGTCGGCAAGAACTATAGATCAACATCACAAAACAATCTTCTGTTGTGACATGTTTCACCATTATGAGGAGTAATTATTTGAACTGGATCTCATATGGCTTTTCTACTCCCCTAACCCCTCCTCCTTTCCTACTCCCCCCACAATTATTTTTATCAGGAGGATGTACGACTTACACGAATCAAGGAAACTGCAGTCATCCAAGAGTGGATGGTAAGAACCCTTTACCAGTAAGAGCCATGTGCTCCTTGAGTTTCATACGAAACACATGCTGGGTTTGCATCGCCGGACTCGCCAAGTAGTCATAAATTGAAGTACTAGTGGTAATTTATTTTACGGGGGAGAACTTCAATTTATGTCGGGGGATACTAGCGAAGTCTTGGCTTTGAGGGTGGCGCCATATCGTACAGCGCCGCCCTTTTTTCTTTCCATCAGGGGCTAGATAGACAATCAAAGGACAAGGCCTTTTAACAAAATCGAGCAATACCCTAATCACTTACCAATTTCCTACTATTATTACCTGTCGACTTATCTCTATAATGACCGACAGAAAGATATAAAAATGAATCGAGGACGAGCTACATGGCGAGTGTCACGTTAAAAAATGTTAGTAAAGCGTACGGCGACGTACTGATCTCCAAGAATGTCGACCTAGAAATCAACGAAGGCGAGTTTGTTGTCTTTGTCGGTCCATCAGGTTGTGGTAAATCAACTCTACTACGTTGTATCGCAGGTTTAGAAGACATCACGTCCGGTGATTTGTATATTGGTGATGAGCGCATGAATGATGTAGAACCATCAAAGCGCGGCGTAGGTATGGTATTCCAGTCTTATGCACTCTACCCTCACCTTAATCTATACGACAATATGTCGTTTGGCCTTAAACTCGCTAAAGCAGATAAAGCAGAAATCGACCGCCGTGTTGAACACGCTGCTGAAATTCTTCAATTAGGTCATCTATTAGAGCGTCAGCCTAAAGCACTTTCTGGTGGTCAACGCCAGCGTGTAGCGATTGGTCGTACTTTGGTATCTCAACCTAATGTATTTTTGTTAGATGAACCCCTGTCTAACCTTGATGCAGCGCTGCGTGTCAACATGCGTTCGCAAATCACTAAGCTGCAACGTCAACTTGGCTGCACCATGATCTATGTAACGCATGATCAGGTAGAAGCGATGACTATGGCTGACAAAATTGTTGTCCTAGATGCTGGCTATGTGGCACAGGTCGGTAAACCACTTGAGCTTTATCATTATCCTGACAACCGTTTTGTAGCTGGTTTTATTGGTTCTCCAAAGATGAATTTCATGAGTGTATTCATCGACGAAGTCGAAGCAGAGCGCGTAAAAGTTCAGCTTTCTGACGGCGACTCATTCTGGATTCCAGTGGACGGGACAACCGTAAACAAAGGTGACCGTATGTCTCTGGGTGTGCGTCCAGAACACCTTGTCTCTGAAGAGGAAGGCGATGCTAAAGTTGAAGGCGAAGTTATGATCGTCGAGAAGCTTGGCAACGAGACTCAAGTCTATCTAAATCTAGAAAGTGCTGATGCTGACGTTATCTACCGTCAACCAGACACTCTTGAGGTAGAAGTCGGTGACCGAATTAAGATTGGTATCCCTGCACATCGTTGCCACTTGTTCCATAGTGATGGTAAGGCGTGTCGTCGTTTGTATAAAGAAGCGGGTGTATAACGAAACTAGCTATCTAATATAATCACCTTTGTTAATAGTAATTTCCCCCTATCTTAATGAGATTGGGGGATTTTTTTCACCTCTATCGTACAGTCCTCTATTATTTCCCATTGCCTTTGACTATCAACTTCAGTGACTGTTACGGGGAAGTAGTCTTTAACTAACTGATAGGCTGTTGCTCCTCCATTCATTCTAATACTCAAAATTGTCCTTTCGTGACTAGTTACTAACAATTCTCCGCTATTAAGCGGACGCTCGAATATGAGCTGGATCGTGTTATCCGTAAGAGGTGTACATTGAAGTGGTTCCGAAAGACCGTAACTTTGGTACGAAAATAAACAAAGAAAAGCGGCGATATACGCCGCTCTTTGGATTAAGTGAAGCTTCATTAATTTTGTTTGATATAGACAGCGTTGTGGTCAGCATTCGAAATAAATACACCAGCGTAATCACCCGTTGTTTGGACGATGTAGATACCGGATGTATCATTGAACTTGTTGCCATTATCGTTATTGTCCGCGTTTACTAACGATACTTCAGCTAAAGAATTACTATGTCCAGATTTTTGTAGAATGTACACTTCGTTATCGTCACTGTTGGCTCGCAGACCTACATTTGCCACAAAATTGGACCCTTTCTGATCGATGTCGACATCGTTATCATCACTGCTATTTCTCATAGCAACGCGAGCTTGGTTACTCGAACCTCTTTGCAAGATTTCAACGTCATTATCGTCACTACCACCTTTAAACATAACCCACGCGCGACCATCATCGTTTTGAATGATTTCTACGTCATTGTCTCGGCTGCCATTGTAAGCTTGAACTAACGCGTTGTTATCTTCACGATCTTGCTGAATAGATGTGTTGTTATCATTACCGCTTCCAGTGTAATCCACAACGGCTAGGTTTCCATCGCTCAAAGGCACAACACCTTGCACGATAGATACATCACCATAGTCACCACCGTCCATTAGCACCAACGCCGAATTATCGCCAGCAGGCAATGAATAGCTCGCAACTGCATTTTTGATATGTACGCCGGTAACACCCGGTACAGTTGGTACGGCAGCTACAGAAGCTGATACTAAAAGAGCTGAAATTGAAATAGCTAACCTTTTCATAATAAAACCCTTATTTCCTTTTAAGTTTCCATGTCGACTATAACTTCTATAAAAAGAAGTCATTTACTAAACCAAAGTAACGTTAATACCGCGCGCTAGTTAGATTGGTCTATGTAAATTCTCATTGCACTTGATGCATTAATTAATATGTTATCCCCGCCATTCTGGGAAACACCTAAATTAGCACCACCTGAACCAGCGACAAACGCAATATTGTTATCGTTCTCTTGATTAATACTGAGTTTGCTCGAAGGATGAAATATATTTGCTTGACCGATTACCGCTAAGTTATTGTCTCCTTTTTGGGCAACAAGAGCTTGCCCATTTCTTCCAAGTTGACCTATCGCCGCTGCATTGTTATCACCCTCTTGAATGATATAGGCGGTATTTGCTGCCCCTTTCTGACCAATTAGGGCAGTATTGCTACTACCGCTTTGTACTATTTTCGCCTTGTTACCTGCTGAGTTCCCCGGACTATCCTGAACTACAACCGCAAGCGAATCAGTGGCGTTAGTGATGTGCACCTCTGAATAATTATCGATGTCATCTACAGTATTGAGTAAATCATTGAAATCACTTTGGATATCCTCGTTTACTCCATGTAAGAAAACACCGTGAGACTCAACCCCTCCGTTGGGAGCAAAAACCAGAGCTGTACTCGCAGCACTAGCACTAGCGACTAAGCACGCTACGCCTAATACCGTTTGAAGTTTCGTTTTTATCGAAGCATTCATTGCGACTTTCCCTGAATTGCCAAATGTATCGATTTTCATCCTGCTTCTGAGTTAACTGAACGCAGACTTCGGATTTAACACTTCACGATTCTTAAAAAGGTTGTGTTGCGTTTCAAACAATAATTGTGATTTCAAACAATGATTGAGTTTGCGCCTGTAAAATAAGAACCGATGACATTTAGAATTCTAATTACAAGTAGTTTTAGTCACACTAAACTTAAATTGATTTGTAAGAAATAAACCTTGGATATTTGAAGTAATTATTAGGCAATCAAAAGAACCGAAGTATGAAAAAAAAGTCATAATAACTAGTGCTAAAGTTTATGCAGTGAAAAAAGGCTTTGAGTTACTATTTATCTAAGTTCAATTGAACTCACTCTTCTCATTTTTTAAACGGATTTTTGAATGGGAGCCAACATGAAGTTATTGCTGCTTATGAGTACCGTGTGTTTGTTTGCCTCTTCTGTTTTAGGGGCAGGAACCAATAATGGTATTGAAAACGGGGCTCCCTTAGAAAACGGTAAAAAGATAGAAGGGCAAGGAGACAAACTTAAGGTTCCGTTTAACGACTTTAGCGAAGTTAGTGGTGTTATTGTCGATAGAACTATCACTCGTTTAGGGGAAGACTTTTACTTTTTCTTCTCTCAACAACTTAATGATAGATACCCTGACCTTAAAGAAAATCTCACTATCAAAGAAATCCCGACAGCGCTTTCCGGCAGTATTATTGAGGTATACCATTCTCGAAAAGCTATCTACAGAACAGCGTTGTCACCAGGTCGAAGACAGGCTAAAGACCGGGCAAACGATGCCTTACAAGTCGTGGGTAATTACATTATCCGATGGCAGGCTGAGCGTCTTTACATGGACACCTTTGATTTGGAACACGATGAATTTTAAGGCGGCAAGGATGGCAAATTTATCAACTAAACTCGCGTTATTTGGAATATTGGGGTCTCCATTAGCACTTGCGAGTGAACTCGTCTACACCCCAGTTAATCCTACCTTTGGGGGAAACCCATTAAACAGTACGATCTTGATCAATCATGCGAACGCAATTAACGACTATCAAGACCCGAACGCGAGTTCGTTTGATTTTGAAGAAGAATCAGCACTAGATAGGCTTGCTTCAAGCTTAGAGTCCCGACTAATTAGCCAATTATTGGCAGATATTGGTAATGGCAATACTGGCCAACTGGAAACTGACGACTTCTTCCTTAATGTCGTTGATGATTCAGGCACTTTATTGGTTCAGATAGTCGACAAGGCAACTGGAGAATCCACTGAAATCAGTGTTTCTGGACTTAATCCCGACCTCTAATTTACAAGGAACGTATTATGAAAGGTCTAATTTACTTGAGCCTAGCATTAATGCTTGGTGGCTGCGCACATTCTTTGGATATACCTGATACCTCTGCAGAGCCTAAATTAATGCCACGAGGCGCTACTTACACCGACTTGATCGCGCTACCCAAACCAGCAGGTAAAATCTTAGTTTCTGTCTATGATTTCCGTGACCAGACAGGCCAATATAAGCCTCAGCCTAATAGTAACTTCTCTACTGCAGTACCTCAGGGTGGTACGTCATTGCTGACAACATCACTACTAGACTCTCAATGGTTTGTTCCACTTGAGCGAGAAGGCCTTCAAAACCTACTAACTGAGCGTAAGATTATTCGAGCAGCTCAGAAAAAAGACAAAGTGATCTCAAATCATGGTTCGGATCTATCGTCACTTAACTCCGCTAATGTGGTGATTGAAGGGGGTATTGTCGCGTATGACTCCAATATACGAACTGGCGGTGCAGGTGCAAAATACTTAGGCATAGGTGCTTCAGGTCAATATCGAACTGACCAAGTTACCGTCAACCTTAGAGCAGTCGACGTGCGTAGTGGACAAGTCTTGCTAAGTATAACTACTTCAAAAACCATCTCTTCTCATGAAATTGGTTTGGGCGCATTCCGATTCATTGACTATAAAGAGCTACTCGAAATTGAGTTGGGTTACAGCAACAATGAGCCCGTCAATATCGCGATTATGTCGGCTATTGACGCCGCTGTTATACATCTAATTGTCAAAGGGATGGAAAGAGGAATGTGGTCATCTGGTGATCCAGATGCAATGTCTAACCCGATTATCGCCAAATACTCTCAAGCTAAAACGGAAATTTTATAGCTAACCGAGTAAGCAGCAAACAGGGCTATGCGGAAAATGGAACTTACCCGTAGCCCTGTTTTTTTATCGATTATTAACCGCAAATCCGACTGCAAACATCCAACAAGTGAGCCCTAACATAAAGAATGGAAGGTACGCTAAGGGGTGATAACAATAGTGGCATGCCGCAGCAATACAGATAACACCCAACATATTGAAGCCAATGACCATCATTCGGTTTGAACGGTTCCAACTAAGCAGCATGGGCGCTATCAATATAACTACACTTAACAAAGTGATATGCACGTCTTGTTGAACCACTAGGTTGTTAACTCCACAATAAGGCGTTCTAATTCTTCTAAGCTACTCAATTGGTGCAATATGACTTGCTGATTACCATTTACAATTATCGTCGGTGTCGCTCGAACCCTATACTCCTTTATTAAACTGTTAAAGTCATCGACTTCATCTTGTATTTGCTCACAGCGCTCCTCAAAAGGTTGGGAATTAACACCGCACATTTCTAAGACATCGACAATATCACTACGAAACCTTGGCGTTTGATCCCTTCGAAAGTGAATTCTATGAATCAACTCTTCAATAAATGCTTGCTCTGTGCCCTGCCCTTTGGCAACCACAAAGGCTTCTTGAACGTCGCGACCGACAGGCCCCATACCTACAACAACTTCGTTAAAGGTTAAGTCATGTTTTTGAACAATATCCACCAATGGCCCGTGAACCATGGCGCAAGGACCACAATAAGGTGAATGGAATAACATAACCTGAGATTCAATAGTCTGAGGTCGAGGCAAGGTTACATAGTGCTTACCCTTTTCAAACTGACCAGCAAATACAGCGGTCGACAACAAGCTAAATGCCCAAAATAGGAGAGATTTTTTCATCACGTGCCACACTCAAAATATGGAAATGTGCACACGATAAAACAGCATCTATTTCTAGTGAAATCAGACACTGTTAGAAAATGGTTACAACGTGCGGTAAAAAGAGGCTCTGTTTCGGCTCAGCGGATAGTCACACTATTGAACGAATTCACTAGATGCTATGTTGTTCTTCACCCACAACAATGCTTGCAAACGGTTTTTGACCTTAATTTTCTTGAATGCATTATGAAGGTGGGCTTTCACTGTATTCTCACTAACAAATAGAGTATCGGCGATCTCTGTATTAGACGCTCCATCGCCAAGCAGCTTAATGATTTGCTGTTCTCGTTTCGTTAGCTTGGTATAATACGGGCTGGTTTTTGAGCATTGACGACGACGATAGAAATTCACGTACTCGTAGACCAGCTTTCTGCTCATCCACAACTCCCCAGCTAAAATGCGCTCAAAGCCCGAAACCAACGTTTCAATAGTGTCCGAGGCATAAAAGACACCAACCAGGTTTTGCCATTTAAGCATTTCCGCGTGTTCTAGGTCACTGGGCGCATTTAATAAAATTTCTTTGATGCTGTTGTCCATACTCTCTATAATCTCGTGATAGTGAGTGGCAGTGCCATGACCAATGGCAGCGTAATCAATGATAATAAAGCGCACATCCCTCTCAACCACATCATCTCGTGAGCGGTAAAGCTTCTCAGCAGACATTAACCTAATGGTGATCGGAACCTTTTGCTCTATTGAATCTTTGAGCAAACCGGATTGCAGACTATTCTCTGCTAACAATAATGCGTGCACGTTGTTGCTATCCTTTTCAACAGACATAACCAACTCCCTGTAACTATGCTTAGTACGCCGTATTCTGTGAAGTATAACAGAGCATTTATTGAGCGGATCTGGCGCTAAGCCCGAAGAATAAGTCTTATTTGTGGAATTACAGTAAGTTAGAGTTAGAGTCTCAGTAGTGAGAAAGTTTAGATATATGCCTGACTGAGTATCTTTAGCAAGCCTGTTACTCCGTGAAATCTTGAGATGCGCCTACTTCAGTTACCATGCAGTCGCTACGAATTTCCCAGCGTACGTTGGATACGCTTTCTAAAAGCAGAGGAAATTGAGAAGTCGGTAATTCATATACTGAAATACCTCCATTCTGAGAAATAAATATCGAAGAGCCCGACTGAGTTCTCAACGTGACACCTTCACTTTCAGTGTGCTGTGTAATGGTAACTTGGTTACTATTAAGGTTACGTTGACATTGGATGTCTGTACTTACTAAAGTAGACAAACCATTAGAAGAATACAGACCCACAATTGTACAAAATACAATTGTGGGTCCTTTAGTTAACAAATCAACCATCAAAGTTACTGTTGATTGACGTAAATAGCACTATTAGTGGAATTGTTCATAACAATAGTGGAAATGTCACCACCAGTTTGAATTACTCTAATACCTTCCACCGAATTAATATGGTTAGCCGCGCCCACTCCATTTCCAGAGGAAGCATAAAGTTTAATCTCGGACTTGTTACTGAAGTAGTCGCCAGATTGAGTAACATTAATTATGTTGTTATCACTTTCGCCATAGAGAGCAATATCAGATGTATCACTCGCCGAACCTGATTGTTTAACATCAATATCATTCAGGTTACCATTAATACTAACATTGGAATAATGACCGTCATTATCTTGGTCGATATTTACATCATTATCAACACTTGCATCATAAAGATTCACGTATGATTGACTGTTACTTCCTTTCTGGTTTACTTTAACTTTCTGCGAATCTGCCGACGAGCCGCTACTACCACCTGAAATACTCACTTCTGATATGTTACCGCTACCATTTTGATCTATATCAACCTTATTGAAGTCGCTACTACCAGATATTGCCACATCAGACCAGTTACCTTCAGAAAAGTTGCCATTCGTTTGTGTCACATCAACCGTATTATTATCAGCATCACCGGACAACACTACTTGCGAGTCATTGTACTTCCCATTTTGATCAACTGTAATTTTAGCGCCTCCGCTAGTCCCAGCTATTCTTACCAACGAGTCCTGTGCGCTAGGGAAGAAACCATCGCCTCCTTCCTGATTAACATAAACTTTATTTCGTTTTCCCCACCCTTGAAGCCTCATATCTACAACAGATATATTAGCGTCATAATCGCCTTTAGAACCTTGCTGAATCACAACAGAGCTTGTAGTGTTATTAGATTGTAGAATAACTGATTGGTTATCCGGTCTAGCGAACGTTTCTACATCATATCCATTAAAATCTACTTCTGTCTGAGTTACAGTAGCCATCGCCGAACCTGATATAACAGAGATACTTACAGCTAATGCTAATTTATTCATAATAACAACCTTAATCCTTTATAATTCCTTGTCGACATATACTTCTTAAGAAGCACGTATTTATATCAACCCACCAACATACTACGCCGCTAATTAGTTTGATTGACGTAAATTCCCATTGAACCGGAAGCATTAATTATTAACTCACTTCCATTTCCTACTTGAGATATTCCAAGGTCTGCACCTGAACCGGCGACTACCGCTGCAATATTCCCATTACCAATTTGATTAACACTGACATTGCTAGATGCACTTCTGTATCGCTTTTGACCAATGTAGGCTTCGTTATCATCACCCTCTTGGATAACAACGGCGACACTTTCTGAACTTAAATCCCAGCCAACTTGACCTACAATAGCTGTATTATTATTGCCCTCTTGCGCTATGTAGGCTTCATTCCTGCCTCCTAGTTGTGCTGCCAATACACGATTCCCAGCCCCAGAAACACTGACTTTTGCTTTATTTTTCCCATCAGACCCATAGCTTTTTTGCAAGATGACTACTTGTGCCGATGTAGCATTCGCTATATTTATATCTGAATAATTATCAAGATCTGACTCAGTACTCAAATCTGAATTGTTGGCTTCTTCAAACCCATACTTCGACAGAGTAGCGTCAGTAACACCGGTTAAAAACTCTCCAGACTCAAATGGGACAGTATGTACAATTACTTTAGAGGTGTTCACTTCGCCAGCAATAACGACGCTTTCAGATAGAAAAAGATAAACAACTATCCAACTAAATAAAGCGCTGTATTTAAACAAACCTGGAGTTTTAAATAGAACGGTAAGCCATTGTTCCATTTTCATGGGAATACCCTTTCCTAGCCTCAGCAATCTGACGTTGCATATAAACCTAAACCTTGAATCAAGCTTAAAGTTTATCCATCAGAACACCAATAAACTAACTAGGGTTATTAATTTGGTAGCAAGTAGATGAGAATAGTTAACAGGAAAGAGTAGGAATGACGCAGATTAGCTAATCGAAACATTTACGAAACTTAAACTATCGTATGATAAAAATAAATAACATCATAACAAACAGCCTTTTAGAAAAGATTATCACATTAGATCTCTATAATGGCCCTCGGCATTGGTTTTGTGATCATGATCAAAAATAATATTAGAACATCATCCACAACAAGCAAGCTAAATATTCACTTTCATTTAACTCATATAGAAAACCCGCCAAAAAGACGGGTTAGCATTTAATATGAATAACGAAGACTACGCAAGTTCATGGGGAGCTATGTTATCTTTGGCCCAAATGAGGGCTTGCAGACGATTATTCACCTTTATTTTTTTAAAAGTATTATGCAAGTGTGCTTTTACTGTATTTTCACTCACAAAAAGAGTCTCTGCTATTTGCGTGTTAGAAGCCCCATTACCCAAAAGTTTAATAATTTCTTGTTCTCTTCTAGTCAATTTAGTGTAGTAAGGGTTTGTCGTATGGCAATGTTTTCCTCGGTAAAGCTTAATGTATTCGTAAACCAACTTTCGGCTCATCCACATCTCACCGTTTAGTATGCACTTAAAGCCTGTAATAAGCCGCTCTAGGTTATCGGTCGCATAGAATACACCTACTAAACGTTGCCAACGTAACATCTCCGAATGACGGATACCTGGAGAGGTATTTATCAAAACTTCTTGAGCTTCTAGCGAGAAAACATCCCTAACTTCATGGTATTGTCTTACCGCCGCATGGTCCATCGTCGGGTAGTCAATAATAATTAGATCGACATTGTAATCTTTGGTGCTGCGCCTGAGTTGACCAATACGTTCAGGTGAAATTAGCCGAATTTCCATATTAAGTTGCTGTTCAATCGACTCTTTTAACAGACTCGATTGCAAATTATTCTCTGCCAACAGAACCGCACGTTGGTTTCCCTCTACCAAGGTAGCCATAGTTCACTCCATGTGATTATTTTTGTTTTGAAAAGTAGTTCCAAAGTTAATATTGAATTCGATGCATTCTCATCCGTCAATAGCCTAGAAGTGCAATGAAATCGATTGCATTTGACTAACTTTTATTCAAAACAACGGCTTGCATATGCAGTCTCATTTTTGAGAAAAATATCAGTTGCAACTAAGCACCGAGTGTTAAACTGAGATATGAGATATAGCTCTCAAATACTAAATCAAAAGTTCAGTGTGAAATATTGAGGGGGTTTAGCTAGCAGTGGTACTTTTATTTAAAAGCCCCTAGTTAAAATAGCACTTAACAGGGGCTTAGATAGGTGGTTTAGTGAATTGGTGTCTGGCTCTTTTGATTAAACTTGCCAAAGTACTTTTCTAGCACTTCTGGAGTCAATTTACCTTCAGCCTCAAGCTTCTTTAACTCTGCAGCAATTTCACGCTGCTCTTCAATTGAAGGAAGAGCTACCTCTGGCTCAGACTCTGCTTGAGAAGACATCAACTCTAATTCTTTCTCAAAATCACTCATAACAAATTACCTTACTTAATCACTTAAACTGGTTCTAGTTTACTTGTTTTGGCGTGCTCATGCCATATTCCAGCTACAATTAGCCTACTTATGAGCATGTTTACTTCCTTCAACAATGAACACGTATTGCCAAATTATGAAACGTAAAGTGGTAACATCCTTGATTGTAATTACAAAACAATGACATAACTTAGGGAACTTTCGCGGTAGTTTTCCATCTACCTATTTATCTCAATCGCTCGCCATAAGGAAACATCATCATGCCAGCGCAGTCTTTCCAACAACTTCAACGCTATCTCGAATCTCAGGTTATTGGTCAGGACAACTTAGTGAAACAGTTGCTCGTAGCGTTGCTCGCTGATGGACATATACTGGTAGAAGGCCCTCCTGGTCTTGCAAAAACACGTGCGGTAAAGTCCTTAGCCGATTGCATTGAAGGTAGCTTCCATCGTGTTCAGTTTACACCGGACCTTCTACCATCAGATTTAACAGGTACTGATATCTACCGTCCTGAGACTGGTGAGTTTCAATTTAAGTCTGGTCCGATATTTCATTCCCTTATTTTGGCGGATGAAGTAAACCGCGCACCAGCTAAAGTACAAGCGGCGATGCTAGAAGCAATGGCGGAGAAGCAGATTAGTGTTGGTCAAACGACCTACCCTCTTCCCGATCTTTTCCTCGTTATGGCCACACAAAACCCCATAGAACAAGAAGGAACCTATCCACTACCAGAAGCTCAGTTAGACCGCTTTTTGCTTCACTTAGAGGTCAATTACCCAGATGCGGATAGTGAGCTAGCGATCTTGAGGCTTAATCGCGGTGAAGCTTTAGGAGAAAGTCACCACTTTGAGAATCGAATTTCCCAACAAGAAATTTTCGAAGCACGACGCCAAGTTTTATCCATTCATATGGCAGAGTCTATTGAAAAATATATCGTTCGATTGGTTATGGCAACACGAACTCCAGATGCTTATAGCAACGACCTAGTCAGCTGGATTGAGATGGGAGTGAGTCCACGTGCAACTATCGCGTTAGATAGAGCGGCTCGAGCTCACGCTTGGCTATCTGGTCGCGACTTTGTAAGCCCAGAAGATATTCACGAAATCATTTACCCAGTTCTGCGACATCGACTGTTACTGACTTATCAAGCGCAGGCCGAAGGAATTGATGGCAATAGAATCATTGACGAGTTACTAAAAACCGTTGCATCGGCGTAGGTAAACTGGCTTATGTTCGGAAAATTTAACCTTGCTAAAGGTTTTCGAAAAGATACCAATAACAGTCACGTCCTCGAGACCGCTATCGTGCGCGGAGACTTGCCTATACAGTGTAATGGAGCCTCGATTTCTCTGCAGGAGCTCTGCTTCTATCAAACACACGGTAAACGTTGGCAGCCACCAGCTAAAAGCCTCTGGTCACAACTTAACGGACAGCATGCCAGCCCTCGTAAGGGACGTGGAATGACGTTTTCTGAAGTTCGCCAGTATCAAGCTGGTGATGACGTTAGACAAATAGATTGGCGCGTTACCGCTCGCACTGGCAAGGTGCACACTAAACTTTTTACTGAAGAGCGAGAACGCCCTGTTGTTCTATTCTTAGACCTGACACCAAGCATGTATACGGGAACGCAACTGCTGTTAAAGTCAGTGCAGCTTTGTCACTTAGCCAGTTTGTTAAGTTGGATTGCTATTGGCAATAAAGATCGCGTCGGCGCGGTTATTCGAACCAATAGACGTTTGTTTGAGCATCGTCCTTCGAGCTCAAGAGCCTCGCTATACCAATTACTGCAGCAACTCGTCGACGCTCATAATGAGGGTTTTCATAACGTAGTAACGGAATCGAAGAGTGTTCCTAATTCTAACGATATGGAAAGTGACAAAGACCCTTATCAAGTACTAGCCAATCTCTGCAATAAAGGAAGTGAGGTCATTGTGATCAGTGATTTCTCGGCGACTTCTGAGAGGGATATAAGCGCCATTTCGAAGCTATCTAAACACAACCGTGTACGAGCTATTCAGGTGTTTGACCCTATCGAGCTTGGTATCACCAAAGCTAAGGGTATACAAAACGTAATGGGTAAAAATGAACGGTTATCAATAGACTTTTCTAATGATCGTACAAGGAAAACCGTTGAATCCATATATACGCAGCAACAGCGCGAGCTAACTTCCAAGTTAAATCGATATGGTATTGCCTTATCTCAAGTATCAAGCGGAACACCGCTTTTACAACAGCTATTAATGTCCAATTTTAAGTAGTGAATTATGAGCCAGCTAAGTCAGCCTCAAACTTTACCTTTAAAGCCATTACACCTACCAACCGAGCCTAGCGTTTGGCCCCTACCTTGGGGATACTGGGCTTTACTGGGTTTCATTGTGCTTTCCATCATTTTAACTGTTCTATTGATACGTAGAAAACGTAAGCAAGAGCGCGCAAAAAAAGCCGCTTTAAAAATGCTTACAAGCGATGTGTCCACATTGTCACCCGCTGAAGCCAATGAAATATTACGCCAAGCGGCGCTTAGCTACTTCCCTAGAAAAGAGGTGGCTAATTTGACTGGACAATCATGGTTGAGTTTTTTGGATTCACAACTTGCCTCGCCGAGGTTTATACCCAATGAATCTTCGTGGCACTCCGCACTATACAACAGCGCCAATCCTCCAAAAGATGAGGAGGCAAACTTAATCTCCGATTGTAAATACTGGGTACAGAATGCGCTGCCTCCAAAAAGAAAATATCGAAACTGGAATGCTGCATCATGAGTGAATTTACATTTGAATGGTGGTGGCTATTCGCTTTGCTACCCCTGCCATACCTCAGCTATAAGTTCTTTCAACCTAAACAACCAAGCGCATCTATAGTTTTACCTCACATTTCAGGCATGCCAGCTGCGAGCCGAAAGAAAATACTACTCGTCCGGACCATCGCAATAATGGCATGGGTAAGCCTAGTATGTGCTGCGGCTCGACCAATTTGGTATGGCGAGCCTATTGAGATTCAGCCAAAGCACCGTGACATGATGCTTGTCATCGACCTCTCCTATTCAATGAGCCAACAAGATATGGCATATCAAGATGGTTACATTGATAGGCTCACTGCCGTCAAACATGTGGTGTCAGATTTTGTTGACCGTCGCAAGGGAGATCGAGTCGGATTAGTATATTTTGCTGACCACGCTTATTTGCAGACCCCACTGACCTTCGACAGAGAGACCGTTAAAACTCAGCTTAATCAAACCGTCTTAAAACTGATTGGCACCCAGACCGCCTTAGGAGACGGTATTGGACTTGCGACAAAAACCTTTGTCGATAGTGACGCTCCGCAACGAGTCATGATATTACTCAGTGATGGCAGCAATAACGCCGGTGTTCTTGACCCTGTTCAAGCAGCAGAAATCGCCAAAAAATACGGCACCACTATTTACACCATAGGTGTCGGCGCAGGTGAGATGCAGGTTAAAGATTTCTTTATGACCCGCACGGTAAACACCGCAGAAGATTTAGACGAAAAGACATTGATAAAAATCGCTAACATAACTGGCGGACAATATTTCAGAGCTCGTAATGCCGATGAACTAGCGACCATTTACGATACCATCAATGCACTACAACCTGTTCAGCAAGCCACCCAATCCTGGAGACCTCAAACCGAGTGGTTTGCACTACCCGCGACGGTCAGCCTGTTGCTGATTATGCTTTTAGTGATACTAAGGAGAGAAAAAGATGAATTTTGAATTTCTCTATCCGCAAGCGTTTTGGCTACTTTTGCCTGTTGCTTTAGTTGTTGCGGTGAAGAACTACCGTCAATCTAGCTCATCACTTATCGCCTCTCACTTAGAAAAAGCGTTGAAGTTGCAATCTGATTCCAAAAAGTCAGCTCAGTTTTGGTTAACGTTACTTTGTCTTGTTCTGATAACCGCGATTGCAGGACCGAGCTTTGAAACCCAAACTCGGCCTGCATTTCAATCATCCAGTGCCAGAGTGTTAGTGTTAGACATGTCTCGTTCGGTCTATGCCAATGACATCAAACCTAGCCGCCTCGCTCAAATAAAGTACAAGGCACAGGATCTACTTCCATTGATTACCGATGGGCAGACCGGATTAGTAGCCTACGCAGGCGATGCTTACACTTTAAGCCCCCTAACGACAGATTCCGCCACGCTGGGCAACCTAATCACAAACCTTTCGCCGGAGATTATGCCATTCCAAGGTGCGAGAGCAGACTTAGCCGTAAAGCAAGCTATCGATATGATGAAACAAGCAGGCTTGTCTAACGGTGAAATCATTCTGTTTTCTGATGATCTAGGCCAAAGTGAACTTAAAGCAATTGAAGCGATGCTCAGCGGTCATAGCTGGAAACTTTCAGTCTTAGCGTTCGGAACCACTGGAGGCGCACCTATTACACTACCCGACGGTTCTCTGCTGACTGACAAGTCGGGAAACACCGTCGTTGCCAAAACTCACTTTACAAACTTAAAGCAAGCAGCAAAAGTGGGACGAGGGCACTATACAACGTATCGAAGTGACAATCAGGACATTTCGAGTCTGATCCAAACCTCAGATGTAACCGCAAACCTTAAGAAAGAAGGAGAGCAAAGCGTCGATATAAGGGTAAATAACGGCTACTGGCTACTTCCTCTTGTATTAGTACTCTTGCTGCCATTATTTAGAAAAGGCGTAGTGTTTTGCTCTCCTTTACTCGCTATTCTTTTAGGTTTTAATAGTAACAGCGCAGAGGCGTCCATCATTGATAGCGCATTCAATAATCAGAACCAACTTGGTTACCACGCCTTTCAAGATAAAGATTACGAGTCCGCCAAGAACTTGTTCAGCAACAAGCAATGGTTAGCAGCGGCGCAATATGAAAATGGCGATTACCAACAAGCTATCGACAACTTACAGGGCGAGAGCGATATCAGCGCTTTATATAACCTTGGTAATGCCTATGCCCAGCATGGTGAATTGGTAAAAGCAGCTGATATGTATCAACAAGTGCTCAATCAACAGCCTAACCATGCTGATGCGAAGTTTAATCTTAATCTAGTTAAAGACGCAATGAAGCAACAGCAACAGCAACAGCAACAGCAACAGCAACAGCAACAGCAACAGCAACAGCAACAGCAACAGCAACAGCAACAGCAACAGCAACAGCAACAGCAACAGCAACAGCAACAGCAACAGCAACAAAATGGTGGCAACGGGGCAAAGACAAGTCAACAACAATCGCAATCTAACGCTAATTCAAGCAGTAAAGAGAACTCATCTGGTGAAACCGCAAAACCAGACTCAGAGCGCACAAAGAATAATTCGCAACCAGAGCATTCCGATAATAATAAAGAATCTCGGAATCAGCAGGCAAAGCAGCCTCAAGAGAAAGACAATACAACTAAAGCATCAACCGAAAAATCCGCTAGTACGAGTTCCGGTGAGCAACGGTCACAAGCTTCTGAAGAGCAAAAGCAAGCTCAACTAGCTAAAGAGACAACACAACAAAACGTCGACCCCGATCTTAGAAAACTTGAGCAAATTGAAAGCGTGCGCGACCCAAGTTATTTGCTGCGTGCACAAATGTTGTTGCAATCGAAGAATAAAGAAGTCCCTACCTCAACAGGGAAAGATTGGTAATTACAATGAAGAACATAAAATCTCTCACCTTAGTGCTACTCGCTATTATTAGTTCTGCTGTCAGCTTTTCATCATGGGCATTGAACGTAACAGCAAGCGTAAACAAGACCAAAGTCAGCAAAGATGAGGTCATTCAGTTAAAAATCGTCGCAGACCAAAAACTAGACGGAAATAAGGTGGACTTTAGTTCACTTTCAAAAGACTTCTATCTTGGTCGACCCAATTTTAGCTCTTCCGTCAATATCTTGAATGGCACGCGTACAGACAGCAGTATTTGGACGGTGGCGATCGCCCCACAAAGAATTGGCAAACTGACGATCCCTAGTTTTGATGTCAATGGTGTTGCCACCTCCCCTATTACATTGAACGTTACCATCGATGAGCAAACACCTACGACCAAAGACATGATTGAAGTTCGTACTCAATTAAGTAAGTCAGAACTTTATCCCAAGGAAAGTGCGTTACTAGATACAAGAATCATTGTTAAGGTCGATCCCCGTTTACTGCAAAACCCCAACTTAACCTCACCAGAAGCGCCAGGGTTAGATATTGAGGCAGTTGGCGAACCTAAACAGTATCAAGCTGTGCTTGATGGTATGGAGGTTATGATCATTGATCAGTCATACAGAGTCACCGCTATCGATAGTGGTAATTTCGCCATTAAAGCGCCAACACTCACTGGGGGGGTTCTTTATGGGAACAATAGAAGTGGAACTACGAAGATCCTCACTCTGGATACCAACTCACCTACGGTTGACTTAAAAGTTGACCCAGTACCGGAAGGCTATACCGATAGTTGGTTACCGACTTCGAAACTTTCTCTGTCTCAAACCTGGAAATTAGATAGTGGGAAAAACGTAGAGACGAAGTCAGTTTCAATTGCCAGCGGCGACTCCTTAACACGAACCATTACTCTAACGGCAACAGGGCTAACGTCAGCTCAGTTACCTAATATATCGGTCAGTAACCCCGATGCGTTTCGGGTCTATTCAGAAAAGCCATCGTTCAAAAGTAACGATGATGGCAGC
Source organism: Vibrio sp. La 4.2.2 (assembly GCF_027586995.1). Taxonomy (NCBI): domain Bacteria; kingdom Pseudomonadati; phylum Pseudomonadota; class Gammaproteobacteria; order Vibrionales; family Vibrionaceae; genus Vibrio; species Vibrio sp. La 4.2.2. Next base: position 178,565 of record NZ_JAPPTJ010000001.1, read on the forward strand.
GTCACTATGATCACTAAACAAGTTCTCATAGCTCAACATGGTGGCGACTTTACTCTTCCTACTGTAAAGATTAATTGGTGGGATTCAGTGAATAAAAAGCCAGCCCAAACTGAACTGGAAGGGTTGAACGTTTCGGTAACAGCAAACGAAGTGATTAACGCCGTATCGCCAGTCTCAAGTCCAACATCAAGCTTGCCTGGTACAACAACAATTGTTAAAGACTCAGGTAGTTGGCCATATATCGCCGGATTATTCGCTGCACTCTGGGTTTTCTCTAGTGCAATGTGGTACCGCACTAGTAAAGCCAATCAGAACCAACTTAATGACAACTCACCAATGAGTTCAATAAACAATGCATCGATTAAAGAAAACTTAATTGCTGCGATTAAAAACCGAGATCCAATTGCAACACAAACAGCATATCGGTCATGGAAAAGAACAATCTCATTGTCAGAAGAAGATGATGCACTTTTGAGGAACGAAATAGCCAAGATGAACAGTGCGATAATTGGCAGCGACAAAGACGTCATATGGGATGATAAGACCGCATTGAAATTGATTGGGAAAGCGAAGGTTCAGCAACCCCAAGCAGGATCAGGACTCGCTCAACTGTAATGTGCAATACCTAATAGATCCAATAAAGCGCCCCTTTAATAGGGGCGCTTTCTTCGTTTTAGGTTTTCAAGACATTATAAGTAGAAACGAGTACCGATAATGAATTGGTTGTCTTGCGCTTTGCGGTAATCTACATTCGCACCAGTCTCGCCTTGGTTGTCGAAGTTATAGCCCGTATATGCTCGAACGCGTGGGTTAATTGTATATTCTGCCTGAACAGAAGTTCCAGATTTAACACGTACATTGTTTTCTGTATCTTGCATTTCTTCATGCTTTAGGATTAAGTTCAAACCCATGTCAAAACCGTATGCAAGAATCGAGTCTACAGCTTGAGTTTTGGCAATTAGTTTGCTGTCGAACGAGTTCATATTTTTGTTGTCAGCTAATGTAGCTGCAACATATAAACCCGCGCCGAAATTACCATACTTAGCTGAAACCAAGTTAGACTCAGCAAGCTTAGCTACATTGCGCTCAACAACATCGCCGCTGTTGAATGCATAGTTGACGTTGAAACCTGAGATCGTATAGCCGAGAGCAACTTGACCACGGTTTTGCGAACTTAGCCAAGTTTGAGTTTTTGTTGAATAAACTTGGTCGCCAGCACCCGCTACCGTTTTGCCATCTTGCTTATAACCAATTGTTTCATCAACAGAGTTAGCACCTTGCCAGCCAGCACCGATTGTCAAAGCACCCGCTTCATCAAAGTCAATAGTATTGTAGTACGCCGCTAACTTATCAGCACGCGCAGTACCAAATAAGCCTTGATTGTCGTAAAGGAAATCATTAGACCAACCGATTGGCGTATCGACAACGCCGGCTGCCATGTAATAAGGAGACCATTGAGTACCTGCTGCAATACGGCCATATGTTTCATGCCCTATACCAATGTAACCCAGACGAGTCGTAAAGGTGTTTTTGCCACCTTCTAACATGTTCATTGCCCACTCTCCTTTGAAGTCTGCCTTAAAGCCATTACCAAGGTCATGGATCACTTCAAGATTAATACGAGGAGACTTTTCTTCAACGCGAGCGTCTTTTCCTGCATGAGCACCAGTTAGACCGATAGTCGCATGACCACCGATAGACATTTGTGTGCCTTCTTTGTTGTAGATTTCTAGCGCGTTAGCTTGAGTGCCAATCGTTGCTGCAGTCACTGCAAGAGCAAGTAGAGTTTTGTTCATTATGATTTCCATATATGACAGTTAGGTACTTTTATTCGCGTTACAGAACGTAAGTACTTGGGTGTTAATGCCGTATTGCTCATAGGTGCTGTGCGTAACACTTATGAACAATTCGTTAAAAACTTGAAACTTGTAATATGGAGATACTTTAAAGAGAGAGTTCCCAGAAGTGATGTGAAATGAAATGAAGTTTTAGAGTATAAAGTAACTGCTATTTTTATTTCTTAAAAACAACAAGTTACAACTAAATTGATTAGTAATTTATACAACTTACTAGAATTTGTAAGATATTTTTACCACAAACGCATTTATGCACTAAATAACACTCAGCACTTACATTCACTGCGGCATTTGTCTAACAAAAAAACCCGCTCATAGAGCGGGTTTTTAGAATTAGGTAGTTAGCTTTCCATTATAGGAAGAAACGAACACCAGCCATCCACATGTTGTCGCGGTCTTCTTTGAATGCGCCAGTACCTTGTAGGTCGAATTCATAACCTGCATATGCACGCATGCGAGTAGTTACGTCGTACTCAGCTTGGATTGCTGAAGTTGCGTAGATAGTTTCGCCATTGTAACCAGTACCTAGCGTATCACCGTCGTTCTTAACTGCTTCGTAGTTCACAGATAGGTTTAGGCTGTTTGATAGACCGTAAGCTAGGATTGCTTCATAAGCCTTAGTATCTTTAAGCTGTTGACCATCGTAACTGTTCATGTAATCGTTCATTGCATAAACACCTGCTACGTATAGACCTTTACCGTAAGTACCGTATTTAGCAGAAACTAGGTGAGATTGCGCTTTATCATCTAGAGCAGGAGTTGCGCCAGTTGAAGTAATATCACCGCCAGTGTACGCGTAGTTGATGCCAAAGCCAGCTACATCATAGCCAAGTTGAACTTGACCACGTTGACCTAGGTCGTACTTACCTGTAAGAACACCGCTAGGAATATCTGTGTTATCGATGTCGTTAGCACCTTGCCAACCTAGACCGAAGTTAAATGCACCAGCGTTACCAAAATCAAATGCGTTTGTGTAAGCAAGCATAGCGTCTGCACGACCAGTACCTAGGGCACCGTGGTTGTCGTATAGGAAGTCATTCGCAAAAGCGATTGGAAGGTCAGCTACGCCGCCAGCTGTGTAGTATGGAGCCCACTGAGTACCAACCGCTACGCGACCTAGTTCAGCGTGGCTAACACCAATGTAGCCTAGACGAGTAGTGAAAGAGTTATCACCGCCGTCAAGCATGTTTAGAGCCCACTCACCTTTAGCATCAGCAGTAAAGCCGTTACCTAGATCTTGAGTAGCTTCAAAGTTAATACGTGGAGATACAGAGTTTACACCAGCATCGCCTTTCTCAGAATCTTGAACGCCAACAGAAACGTGACCACCTACAGAGAAAGTAGAACCGTCTTGGTTGTATAGCTCAACTGCTTGAGCAGTAGTACCGAAAGCTGCAGCAGAAACTGCTAATGCAATAATTTTTTTGTTCATTGGGATTTCCATATTTCAAGTTTTATGTGTCATTTCAACGAATGACATAACGCACATAAAGCTGTTACGTACACAGACATAACACCCATGCATGTAACCCGACTTGATGTAACGCTGGATTAACATGACGGAAATCACTCTAACCCTAAAGTTCCCAAAGGCTTCATAAAAAGACGTAAAAGATTAAAAACAGTGTTTTCTATTTTATATAACCATTAAAATACAACAAGTTAAGATAATTAGAAAAAACGTAAAACGATCTAAAACAACCATTTAGATGAGGATGATTTATGTTTTTTGTTGTTTTAGAGTGATTAAATTCACATTTTTAAACACTTTCCGGTTATTTATCAGACAGAGAAGCACGTGAAATTCAACAAGTTACGTTTTGTTATTTCAGTTTAATTAGTAGATTTCAGTCTTCAAAACACATCATTTTTGTCAACAATCTCCCATTTTTTGAGTAACGCCTGCTGAGTGACTTTGTTGTGAGTTATAAAACTGCCAATGAAGCACGTCATTTATGAGCGATAGATCACAAAAGAGTAATTAGAGGGGAACTATTTGGAATTTAGAAAGGAAAGCTAGAAAAGCCGTTCTATCCTTCCATTAGGCCACTTATGTCATAAGGCAATAAATGGTCTAGCAGTGGAAACATTGCAGTGGTTAATAATAATCAAAGGATAGAATTATGAAAATGGCAGCCATCGCTACGGCGATTACAACAGCACTCGTCTCTGGTTCAGCACTTGCTGCAGAGGTCTACAATTCAGATGGTACTTCATTAAATATTGGTGGACGTGCAGAGTTCCGTGGTGATTTTATTGGTAAATCATCGGGTGCTGAGTTGGACGGTTCAATGGATAACAACTCCCGTTTCCGTTTGAACGTAGGCGGAAACACACAGATAACCAATGACCTTTCTGGTTTCGCATTTTACGAAGCGGAACAGGGCGTGAATTCGGATGGCTCTGGTGCAGGAAATAGTCAAACAGACAATTTCAAACAACGTTACATGTATGCAGGCCTTCAAACTAACTTTGGCGCAATCTCATTTGGTCGCCAAGATACAGCTTTAGTACAGCTATCTCAAATGTCTGATATTGCAACATACACTGGTGCTCAAAAAGAGTTTATTGATGCCGGTAACGAGCAAGCTAACAACAACATCCTTTATACTGGAATGTTCGCTGATGATGCTTTGTCTTTGAAAGCAAATGCTATTCTGAGTGATGAAAAAGATCAAAATAGCTACGGTATATCTGGTATCTACACGTTACCTATGGGTCTTGGTATTGGTTTAGGTTATGCAGGGGGAGACGAATGGATAACTAGTGCTACCGATACTGCGGAAACAAGCCAGTTTATGGGTGGTCTAAGTTACGCTGTTGGTCAACTATATGTAGCTGGTACATACACTCAAGGTAAGGTCAAAGAATCAGCTGGTGATGTAGATTTCACCGGTTACGAGTTCGCTGGACAATATAAGTTTGATAACGGTTTCGTCGCACAAGCGGTTTACGCTAAACAAGACGTCGATGATAACGTATCTAAATACGATAAAAACAACTATGTTGAGTTAACAGGTAAATATTACTTCAATAACTCAATTCATAGTTACTTGAGTTATAAATTCAACATGCTGGAAAAAGACAAATACTACATTAACGGCCAACTTCAAAATAGAGACGCGGATGACTCGCTCCGCCTAGGCCTTCGTTACGATTTCTAAAAAATTAGCTCATATACTACAAAAGGGTGCGTAGGCGCCCTTTTTTATTCCATAGAAAACTCTTCCAACAGACTCTTCAGAAAAATACTCATAAAATCAAACCGTAACACAACTCACATTTTTCTGTCATACCCATCCAATAACTTACTCGCATCCCAAGAAGACGACGTCCTCACCGAAAGAAGGACGCATTTTGTTGATACTTAAAAGGTAAGAAAAATGAGAAAGGCAATTCTAGCGAGTGCTGTTTTCGCAGCGATGGTTTCAGGTTCAGCTTTGGCGGCAGAAGTATATAGTAAAGATGGAACAACCTTAAATATTGGTGGTCGTGCTGAGTTCCGTGGTGATTTTATTGGCGACAAAGGGGAGGAGACCGAAGGTTCAATGGCGAACAAGTCTCGCTTTCGTCTAAATGTTGGTGGTGAGACTCAAATTACTGATGGCCTTACTGGATTTGGGTTCTACGAAGCTGAACAAAGTGTTCATTCATCTGGCGATAACACTGCAACTAATACTCTAAAACAGCGTTACATGTTTGCTGGTATTGGAACACAGTTTGGTGATATCTCATTTGGTAGGCAAGATACAGCCGGTGTACAAATCTCACAAATGTCAGATGACGGACAAATTTGGACTGGCGGCCAGAAAACGTTCATTAATGCGGGTAATGAACAAATCAACAACACCATTGCCTACTCTAACGTATTCTCAGATGTTCTTTCTATCAAAGCGAGTGCTATTGCAGCTGAAGAGAAAAACGAAAACGGCTACGGTCTTTCTGGTATTTATGCCACTCCATTTGGTTTGGATATTGGCCTAGGCTACGCGATGAACGATGTTTCTGAGGATGAGTTCCGTGGCAATAACGACAACGGTTCAGCCAATCAGTTTATCGGCGGCCTGAGTTACTCTATCGCAAGCCTGACTCTTGGCGGTACTTATACCCAGGGCACTTACGATTTCGATAACGCTGCTGATGTCGACTACAATGGTGTCGAGATATCTGGTACTTATAAGTTTGATAATGGTTTCCGTATTATGGCAGCTTATGCAAAAGCTCAATATGAAGGAAAAGGCGCTGGTGAAAGCAAATACGACAAAGATGACTTTTTTGAACTAACAGGGCAGTACCACTTCAATAAGTCATTACGCACTTATTTGTCTTACAAGATCGACAATCGTAGCAAAGGTGACTCTTCAGACATCGCAAACAATAAAATCGCCTACGATGTTGAAAACACACTACGTCTAGGTCTACGTTACGACTTCTAGATTATACGTAGCATATAGATTAATAGGGCTAGGTCATTTTGGCCTAGCCTTCCCTACTTTCGTGCAGCTGCACCAAATCCTGTTTTAGTATTCACATCGTTCTTCCACCGATAAATAGAATATCCAAATAAAACAGATGGTTATAATTTCAAAGAAGTTGGCACAACTACTGCTTTAGTAGTAGAGACAAATGTTAGCAGCATTTGCACTTGTCAGACTCAGCATGGCGGAGTTGTTTTTCTAAGAGGGAGAAGGTGATTCTTAGCTATGCTATCTAGGCAGAAGAGACTGAACAAGTGGTCACTATTTTTGCCTCCCTAATAGAGGGAGGCTTTTTTTACTTTATCGGATTAAGCGAACAACAAGAGCCCCCGCCTCTCTCAAACTATCAACGTTGTAGCTAATGACGGTACCATCATTAGGTGCGTAGTAACTGTCGGTCATACGACCAAAACTATCATATTGCACCGCCAGAAGTTGTCCCTTTTCCACTCTTTCCAAAAGGGTCACTTGTGGTAAAACAAAACCACCCTTATTAGCACGAACGCTGATGATTTCTTTCCCTTCGATGTCACACGGGGTAACGTTTGGTGATTCTCCTTCAATCACTCCTTGGTTAACAAGTATTTGCTTGATGCCGCACACCGCTCTCTCGATGAGTTCAGGTTGAGTCACTTTACCCATTCCAACTTCTACTGTTATGCAAGGAACACCCGAATTATTCCAGACGGATTCCAACACACCGTGATCACCTGGGTCGTTGAGAATAACATCTGGCTCCATGAGTCGAGCCATTTCTAATGCTTGCTCTAACCTAAAATCTGCAAACACATACAGTGGATACGTAGCACCACGCGTTTGCGTATGCAAATCGATAGCGATTTCACCATTTGGTTTTAATAACTGTGTCCAAATTGTATCAAGATAGCGATTGGCTGTATCACCATTCGGATTACCGGGGAAAAATCGATTAAGATTGGCTGGAGATGAATCAGGGTCAGATGAGTGAAAATCTCGACTGTGGTTTAAAATGCCTGATACATTGATCGATGGGGCGATCGTTACCGAGCCAGCGCTTAATACTTCTGGCAGACGTCTAATCAGTTCATGGGCAGTCAAAACACCGTTTAACTCATCACCATGCACACCAGCAGTGATAAAAACTTTGGGCCCAGGTTTCTCTGCTTTAGCGACAACCACAGGGAGTCGAATCTCAATCCCCATAGCATTGGTTGAGGCTTTAAACCAAAAGTGATGAAGGCCGGCTGATAGGGTTTCAACATCTAATGAGCTGATGGTAGGAAAATTTTCTGACTCAATCACGTGTTTCGTTTCTCTTTCTGATGATAAAAAGCGGGCTAATGCCCGCTTAATCACTACACTAAATCAATGCTTAAGCCTAAGCAAATCCCATTAAGTGTGCTCCAACGACCACAAAGCTTGCTAAAACAAATAGCAGCAAAATAAAGCGCCAGCAGAACCTTGCCCAATCACCCCAATCAATACGGCAGACCCCTAAGGTTGCCATCAAAGATGCAGAGGTAGGAACAATAACATTGGTAAAACCATCACCCAATTGGAAAGCAAGTACGGCAACTTGACGAGTGACACCTGCAATATCAGCCAGCGGCGCTAACAGTGGCATAGTCAACGCTGCCTGACCCGAACCAGAGGTCACAAAGAAGTTAAAGATGGATTGGAACACATACATTAACCAAGCAGCAGCCACATCAGGCAGGCCGCTAATCATTCCACCAGCGCCATTAAGGATCGAATTCAATACACTAGATTCGTCCGTAGTACCGCCGCCAAGAATTAGTAGAACGCCCTTGGCACAGCCTACTAGCAAAGCAGGTGCTAACATAATACCAGCACCTTCTTTAAAAGCGTCCGCCATATCGTTAAGGGTCATACCATTCAAGCGGAATACCACACCAATCAGTCCCGCAACAAAACCCATGGTGAAGAACTGAGAAGCAATTTCTGGGATATACCATGCATGTGCTACCACCCCCCAGACAACCCAGATGGTCGTTGCTACAACAGTGGTCAGAACGAGAGTATCACCAAGATTCCAGCGTGATTCTTGCACTGTGTCTGTCTGTTTTCTAAAGAAGATGTCGGTACGGTGACTATATGATAATTCTGGGTTTGCTTTGATTCGAGATGCGTACACCATAGTGAACACAATACCTATGAGGGTAAATGCAACCCACATAGCAATTCTCATCGACATTCCAGAGAGAACTGGAATTCCGGCAATACCTTGAGCAACGGCCACTGAAAACGGGTTCATCCATGAGGTAGCAAAACCAATCTGCGTAGCTACGTACGTCACCATTACAGTAGTAATACCATCATAGCCAAGACGTACCATAAGCGGAGCAATAATAATGGCAAAGGCAACGGCTTCTTCTCCCATTCCGAATACCGCGCCACCTAAAGAGAACAAAGCAAAAAGAACAGGGATAAAGAGTGCTTCACTTCCTTTGGTTTTATCAATCAAACGTAGAATACCGTTATCGATCGTACCAGTACGCATCACAATACCAAATGCGCCACCAATCACGAGCATAAACATGATTACACCGATCGCAGAACCCCACTTAGAACCAGAAACTAGTCCTTCAAACGCGAAATTCATTAATCCAATGCCGCCACCCGATGCGAATAATCCGACTGACTGATAGACCAAATCACCATTTTCATCAGTCGCATATTGGAATGAGTGAGGGTCGATGACAGTACGTGACTTCTCAGCACCATCTACCAAATAAGTAACTTGCTGACTATCAAAGTGTCCTGCAGGGATAAAGTAAGTCAAAATTGTCGCAAGAATACCGACAATGAAAATTAAGATAAGAGTATCTGGCATCTGCCATGTTTTTGTGCCATCAGCAACATGCGCATGCTCTTTAGTATGAGTGTTCATAATTATGTATTAGCCAAGCATAAAATTTGGCATAAATATCTATTAATCGGCATAAAAAATCAATATGGCATCGAATAACATTTGAACATTCGAACAGATAATTGATCTGTAGCAGAAATAAATCAGCCGTTAACCTATTTGGTGCTTGATAAGATCCGTAGTAACATTGAAAAAAAATAAAGAAGTCAATTATGAGCTTACAACACCACCCTATTCAGGGCGCAGCATGGATGCTAGCAGCTGGCGCTTCCTTTGCTCTCGTCAACAACATTGCCCAAATCGTCAGTATTAACCACGGTATGTCTTCTACTATGGTGGCTTTGATTCAATATGCCATCGCTTTTGTAGTTATCATCCCTTATCTGCGAACACTGGGTTTTCGACAGTCGCTGCAAACCTCACATTTTCCAGCACACCTATTTCGTGTCTTTCTCTCTGTTATAGGTATACAACTATGGATGTGGGCACTGGCTTATCCTGTCCCAATATGGCAAGGCATTGCTCTGTTGATGACGTCGCCTCTTTTTGCAACTTTAGGTTCAGGTTTAATATTAAAGGAAAATGTCGGTCCTGCGCGTTGGTTTGCGACGTTGTGTGGTTTTGTTGGTGCCATGATAATCCTAGAACCCTGGTCCGATAACTTCAGTTGGGCATCCTTGCTTCCTGTTGGGGCAGCGTTTTTTTGGGCATGTTATTCACTTATGGTGAAAAAGCTCTCTTCCGATGACTCGCCATCAACTATGGTCGTATACCTGCTGCTACTGATAACACCATTTAACCTTTTCCTCGCTTTACCAGATTGGTCATTCCCTTCTTCTGGTGTCGTATGGGGCTTCCTTATCGTAGCAGGATCGCTAACCGCGCTTGCACAGTGGGCTATTGTGAAAGCGTATTCGGTGGCAGATGCGTCATTTGTCCAACCTTTTGACCACGCTAAGCTACCGATGAATGTGCTTGCAGGTTGGATTGTCTTTGGTTGGGCTCCCCCAGGCCGGCTATGGTTAGGAGCGGCTATAATTATAGCGTCGGTGGCATTTATTACTCAGTGGGAAACTAGAAAGCGAAAAAGTGCAGCGACTGTGAAATAAAACCCTGAGTTAGCAGTTCTAATTATTAAACGGATTATTCAAGAGGCTAACACTATGGCGGAACCAATCAAAATCACTCTTTATCGTTGGGCAGGTAGTTGGGGACCATTTAAAGTCAACATTCCGTGCGGTGAATGCACATTGACTAAAGATATTCTCAATGACACTTTCAAAAACGAATTGGACGGTATCCCAATTGAGTTAGAAGTGAAAGATTGGTTATCTCACTGGTGGGAGCCTTTAAAAGTTGGAGCTTGGCACGCCCCTATTTTAATGGTTGAGGGTAAGGTCATCAGTCAAGGTGAAGCCCTAAACAGAGGTGTATTGGTTCAATCTGTTATTCAAGAGTGGACAAAGCGCGATACGCTTTCTGGTAACATTGTCTATGGTAAAGCAACCTGCCCTTATTGCGTCAAAGCTAAGCAAATGCTTGATGATGCTGGCATTCCTTACACATATTCTGATGTCGTTAAAGATAGTGCCGCCCTTTATAGAATGATCCCCGAAGTAAAGGCACACATAGGATTAAAAACACCAGTTACTGTGCCACAAATCTGGCTAGAAGATGAATATATTGGCGGTGCAGACAATCTGGAAAGTTGGCTTAGCAAGCGTAATCTCGATAGCAAACCTGATAACGTTCTAGAGTTTGGTGAGAAAAACGTATCTTGACCAAAAATTAGAGCTGTGAAATAACAAAAACCCCGCGATTAAATCGCGGGCTTTTTGCAAGAATTCCGTTACTTAGCTAGCTTTTTCACCATTCGCTTGATGAAAGATACTTTTTTAGGTTGTGGCTTGCCATATAGCATCTCGTCAATCATTTTCTTTGCAGCGATTTGACCGATGTAAGCAGCACCTAGTTCATAACCCATGTTCGTTCTCCAATAGGTATTTTGTAATTTAATTACTTTTACCCGTAATTATATACCTAAACAAAGCAAAAACAAGATACAAATCACACTTTTTAGTAATTAACTTACCAGAAGTCGTATCACATAATGATAGATAGCTAACATCATGATAAATCGACATAAAACATAGCATTCTTCGTAATCACTATACTTCTCTCATCATTTATCTCTTCGATATAAACAGTCAAGGTCAACTCAAATTATACGACTTAACGATAAATACAATTTATCTATCTTTCGTAACCTACTGTTTTAAATGAACAACTCCAACATTCTGACATTATTCCTATTTGGAATTTCCATCATTCCACACTTTCAGTGCATTGTTTCCTATACTTCCGAGCATCGTTAATTCGACACTAAAAATAATTCTTAAGATTTTAGACGTAACCGACAAGTGATCGCGCTCTTTTCCCAATCCTGTTTCGCCAATCATTTGTATAGCAAGGTAAAGTGAATGCTCTATCCAAACACGAAAGACTGCCTCATCATTGATAACTACCCGCTAGTTAGGGAAGCACTAGCTCAGATCGTGTCTAGCATCGATGATTTAGATCTAGTCCACCAAACCGGTAATATTCAGACGGCTTTAAACCTAGTAAAAAACAGTAATATCGAACTTATCATCCTAGATGTAAATCTCGCAGAAGCTGACGGTTTTGAGTTCATGCGCAGAGCCTACGCTTGTGGATACAATGGTAAAGCAATCTTCGTATCCAGTTACGGTTACCCAGTATACTCAGAAACTGCTTATAAACTGGGCGTCAACGGTTACATTAGTAAATCAGAAGACAGTCCGCTTATCCGTGATGCGATTAGTGGTGTGATGCGTGGTTACAATCTATTTAAGACTGACTATAAAGAGCGAAGCCGTAATATTGTGCTCTCTCAAAGAGAAACTGTAGTATTTAACTACCTTAAGAAAGGCTATACCAACAAACAAATCTCAGAATTTTTGTCATTAAGTGCGAAAACAATCAGCACGTACAAGTCTCGTATTCTAGATAAGTATGAAGCGAACTCAATCGTGGAATTGATCAACTCACACGATGTTCTTGAGAGTAAGAAACCCGCCCTAGCAAGTTAGCCAATTTTGAGCAGGAGAGGTCTACTCCTCTCCTTTCTTATTTACGATACTTTTAATAATGTCATGCAGTTTTCGGTGCAATGGATTTTGTCGATTACTTTGCTTCATACACGTCACAACTGGCGTAAATGTCTGCATGTAATCCGGAAATGGCACAAATCTAAAACCGTTACTCGGCATCAAATGCTTGGATAACACCACCGAATAATTGTCTCTCTGAATCATGGCTAGGGCGACACTCAGATTATCCAATTTAACCTGATAATCAAACGATAAGTCGTATTTTGCCATCTGTTTGATCAACCTGTGGTTGGTTTCGTTCCATCCGCGAATTTCAAAGAAAACACACGGATTTTCGAATACTTGCTCCCAACTATCTATATGACTATTACTCGCGACAACCGCCCCTATTTCGACATTAATTAGACTGGCTTGATAGACCGCTTTGGAGCAATCTTCATTAAAGAACTGAATACCTATGTCTGTTTTCCCATCGACAATAGATTGGTAAGTATCTGAACGCCAAGTTCTAAGTTCGACCCTCGAACGACAAAATACAGACTTAAGCGCGACCAACAGCTCTGTACCAAAGCATTCGATCGATAAATTGTCTAACGCAACAACTATTGGTTTTTCATAGTTTTTCTCGTCAAACGCTTCCCCTCGCTTCAAAGCCTGTTCGACCGAACGTAAACCTGTTTCGATACCAGGGATTATTCTTTCTAAATAATGTGTAGGTTCTAGCCCATTGGACGACCTTACAAACAGCGGGTCACCCAATTGTTCTCTCAATTTAGACAGATGCTTACTGATCGCACTTTCCGTTTTACCTAACACAGCAGCCACAGTGGTCAAACTGCGATATTGATATATTAAAACTAATACTTTCAATAAATTGTAGTCATGCTCTTTATGCATTATTCTGCCTAATTCATTTGTAATGTAGGGTTAAGCTTTGTTTCGCTTGACCTGATACAGCAAAGCATCTGCTCGCTTAATGGCCGACGAGAGAGACTCTTTTTCTTGTAACACCGTGACACCCAAGCTGATATCAAGCGTCAACTTATTTGCACCAAACGTTTTCGAGCGTATAGTTCGACTCAATGTATTGGCCAAACGCTCTGCAGTTTGCAGTCCACACCCCGGTAATAAGACTAGAAACTCATCACCGCCACTACGTATAAGATAGTCACTCTCGCGAAAACACTGACGCATGCATTGTGCAATATACACAATAGCCTCATCCCCAACATGGTGCCCGTAGTTATCGTTAATTAGCTTTAACTTATCGCCATCAATGACAATGACAGCCAAACCCTTCTTTTCAATAGCATACTTAATGCCACTGTCTCTAAGAATTGCACGGTTATAAAGCCCTGTCAGTTCATCTAACTTTATTGCCAGTTCTGCCAGTTTTAGCTTTTCTCTTTTGACCTTGAGCTCATCCAGTCGAATGACGACATAGAAAAACAGTGCCACCATAGAAAAGTAGATCCAAAGAGAATCTACGACAATTTTGCTGTAGGGTATTTTATAGACAATGCTAAGCCTATCGTCGACTTGAGTTCGTTCCGCGTGCGCTGATTGATGGAAAGGGTAACGAGTGTCTTCAATAATGATTTCCCGACCTATTTCACTTCTCGTACTAAAATACTGTTTGTTATAGAGAAATGGAAACTTATCGAGATAAACATCAGCGTTAACATCTCCAACCATTCCAAATTCGTCATAAACAGGGCTTGAGATGGTGATAACGGTTTTGTTTGTTACGTTATCTCTATAGATATCGGAAACTACAATTCGGTTATCCAAATCTTCTTGAGACGCATACTTTGAACACTTAAACGACTCCAAACATATTTTTTTAGAAAAGACTTCGTTCACATTCGTGTTGGTAAGACCAAAAGCATGACTAGCTAGTATTTTCATCCCTTCATAGGAGCGATAATACAAAAGGTATTCTTGCCCTAATGCTAACTCGGGCATGCTATTAAACATACGTTGTGCCGTCATACTAACAACCCGTTCATTATGAGTTAGTGGCTCACCTGGATTGAGCAAGTAGACTCGCCCTTTGTCGAAAAGTGGGTAGCCAACTTCTTCATATTTATTGGCCGCAATTTGTGCCTCAAAAAGAACACCCAGTATATACAAGGTGGATTTGTAATCTTGTATGGATTTAGTGACTAGATGAAACTGCGCTACTTCGTTTTTTACCAACTTATCAAGGGATTGGAACACAGCGAAGCCGTAAATCAAAGAAGATACAAGCGCTGATTTAAACAAGAGTAGAGTGTATTTCTTCGTCAGCTTTTGCATCTAGGTTTCGCAACACATCGTTAGAATATGAATGGCATGCAATTATCAGTGATGCAGTAAGTATTATCAATACAAATAGATCAAGTCGTGGAAAGCAAAGACAAATTGAGAGATAGACGTGGGGAAATACTGACGAAAAAAGAAAGACCCTGTAAACCCAAAAGTCACCTAGCCATGGTGTAATTCTATATTCTGTTCTGAATCTATCGTTCGGACGTTGTTAGTCAGGTTCACAGGGTCTTAAGACTGTTATACGCTTGTATCGAAAATAAGATACTGCAGAAACTGACAGGTTGACTTTTCCGTAATTGCAATAATTCAAGCTGACTAAACTGTCAGTTATCCTCTCCTAAGCGTGGCGCTAACCTATGCATGAAACTGTATAGGAGGAAACCCCATGGAACCTATTGTCTATATCCGAAAATATGATGAATTGACCGAGAAGCAGAAATACGAAATGCACACGCTAAGATATGATGTTTTTGTGCGTAGACTTCGTTGGTCTTTGAATACTGAAAATCAACTAGACATTGATGAATATGATCGACCGGATGCCAAATTCATTGTTATTGAATACCAGGACAAGGTCGTCGCGTGTTGGAGGCTTATACATGCCGATACACCTTACATGTTGAAGCACACTTTTCCAGAATTACTTCAGGGAGAATCATTTGACGACCATAAGGTTATCGAGCTTTCAAGGTTTGCAGTCGATCGCGAGGTATCCAAACAAGCATCTCACATTAACTTTACTGAACTACTTTTCTATTTGGTTGTGCAATATGGTTTTGAGCAGGGCTTCACTACATTTATTACGCCAACAACCACAGGAATAGAAAGGATAATGCGCCACGTCGGTATCCCGAATCAACGCATAGGTGATGGAAAGATTAGAATGTTAGAGCATACGAAAAGTGTCGCTTTACGTGTCCCCATTAATGAAGCGTTACGAAATTGGTTTACCAACGCTTCCATAAACCAACATAGGCTCGATAGAGCCGGTTAGCAAGGCCTTAGAGACCGCTTGAGTGCGAGAGAATGCATTGAGCTTTTCACTCGCATTCTGAATATGAAAATTTACAGTGCGCTCAGAGCAACCAATAATCTGGGCCACTTCCCACGAACTTTTTCCTTCCGCTACCCAAGCTAAACATATTTGCTCTCTAAGTGTGAGGCTCGATTTAACTTGTCCGAACTGCTTTTCACATACATGGTTTCTGATATCGTTAATGTAATCAGCAACCAGACTCCCCACGTAAGTTGATAGGATCGTTGATTCGTGGTCTATCTTCCGAGTTCCTTTCCTATTAGAAAAACTGATAAGCCCCAAGCACCCATGGTTGGCGCGAAGCGGGATCGTAATCCCATCTCCCAAACCAAAGTCAGACGCCAATTTGATCACATTTTTATCATCTGGAATATCATTGGCGAGAAGAGATCGCCATTGGAGAGGAAGCATGCTATTCCGACAATGAAGTACGACTTGATCGAAGTACATGACTTCATTATCTTCATAGAATTGCCGCCAAGCTAAAGGTTGGTTAGTCAACACGACATTTTCAGCTCTCATTACTGTCACCGGCACCGAAACAGCAAAGAGATAATGTTCAAAGCCAATAACTTCAGTTACCTCAGCAAGTTTGCCACTGAGGTCTTCAAAGTCAAACTCATCGTTTGATCCTATATCTCTGATCAAAGTTGCGTTTATTTTATCAACTAACTGCACAATTAGCCCTTCTCTTCAACTACGCCTATGAGACTATGCACTCTATTGAACAAGATAACGAGACTAAAACCAGATTACAAACATTAAGAACTGAAGCACGCCATTAAATGACGTACACACTCCTTAATCTTACGAGGTTGATATCTATCCCTATGATAAATTAGCGAAAGTGGTACCAACTCAATACCCCAATCATCAAATACAGGTTTTAGAACCCCTGCCGCCAATTCGTCTTCGCAATAAAGGGTCGGGACTCGAATTAGCCCTAACCCAGACTTTGCCGCATTAATTAGCACACGCCCGTTCTTGCATTTAAGGTCGCCGTTAATGGAAGTTTCGAAGACTTCTTGATTGATGTTATTTACAAAGCGCCACTTGGTTACTGAGCCCGTAATGCATTTATGCTGCTTTAGCTCTTTGGGGTGAGTTAGTTTAGGGTATTTAGCAAGGTAGTCAGGGCTGGCTAGCGTTTGCATTTCAATGTTTGTGAGATGTCTAGCGATATAATTAGAATCGGGTAATACCCCCATACGTATGGCTAAATCAAACTCTTCTTCGAGTAAGTCAACTCGATGGCTCGAGAAATCAAGCTCTATATTAACCTCTGGATAGTTCAATAAAAACTGAGATAAGTAGTTTGCAACAAGCTCCTCACCTATATAACCACCTACACAATTGATCTTAATACTTCCACGGACTTCTTCCACATCGTCAATTGCAGCATGTACCGCTTGATCAATCGACTGCAATGCACCATCACAAGAGCTTAAAAATGCTTTTCCTGATTCCGTTAACTTCATTGTTCGAGTGGTTCGAATAAGTAGACTCACTCCCATTTGCTTTTCTAGCGATTGAATCTGCCTCGAAACATGGGACCTCGACACGTTGAGTGCTTCAGCCGCCTTTGTAAAGTTACCTAAGTTAGCGACCAGCACAAAAGCGCGAACATCAAGAAGATTAATAGATGAATGATACATGATGAAGTTCTCAAGCAGGTGATAACATTATTCTGTCGTGCATGGCTAGAATTGCAATAGAAACCAAGAATTAATCTCTCATTGTTAGTTAGTGGCAATAGCAAAACTTAGTCACATCAATTTGGCTATAAACTATGAGAAACACCAGCAACACCTAATGTATTTAGCAAAATCATTCACACAGCAAATTTCTTTCCCGATTGGATAACTATTCTTCACTGTGAGCCAAGTAATACTTTTGTGGTAGTAATTTAATCTGAAATTAACAGCTAGTGAACAAATAAAAAACAGATAAATTACCCACTATTTTCAATTGAATTAATTGTTTGTCTTAGATCATTACATCGGCATGTAGTTGTCGTGCCACAGTGTAATATTTTGTACAGTTTCTGACATATTTTGAAATAGATACTTTAGATATTTAACAGTTTCAAGGGAGAATTATGTTAGAACTATTAATTGGTCTAGTCGTGACGATCGCCGTCGGCTACTTCATTGTAAAAGGCTACCGACCGGCTGGCGTACTACTGACTGCAGGTATTGCACTACTGCTATTAACAGGGATTTTGGGCCATACCGTACTACCGGCAAAAATCACCTCTACGGGTAACATCGTTACTGATTCACTCGAATACGTGAAGTACATGCTGCAATATCGAGGCGGCGGTCTGGGTATGCAAATCATGCTACTTTGTGGTTTTGCCTCTTACATGACTCACATTGGCGCAAACAACGTAGTAGTAAAACAGTTTTCAAAACCCCTCTCTTTCATTAAATCTCCTTACATTCTACTTGTTGCCGCTTATATTGTGGCTTGTTTGATGTCTCTCGCGGTAAGTTCAGCAACGGGCCTAGGTGTCCTACTAATGGCAACCTTGTTCCCTATGATGACCGCTATGGGTATCTCTCGACCAGCAGCGGTAGCTGTATGTGCTTCACCAGCTGCCATCATTCTATCTCCAACTTCCGGTGACGTCGTGATTGCCGCTGAAAAGTCTGGACTTGCGCTTGACGTATTCGCGGTACAAACCGTCTTACCTGTTTCAATCTGTGCCATTATTGTTATGGCTGCTGCCGCATTTTTTTGGAACAAATATCTAGATAAAAAAGAAAATACGCCAATGGAGCGCGTTGATGTGTCAGAAATGAAGGTAGACGCTCCGGCATTCTATTGCATTCTGCCTTTCTTACCGATCATCGGTGTTTTCCTTTTCAATGGCCGTACGATTCCAGGTCTTACACTTGATATCTACACTATCGTTGTAGGCTCTATCTTCCTAGGTGCCCTCATCGACTTTATTACTAAGCGCTTCAACGGCCAAAAAACATTAGAAGACTTAGAATCTTGTTATCAAGGTATGGCCGATGCCTTTAAAGGCGTTGTTATGCTCTTAGTTGCAGCTGGTGTATTCGCACAAGGCTTAATGTCGATTGGCGCTATCGACAATCTTCTTCACCTTGCAGATAAGGCGGGTGCTGGCGGTGTCGCACTAATGTTAATTCTCACCGGTCTGACTGTAGCCGCGGCGATTGCGACAGGTTCAGGTAATGCGCCATTCTATGCATTCGTTGAGCTTGCGCCTTCCCTAGCAGCAAAAATGGGATTAAATCCAGCATTCCTAATCATCCCAATGCTACAAGCCTCAAACCTAGGTCGTACAATTTCGCCAGTTTCTGGTGTTATCGTCGCCACATCGGGTATGGGTAATATTTCTCCATTTGAGGTTGTAAAGCGTACCTCGGTTCCTGTACTTGCTGGTCTGATTACCGTAATCATAGGCACCATGGTATTAGTACCGATGAGTGTATAGTCCAATAATCGAATATCCAAGGGAAGCGACTGCTTCCCTTTTTTACGTTCAAACCAAAACCTCGCCTTTCACGCAATAAAAAATTCAATTGGTTACACCTCAATCTGGATTGTACGTACTAAGCTTTGTAGTGCGAGGACAATAAAGCCAGTAAAGAGGAAACAATAATGAATAAGAGACTCATTGGAATGCTTCTTGGTACAGCGTTAGTCAGTAGTTACTCTGTAGCGGGTGAACATGTTATCTATGAGGTAGATGGGCAGCCTTATGAAGGCTATTGGGCCAAAGTGAATAATACCGCGCCACTAGTGTTGTTAGTTCATGACTGGGACGGTCTCACAGAATACGAAGAAGACCGAGCAGAAATGCTCAATGAAATGGGCTATAACGTATTCGCAGTGGATTTATTCGGGCAAGACGTTCGTCCTACAAAAGTTGAAGACAAGAAGCAGCACACAGGTGAGCTCTATAAAGACAGAGCCAAGCTTCAAGCTCTTATGAATGCTGGATTACAAGAAGCTGGCAAGCTTGGTGGAAACTTAGATGATACAGTGGTCATGGGTTACTGCTTCGGTGGTGCTGCTGTATTAGAATCCGCGCGAGCAGGTATGAATGCGCGAGGCTTTGTAAGCTTCCATGGTGGCCTAACAACGCCCGATGGACAAAGCTACGCACAAACTAACGCGCCGATCCTAGTGCTTCACGGCACTGCTGATACTGCGATACCCATGTCTCAATTTGCACAACTTGCGGTGGAATTAGAAAAGAACGGTGTAGAGCACGAGATGATCACCTACAGTGGTGCACCACATGCCTTTACTGTGTTTGGTTCCAAAAACTACCGTGAAGACGCCGACAAAAAGTCTTGGAAAGCCTTCTCTGAGTTTTTAGTCGCTAAGACAGGTAAGTAAACCATCTGTTTGACTTAGATTAGATAAACGGAAAACAAAAAAGGTCAGACGATGTGTCTGACCTTTTTGATCATTTCAATGTGATTTAAGCTGGATTCTTAGCTTTGAACAAAATCGCGTACATTACTGGGATGAAGACCAAGGTTAAAATGGTCGCAAATCCTAATCCGAACATGACCGTAATAGACATGTTAACGAAGAATACGTCTCCCAGTAGTGGGATCATACCTAATATCGTTGTACATGCCGCAAGCATTACTGGTCGCATACGAGAGATCGAAGAATCAATAATCGCATCATAGAGCGGTTTTTCTTCCGCTTGCATATCGATTTCTTCCAATAACACTATCGCATTCTTAATCAATAGGCCGATTAAACTCAACGCACCCAGCAACGCCATAAAGTCAAAGGCACCATCAAGCAGCAGAAGACCAGCTGTAATACCAATGATTGCCAGTGGTACAGTAATCCAGATAATTAGTGGCTGACGTACTTTACCAAACAGCAGCACAACCACAATAATCATCATGATGAATGAAACTGGAATAGCACTGAACAAGGCTCCTTGCGCTTCTGCTGAATCTTCGTACTCACCACCCCAGTCCATCGAATAACCTGGTGGTAGTTCGATAGCTTCTATTTGTGGTTTTAGGCGTTCAAACAGTGGTGCTGCCAGTTCACCCGTAGGGTTCGCAGAAGCAATAATGGTCGTCAAACGATCGCGTCCACGAATCATCGCATCTTCCCATACTGTTTCAAAGCCAACGACAACTTGTGCAATTGGAACCGTTCTTTGCAGAACAGGGCTGTATACTTGCGCATCCATCAATTGAGCAACGTTTTGTCGCTCGCTCGCATCGGAACGGAAATAAATCGGTAATAGTCTCACGCCATCTCGATAAATACCGACTTGAGAACCTTCACTCGCTGCTTTTAACGAAGCAGTAAGCTCAGTACGAGTGATCCCGAGTTGTCGAGCCACCTGTTCATTAAAGATTGGTTTAATCAACTTAACCGGTTGACGCCAGTCGTTACGAACTTCCTTAGTCTCTGGGTCAGCGTGCATGATCGCTTCAGCTTGAGAAGCTAAATCACGCAAAACTTCTGGATCCGGACCAGCAAATCGAGCCTCAATTTTCGAGTCACGTCCAGGACCGATACGTAGCCCTTTGATTTTAGGCTCAATATTGTCGATATTCTCTGTCATGAAAGTATCGATTTTCTTTTGTAACGGTGCGATCTGTTCACGTGTTTCAGTACGAACAATGATCTGACCGTAAGCTTTGGTTGAGTCTTGTGGTGTATATACCAGCGAGAAACGTGATGCACCGCCACCAATGAAACTCGCGGTCCATTCAACACCTTCTTGTTCACGAATAAAATCGGCAATTTTTAGCGTATCATCACGAGTTTGACGGATATCCGTGCCTTCAACTTCCCAAACATCCACGAAGAACATTGGCGTGTTTGCATTTGGGAAGAACGCATTCTTAACGAATCCAAACCCCCATACCGAAGCTACAAACATTGCTAAAATCACACTAATGGTCAGTGCTCGTTGCTTAAGCGCAAACTGAAGAACGCTCTTATAAATTACAAAGCCAGCACCTGCGTATGGGTCTTTCTCTTCTTCCCCTTCTTTCTTGTCATCTTTTTTGAGCAATAATGCACAAAGCAGCGGTGTCGTCGATACTGCCGTAACCCAGCTTAAAGACAGAGAAATTAGGATTACGTAGAACAGAGAACGGGTAAATTCACCAGTGTTACTCTGAGACATACCAATTGCTGCAAACGCTAGAATACCTACAGCGGTACCACCGAGTAGCGCCCAACCATTCGCACCAACAACTTCTCCGGCTGCCTTCATCGCTGGAACACCGCGCTTGATACGTATCATCATTCCTTCGGCGACAACGATGGCATTATCTACCAACATCCCGAGTGCAATGATCAACGCACCTAGAGAGATACGTTGTAGCTCGATACCATACATGTGCATTAGTGCCAAGGTACCTGCCACTGTAATCATCAATACAGCGCCGATAATAAGTCCGACACGTAAACCCATAAAGGCAAGCAGAACAACAACTACGATAATCAACGCTTCGACAGTGTTGGTCACAAACCCAGCTACTGATTGATCAACCTCAGATGGCTGATCGTAGATGATATCTAGGTTCATACCAAGAGGGATTTGGTTCTCTAGACTTGCGATCTTATCTGCGATTAATCCGCCTACTTCCACAACGTTTTTACCAGGAAGCATTGAAATACCAACTGTTAACGAAGGTTTTCCATTAAAGTAGATGAGCTTCGACGGCTCTTCGACATATTCACGCGTTACTTCGGCAATATCGCCTAAACGAATTAGCTTCTTGGTGTCACTTGAGATAAGTAGATCTTCAATTTCACTTACATGTTTAAAGCTACCTGTAGGCTCAATTCGAATAAACTCAGGTCCGACACGGAAACGACCAGAGTCGGAAACCAAGTTTTGAGAACTTAACAGGTTCTCTATCGTAGCCATATCAATGCCAAGCTCCGCCATTTTGGCTCTAGACATCTGAACATAAACGACTTCTTTTTGGTCACCATCAATTGCAACTTTACGTACGCCAGGGACAAGTACTAGTTGCTTCTTAAGGTTGTCGGCAACATCTTTTAACTCACGATAGGTATAACCTTCGCCATTAAGCGCTAGGAACCCACCATAAACATCGGCAAAATCATCGATAATTTGTGGCTCGCCTGCGCCCGGAGGCAATTTATGCTTATTGTCAGCAATTTTACGGCGAAGTTCATCGTATATGCCTGGCATTTCAGCCGAGGTATATTCGTCTTTAAACTCAATCGTAATATCCGACAAACCTTCACGAGTTACTGAGCGCTTGATCCGTTTAACTTGCCCAAGAAGACGCACTGCATCTTCGATGTGATAAGTAACCTCGTCGTATACTTCCTGAGGAGAAGCTCCTGGATAAGCAGTAATAATTTTTGCTTCTTTAATTGTGAATGCTGGGTCCTCAAGTTTACCCATTTCAAAGTAAGCCAAAACACCGCCAATGGTCATTAGCAGGACTAAAAGCCAGCTATTCACCTTATTCTTTACTGAATACTCACCTAAATTCATAAAACATCTCTTCTTGCTGAGTTACAGTTATTGCGCCTGATCGATTTCAGGCATTAGGCTCACTTCCATACCTTTAATCAAAAATGGAACACCTACAGTGACAATGCGTTCACCCATTTCAAGTCCAGAGAGTACCGTGATTTTGTCACCAGACATCGTGGAGACTTCGATCTGCTTTGGAGAAACCGTGTTGTCGTCTCCAACAACCCACACTGTGGCATTGTGTGCATTGTCGCTAATTACCGCAGTTGCAGGCACTTGGATTGAGCCTTTCGTTTCTTGAAGTTTAGAAAAATCTGCAGTGACATAGCCCGTCATACCTGGAAGGATATTTTGATCCGATGGTGCCTCAAGTGTCACCGTCACCTCAAAGGTTTGTGTATCAGCATCAGCTTTAGAGGACACTTCCGTCACCGTCACTGGATATGGTTTCTCTCGAGCTGCATCAAAATAAGCGAAAACCGGTATCTCTACAGGATCTTCAGCTTGTTCATCGCGAATTTGCCTTACTAACTTTTCAGGAACATTAAATTTCAATTCAAGGGTGTTTAGGTTTTGGAAAGTAAACACCACCTGCTTAGCTTCAACGTTTTCGAAATTTTGAATATCTCGCTGTGCCACAAAACCGTCAAAAGGCGCTAAAAGTTTGGTATAGCCAAGTTCTGTGTTTGCTTTATCGTATGCTGCTTTTGCACGTGTCAAATTAGCACGTAGCTGCTCAAAATCTTTTTTGGAGATAAAGTTATCTTTAATCAGCTCTTGAGCGCGTTTGAAGTCAGCTTGAGTTCGCTGCAAAGTCGCACGTGTATCACGCACAGCAAGTTTGAAATTAGTGTCGTCTAATGTCGCAAGTACCGTGCCTTTCTCAACATTATCACCCTCTTTCACTGGAATGCTGTTGACCTTACCCGAGACACGGAAAGCCATATCAGCACGATTCGATGCGAGAACACGCGCAGGGAATTCACGAATCATACTTTGGTTTTCTAAACCAATGACCATAGTTTTAACAGGACGAACAACTGGCGCTTCTGCCTTTTGTTCCGGCTCAGGACTGCATCCTGATAGAGCAACACCGATTACCGTTGCTAAAGTTAGCGCACGTAAATGAGTTTTCATAACAACCACCCAACAAAAAAATTTATAAAAACCAAGACAATAATAGGTCTAAGAAATCAATTACACGTTATTGGTACAAGTTACATTAAGCGTAGCAAAAAGCAACAAACCACAAACAAAAACCCAACCTTTGAATAATCCAATTCGTAGACCAAACTAGCTCAGCCAAGACAGAGCAATATCTAAGACCTTAAATTAACTACGAGTTCATTCTTTTTTTGGTTTTTTTAGCTTTAATTGAAACGACAAATAAGTATCCCATAATGATACATATGATCAATATTATGTGTACATTGTATGAACAAAATTCTCATTAGGTGGCTATCCTCACTATTCGCTATTTTGATACTTGGTGCCTACCTGCTTCTGAATTTTGACTCGCCCCTGACACTCCAACAACTTAAGCACGAAGAGCACCACTCCCTCGCCCACAAACAGCAATATGGTGTTGTTCACCTTGTTGCTCCAATTGAACACACCAACCTAGAGGGCAACGACAAAAATAAGGCGCAGTTAGGACTACAACTTTTTCTTGACCCTAGGCTGTCATCCAATCAGCAAGTGAGCTGTGAATCTTGCCATCATATTTTCGATAATGGTGCGGAAAATGTCCGTGTCTCAAGAGGCGTAAATGGATCAGGTGTTAGGAATTCTCCTACAGTATTCAACATAGCCTATAACACTCGTTTCTTCTGGGATGGGCGTGCTTCAAGCCTAGAGAAACAAATGGACGGTCCCGTCCACAACCCTCTTGAAATGAATACTAATTGGAGAAACATTGTTGAATACGTGCAATCGGTGCAAGACTACCGCGTGCAATTCAACGAGTACTTTGGCGGAGTCATCACAGAAGAAACAGTCAAAAATGCCTTAGTCATTTTTATGACCGCCCTTAACACACCAGATTCGCCTTTCGACTTATTTCTTAAAGGGCAAACCGATGCAATGGAGCCAATTGCACAAATGGGGTGGGAGAAGTTTCAATCTTTGGGTTGCGTAGTATGTCATCAAGGAACCAACATTGGGGGCAACCTTTTTCAGAGATTTGGCAATGTTAGTACTACGACTAGTCAAGAAAGAGACCTAGGTCGTTACAACGTCACTGGAATTAATTCTGATAAAGGAGTGTTTCGTGTCCCTAGCCTAAGAAATGTCGCAAAGACTGCACCTTATTTTCATGATGGTCGTGCTGCGACATTGGAAGAGGCGATTGTCACCATGGCTAAAGTACAGCTAGGAAGGGAGTTAGATGCCACTACAACTCTTGAAATTAGCGCCTTTCTTAATGCACTGTCAGCACCGCCTCCCCCGCTCTTGACGGAGTTAGCGCAATGAAAAAGAGATTGTTTAACCGTTCACGGATAGAGTTGTTCTACATGCTTGGTACTTTAATAGCCGCATGTTGGCTTGTGATAAGCGCCGTCAATAGCTATGTTAGTGAAGCTTATCAGAAAGCGTACCTATCGCTGTCTCAGAATGTCACTCACAACCTCGAAGAGATCTACGTTTTTGAATATAGTGACAACAGCACTTATGACCAGTTTTCAAATGAATTGGTATCTATAGAACTGTTATCTGACAAACTGTATGAGAATATTCGACAAAATCATAATGCCTACTTTCCAATTCTAAACCCTGTACCTGAGACAGCAGTAGCCTCCGCAAAAACCGTTCGAGACGCAATGTTGTCGTTTACGCAAAGATTAGAACGTCTGCTCAGCGCAAAAGTGTCTCTAGAGTATTCCAATAAAACTATCCAAGCGTTAAAAGACAAGCTCTGGAGTGATTATTCTCTGGATGAAACTGACAAGCTTTCCATTTATCGCTATCTTGACGCTAAAAACAACTTAAGCGATTTATCAAATACACTTCGCGACAATACTAGTGTCGTCACCCTAGACAACTACGTTCGGCTAAACAAACGTGTAAATCAAGACATTAGTAATGAAAAGAAAGCCCTAATAGACAGTGAAGTTCATAGTTTACTAAATCAAACCAACGATTTCTGGTTGCAACGTTCTTCCGATACCAAGCTCCAAATCGCTTTGTCATCGGTAACGCTTTTCTTGTGTTTGGGCGCCTATCTATACTGGCGTCAATGGCTACAGCAACATGTAGAAGCCAAATTGAACAAGGAGTTGCTCGACAACGAAAAAGAGCGTTCTCAGCTAGCAATGGTAGTTGAACACGCTAGCGACGCCATTGTGATTACAAATAGAGATGGCCTAACTACATGGGTTAACAGTGCATTCGAAAAGCTCTCTGGATACCAACTCACAGAGACCATTGGCAAGAAGCCAGGTGATCTTCTACAAGGAATTGACACTTCTAAGGAGGAAATAAAACGAATTTCAGATGAACTCAGCCAAGGGCATACTGTTCAATCAGAGCTTTTGAACTATCACAAAGATGGACGCCCATATTGGATCGACATTGTTATTACACCGATTAGGAATATTCATAATCAAATCGAACAGTTTATCGCAGTAGAACGAGACAGCAGTGATAGAAAGCAGTTGGAGCAGAATCTCCAACAAGCGGTCCAAGTAGCAGATGCCTCCAACCGAGCTAAATCAACATTTCTTGCTACCATGAGCCATGAACTGAGGACGCCACTAAATGGCATTTTGGGCATGGCTCAAATTCTCGAGTCCTCAGTAACACAGGCGCAACATAAAGAGCAACTCAGTGTTTTGCTTGAGTCTGGAAACCACTTGTTGTCTTTGTTAAACGACATCCTCGATATATCAAAAATAGAAGAAGGAAAACTCGAACTTGAAGATATCGACTTTGCGATAGACGAACTTTGTTCTCCAATAATCAGTACGTATTCAGCCATTTGCAATGAAAAAGGTATTCAGTTCAAACTGAACAATCAATTACCATCCGGAAAATCGTTCCGGGGAGATAAATCGCGAATCAGACAATTAATCTTTAATTTGCTCGGAAATGCCGTCAAATTTACAGAGCGTGGATCTGTTGAGCTAGTTTTTTCGAATTCTCAGAGTTCAATGTCGAAAAGTAAAGAGCAATTGAATATTGATGTCATTGATACTGGTGTTGGCATCCCAAATGACAGACTAGCTACAATCTTCGATCCTTTTACTCAAGCAGAAGCATCTACAACAAGACAATTTGGGGGAACTGGGCTTGGACTGGCAATTGTAAAAAAATTGTCCAACCTCATGGGAGGTGACGCTTATGTGTCCAGCGAACTAGGCAAAGGAAGTAAATTCACTGTCACCGCCAACCTAACACCAATTGAGAACAAAGAAATTCAGCTTAAAGACAAGGTCTCACTCGATGAACAGGCAATTGCTCAGTCTCTTGCTATCCTTCTCGTCGAAGATAACAAAGTTAATGCTCTCGTCGCGAAGACATTTTGTATGAAACAAGGTCACAATGTAGAAGTAGCGGAAAATGGGAAAATAGCGGTAGAGAAAGTCGGTAAAAAACAGTACGACCTTATCATTATGGACAATCATATGCCCGTAATGGATGGCATAGAAGCAACTCGTATTATTAGACAAGAGCTAGGATCAAAAACCGTCATATTTGGCTGTACCGCCGATGTTTTTAAAGAAGCTCATGATAATTTTGTTGACGCTGGTGCAAACCATATTCTGACTAAGCCCCTGCAAAAAGAGAGTTTTATCGATGCTCTCCAAAGGTACCAACACCTATTGGTGAACCCAACGCCACCTGAAAACAGTAATGTTATCCAGTTAGTGCGCCACGACATCATGCAACTCGACTGCACCAATACTGAAGCGGAACTCACGCTGTTGGATTCAACTAGCGAATCGAAACAAGTGCGGTTAGACAATATAGAGCAATTTAAATCCATCGGCGAAGAGACGCTCAATACACTCGTCAAAGTCTATTCTTCACAAGACGTTATCGGGCTCAAAAACGTCATTATAACGCTGAGGAAGGTAGCACAAGAGTCCGAGTTGAATAGACTTATCAACAAAATAGACGTGTTACTAAGTGAGTTAGATAACGATACAGTCCCGAATATTGAAGCGATGCAATCACTGGTTAACCTAGTCGAAGTCAATATCCATGAAGCGATTCGCATACTTGATCATCAGCAAGGGATGCGGCCGCCAATATCAACAATTTCACCAAATTAACTATCGATACTAACACAAGTTCAGGATACATTATCATTACCGGATGTGTGAAAAAAGAGATGGAATTCAATGCTCAAAGCGGTAGTGTTTGATTTGGATAATACGTTGGTATCTTGCAACCTCGACTTTAAGCTTCTTCGTAAAGAACTAGCCTGTCCTGATGACAAAGATCTGCTAGAACATGTTGCTAGCTCGAGCGAGGACGCTAAACGCAGGGCACTAAACGACATTATTCTTCGCCATGAAATCGAAGATGCTCGATCAAGTACGCTTATGAAGGGAGCACATGAGTTGCTAAAGTGGATGGAAGAAAAGCACCTCTATTCAGGCGTCATTACTCGCAATTGTCGTCAGGCTGCAGAGACGAAGCTAAAATCCAATAACATTGAGGTTCATGAACTCATTACTCGAGAAGATTTTCCTGCCAAACCTAACCCTGCTTCATTACTCTTTTTAATAGAAAAATGGCAACTAACATCGGAACAAGTTATTTATGTTGGTGACCACGAATACGACATAAAGACCGGAGAAAATGCAGGCTGCTTAAGCTGCTTTATTTCCAATGGTAACGTGACGTCACCTAACATGACTGAAGCGACGTATACTTTTACTTCCCTCGGAGAGTTACATCAGTATTTAGTGAAAACCTTATAAATAGAATATCCGTTAGTTAGCCTGTTTACTTGCGTACATTGCTAGATCGGCTTTAGACAATAAGTCATTGTGTGTGAGATCTTCTAAAGGTGAGAAGCAAACCACGCCGACGCTGTAAGACAACTCAAATTCGCATTCACTCGAACCGTTGAACACCGCTATTTGATCTTTGAAACGCATCAATGGAAATTTAGCATCCACTCTTGTGGTTCCAGACATGAGAACAACGAACTCATCACCCCCAATTCTCGCTATCACATCGGAATCTCTAAAGTTCTCAACAAGCAATCGAGCAAAGGTCGCTAACGCTGCATCTCCCTGACCATGCCCGTAAGTATCGTTGATCAGTTTAAAGTGATTGAGATCGAACGATGCCAGTGTGTATGGCTCCATAGCGAAACGACATCGATTGATAACCTTGTCAGCCAATTTATTGAAGCCTCGACGGTTTGAAATTTGAGTCAATTCATCAATCGTACTGTCCAGGCACGCTATTAGCTCATCTTCTGCGAGTTTTGCCAAATCAATAAGATCTTGGACTTCTTGGTCACTAAAATGTCGAGGCTTGCTATCAATGATACAAAGCGTTCCCACTTTAACATTGTCAGCTAACTTAATTGGAACACCGGCATAAAATCGGATATTGGGTTTAGATACAACAAGTGGGTTGTCACTAAAACGTTCGTCAGACAGAGCATCCGAGATAATGAACGGCTCATCACCAAGAATGGCATGCCCACAGAATGAGATATCTCTCGCCGTTTCAGTAGTATCGAGGCCTACACAAGATTTGAACCATTGCCGATCTTGCTCAACGATGCTTACAATAGAAATGTCCACGCTAAACATACGTTTAGCTAGGCGAGTCACTCGATCGAACCTCTCTTCAGGTGTGGCCAATAACCTCAGAGTTTGGAGAACACTAAGTCGGTAGTCATCATTTATAGGTATCGGTGCTGGTTGCATATGTCTCTGAACCGTTCTCAATCGATAGCTATAAAATTAGACAAAATACGCGAGTTCTGCCATATCTATGTAACTAAAGCAGCACAAAATGATATGAACTCAGAGGAATTAGTGACAAAGCAGTTAATTGCATATTGCAAAATCAACGCATATTGCAATTGCATAATGGAAAAAACGACATTGACTATGCATTAATATTGCCTTAAACCTTAGCATTAACCAAAAGAAATATTGGCACGCGAAATGCATTATGGAAAGTGACTTCAAAATTTGAGGTCACCTAGCCAACTGACGTTGTTAGTGAACCGATTTGTTCACACTGTTTTCGGCCGATTGAGTTCTCAATCGGCCTTTTCTTTATCTGATGCTTTAAAACTGGAGTAATACTCGGCTTTTAACTAGC
The DNA here is from genome assembly GCF_027586995.1 of Vibrio sp. La 4.2.2. Lineage (NCBI taxonomy): Bacteria > Pseudomonadati > Pseudomonadota > Gammaproteobacteria > Vibrionales > Vibrionaceae > Vibrio > Vibrio sp. La 4.2.2. The sequence goes on from NZ_JAPPTJ010000001.1 coordinate 209,030, forward strand.
TCGCATCGATTACTTGATCGTCTTGCTGAGCTTCCATCTCTGCCAATTTCTGCTCTAGCTCTTTAATGCGAATTTGAGCTTCAAGCTCATCAGCACGCATCTCCGCTTCACTACGATTATCTTGTTTTATCCCATCAGCTAAAATTTCGGTACGGTTGGTTTCGCGTGAATCCTCAAGATCTTTCATTGAACCAGCGACTCCACCAGCAACACCACCAGCGACTGCTCCTTTAACCGCGAGTTCAGGCTCACCGGTTAAAACCCCCATGGTAGCGCCTAACAACGCACCTCCAGCAGCTCCGCGGTTTCTCGCAGAGTTTTCGTTTTCTGCATCAAACGCGGGCGAAGAGCATCCTGCTAGCAGAGCGAGGGTAGAAATGGCGAAAAGTGATTTAAGTTGAGATTTTGAAAATGTCATAGGGTGCTCTCGACGTTATGTGTTTGCGTATGGTTAGACTAACGCCTTGAGTGCTATTACTGAATTCACTTGTTGTTATCAAGCTGATAAGCAGTGGTTATCAGCCCATGTAACATAAAACGCCCCAAGTTAAGTAGGGGCGTTTATTCTAATGCGGCACCTAGTAGGCCGATGGAATTACTTTGATAGTGACCAAAGTAACATTTCCGTCGGCTTCACTGTAGCGACAATACTTTCATCAATGATCTTCGCTGAGTCATTAATCATAGACTGATATTCTCTTGCATCGGCTGAAGACACTTTCTCGCCAGCTTCGGCTTTTGTTACCAGTGTCAAACCTAACTGAGCTATCTTCTGTGATGCCTTAGCTAACGGTACCGTATCTACTGACGCTACGTTGTTAGCAAAGACTGTAGCTGCCTCAGAAGAAGCATTGAGTAATTGCTCGTAGTGATTTTTAAGCGACGTTAAAGCAGACTTGTCTCCCTTAACGTATTGTGTCACCAAATCACGCATTTCGTACACAGTGTAACTCTCCACTGGGAGCGCATCAGCAAAACGATTCAGGCGTTCGTGTTGATTATATAAATCTCCTGGGTTCTCTGTCTGAATCCATTTTTCCCAGTTACGCGCATAGTATTGTGCAGGTTCAGTGTACTTCGCCAACACCAATAAAGGTGTTATATCGCTGCCATTCGCCAACCTTTGCATCATGACTCTTGCGTCAGCATGGTGGCGCATACCCAAAGAAATTTCAGACCAATTATCAACTGCACGCATACGCTTATACATGCTTGCTTCATCAGTCAGCTCTTCACTTGACCAGAATCGCTCTGCAATCGCATAACTGCGCGGCCAAATTCTGTTTTCCATCGTCATCGAATTGATATTTTCACCCCAAACGGTGATTTCTCCACCCAATATCAGCTTTTGTTCTTGTTCGTTCAGTTCAGCAGGATAGCCACCAGTTGGCTCAGGAATTGACGCTCCCTCTTGTGCTGAAGAAGCAACCAGTTTCCCCGTCGTTGGCCACCTTACATTACCAATAAGCTGATAGCTCCCTTCGGCAAACTGCTCTCCCGCTAGCTTAAGATTGAACTCTGTGTATGACATGAAGTTATCAAAGTGGCCGCGGAATATCTTGCCAGGTTCATATTCTAAGATCTCAACTTCAGCTCGAGATTTACCGTTATAATCCGTAAATGCACGAACTTTACCGTCTTTTGCTTGAATAATAGTGAGTAAGCCTTTGCGTGGGCCACCTTTAGTACGCGGTTTTTCCCACTGGTAGCTAACAAAGCGCTCCCCTTCGTGAAGCTTATCGTCAACGGTGATGCCACTCGGCATCGGATCATTTCTATAGTGATAACTTGTAGGCTGTGGTTGGTCTAAGTAATAGCCTGTTGATAGCAACCCTTGGTAACCCTCTTGTGCCGCACGGCCAATACTGTCATGGCCTCGCCAGCTCTGAATCACGATCGATTTAGGAAGATCTTTGTGCCAGATTTCGTCCCAGCCGCTCATCTTCTTACCACGCTCCTCAAGCATTTTTTCCACTTTCGCGTTGAGGTACGACTGAAGACCTCGTTCACCATCAAGCTCTTTATCTTTGATAAAAGTTTGAATTTCTGGATTTTCTTGCCATTGTTTGTAGTTAGGCTCATCACCTCCGATATGGAAGTATTCATCCGGGAACAATTCAACCACTTCGTCGAATACACTTTCCAACATGACATACAATTCGGGGTTCGTCGGGTCCATCAGAGGCTCAAATACCCCCCACTCTCTCTGCTGCGGATAACTTTGTTCCCCTAACCCAGACATCAATTCTGGATAAGCATGAGCAACGGCTGACGCATGGCCCGGTAACGAAATTTCAGGAACCACACGAATACCTAGTTTACGTGCATACTCTACGACATAACGAATTTGGTCTTTGGTGTAATAATTACCGTCCGTGGTTTTCTCCCACAGTTTAGTGTAGTTATCTAATTGAATTCGGATTCCTTGGTCATCCCAAATATGCCAATGGAACACGTTCATTTTCGCCGATGCCATCGCATCAAGTTGACGCAAAATCACTTCCATCTCAATGAAGTGACGAGATGTATCATAAGAAACACCACGCCATCTAAAACGCGGCTCATCGACAATACTGATTGCCGGAACAGAATAACCATTAGCATCGGTCTGGACCAGTTGGAGAATGGTTTCAATACCACGAATAGCGCCATATGGGCGGCTCGACTCTAAAACAATTTTGCCATCATTGCTCGTTAGCTTGTACGACTCATCGGCATCAATATCTTGCACCTCACTCTTAGCTGGGGATTGAATGTCGATAACAAACGTCGCTTCATCCTCTGAATCAGCTCGCCAGTTAAGCGTCGGTAGACCTGTTTGACGCTCTAAGCGTTCTACAAAGCGCTTTGCCGTATATTCGACTCGGTCAGAATTAAATCCTTTAATATAAATACTAAAATCTTTGTCTAACGTTACGCTTCCTTGACCTAATTCCACCGATTGTGGATAAGGCATTAAATTTAAATCAGTATTTGGTGCCATAGCCCATGCTGCCGTTGTTGTTAGTGAACCGGCTACCAGTAAAGTTAAGATACTCTTTTTCATTATTATTTCCTTAGAATACAAAGTTCAGACCAATACGATAGCGTCACTCAGTTTCGCCTTTATTTGGTCCTGGGATATAAATGTTTTTGTCCGCATCAACAATTTCTGCGTATGGCCTCATAAAATCTGAGTACTTGTCGAGAAATTTAACGGTATGCTCACGCGCGGTAAATTCAGCATTAAACCAGCGCTAAAACACTTATTGATATGATTTTTTTCATTAATAATTATCTATTTTAAGGTTGTCAAAGGGCTACCCAAATCAATGGGCATTAAAACAAAATAACTGGACTAAAAAGCGGCCAGCTTAATTACTGGCCAAATAACAACATAAGACTAGTTATCGTGTCGTGGCTACCGCTGCTCGCACAAGCTCACCAATGTGGTCCCACTGCTCGTTTTCAATCAACGATGTTGCGACCATCCAAGTACCACCGCAGCAGTGAACTCTGTCGAGAGATAGGTAGTCATTGACATTCACTTTGCTGATGCCTCCCGTCGGCATAAATGCAACATCACCGTAAGGCGCCAATAGCGACTTAACCATGTTTACACCGCCAGATGCTTCTGCAGGAAAAAACTTAAGGAAAGACAATCCTAACTCTAGGGCTTGCTCAACTTGGCTTGGGTTATTCACTCCAGGGATAATGGTTATATTGTTTTCTTGACAGTATTTAACCGTGTTGGGATTAAGGCCAGGAGCAACAATAAACTCAGCCCCTGCTTCAATAGCAAGATCTACTTGTTGTGAGTTCAAAATTGTACCCGCACCAATACACAACTCAGGGTAGACATCTCTCATAGCCTTGATAGAAGCAGCTGCCGCCTCTGTTCTGAATGTGACTTCAGCGACTGGAAGACCGTTTTCGACTAATGCCTTAGCTAAAGGAATCGCATGGTCTACATTATTAATTTGAATAACAGGAATAACTTTAAATTGTTTTAATTTATTAATTAACGACATGTTGATCTCTTCACAGTAAATGATCCATAGCACCGAGTGGAACAATAGCGCCAGGGTGTTGAATAACGATAGCAGCAACAGAATGAGCAAACTCGGCAGATAACTCGCATGACTGACCACTCAATCTCGCAGACAAATATCCCGCAGCAAAAGAGTCACCAGCAGCGCAGGTATCAATCACATTCGCAACTTTCGATGCTGCGACAATGTGGGTATTAATCTGATTGTTTTCTCGTGTTATCACCTTACATGGTTCACAACCGCGTTTAATCACCACTTCTGCAATTTCAAATCGCTCACAACGTGACTCAATAGACTCTTCAGTCCCCCATATTTCTCTATCATCATCTTCTGTGAGTAACGCTATATCCACATAAGGCAACAGCTTTTCATACCACTGTCGAGCGTCGGAGCTACTCCAAAGCTGAGGACGGAAGTTATTATCAAATATGACTTTTTTACCACTTTCATGATGGTGTTTAGCCATAGTTAGCATTCGTTTCCTAGCACTATTGTTCAATATGGCTAAGCTGATTCCGCTGAGATAAAGCGCATCATGTTGGTTAGCAGCTAAAGCAACTTCTAGTTTACTTACCACATTGTCAAAGTAGTATTTTGCGGCACTGTCATTACGCCAGTACAGAAAGGTTCGCTCTCCATTTACATCAGTTTCGACTAAATACAAACCAGGCTGTTTGTCTGACACGGTTTCAATCAAACTCGTGTCGATATATTCATCGTTCCAAGCTCGTTTCATCTCAACCGACAATTTATCTTCACCCAGCCCCGTCGCGTAGGAAACATCAATACCTCGATTACGTCCAAGCCTTGCTAGATAAAGCGCAGTGTTAAGAGTATCGCCTCCGAATGTTCTTCGAAGTGGCTCCCCACTCAGTTCCACCATACATTCACCGAAGAAAGCTACTTTCATCAGAGCCTCTTAAAATATTAGGATTAGAAGAAGGAGTGCCGCATGCACTCCTAGATAAGACCAAAATTACTCAGTAACTGGTGTCGGTTTTGCTGAAGTTTCTTGAGGAGCTGAACCCAACTCCATTTGAGCGCGTTCAGCATCAAGAATCGCTTGAGCTTGCTCAGGAGAGACCTTATTTTCAGGCGTCACTAGGCTAACCACAACACCAGCAATTGTTGCTACCGTCACTGATGGGATAACTGGATTGCCCCAGAAAGCCGTTAGGTCTGTGCTGAACATTACCGCGAAGGACGCTGCCGATGCACCAACAAGTGTCGCAATCGCTCCCTGCCAAGTGTAACGTTTCCAAAAACGACCCAACATACCGCATACAAACATGCCTGACATGACCGTTGAGATCATCTTCGTGATATAGCCAATGATGTCATTCGAAGTGAGTGCGAACAGCAGTGCAAAGCCGATAACAACAACCAATGCTAGACGGGAGTAGTTCAGCATTGACTCTTTATTTGGCACTCGGCCAGTGAACATTACATATACATCGCGAAGAAGGATTGAAACGCCCGCTATAGCATCTGAACTTGCGCTAGACATTGTTGCCGACAAACCCGCAATCAGAACGATCATACCAACCCCTACCGGTAGCACAGTCGCTGCAATATAAGGGAATGCAAAGTTGGCATTGTCCAGACCTGGTTCAATCGCGTGAGCAGCCATACCGATGATTGCTGGAATAATCGAGAAGAACAGATACAAAACGCCAGACAATACAAATGAACGGCGAATAGTTGAAACATTCTTACCGGAGTATATTCTTTGACGGAAAGATGGCGTCGCTAATACACCAACACCAATGACCACAGCTAGAGAGACAGCAGGAATAAGTCCAAGCTTTTCAATTGCAAGGAAACTTGTTGCCGCCGGGTCCATCGCTTCGTAAAGATTGTCCATGCCACCGATGTGTTGAACAGATAGAACCGCCATTAAAATAAAGCCAACAAATAGGATAATTGCTTGGATAGTGTCGGTCCAAACAACCGCTGTGTATCCGCCAATGACAACATAAATTGTGAATGCTGCTGCGATGATGACTTTTGCTACGTTGAGATCAATATCGGCAATCCACGCCAAATACATACCGCCACCAAGAATATGAGCACCAAGCCAACCAATAGAGGCAATAAAGATAAGCACGCCAACAACATTTTTAACGACACGGTTGGCACCGACGTAATACGCAAGCTCTTCACTCATCGTCATGAAATTAAGCTTTCGAACTGGTGCAAACCAAAGGGCTAATAGTAGGATGCCTAGCGCACCGCCGATACCATAAAGCGCTCCAGCCCAACCATTAGCGTAACCAAAGCCAACCGCTCCCATACTTGATCCAGTACCAACCATGGTTGCGACTGTTGTACCTAGCACAAGAAACAGAGGTAAACCACGTCCACCTAACAAAAAGTCTTCACCAGACTTTTGGTTTCGTGACACAAACCATCCTAGCCAAATAAGAAAACACACATATATTCCGAAGCCGGATAAAAATAGTGTACTGTTCATTGAACACCTCCAGAGATATAAGTGACTCATTTAAGCCACTTACCGTTTTACGTTATTTTAAACTCAGAAGTAAGAGGTACTTCTGAATTAAGTCCATTTAGATTGTAAATATTTATATTTTTGTGAAGAGCATTCAGTAGAATGCCCTTAATATTAATTTAAGTAATATATAACAAGTATTTAATTAACGACGGTCTTCGCGGTAACACGTGACATCAACTTCAACTTTTACGTCGACAACAAGATCGCATACCATGCAGATACGAGCAGGTGGGTTTGCGCCAAAAAACTCTTTAAACACTTTATTAAATGATTGGAAGTAACGTGAGTCCGTCAGTACAACTTTGACATGTACCACATCTTCAAGGCCGTAACCTGCTTCTTCCATAATGTCTACGCAGTTCTGGATTGCTAGACGAGATTGATCAACAATCCCTCCTTCAACGACTTCGCCGTCAGTCATTGGCGTTTGACCTGAAACGTAAAGAAAGCCTCCCGCTTCAGTTGCGCGAGCGAACGGTAAATGTTGACCACCTGTACCTACACCACCTTCTACACCATAGCGCTTAATCGTCATTTTAATTCTCCAATTATCTATTTTTTAACTAAATTTATATTTCCAAGAGCAAATAATGCTCATTTAAATATTACTTCTCTTGACGATATATAAATCGCCCAAATCTATTTTCAGCAACGGTTTTATTTGAGTAACTAATATTTCCGTTAACCAATACACACTCAATCCCATCAGCGACTGAAATCGGGTTTTCAAATGTTGCGGTATCTTTTATTTTCTGTTTGTCGAATATCACGATATCAGCGAACGCACCTTCGCGAATGACACCTCGATTCGATAAGTTGTATCGTGTCGCAGACATACCCGTCATCTTGTGTACCGCTTCTTCCAAAGGAAATAATTCGCGACCTTGACAGTAATGGCTCAACACTTTGGGGAATGTTCCCCATAGACGTGGATGAGGATGAGGATCATTGGGTAAACCATCTGAACCCACCATCGTCAAACGGTATTTCAAGACTCTTTCAACGTCTGCTTCATCCATGCAGTGATAAACAGCGCCAGCAGGTTGCAAGGCTTTTGCCGCTTCAATAAGAGGCAATTCCATTTGCTTTGCGATGTCAGCGAGCATTTGTCCTGCGCATTCTGGCTTTGTTTCAGACCACGTAATGAAAATATCAAAATCTTCAGTGACTTGTTTTAAATCTAATGTTGACGAGCTAGCAGAATATGGGTAGCAGTCGCAAGAGACATCTTGATGAGCTGATGTCTTCTCCATCAAATCAAGAACTTCAACTGTACGCCCCCAATTACCAGCACCTGCACATTTTAGATGTGAGATGACAACAGGCACTTTTGCATGCTTTCCAGTCTCAAAAGCCTCTTCCATCGCATGCAAGATTTCTTCAAACTCAGTACGCATGTGTGTGGTATAAATACCATCATGCTCAGCAAGAACCTCAGCTAACCGCATAACTTCACTGGCTGTCGCCTGTTTGGCACTGGCATAGGCCAAGCCGGAACTTAAACCAAGTGCTCCTTGTTGCATTGCTAAATCAAGCGTTGTCCTCATCGAAGCTAACTCTTGCTCGCTGGCTTCTCTGAATAGGTCATTCATCACGTTATTACGTAACGTGGTGTGGCCGACTAGAGCGGCGACGTTCACGGCTGGTTCTGCTGAAGACACCGCCTCGGCATATTGAGCAAACGTCGGATACTTAAAATCTTCCTGTTTGCCTAACAAGTTCATTGGATCCGGCGGTGCGCACTCCAATACGGCAGGCGATGCACTGATACCACAGTTACCGACGATCACCGTAGTAACACCCTGACTGATTTTTGGTAAGCAATCGGGATAGCGAATAACATTAGTGTCGTCATGAGTATGTACATCAATAAAACCAGGGCTGACTATCAAACCTTCAGCATCAATAACAGACGTCGCTTTCTCGTTTGTTAATTCACCAATTTTGACTATTCGATCTTCTACTAACCCCACATCCGCTTTGTACGCTGGAGTATTGGTACCATCGACGATTTCTGCATTTCTAATAATTATGTCGAACAACATGACCTTCTCTCTCAGTTCGTGCATTTCACACAAACAATCATAGATAGTTACCCACACAAACACAGTGACTAATTACACAATTTAACTCATTAAGTTTGATAGTTTCTAACATATTAATTATCATTGTTACCATCAAACATTAAATATCAACAAGTTAAATCATGTTAGAAAGAGAATTACCAATGATAGATTTAAAAGAAAATGATAGAAACAAACAGAAAAATACAACGGTACCATTTGACAGAGGAATGAAAGGAGTGCCAGTGACGGCTGAGCTTAAGACAAAATACAGCCTGATTAATGAAGAAATTAGCCTACCCGTAGCAGTTATTAACAAACAAGCATTGCTGAATAACATGGACTGGATGCAAGCTTTTGCTAACTATCATGGCGTTTTGCTTTGTCCACATGGAAAAACCACCATGACACCAGACTTTTTCGCCATGCAAAAGCAAAAAGGTGCATGGGGGATAACAGTAGCAACGGCACCACAAGCAGAAACAGCGGCTAGCGCTGGGTTAAAAAATATCATGATCGCTAACCAACTGGTTGGTAGAGCAAATATGGCAATGGTGGCTCGTATTAAGAAAGAGACTCAAGCTAGAGTCATCGTTTGCGTAGACTCAGCCGTTAACGCTGATCAATTGGAACAATTCTATTCAAGTATAGATGCGAACATTGAAGTGTTAATTGAATACGGTGTTGCTGGAGGTCGCTGCGGTTGCAGAACGAAACAAGAGGTAGTCGAACTTGCTAAACATATTAGTACTTTGCCTCATGTCTCATTGGTCGGAATCGAGGTCTACGAGGGAGTCATTCATGGTGGAGATGAAGAGTCTCTCGTTAGGGCTTTCTTAACAGAGACTATTGAAATTGGACGTGACCTCATCAGTCAGGAGTTGCTGCCTAACAAGCCTATTCTCACCGGAGCTGGATCCGCATGGTATGACGTCGTGGCAGAAACTTTTGCTCATTTGAATGACTTTCAGGCTGTTATTCGACCAGGTTGCTATGTTATTCATGACACAGGGATCTATCTTGACGCCCAAGAAAAAGTCATGGCCAGAGCAGTTAAAAATGGTGGTTATGCGTGTGAGTTGGGTGGTGACCTATCCTCTTCGCTCGAAGTGTGGGCGTATGTAATTTCTAGACCAGAGCCGACCAAAGCGATCGTAGGACTCGGTAAGAGGGATGTAGCCTTCGATGCGGGACTGCCGATCCCAGAACGTATCTATCGAGCAGGTGCTGAAATCAAAGAAAACAAGATCATCGCTACTGATGTTATGGACCAACACACATTTTTGGCCATTCCAGCAGAGTCGTCACTTCAGGTTGGTGATATGATTGCGTTCTCAACGTCACACCCATGCCTTACGTTTGATAAATGGCGTCTTCTCGCGATCAGCGACAATGAGCATAATGTTGAGCAATGGGTAGAAACGGCTTTTTAGAGGGAAAGTTTTGACCGTAGAAGTAGACATCATATCTCAGATCACGGAGCGCTACAGCGCGCTTCGTGATGCTGAAAAGAAAGTAGCAGACTTAATTACCGACGATATACATTCTGCCGCCAATGCGAGTATTACCGAACTAGCACAGCAAGCAAGCGTTAGTGAAGCGACTATTACTCGATTTGCTAAGGCTGTAGGTTGTCTTAATGTTAGAGATCTTAAGATCAAACTGGCGCAATCACTCGCCGTTGGGCAGCGCTTCATCATTGAGCCGCCTGACCAAACAAGCCACCAAGGCATTTACGAATCGATCAAACAGGCGTTGGATATCAACCGTGCCCTTATCAATGAAGCCGATATTAGCCAAGCCGTTACCATGCTTCACTCTGCTAGACAAATAATCGCAGTGGGTGTGGGCGGCGGTTCAACTATTACCTCGCAAGAGCTTCAACATCGTTTGTTTAGGCTAGGTTACCCTGTGGTCTCATACAACGATGGTCTTCTTACTAGAATGGTCGCTGCTACTGCAGACGCCAACGATGTCATGGTGGTCATTTCCGCGACGGGACATACCCCTGTTATCGTCGAAACCGCAGAAATTGCTCAGCAATACGGGATTAGAGTGATAGCCATAACTCCTGCCGACTCACCTTTAGCAAAGCTCAGTGATATTGTTCTTCCCATTATTCACAAAGAAACCGACTTCATCTACAAACCGTCGGCATCTCGTTACGCTATGCTAGCTCTGGTTGATGTATTGTCGATGGAGCTTGCCGTCAATCACAAGCGTCGCTCTCGTGACCGCTTACGTCGCCTCAAACTCGCTCTAGATAGTCACCGCACAGGCAGCGATCGCCAACCTTTAGGTGATTAAAAGTATTCAAACATGAACGCAATTGTGAACTAGCGTTCATGTTTGGTTCATATTGATTGCTCTATTATCTAACCATCAAGGAGCGATGCACATAAAGACTCATCCATTTTCCGACGCTGTTTATCAAGAGAGGTCATTATGAAAAAAGCACTCCTAACCGTTAGCGCCCTATTTATCGGCTTTGTTGCGATGATGTTCAGTTTAATCATGGCAATTCCACTTACCATTGCTGCATATGTCACGGGTAATCGTATTAAGAAAGAGCTCGACAAAGAGTTAGCTCAACAGCGCCAAAATATGCAAGGCAATACAATAGAAGGTGAATATGAAGAAGTCTCGTCCAAGTAGGTCTGCTATTCGCGAAATACGTTCGCGACATAAAAGAAAACTGGTCGCGCTCGTCTTCTATATTTCTGTATTCATCACTGCAGGTATATTTGGTTGTTCTGCCAAGAACAACGACCCTGCCTACCAAAAAGCAAAGGCACTCCCTGCCTATCAGCAAGCTTCATTTGAGCGATACATCCAAGATACTCAACGATGGCTTGCTGAAAACCGTGCATTCAAATCTGACGATCATCAACAAGAAATTGCGCTCAATAGTCCCTTTGAGCTAGTGCCTGACTCCCCTAATGGTCAAGCCATATTGTTAGTGCACGGACTTGGTGACTCACCCTACTCGTTTCACGACATTGCGGAACATTTGGTTAAGCAAGGCTATTTAGTTAGAGCAATTTTACTTCCTGGGCATGGCAGTAAGGCCGGTGATTTGCTGCTGCCTAGCTACTCTGACTGGGAAAATATCGTTTCACACCATACTCAGCTACTGCTTGGAGATTATCCTAATGTTTGGCTAGGCGGATACTCTACCGGCGCTAATCTTGTGACTGCCTATGCACTGAATGATGACCGTATTTCTGGGCTGTTGCTTTTCTCTCCAGCATTCCAACCCAAATCGGAAGCAGTCAAATACGCGCGCTTTGCAAGTTACTTCATGGACTGGGCTGACCAAGACCCAGAGAACAATGTACTACGTTACAATTCGCTGCCTATGAATGGCGCAGCCGTATACTACCAAACGGCAAAAGTCGTACAAGACAACCTCGCTACTCATCTTTTCGTCAAACCAACATTAATGGTGTTGAGTGAAACCGATAGCGTTGTCGATACCACCGCAGCCTCTCAAGCGTTCCAAAACCAGTTTATCCATGCTGAAAGCAGACTTATTTGGCAAGGAGAGCACCCCCCTGAAGGTCAGAGAATCATCAGTCAGACGATGGTTTTACCTGAATATCGTGTTTCCAACGGCTCTCATATGGGTATGCTATTCAGCCCTAACAACCCGTATTATGGGCAGACTGGCATGATCACCATTTGTGATAACGGTCAACGTGACATTGACTATGCAAACTGCCAATCGGGCCATCAGGTTTGGTATTCCGCTTACGGTTATCAAGAACCAAACAAAATCCATGCACGGTTAACCTTCAACCCGTATTTTCAAGAGCTTATGCAATCTATTGATTTAGTAATGAAACCTAACTCTTAGCGACAAGTCAATTGGCTCTTTTATAACCATACAACTCTCTAGAATAGACATTTTTGTTGATATCAGTTCCAAAAATGATAATTTGACGATGACAATTTAAACATTTACAATACGACGTACTAATTATTTCTTATTAACCTATCAGTGCTAATAGCTATCCGACTGTGTTTCTTGTTCACCATCATTCTGTTTGCGTTAAGCTCTAGGGTCGTTTATGCCCAATTTTCCCCCCTCACGCTCATAGAAGACAAACCCTACAAAGAAACGGTACTTGCCTTGAATGCAGTACGTTACTCAAGTTTTAATCATGGAATCGAGTTATTAACGCAACTTCAACGAAGTGCGAAGATTGGACACGATCCAGTTGCAAGCTACTACTATTATCTTGGAAAATTCAAACATCATCGAGCACACAAACGTCCTTTGGAAGCACGTAAAGCATTAGATGCCATGCAACAAATCGGCATCCAAAAAAGCGTGCCTTGGATAGTAGCAGAGAGTGATATGTGGTTAGCGACCTTTGATATTACCGATGGTCACTATGATGTCGCCTTACAACGAGCAAACCGCGCACTGCTGGCCGCCAAAAAGCTGCGTTACTTGCACCTTGAAGCAAGGACACACAACCTCATCGCTGTCATCCACTCCAGTCAAAATAGACAGTTACAAGCAAAAAAAAGCTATACAGCAGCATTGGAGATTTTCCGTAGTATTGGTGACGCCGCGTATGTGGTCAAAGTTATTTCCAATATCTCTTTAATCTATGCCGACTTAGAAGAATGGGATAAAGCGCTTGAATACAACCAAGAGGGCTATTTTTGGCTCCAGAAGAGTCATCAACCGCAATTAGAACAAGAGGCGATACTCGCCCTCAATCGATCTATCATCGCTGGTAATATTGGTAGCCTGAGTGAACAGTCAGAGTATCTTGACTTAGCAGAACTAAAGGCAGATCAGCTCGGTGATGTTAGCCTTATCGCCAATGTTAAAAGCAATAAGGCATATAACTCACTTGAAAAAGGACACTACCGACAAGCTGAATGGCTCGCTCAAGAGTGCCTATCTTTAGCAGAAAAATATCAGATTAAAACCCAGGTCCCTCATTGCATTACACACCTTGGACGAGCATTGAGTTTTCTTGGTAACAGCAGTACAGCAGAGTCGTTATTGATTAGTGCCAAAGATCAATTCATTGCTCTAAAAGATCCTCTTAATACGGCAAAAGCATACAACCACCTTGCTAATTTTTATGCCGGACAGCAGCACTTTGATACTGCATATAGGTATGCTCGGCTTTATCAAAAAGAAAACGAGATCCTACTTTTCGATAGACGCCAAAAAGCCCTATTTGAACTAGAGCAAGTACATGCTGATACCGAACAGCAGCATAAAATCACCCAACTTCATACGGAGAACAAACTCAAGCAAACTCGCATCGATTACCAAGAGTCTAAGGAAAAAATGTGGGCGGCCATTTTTGTGGCAGGTATGTTTGGCTTTTTGCTGCTGTTTAAAAGCAAGAATACGCTCCAACAGCAAAACATTTCCTTGTTGTCGACCAATCATTCGTTGCGTGAGCAGAGCATGCTGGACTCACTCACGCGCATACCAAATCGTCGGTTTGCAGAACATTATCTTAGTGGTGATAGAGCTCTACCGGGCAAAGGGCATATTGCTATCGGTTTAATTGATATTGACCACTTTAAAGATATAAACGACAAATTGGGTCACGCGGCTGGGGATATTGTCCTACAAGAAGTTGCTCAAACGCTCAACAGCGTCTTGTTAAATGACGACCTACTAGCACGTTGGGGTGGTGAAGAGTTTCTTATCATTGTCCGTGCAGACACGCTTGCTCAATTGCAAGATCGTCTAACTAGGCTTCGAACCACCGTTGAAACGACCAGCCTATATTTTGACGAAGGTCGATTAACGGTGACTGCATCTATTGGCGCAACCTTACTAAGTCCTGCAAACTACCAAAGGCATTGGCGTAACAAGCTCGATATTGCTGATAAGCACCTTTATCAAGCCAAATCTGAAGGGCGCAATAAAGTCGTTTTCGCCTAACAATCAACCAGATGTAGCTTAAAAACTCAGATTAGTAAGCGGAAAGGTAGTTGTTTAGGTACTGCTTTGGAGTAATACCTCGGTATTTCTTAAACATACGGCTAAAGCTGGTCATATTGGTATAACCTAGGCTCTCGGCAATTTGTTCCATAGGTGTGCCTAGCACAATTTGCTTCACCGCTTCCCCGGATAGAACGAATCCTACCACTGAGGTAAAGTTTAACCCAGACGCTTGTAACCGTCTTTGTAATTGCTGCTCCGACAGGCCCAACAATTCCGACACCTTTGCTAATGTTGGAATCCCAAAATGTCGCGAATAATTCACCACTTCATACAACACTTTCATATGATCTTGAGAGTCTGGCATGTTCAAATAGTTATCGAGATCTGCAAAACTCATAGAAAGCTTTTCTGCGGCTAATGACGGTATCTTGTTGCCTTGTAATCGCAGCTTGTTGGGTAACCAAACCTCTGTTTGATTGTGCCCCCATTCAATTGGACAGCCAAAATAGGCCTCGTATTTACTTCTATTTGACTTGGTACCTGATATACAAACACGATCAGGAACAAACTCTTCCCCCAGATAGCGCTTCAATACATTACACATGAAGTTTGCAACTCTGACACCATCATCGGCTTTTGCGGCTGCAGAAATTGAGCTGTTGTAATACGTCCACTTAACAATTGGACCCACTACTTCGCCACTGAGAAAAGCCCCAGATTGAATACAAGTAATACCAAAATTAATTCGACGAATGGTCGAGGCAAGATCATGACCTGAGAAAAACCAGCGACTCATAGAACCTAGTCTATCAATCGACATTTGGCTGACAAGATTAAGTACGGCATCCTGATCTCCTGTTATCAACTCAATGTTCTCGTAGAACTGATTGAGAACTGAAACTGGGATCAGTGTCATTGGAAACTCGAGGGCTTTAGCTGGGATCCCCAACTCTTCTGGTCTTACACCATAGGTTTTGTGCAGGTTTCCGACCAGCCCCGCAATACCCATAGCTCTTACAAAGTGTACATTCTCAAACATATCGTCACCAGATGATACTAATTGCCTCAAAACATGTTGATTCTTGATGAAATCTATCATTTTGTAAATGATTATTTCTATGTCGAATAGACTCTTGTTTCTTCTAAATCTTATAAGGTAAATCAATGAGCCTACTGAGTGTCCCATTTGTCGGAACGAGCGCAGACACCGCATTACACGTCGTATCAGGAATCGTATTAGTCGCAAGTGTCGTTGCCGCGGTATATGGGTTTTGGCGTATTCACGAGCTTCCTATTAATAAAGCACACAGCAAAGATCACCATCAGCTAGGACTAATCACCGCTCTCACATGGATAGGCTTTATCTGGCATTGGGTTTGGGTATTGGCCGTCATCATTGCATTTGTAGACATGGAAAAAGCGATTGTTCGACTTAGAGATATTTGGCACGGAAAAGAAGATAATACGGAGAACACAACATGTTAGAGGGTTTAGCAGTTTGGGCTCTGTTTATATACCTACTGCGGTTAATAGGTATGCCATGGAACAAGTTTTCTAAAGGCTTCGCGTATATTGGTGGCGTTGGCTGGCTAATGTTCGTTTGGGTGGGGTTGATTAACTATACCCCGATGGATCTCTCCGGTGGCTCTCTAGTTCAGGCTCCGCATATTCAGCTTCGTCCAGATTCCTCTAATGTAACGGGGAAAGTCGTTAAGTTGCACATCAAGCCCAACCAACAGATTGAGAAAGGTCAACTCATCTATGAGATTGACCCAAAACCTTATCAAATCGCACTAGATCAAGCGGTAATACAACACGACGCTGCACAAGTAGCGTTAGATAGCGCGATCCAAGATATCGAAATATCAAAATCTAGCTATCTTTCTGCACAAAAGAGTGTTGAAACATCGGCAAGTCAGCTTCGCTCAGCGCAGGTCGATTACACCTTACAACGAAAAATGCTGAAACGCTTCCAAGAGCAGAACGCCGTGGTTAGTAACACAATCACCGAAAGTGATATAGACAAGCAAATTAGCATTGTTGAAGTGGCAAAACACAAAGTAAAGACTACCGAAGCACAACTTGATAAACGCCGTGTAGATGCAAATAAAGCACTACTTTCTATCAGTAAATATGAATTTGCTGTAGACAGCAGAAGGAATGATTTGCGAAACGCTACGGAATCTGTCGAACGCGCACAGTGGGACCTCGACAGCACCAAAGTTTATGCACCGACTGATGGCTTTGTTACCAACTTCATTCTTCGTGAAGGGCAACTGTTATCGCGAGTACCACGATTGCAAATGTACACCAACGAAAAGTATGTACTGATGCGTGTTAATCACCAAGCTATTCGAAACATTAAAGCTGGACAACCCGCTGAATTCTCTACATCCGTTTATCCGGGACATGTTTTTGCCGCAGAAGTGGAAGGTATTGTTGAAGCGACGGGTGAATCGCAAGGCACATTGCTTGCTATTGACCAGTCAGTACGCACCACTACTGGTAAGAACCTGAATAACAAGCATCACTTTGTGCGCTTGAAAATACAAGAGACTGAAGGTTATGACATCCCGGTCGGTGCCGTTGGACTAGCATGGGTAAGTGGAGAAAAACCGATAGGTTTTCTTGCTTTCTTAGACGTCATTCGAGGCATCATCTTGAGAATGAAGTCGCAACTCTACTTCTTCTACTCAATTTAAACAGGTCCACTTACGATAGCAAATTTTAGTTATCGGTTCCCTTTGCCACCCTTAACGGGTGGCTTTTTTGTAGTTTGAAGCAACTAGCATTCTGTGGCATAGCAAGCAGACAAAGTGCCCTATTTTGTCCTAAAGTCTTAATGCCCTAATAACAAGGAGAAATGATCAGTATGAAAAAAATAGCCGTCATTCTTAGTGGGTCAGGCGTATTCGATGGCGCTGAAATTCATGAGTCTGTGCTTTCCCTGCACGCTATAGAGAAAGCTAATGCAACGTGGTACTGTTTCGCTCCTAACGTTGAGCAATTGCACGTCATTAACCATCTAACAGGGGAAGTAACGGAAGAAAGTCGTAATGTACTCGTTGAATCTGCCCGTATTGCGCGAGGGAATATTGAAGACGTCGAAAAGCTGGATGTGAATGATTTTGATGCACTACTGCTTCCAGGTGGATTTGGCGCAGCCAAGAACCTTACTGACTTTGCCATTAAAGGTGCAGAATGCTCCATTAACACACACGTAGCGAGTGCGTGCCGTGCCTTTGCTGAAGCTGGGAAACCTGCAGGTTATTTATGTATTGCCCCGACTATCATTCCATTGATTTATCCAAATGACGTCAGAGGAACAATAGGTAACGACTCAGACACTGCAGCCGGATTTGCGGCGTTAGGAGGTCAACACGTTATATGCGCTGTGGATGATATTGTTTACGACGAGCAACACAACGTGGTGTCTACACCAGCCTATATGCTGGCAACAACCATTTCAGAAGCCAACAACGGCATAGAAAAATTGGTTAATAAGCTGATTTCTCTCGCTTAAACGACCTCAAATAAGGCCCCATTCATCGAAATACATGGGGCTTTGTAACAATGTGCAAGCCTTGTATCGTTTTTATTTCAAATTTGTTTTCACTCGCATACAATACGCGCTTCTTTGACAACGCACGATATAGCGTTATCACGATTTTAAATGCCATCTATCATATTGGTTTATTGAACATGTTTACTTACTTAAAAACTAAGCTAAGTCCTTACTATGAGTTTTGGATTCTTAATGCGCTGTTGGCAACCCTTATAGGCGCTCGCTACTTCCTGTACTTTCCTGAGGTCCCTTTTGATGGGGTTCAATTCTCATTTGCTGTAACAAGCTTGTTCAGTCACATGAGCCTACTCGCTCTTGTGTTTTGGCTAGTAGGTTTAGTTCTATGCTTCCTGCCCTTTAAAGCGAAACGCATAATACTGGCACTGTTAGCAACTATCGCACTGACGTTTCTATTCATAGACACTATGGTGTTCGGCTTCTATCGGTTCCATTTGAATTACCCGGTTCTCTCGTTAGTTATGTCAGGCCAAATTGTCGAGTTTCCGGCTTCGGCTTGGGCGATGCTTACAGCTGGATTGGCAGTGGTTTTTGGCTTCCAGTGGTGGGCTTTAGGTAAGATGGAAGTCGGTAGATTTACTATTACTAAAAAACTACGTAAGGCATTTCTACCCCTTTTCTTAGCGACTACGCTGGCTAGCCATGGAATACATATTTGGGCAGCGGCCACTGCTTACCAACCTGTGTCTTTTGTTAACCAATACCTTCCACTATTCTACCCAACCATCGCTAATTCGCTTTTGATGAGACACGGGTTCATTAGTAGAGAAGAGCTAGCAAAGAAACAAGCGAAAGCGCCTAAAATGCAAGGTGGCTTGAATTACCCTCTTCACCCACTAGTTGGTAATGCACCGGAAAAGCCAAAGAATATCGTATTAATACTGATTGACTCTTGGCGTCCAGATACCGTTACTCCAAAATACATGCCTACCGTCTATGAAATGTCTCAAGAGGGTCTTTCATTTGATAAACATTACTCTTCTGGTAATGCAACACGTATGGGTACGTTTGGACTTTTTTATGGCTTACCAGGTCCATATTGGCATCCAATGCTTGCCAATCAACGTCCTACCGTCTTGATGGACCGACTGCAAGAGTTAAACTATGAGATTGGAGTGTTTACTTCGGCTCACATCGAATCACCAGAATTTAACCGAACCATATTTGCTAAGATTCCTAACTTGAGAATTCGTGGCAAGAGCCAAGGTTCAGCGGCTGATCGCGATATCGAATTGGTCGACGACTGGATGAAATGGTATGACGTCAACAGTAGCAAACCAACATTCTCATTTTTGTTCTTTGATGCACCACATGGCTTTATTTTCCCTGATGATTATGAGCCAAAGTTTGAGCCAATGTCTGGACCAAATAACCCATTTGTTCGCAGTAACGACTCCGACCCAGAGCCAATCTTTAACCGTTACCGAACTAGCACACACTTTGTAGATAGTAAAATCAAAGACGTGGTTGAGAAACTTAAGCAGGCTGGTACTTATGACGACACACTAATTATCGTTACAGGAGATCACGGTGAAGAGCTAAACGACAATGGCCAGAACTTCTGGGGACACAACGGTAACTTCACTGAAGCTCAGGTTAAAGTACCGTTCATCATGTTAGGTGCCGGAGTAGACAAAGCGGCAAATCAGTGGCCAAAGGGCAAACTGACTACGCATTTCGACCTTGTTCCAACGCTAATGAAGAACTACCTAGGTGTCACCAATGATCTTGAAGATTACACTGTGGGCGAAGATCTTTATGGTCAGTTTGTTGATCGACCATACACAATTATCGCAGACTATGGTGACTATGCCGTGGTCTCCGAAGATAAGATCTTCTCACTAAAAGGTAATGGTCTTTACGAAGTGAAAGATGGCAGAAATAGATTGCTTCCGAAACAAGAAATTGATCAAGAGAGAATGCAATACGCCATCGAATTGCTGACTCGATACACCAAATAAAACAGTCACATCAAAGCCCTCTTCACAGAGGGCTTTGTTTTATTCACCGCATATCAATAACTCTGCCGATCCAGCCGCTACGTGGATATTTCCTGTTATTCCATCAACCGATTGTCGAGTTAGAACCGAGTTATACAGTCCATTAAGGTCGACGTTGATTGATTTCGGGCGCGTCGATTTATTGATTAGTACAATCCCCTTCCTACCTCGCTTAAACGCTAAAAGATCGTCATTCGCTTCCAGCAACTCAAACGGTTCACCATGAACTGCGTGGCAAAAGCGTATCACATGAGACAACTTCTGGTCCCTCCAACCTTCGACCCATCTCGGCTCCTCGTTGGTATTTTTGATACCACTAGGGTCGAGATCAGAATAGATAAGAGGTACCCCTCCATCACGAGTTAAGATGTATACCGTCGCAAGCCATTCGTTGGTTTCACTCATTACAAGGTTGCTAAATACTTCATTGTTAGGAATGTCGTGTGTCACAGCAAAGGTTATTGAGCGCTCGTTAGTAAGCGCTTGCCCGAAACAGTATGGGTCAATTAATGCCGTCAAACTTCCGCTTTTAGATTCTAGAGCCTCGTACACCGTTTTGAACAAAGGGAAATCATAAGCTGCTAAGCGAGTTTCTTTCAAATAAGGTTGCAAGAAAAGTTCATACTCTTCTTCCGTCGCTCCGCCATCGGTAATTACCTCACCAAAGACGTGCATGTCTTGAGTTATCTCCTTAGTAAATACCTGCTTTATATGCTCGATGGTCAAGTGTTTAGCAGCATCTATACGAAAACCACGAACTCCGAGATTCTTCATCGCTAAGAGATAAGCTTGTTGCTGCTTGATAACATGAGAACTGGTTCGCAGAGTAGGTAAACCAGGATCTTGAGGGCCTCCTGTTAGTCGACCATTTTGCACTTCCCAACGGTCTTTCCAATTCTCTATCCCAAACGCCTCAACAAAATCATGCTCATCAAACAGTGCTTCATCCAAATCGCCAAATAGCTTTTGCTGTTCGAAATAGGCACGATGCTCGGTATAACTTTGCATGTCATTATTGCTTGGATACTGTAAGTCCAGTCTAGCCGCCGATTCGTTGGCCATATGGTTGAAAACCACATCGATATAGACCCATACACCCACATCATTCAATTCCAACATCATTGCTTTGAAGTCTTCGGTATTTCCAAGCTTGTTATCGATAACTCGATAATCCTGAGGTTGATAAAGTTGCCACCACTTCACTTCATTACTGTCACGAAATGACTTCATTGGCGGTGAAACTAATACGGTCTGATACCCAAGTTCCTTTATTTCTTTTGCTCGCTGAGCCACCAGCGCATAAGGCCAATCAAACGCATGTAAAATCACATTGCTTTGGTTGTTCGTTGTCTTTGACATTGGTCCATCCCCTTTAACCGGGTTCACTACTAATGAACGAAATTATAAGGTTCATACCAGTTAGCAACTCATCCTCAAGCCACTTTCTGTTGGTTGAGGGGTTGGGCGTAGCTAAAAAAGGCAACGGAATCTTGGGAAAAGCCGATACTCTCACACGACAAAGAAAACATATAAGTGACTGAAAATTATGATATAAAAATCGTAATGGTTCACTTGTCCGCATTCTTAGAAGCTAGAGTCGGTATTTGTAACAAAATGATAGCGTGTGTATAAGCCACCTATGAAGCTGTGAGCTTGCTCACAGCTTGTAGTCACTTTGATTAATGAGCATAGTACGAGTTAGTTTTCTACTACTTTCAACCACTTAATATCATACGCATCAAAAATGATGTTTTGGTGATAGGGCTTTCGCTCTTGGTTAAGCACGTCTTGCACCTCTCTTGAACCCAAAATATCACATATGGATGTTGGAATGGTTTGCCGATGTTCACTGAAGTTACATATAGCCAATAGTCGGTCACCATTAGCTGCCTTTCTGACATAAGCAAAAAGATGAGGCCGATACGTCTCTAGAATTTCCGTTTCCGCCACACCTAACACTGGCAGAGATTGACGAAGCTGAATCATATCTATTAGCTGTTGATGAATGCGACCTCGCGGATCACATTGGTCTTGAGCAATCGCAATGTCTTTTTCCGAAATAGCTGGACGATTAACCCAACGAGTATCATCAACTTTGTGTGGATCGTTAACGTATTGATAGTCATTGAACATCCCGAGTTCATCACCTTGATAAATCAACGGTACACCGCCAATGCTCAAATTGACACTATTTAGCAATCTGACTCGTTTCACAGCAAACTCAATATCTTGCTGATGTCCAGATTGCATCGCTGCTTCCAAACCACATAGCGATGCTAAAGATCCACACACTCGACAATCCCCAGTCTCTGGATTTTCTTGGAATGGGATACCATTGGCAAACGCCCCTTCAAACTTACCTGTATAGAACTGATTGAGAAACTGACGATGGTCATGCCCATTGATACCCAGCTGATCTGCTACAGCATCATCGAAAGTCCAGCCAATGTCGTCATGACAACGTATATAGTTCACCCAACTGCAATCCGGCGAGATAGCAAAACTTTTCTTTAAAGACGCTGTGAGTAACTTGGTTTCTCTGGTTGCCAAGCTTTCCCACATCAAAGCCATCATCAATGGGTTATAGGATAATTGGCATTCATCTTTATCAATGTATTGAGCGACCTCATCCGGATGAACGATGGCTTCACTCTTAAATAAAACTGATGGAGCTGTGATCTGTAAGCAGAGGTTGAATGCCTGAATCAAAGTATGCGCTTTTGGCAAACTTTCACATTGAGTCCCCTTCTCCTTCCAGATAAACGCTAATGCATCGAGACGTAAGCCATCACAACCTAAGTTGGCCAAAAATAGCATTTCATCAGTGATTGCGTTAAATACTGCTGGGTTACTGTAGTTTAAATCCCATTGAAAGCTATTAAAGGTCGTCCATACCCATTTTTCTACGTCTTCCAACCACGTAAAACTGCCGCGCCTAACTGAAGGGAATATCTCTCGACACGTAGCGTTGTATTCATCAACGTCCCGTTTGTCGTCAAAAAAATAGTAAAACTCTTGATATTGCTCGTCACCAGATCGAGCACGCTTTGCCCATACATGTTCATCTGAGGTGTGGTTAAAGACAAAGTCTAAAACCAGGGCAATTCCAGCTTCGTTAAAGGCATTGGCTAAGGACTTCAGATCCTTCTCTGTACCTAGCTTGGGGTCCACTTTACGGTAATCCGACACAGCATAACCACCGTCGCTATTCCCTTCTGGAGCTAAATACAAAGGCATTAAGTGAACATAATTAATGCCAAGTTGCTCAAAATACGGGATCTTCTCTTTCAGTTTTTTAAAATCACCCGCAAACAAATCAACATAAACTGCCATGCCTAGGACGTTTTCATCTCGAAACCAATTAGGTGTTTTAAGTCGAATCGCATCTTTGTTTTTTAGCTTACGAGAACGCGATGCGAATCCTGCGCAGAGCATTTCTACCAGTTTCTGTAGATAAAAGAAAAAATCATAACGAGTGCCATACAAAGCGTAATAGTGCTCAAATAAGGCCGGAAAGTGCTGCTCTAATCTTCCATAAAGCTCTTTCTCATCTTTTTTAGTCAATTTGGGTAAGGTGATGGAGTCCATTACCTGCTTAAGTGCTCTCTGGCTTGTCGTGATTCCTTGCATTACCTCACCTTAATCGATTAAGTCTGAACTTAACCAATTATAGAATAAGTTAATTTTCGATATTCGAGTTTTTGTGTGACCAACTTCTTAATCGATTAAGTTCAATGAATAGAATCCAAAAAAAAGCGCATCAAAAGATGCGCTTTCCATTAGTGTTAGTTAATTCTAGATCGAGACTTAGAATTTTTTTGGAGCAAAACCTGTCATCACTTTCAGCTTTAGCTCTTTACCAATCTTCGTCATTGGATGCACTACGACCAAGCCTTTTACCGACTTTTTCAGTTTACCCATATCCGCCTGTTCTGCTTTGGTGATCTCACGAGAAAACGGCATATCAAGCAAGCTTTTACGCTCTTTGTTCATATCGTAGCTCTGCTTGTGCTTAAGCTGAGCAATCTTCTTTGTCAGTTTGTCGATTTCATCGGTAAAGCGAGAAATCAGCTCATTGTCGCCACGCGATTTGGCACCAGCCAATTTATGATTACATTTATCGAGGCGGTTATTCAGTTTTTGTAGTTCTTGTTTCATGCTCATGGCCGGAACGTTTCCTGTTAATTATTAGCGAATAGCGGTGTTGCGAACTAAGTGCGGTACAAGACCTTGACGACATGCCAACCAAACTTAGTCTTCACTAAATGGGGAACAAGCGTTTCACCACTAAAACAAACTTTGTCAAATTGAGGCACCATCTGTCCCTTACGAAATTCACCTAAGTCGCCGCCTTTTTTACCTGAAGGGCAAGTGGAGTACTTTTTAGCAAGAGTTTGAAACTTAGCGCCTTTTTTCAGCTGTTTGATGATATCTTCAGCTTGTTCTTTATGTTTCACTAAAATGTGAAGTGCTGCCGCAGTTCTTGCCATTAGTTGTCTACCCTTTTTAGCGTCTATGGGATGATGGAATGCGCAGAGTGTAATAGAAAATGAGATACAAATCACGTTTACTTTTCAAGCGGCTAAACTTTTTTCTTTCCCGGCCGCATTAACTTTTGATAATAAAGTTTATAAAATCAATCTATTGGCTTATAGAGTAAGAACTCAAATGAATACTAGCATCAGTAAAGCGAACCAATCACAGGGCATGTTACTGTTTACCCTCAACTTGCAAAAGCAACGTTTTGCCATTGGCACGCTAAAAGTGCGAGAAATCGTTCCTTTCTTACCCACTACGCAAATTCCCTACTCTCATCAACATGTCGTTGGCACTGTCAGCATTCGAGGCCTGACCGTCCCCGTTATTGATATGGCAGCTGCAATTGGTTTTAGACCTATCGCACCAGAGGAATACGCGAACACCTACTTAGTGGTTACCGATTGCCTGAGAACCGTTGTAGCGTTTATGGTTCGAGATATTGATAAAATCATAGAATGCGACTGGAAGTCCATTGAGCCAGCTCCCGATAGTGCAGGTAGAAATGTATTTGTTACTGGGGTCACTCGATTTGAAGATCATATAGTTCAGCTACTAGACGTAGAACTATTACTATCCAAAATCTATCCACAGTACGCCGATACCAAGATCCCAATGTTGACCGACGTCCAGCGCGAAAGAATCAAGTCGCTGAACATTCTGCTGGTTGACGACTCTTCCATCGCGCGCAAACAGTTAGGTGATGCGCTTAACAACATCAATATCCCTTTCGATATCTGCCGAGATGGCAATAGCGCCCTTGAGTTTATGCGCGTTAAAGCAAAGCAAAATGATGCTATCGATATATTAGTCAGTGACATTGAAATGCCCGGTCTTGATGGTTACGAACTGGCTTTCGAAGTTCAAAATGACCAAACACTCAGTCACGCCTACCGCATTTTACACACCTCGCTTTCAAGCGAAATGTGCACGGAGCGTGCTCATCAAGTTGGTGCCCACGAAGCGCTAGTTAAGTTCAATGCGGGTGAATTGATTGAAGCTATGTTGAGAGGGGCGGAGAACCTAACTGCGAATTGAAGTTCCCCTTCAACCAGTAGTTAAGCTGAAAGGGATAATGGACTTATTTACCGTCGTAGTTATTGTTTGGCGCAAATGAAAACCCTTGACCACCGATAGAAGCTTCATACATTAAGCCGCCCTTAGTCATGGTAAATACTGCCATGCCATTAATGTAATTCGCTTTAGTCTGGTTGTCTCCAGCCTGTGCCCCTACACCTGTTGAACCAGCTTGTGCACTAGCGCCCACCGTTAAAGCAACAGCAGATGCCTGAGCACCAAATTCAAAACTGCCGCTTGTAAATGAGTAGTAGTCTGCTTTGCTTTCGAAGAAAACGATTTCGCTATAAGCCTGTGCGCCTAATTGAAGTCCAATGCTAAGCTGCGCTAACGTTGAATCACCAACGTGAACGCCTTGGCGATACACTTGCCCTTCACCGTAGGACCCACCAATGCCAAAACCACCCTTACCAACGGTTGGAAATAGTGCATAACCATACGCATATTTGAAAAATGGGTGCGTTGCGTCTGCTTGCTTGAATTTATTTAACGTAGCTTCATATTTACTACTATTATCGCTAGCAGAAACTGCTTGGTCTTTTTCTTTAGCCACTTCAGTTCCTTCTGTGACACTTTGACCATCTTTCTGAAGTGCTTCTGAAGCATAGGCTTGGGGGATAATGGTAACACACGCAGCCAGTAGATAAGGCCTAATTCTAACTAACATACTCTTTCCTTTCTCGAGTAAGATTTTGTATTTTGACGACAATTTTCATCATTAGTTCACCCTATAACGCACTCATCAATAGATCAATTCCTTCACAGCATGTTTTGCACCTAAAGCAAATAGAATCTACACTGTTGCCATATCAAGTCGAGTAATAACTTAATGAATCCTATGATAAAGAAGCTGCTCATCAATCTAATTTTGATATTAGTCGGCGTTCCGATTCTGTTAGTCGTATTCCTTAAGTTTCTTAATCCGCCAATTTGGGGATGGAAAGTAGCTCGTACCCTATTTCCACCGGAAGGTTATCCAACACAAACCCACCACACATGGGTTCCTCTATCTCAGATAAACCCTAACATGCCGCTCGCAGTAATTGCGTCAGAAGATCAGAATTTCCCAAATCATATTGGTGTGGATTTTGGAGCCCTTATAAGTGTTTTGGCAGAGAGTGGCAGCCCGTCTCGCGGAGCGAGTACCATTACTCAACAAACCGCAAAAAACGTGTTCTTATTTCCAAGCCAAACTTACATTCGAAAAGCTTATGAACTTTATATTGCCTTACTGCTCGAAGTCATTTGGGGTAAAGAGCGCATTATGGAAGTTTATTTGAACGTTATAGAGTTTGGCCCCGGTATTTATGGTGTAGAAGCAGCCAGTCAATATTACTTTGGCATCAGTGCCAACAGATTAAGTAAAGTCCAAGCAGCTCAACTCGCAGTAGTGCTGCCTAACCCTTATCGAATTAAGCCGACACCGATGTCAGATTACGTTAACAAGCGGACACTCTGGGTAGTAAGTCAGATGAATAACCTAGGATATAATTCAATTAACTATCAATAGTGTCCATTTGTTTCGTTCCACCAGCATAACGTCTGATCTGGCTCATTAGAAGAACGGCTGCCATCAACAAGGCTGATGCAATATAGAAACTTCCTAGCGTCATTTGGCTTGTTACCCAGCGTTCAACCAAATACCCACCAAATACACCAGCTATCACCATTTGAATTGAGCCGGATAACGCCGACACCGCGCCCGCGTTTTCTTTATGAGGACCAAGTAACAAAGCGATGGAAATCGGAAATGACAACCCTTGAGCAACAGTGAGCCAAGTAAAAGCGAACACAAGGTTAAATACCGTCATCTCAGTCATTAACAACCACAAACCCGATAACGACATAATGGTAATGGCGAGGAACAAAATCCAGTTGTTAGAAAAATACCGGTTGAGGATATTGAGCGATACGCTTCCCATCATAAGACCTGCTGATGGGATAATCATTATCGTTCCATATTCTGCCGCAGTTAAACCCAGCTGATGCTGCATTAAGAATGGGAATAAACTTAAAGAGACAACTGCACCTAGGTAACTGATCCAGTTATAACTTGCACTGCCAATCACTTGAGGGTTAACAATTAACTTTGAATAGCCATGGATCACTTCTGTCACTTTGAATTTACGAGGCTTATAAGGCAAGGTTTCCGGCAAGATGAACCAGCCAAGCGTGAAGATAGCGACCAAATATACCAAGACGAAAACAAACACTGCTTCCCAGCTTAAGTGAAATGCAATCCAGCCACCAAAGACAGGGGCAATAATAGGCATAACCGAAGCCGTCACCGAAATATAAGACAGCGCCTTGGTAAGTTGTTTTCCGTCATAGCTATCACGAAGTACACTTCGTCCCAACACGGAAGCACTACCGGCTCCGAGTCCTTGAAGCAATCGACCTACTTCTAACGCGGTAAAGTGTTCATTTAAAGCAATACACAGCAGTGTTCCGACTAGGTAAACTCCTTGACCAAGGATAAACACGGGACGTCGGCCAATAGCATCGGACAAAGGACCATAAAAGAGTTGAGAAAGTCCGAAACCAACCAAAAACAGTGTCACGAGCATCTGAACATCCGCATGTCCAATCGATAGGGCTTCGCTAATAAGTGGAAGTGAAGGTAAGTAAATGCTCACGCCTACTTGACCCGTTGCGATGATCATCATCGCGAGCAACATAGGTGTTTTATTAAAAGATTTATTGTGTTTTCTATTCATACACACATTCTATATTGCGTATGAATCATTGATAATACACTATAAAGGAAACAGAATACGTCCTAATAGGAAATAATCTAGGAGTGCACATGGATTGGATATCGTGTATCAATACTTACATTCGTGTCGTCGAAGAAGGCAGTTTCAATGGTGCAGCCAGAAGACTGAATACTACCAGTTCAGCCATCAGCAAACGCGTCCACTGGCTTGAAGAACGTATCGGTGTCCAGCTTCTAAAAAGAACCACTCGCTCTGTCACCCAAACTGAAGCAGGTGCGCTTTTCTATCAACGCTCAAAAGATTCTCTTGATAGGTTTCAGTCCATCATTGACGAGACTCGCTCGGTCAATGAAACACCGGCAGGATTGTTAAAAATAGGCGCAACCATCGCCGTCGGCTCCAAATTTCTGGTTCAGTATTTAAACGACTTTCTGACGCAATATCCTGACATTCGAATTCAGCTGACCACCACAATTCCCGGTCAGCTTCCAGATACCAACCTAGATGTATTTATTAGTCGCGAGCTCGAAACACTCAATAGTCTTAGTATGAGACAAACTTCATTATTTGAGCAGCGTATCGGCTTTTATGCTGCGCCTTCCTACATCAGAGAGTTTGGCGCTCCTCAATCTATTGACGAGCTCAAACAACATAACATCCTTATTTGGGGTGAGCGTCCACAACGAGAATACAAGATATCCAAAACACAACGTGTGATGTTGTCAGGAAACTTTGCGACTACTAACCCAGAAGCATTGTTTTATGCCGCTAAAAATGGGATGGGGGTATTAATCAGTAACGACGTTATGATCAAAGAAGACGTCAAGTCTGGCGCTTTAGTTAGAGTTCTACCCGAGATCCAAGCGTTGGATTCTACCGTCTACGCCTATTACCCTAAACTGGATTATGAGCATACGAGAACCAAACTATTTTTGGACTATATCAAAATGCGTTTGGCTCAGTCGAACGAGGAAGGGTAAAGCAATGGAAAAATCGTAAGCACTACCCTGCTCTATATCAATAAAAAGAAAGCAAGCTCCATTTTGGTTCAAGATGCGCGAGTAAAGTGCATCTTTGTTTTTTTCAGAGTCCTATCTAGTACGCCGATGGCCAAAGACAAACAGAAGAAGAACCAAACGAGCTGACCAGCAATAACTAACCAACTGTTTTTCCATTCAGATGCTGTGTAAACAATGAGTTGCATCCCGGAAAAATAAGCCATGATGCTCAAGAAAACCAAGGCAATAAACCCGAACACCATCAACAATGTTATCCATTTAGGCATAATTAAACTCCAATAAGTAATGAAAAATCCAAATATTCCTTATTGTCCTGCATAAGTAGATCCACTTTAATTGTGGTTATTTTCTTGTTCAGTTATTTCGAACTTCTCTCTCAAATTTAGTGACTTTTCAGACACGCTTCGTCTGATTAAACTGGACGCATTGTTTAGGAAGCGAAAGTGACTTCCCCATAAAAGGATAACGATATGTCTAAAACTCTTGTTCTAAAGTCCAGCATTCTAGGTGATTACTCTCAATCAAATCAGATCATTGATCAAGTTATTGAAGGTAAATCCGAAGTGATCATTCGTGACCTAGCCACTAATCCAGTACCAGTATTGAACATGGAAGTGGCAACAGCTCTTCGCAGCAATGGCGAAGACTTAACGCCAGAACTTCAGGAGGTTGTCAAACTTTCAGACCACCTCATTGAGGAACTCAAGAGCGCAGACAAAGTGATTATTGCGGCACCGATGTACAACTTCATGATTCCAACCCAGCTTAAGAACTATTTTGATCTTATCGCCCGTGCTGGCGTAACGTTCACCTACACTGACACCGGGCCTGTTGGTCTTATCCAAGGGAAAGAAGTGGTGGTATTGACTACTCGTGGTGGCATTCACAAAGATACACCTCGCAACAGTATGAATGATTATCTTGCTACGATTTTAGGCTTCCTTGGTATGACGGATGTGGAATTCATTTATGCCGAAGCGCTAAACATGGGTGATGAACCTGCCGCAGAAAGCCGTGCATCTGCACTAGAATCTCTGAGCGCATTAGTCTAACCGTTCTTGGTGAGTCAATAGAGCAAATACAACGCGAATTGTACTCACCGCTTTTGTTTCTCGCACTCCTTCCCCTTGTTTCCATACAAACCTATGACACTTCTCCACAGATATAACTATACGCCTGTGCAATAATTTATTTATCAATGAATTGGAGGAGCCGTGTTGGTCGTTTTTTTCTGCTTTTGTCTAAGCGCGTACTACTTAGTCGCCTTTCCGGGGGGTGTTCACGCCTACCGCAAAGGAGCGTTGAGTTGGGGAGATGCGTTTTTGCCTCTAATGGTCTTCGCTGCTTGGTCTGTACTGGCAGTGTTTGGCGTAGGTGCACAGAGCTTGGGAAACTTGATAGAGGTTATCTTGCTGCTCATTGCAGCCGTTTGTATTTTCTATATTCGACTGATTTATGTTCACAGATATCCGAGTAACCGCCTGCATTCGCTCTATATGATGTATCTGATTATCACTGTGGTAGTTATTCTAACCCGTATTTTCTTTCCACATATGATGGAATAGCACTGAGGATAGTATTAATCATTATTAATACTCTTAGAAACGACGTTCTAACAGCCATTCGTTATGGTAACTCATCACTTATTTCATATTGATTTACCATGAAACGTCTTTTCGCTCTTGCTATCGCCATACTCGCTGCCTATGCCTTATTGAGTCCCAGTCATTATGTGACCAACCCTTGCCCTCAGTCTCACTTTGAGCCCACTTCAAAGTCATTTGATGATGTTCACTTCCAGCAGTTGATCAAACAAGCACAATCTTGTTCGTCTTGCTCAAAAAGTCACACCTAGAATTGATATAAAACCCCGTAAAAAAAATGGGCGCTCGAACCAGTCGATAC
This sequence comes from Vibrio sp. La 4.2.2, assembly GCF_027586995.1. Lineage (NCBI taxonomy): Bacteria > Pseudomonadati > Pseudomonadota > Gammaproteobacteria > Vibrionales > Vibrionaceae > Vibrio > Vibrio sp. La 4.2.2. The sequence goes on from NZ_JAPPTJ010000001.1 coordinate 240,405, forward strand.
GCCCTCCCAAAACAGTGCAAATTATCAACAATCCGTCAGTTCAAGCTCACTTCTACATCCGATTTAATGGTACTGGAACAAGCCAGCACAAATCCATTAGCTTTCTCTTCTTCAGTCAACGTTTCATAGCTGGTAGAGTCTACTTGGCCAACTTTCACCTTACATTTGCATGAACCACAAATACCACTGCGGCAAGCTGCAATAACCGGCACGCCTCCCTTCTCTAAGGCATCAATTAACAAGGTTCCCTTATCAGCATCAAGCTCAACGCCAAAGTCAGGCACCGCAACTTTTACAACGCCCTCTTCCATGTCTACCGTAACATCAGTCGGCGTAAAGCTTTCTTGATGGAACTCCGACATATCAAAGTTGGCTTGCTCTAGGGAAGATTTGACTACCTCCATAAAGCCCGTTGGACCACACAAATAAACGGTGCGTTCATGAAAGTCAGGAATTAACGACGTTAGCCATTCAAGATTTATCAAACCTTGCGGAAAATCTGTGCCAGAATTGTCCTCAAGCAACATTTTTAGTGCGAAGTTATCGACCGTTTGGTTAAGCTCAACCAACCTATCAAAGTAAATTGCATCTTGTTTGCTCTTCGCAAGATGGAGAAATTCGATATTGACATCTGCACCGTCCACAAGCCATTGATCGACCATGGACATGACAGGTGTGATACCACATCCCGCGCTGATCATTAGGACTTTGTTTTTGGGCTGACAGTCAATATTATTGAAATGACCAAGCGGTGCTAACGCTTCTACCTGAGCACCAACTTCAAGCTGCTCAACAATATGGTTTGACACCAAACCGCCTGCGACGCGCTTCACCGTGAATTTAAGCGTTTTACTCCCCGGTACTGAACTAATTGAATAAGCTCGATACGCTCTACTGCCGTCAATATCGAAGCCAAGCGATGAGAATTGACCCGGTTTGAATTGAAATTCAGTCTCGCCGGACTTTGAAGCAAGTTCAAACGATACCGAATCTGGTGTTTCAAACCACTTATTAGTACATGTCAGCTCTATCGTATCTGATTGGGACCATGCCATTACATCATTCCTCTGAGTAAGAAATGGCGTCTTAAACGCCATTTCTAGTACTTTTTTACGCTGCCAAAATCGTCTTTAAGTCGTTTTCTACGGTAGAAATACCGCGCATATCAAACTTCTCTTGTAGGATGCTAAGCAGGTTATCTGTAAGGAATGCAGGAGCCGTTGGGCCGGTATAGATGCCTTTAACGCCTAAAGCAAAGAGTGTCAGCAAAATAACAATCGCTTTTTGCTCAAACCAAGATAGGACGAGAGTCAGTGGCAATTCGTTAATGCCACAATCAAACTCATCAGCAAGCGCTAATGCCAATTGGATAGCAGAGTAAGCGTCATTGCACTGACCCACATCCAATAGGCGAGGAATACCATTGATGTCACCAAACTGGTTTTTGTTGAAGCGGAACTTGCCACACGCCAGCGTCAGAATAACACTATCTTCCGGAGCTTGAGCTGTAAAATCGCTGTAGTAACTACGCTCTGCCTTGTCGCCATCACAACCACCAACCAAGAAGAAATGCTTGATTGCGCCCGCTTTCACCTGTTCGACGACTGCTGGTGCTGCTTGCATTAGCGCATTGCGACCAAACCCAACCGTGATCATGTGTTCAATTTCGTCGTGCTGGAAGCCGTCTTGTGCAAGTGCACATTCAATCACTTGACTGAAATCGTCCCCTTCAATGTGCGCCACACCTGGCCAACCTACAATGCTGCGCGTGAACAGACGGTCCGCGTATTGACCGACATTAGGATTCAACAGGCAGTTAGACGTCATTACAATCGCACCAGGGAAGTTGGCAAACTCTTTTTGCTGGTTCTGCCATGCGCTGCCATAGTTACCGACTAAATGAGGGTACTTCTTAAGCTCTGGATAAGCGTGAGCTGGGAGCATCTCACCATTAGTGTAGACGTTAATGCCTTTTCCTTCTGTTTGTTGAAGGATTTTCTCTAAGTCATGAAGGTCGTGACCAGACACTAGAATGCAGTGGCCTTTTACCGTTTTAACGTTAACTTGAGTCGGCTCAGGGTGACCGAAGGTTTCCGTTTCACCTTTATCTAGCATTTCCATGATCTTGTAATTCATAAGACCAATTTGCATCGAGGTATTCAGTAATGGCTCCAAATCGACAGGGTCAGTACCTAACCAAGCCATAATTTGGTGATACTCACCATAGACCGCTTCATCTTTTTGAGAGAGTACACGAGCATGCTCAAGGTAGGCGGCTGCACCTTTAAGACCATAAAGACAGAGTAAACGAAGGCCAATCACGTCTTCATGTAGACTATCGTGACCACGGTTTACCGCTGCAGTTGGAGCAAATTCTAATAGCGCTTGTTTTGTAGTTGGTAAGTCAAACTGAGCTGCAGGAGAAAGTTCATCAATCGCGATACCTTGTACTAGAGAGGCAGCTTGAACTTGTTCTTGAAGACGCGCTTTATATGTTGCAGCCAGATTGGCGAGCTCGATGATGCGTTCAGGGTCGAAGTTAACGTTAGTTAGCGTAGAAAAGAATGCTCTAGGCGCCCATTGGTCGATTTCTTGGTCTACGATACCAAATTTACGACCCTGATCGGCCCAGAATGAAACCCCTTGAAGGGTATACACTAATACGTCTTGTAGGTCAGAAACTTCAGACGTTTTGCCACACATACCTTGAGTATAAGAACACCCTTTAGCAACAGGGGTTTGAATAGTTTGTTCGCATTGAATACAGAACATAATGAGGACTCCAGTATTTTAATTCGTGCCTTGGTACTTTGCCAAAGCTGATTATTCCTGAAGTCTCTATAGCATAACGTGTGCCAATTTTTATCTTATTGTAATTAAAGACTTTTAACACAAAAATCACAATTAAAACAGTCATTTAGACCTAGACCACAATCACAACATTAAAACACACCTGAGTCATTATGACCTAAATTACATCAAGAAAACGATTCTCCATTTCAACTTCTTGAAGTTTCATTAGTTTCAACGCGGTTTTCATATGTTTCTGCATGACTTTATACGCCATTTCAGAATCACCAACTCTCAATGCCTCAATTAATGAAAGTTGGCTATCTATACCTGTGCGCCAGAGATCGTAATTTTCTGGCTCATATAGCTTCTTGTAGATTGTCATATCTGACAACATTTGAGCAGTAAAACGGATAACCAGTTTTAGTAACTCATTGGAGGAAAAACTTGCCAAAATACGATGGAATTCAATCGACGCTAAGTGATGCTCTCGCTCTTCATAAATATCACGAGGAGGCGCAGCATACAATTTGGTTTGGTCCTTTAGCTCTTTGAGCTGATTCGACGTTAGTTTACCCGCTAAACTGGCGGCAAGTTGGGGCTCTAATGCGAGACGTAGCTGATACAAATCTTCAATTGAAGTCTCCTTGAAGAATAGATAATTACTCAGCAACATTTGCGCTTTTTCTTCAGAGACTTCGGAAACGAAGACACCACCTTTGGGACCCGTTTTTGTCTGCAATAGCCCCTGAGCGTCTAATAGTCGCATCGATTCGCGCACTGTGCTTTTTGAGGCGTCAAACATTTCCATCACTTCCACTTCATTAGGAAGTCTATCTCCTGGCTGAAGCTTCTGTTCCACAATCCATTTTTTAATCGCTGACGCTACGTTTTCGGTTCGTCGTTTTTTGACGGTCAAAAGACACCTCTATTTTTACTCGATTTCAATGTCTACGGTAACTGAAACTCCCTGTCGGGTGAAGCAGTTACCTTAAAACACAAGGTTATCAGCTCTCAATATCGTTACAAATCATACTCACAAAAGCGACGACATCGATTGCATTTATCATGATAAATAGTGTATTTTGCCAATTTATCATGATAAATAAGTAAACGCAGCATCAAAAACGAGAATAAATATGACCATTGCATCCACTTCATCACTAGCTTGGGATTGGCTTGAGCAACTAGCAAAATGTTCTGAGACAACCAACCCTGATGTAGAAGGCGTAACCCGTCTTTGTGCCACAAAAGAACATAAAGAGGCCATCAATCTACTTAAGCAATACATGATGGAGTCAGGCATGTCAGTGAGAATGGACAATGCCGCCAACCTAATTGGCCGATACGCCAGCGCGGAATCAAACGCAAAGACTCTCATCTTTGGTTCACATCAAGACACCGTTCCTAATGGTGGTAAGTACGATGGAATTTTGGGAGTCGTTGCCCCACTCGCTCTCGTTCACCACCTGAACCAGCAAGATATTCAACTTCCGTACAACATTGATGTCATCGCCTTTAGTGATGAAGAAGGCACTCGCTTTCAATCAACACTACTCGGCTCGAAAGCCATTTCCGGTATTTTCGACCCTGCAATGCTCGACGCTAAGGATCCACAAGGGGTATCGCTGCAAGACGCACTTCACGACTTTGGTTGTGAGACACAGCAAATAGAAAATGATGCCTACGACGCAGAAGAAGTCATTGGTTTTGTTGAGCTGCACATAGAACAAGGCCCACAGCTTGAAGCCGAACAACTGCCAGTCGGTGTTGTATCCGCTATCACTGGGATAGAAAGACATACCATAACCATTCATGGCAAAGCGGGACATGCTGGTACTGTTCCAATGCACAACCGCCAAGACTCTCTTGTCGGCGCTGCAAGTGTAATCAGCACTTTTGATGCCCTGTGTAAAAGTGATAGAGATCTCGTTGGCGTGATAGGAAAAATAGAAAACTACCCTAACGGCGTGAACGTCATCCCACAGAAAACGCATATTACCGTTGAACTTCGCTCTCCTATTGATGAGAAGCGCCGTAAAGCAAGAGCGACATTTTTAGCGTCTATTCAGCAACAACTTAACGCACTCAATCTCAGTTACGACCATACTCAGACCTATGAGCAACAAGCCGTTCAATGTTCAAAGGCCCTGTCAGATAAGCTAACTCAAGCTATCGAAACCTGTGGTATTAAACCGAAAACCTTATTCAGTGGAGCTGGTCACGATGGCCTCGCGGTCAGCTCTCTAACCGACATCGCAATGCTGTTCATGCGATGCACTGATGGCGTAAGTCATCATCCTGACGAAGCGATTACTCAGGAAGACTTACAAGCATCTTTACAAGTACTAAAAGAATTCTGCCTAGCGATATAAAAACGTAAAGAATCAACCTAGAATCAAACTATGGAGAATATTGGACATGGAAATGACCAATCAGATTGACACAACATCGAAACGCCCCTGGTACAAGTCAATGCCAGACCCTATGGTCTTAATTTTTGGCATTTTGGTGGCAACTTACTTGCTCACATTTATCGTTCCAGCAGGCGTATTTGAAAGGGCCGTTGTTGATGGAAAAACAACGGTAGTTCCTGAGTCGTTTACGTATCTTCAAGATGCACCATCGGTGCATTTCTTTGATATTTTCGTCGCCATTCCGAAAGGTTTGATTAGTGCAGCACCTTACCTGTTCATTGTGTTTATCGCTGGTGGGTTGTTCCATATTCTGCAACGTTCCGGAGCATTAGAAAATGCTATTGGTGTCGCAGTAAATCGCGTAGGAGTAGAAAACCGTAACCTAATAATCACTATTGGTACGTTTATTTATGGTTTCTTCGGTGTTGCGGTTGGTTTTGAAAATAACATTGCGTTGGTCCCAGTCGCTGTTTTGATTTCCGCGGCGGTCGGTTATTCAAGCCTAGTAGGTACCGTAATGGCAGTGGGTGGTATCGGTGTCGGTTTTGCTTTGTCACCTATTAACCCATATACCGTAGGTGTTGCTCAAGGTATTGCAGAACTGCCTACTTTCTCTGGCGCTGGCCTGCGTACCGCTCTTGTTATCGCCTCGCTGGCTCTTCTTTCACTCTTTATCTGCAAGAAAGTCACCAAAATGGACTTTGTAGAACAAGATGACTCCGCCGGGCTTAAGAAAGATCTTAGCGAATACTCGATGAATCGAGAGAACAAGCTCACGCTTGCTGCTTTTGTTGCAGGCCTTGGTGTGATGCTTTATGGTGTTTTCGCCAATGGTTGGTACATCAATGAGATTGCAGGTTTATTCCTGCTCATGGCGATTGTTATCGGTATCATCAACAAAATGAATGCTAACCAAATCGTCAAGGAAATGATGGTTGGTGCATCAGGTGTAACCGCAGGTGCCTTGGTAATCGGTGTCGCGGCATCCATTCAGGTGATTCTGGATCAAGCACAGATCATCGACACTATCGTTAATGCACTTAGCTCTCTAATCCAAGATATGCCAATTGCGATCTCTGCGATCGTAGCCAGTGTCGTGCAAGGTATTATCAACTTGTTTGTTCCATCAGGTTCAGGACAAGCAATGGTAACTATGCCGATTCTAATTCCTGTTGCTGATTTAGTAGGAATGAGTCGTCAGCTGATGATTACTGCATTCCAAGTTGGCGATGGTTTAACCAACCTAATTGTTCCAACATCAGGCGGTACTTTAGCTATGCTGGCATTGGGACGAGTCTCTTACGAGCAATGGCTTAAAGCCATTATGCCATTCATGCTTATGGTATACGGACTAAGCTGGGTCGCACTATTCATTGGCCAATTAATCGGCTACTAACTTCAATTATAAGTGGAGGCACTGCGCCTCCCATTTCCAGAAGACTATGACAATATCTCTATTACATTTTAATCCATTAACCGGAACCTCCGCGTCCATTACTGCGACAGGAGGTCCTTGCGTTGGCGGATATGTCAATCATTCTTGGCGCTCCGTTGGTGCATGTGCTACCCAAGGGTTATTTACCAATCCTTGGTATGCAGACTTTGCCAAAAACAAATTACAGCAAGGTACTTCCGCCAGAGATATTATCAACGAACTGACTGCGTTAGACTCAGGGCATAGTCAACGACAATGTCTTGTTATGGACCAAAACGGAGCATCCGCTGCGTTAAATGGCAGCGACAACATTGCCTACATTGGCCACCTTAGCTATCCAACTATTGCAGTGGCAGGCAATATGTTAGAGGGACATCAAGTCTTAGAGCAGTTCAGTCGAGTATTTATTGAACAAACGGCCATAAACTCCCAAGCGGTATTGGAGCACATTGAGGCCCCTCAATATAAACCAGACTATGAAGCAACTTTGCCCGATGCACTTATTAGCGCTTTAGAAGCGGCCTTATCAGCGGGTGGAGACAAACGAGGTACAGTTTCTGCTTCATTGCGTATTGAATTTGCGCATCTCGCACCGATCGACATCCGCATAGATTGGGCAAAGGCCGACCTTATCGAAGAGCTTCGCTTTGTTCTGGATAAAGTACGAGAAAGAAGCTTTCAAGCGTTTTTATCTGAGCTCCCTCGACAAGTAGACCATTAAATCTTCTGGTGTCAGAAGTGTGACATCACTTCTGACACACTTATTATTCAACTAGCTTCTCAAGCGCTTGTTATAGCTTAACGATATTGCTAATGTAGACGCATATAACAAAAACAATGGGTTCCAAGTGAACGCTGTCAGCTTTAACAACGTCGATAAATGGTTTGGGGAATTCCAAGCTCTCTCAGCAATTAACCTCGAAGTCCTCCAAGGTGAAATTGTCGTAATCTGCGGCCCTTCAGGCTCAGGAAAGTCCACATTAATCCGCTGCATTAACGGATTAGAACAATACAATAATGGTGACATCCAAGTATTGGGGCAAGCTATAAACTCTAGTGGAATAAAGCCCGGACAAGTTGGTATGGTATTCCAGCACTTCAATTTATTTCCACACCTTACTGTGTTAGAAAATCTCACTCTATCGCCTATTCGCACACTCAAGCTATCTAAAAAAGAGGCCACATCTCGTGCACTCGAAATGCTTGATCGCGTGAAAATCGCCGAGCAAGCGAACAAGTACCCTTCTCAACTATCCGGTGGTCAGCAGCAAAGGGTAGCAATAGCGCGCTCTCTTTGTATGAAGCCTGACATATTGCTGTTCGATGAACCAACTTCAGCGCTCGATCCTGAGATGATCAGTGAAGTGCTCAATGTGATGGTTGAGTTGGCAGAAGAAGGGATGACCATGCTCTGTGTTACTCATGAAATGGGCTTCGCAAAACGTGTGGCAGACAGAGTAATCTTTATGGATGAAGGACAAATTCTAGAATCCGCTCCGCCGAGCCAGATTTTTGATAATCCGCAACACCCTAGAACAAAAGCCTTCTTAGATAAGATCTTAAATCACTGATGATATTAAAGATTATTAAGCCAGTTCTATCGGCATTGATACAGATCGCATTAGTCACTGTCGCGCTTGTTTGGCTGCTCGATAGCGGAGCCCAAGCGATGGGCTATCGCTGGCAGTGGGAACGCGTACCCGATTACCTCGCCTTTTATGAAGATGGACAGTGGTGGCCCGCTGAGCTGCTTGAAGGACTTGTCGTAACACTCAAAATCAGTGGACTAGCGCTCGTTTTCACCTTGTTGTTTGGACTCATTACTGCCTTACTTAAAACATCAAACTCAGTCGTTGGTCGTGGCATAGCTCATTGTTATGTCGAAGGGATTCGAAATACACCACTACTTGTTCAAATCTACCTGCTTTACTTTGTGTTTGGTCCAATTATAGGTCTTGATCGTTTTTCTACTGCCGTGTTCGCGCTGGCTTTATTTCAAGGTGCTTATACAGCTGAGATATTGCGAGCAGGCTTAAACAGCATCCCTAAAGGGCAATTTGAAGCCTGCCGTTCAGTAGGTTTGTCGCGATTCTACACCTATTACGATGTGATACTGCCTCAAGTCGTGAGACGCACTGTCCCTCCACTCACCAATGAAATCGTATCGCTAATAAAAAACTCATCCATCGTCAGCGTTATGGCTATTTTCGATTTAACCACAGAGGGTCGCAACATCGTTTCAGAAACGGCCATGCCTTTTGAAATTTGGTTTACCGTGGCCGCTATTTATTTAGTACTAACACTTACGTTATCCGCTTTATCCGCTTGGTTGGAGCATCGCTTAAACCAATCGCAATCGATTTAACTTAAATCGCAATCAAGGAGTCAGACTATGCAAGGAAAACTCAAAAACATAATTAGAGCCATCACTACCGCTGCTATCGGTATGGCGGTGTCTCTAGGTGTCGCTGCCAGTGACACTCCAAACCTGGACAAGATCAATGAACGAGGCACGTTACGCGTTGGTATGTCCACCTTTGTTCCATGGGCTATGCGTGACAAACAAGGTGATTTAATTGGTTTTGAAATCGATGTTGCTAAACGCCTCGCAGAGGACTCAGGCTGGAAAGTAGAATTTGTTCCCACTGCCTGGGACGGTATTATTCCGGCTCTATTGGCGCAAAAATTTGATGTGATCATCGGAGGTATGTCGATCACACCAGAGCGTTCTAAGAGTGTTCTCTTCACTACACCTTACTCTCATTCAGGGGTTCAAATTGCCGCGAGTAAGAAACTTGCAGAAGGCTTCTCGACCATTGAAGACTTCGATTCTCGTCGAGTTAAGATCGCAGCAAGACGAGGCGCCTATACGGTTCAAGTTGCTCGTGAAACCTTCCCTAAAGCCAAAGTCTTACAATTTGACGATGACGCCCAAGCGTTTCAAGAAGTACTTAACGGTAACGCGCATGCAGTGATCGCATCTAGCCCTAAGCCAGAGCATGAAGCAATTAAACACGCCAATGCCCTGTTTATTCCGTTTAGTGAGCGTTTATCAAAAGGTAACGAAGCATTTGCAGTGCGCTTGGGTGAAGAGGACAAAAAAGCATTCTTTGATCAGTGGATTCAGGCTCGTACCGATGATGGTTGGCTAAAAGACCGCTATGAGTACTGGTTCTCTACTCTTGATTGGCAAGATCAAATCGCTGGCGGACAGTAAATATTATGATGAACACCGACACAACAAGTCGTAAATATCGCGATGGTGCAATGAAAAAGAAGTGGCGCTTATCCACTTTGGATCTTGTTCTTATTACCGTGCTGGTTGTACTACTAGCATGGCTCGGCTATCGCTCTTCCATCGGTATTAATTACCATTGGCGATGGTCTCAGGCTTTTGAGTTGGTGTTTACTCCCACTAGCAATGGTGGACTGCCCTACTTCGCTCAAGGCGCTATCTCGACATTGCGCCTTAGTATTTGGGGTATGCTGTTGGCGCTTTCCCTAGGCACTCTACTTGGACTAGCGAAGCACTCAAATATGGTGTTTTTGCGGGTTCCAGCAAATATCTTTATTCAGCTAGTAAGGAATATTCCACCACTCGTCTTCATATTTATTTTCTATTTCTTTATTTCCAATCAGCTAATTCCATTACTGGGGTTATCTGAATTACTTCGTGGTAGCAGTAGTGAAATCAGTGGCTGGCAATCCTTCTTATTCGGCCCCCAATCACTATGGGAGAACTTACTATCCGGCGTAATATGCATAGGTCTGCTTTCCTCAGCCTATGTCGCTGAAATTGTCAGAGCAGGGCTTAACGCTATACCAAAAGGTCAGTGGGAAGCTGGCCAATCATTAGGTTTGTCTACATGGCATCAATATCGTGATGTTATTGCCCCTCAAGTGCTTACTACTATAAGCCCCGCTTTAGCCGGTCAAGCCATATCCTTAGTCAAAGACACCTCGATTGTTTCACTGATCTCGATACAAGAGATGACATTTGTTGGCACTGAAATCGCTAATTCATCTGGATTGATATTTGAGATCTGGTTAATCGTGGGTCTGTGCTACTTTTTGCTCTGCTTTTCATTATCGCTATTGTTTAAAAAGCTAGAAGTAACCCAGCGCTAACACTGCGCAAACCTAAGCACTACTTTCTGACAGAACATTCAAATTATGGCCGTAATAGTATGTTATGGTCATTTCTTATCCATACTCACATTATTAGTAACCGCCAATTATTTTAACCACGTCATACTTTTAGGTATAAACATTATTATCTAACCATACGGTTTTATATAAACCTAGCGCCTTTATAATACGACATAATATTACATTTAATACATAACATTACCCGAACTTACATAACACCCTCACAAGTACCGACATACCGTAACTCATAGCCTATTTTTAAATATAAATTAATTTATCCATAAAGATCATCGTCGGAAATATATTCTATTAGCCATTTACTGAAACTTTAATTCCATTTGTCTGCACTTATAGCTTTGTTAATAATCATTTAGCCTATTTATAGATACGACGAGCCAAGAGCGTATTAATAATAAAACTTATTAGAGACTAAATAGGGATTTAACATGAAGAAAGTTTCTCTTTTAACAGCGGCTATTATTGCAGGTTTATCAGCAACGGCAGCGAATGCAGCTGACGTATATAAAGGTGATAATCTGAACCTAGCAGTGGGCGGTCGAGCTGAAGCGCGTGCTGATTTTGACAACAGTAGCAATGGTAGAGCGGTTACCGACACTAGCCGTGCGCGTGTGAATGTTCTAGCAACAACAGAAATTGCCGACGGCGTTCAAGCTAAAGGTTTCTTTGAAGAAGAGTTCAACCGAGGAAGTATGACCGACGGTAAGGCAAGCGGCGACGGGTATGATAACCGCTACCTATATGTTGGCATTGCTGGCGAGAACAACGAACTCCAATATGGTAAAACGGATGGTTCTTTAGGTATCATTACTGACTACACTGATATTCTTGATGCGTTCGGCGGCGAAGCGGGTAACAAAACAGCTACTGCTGACCGTACGACAAACCAATTGTTGTATATCGGTACATTCGGGGATCTTAAAGTTAAAGCTAACGCTAGTGGCGGCGGCAGCGCTGATTCATTCAACAAATACGACGCTGATATCTCAGGCACTGTAGATCAAGGTTATGGCATTGCTGCGCAGTACCAACTTGGCGGTCTTAGCTTCGGTGCAGGTTATGCTTATCAAAAAGATACTGATATCACGTCTAAAATTGGCGGGACAACAACTAACATTGACGAAGCGAAAAGCCAAAACGTTCTAGTTGGTGCGGGTTATCAGCTAAATGACCTATATCTTGGTGGTTTATATACTCAAGGTAAACTGCTAGACCAAGACTATAAAGGTTTTGAAGTAGCATCTAAATACGACCTAACAGACCGTATTCGTCTTGCTGCTGCATTCCAACAAGTTAAGTTCGATATCGCTGACGAAACAGACCAAAACATCGCGGCAAGCGTACACTACAAATTTACTAATTACTTCACGACTTACGCAGGTATCTCACAAGACCTTAAAGGCGACAAAGATACAGCAGGACGTGTTGGCGCTATCGTCACGTTCTAATTCTAAACTGCACTTTTGTTAGATGGGATGGATTAACATGACCGAAGATCTTTCCTGGCAGCTAGTTTAAATCCAAACGCCCTATCAGCCATCACCTTGTGATGGCTGTTTTTTTATTATTGAAGAATTAAATTGGTAGGTAGTGGTCCACCAGCAACACTACAAATAAAATCATCAAATGCATAATGGAGAATTTAAAAGTATCCATTGCTGTCTTTTCTGTTGCCGCATACTTTAATTTCCAAGCATAATAGATAAAACCTGCACTCAAGAAGGTCGAACCGGCCAAATACACCAATCCTGTCATTCCAACTAAGGCGGGTAATAAGCACACTAATGCCAACAAAATGGTATAAAGCAAAATAGAAGTCTTGGTGTATTCAATCCCGTGAGTCACCGGAAGCATAGGAATATCGGCTTTCGCGTAATCATCTTTTCTATGAATCGCCAATGCCCAAAAATGAGGTGGCGTCCATATGAAGATAATCATTACCAGTAACCAAGCATTAGCGTGCAGCTCTCCTGTGACCGCGGTCCAACCTAACAACGGCGGCATCGCACCAGCAATACCTGCGATGACAATATTTTGTGGCGTCGCTCGCTTTAAATACAAGGTGTACACAACAGCGTAGCCAAGCAAGCTAGCGAATGTAAGCCAAGCGGTTAACCAGTTCACCCCCAAAGCTAATATTGCAAAACCTAATACGCCAATACTCAGTGCAAAAGTAAAGACTTTACCAACACTCAAGTCTCCTGATGGCAACGGACGTTTATGGGTTCTAGCCATGACAGCATCAATTCGACGGTCAATTAGATGGTTGAAAGCTGCTGCAGAACCAGCCATTAAAGCTATACCCAACAATCCCAGCACGGTAGCCTGAACAGGCAAGGCTCCCGGTATCGCCAAACACATCCCAACCAAAGCTGTTAAGATCATTAATGCGACCACTTTCGGTTTGGTCAATGTTAAATACACACGCCAGTTGAGTCTTGGTTTAACGACGGAATCCACACGACTTGTCGCCGCCATTGTCAGTTTATTCATAGAGAACTCTCCTTGTCTCCAGATGCTTTCAGTCTCTCAACTTTATTCTCCGACTCAATAACTGTCAGTGTCGGCTTTTCTGATTGAGCGTACCGTATATTCCACATAATATAGTTAGCTTGAATTAGGCTTAATAGAAGTAGCGCAGCGCCCAGATTATGCATAACAGCTATTGGCAAAGGTAAATGGAACACCACATTGCTCACCCCAAGTGCAAGTTGAATCGCTAACAGTCCTAATAACAGTACTGCGACGTTGCGTACCACGCGTTGCTTATGTTTTAGCAAGCTCAGGCCTAATATCCCAACGAGTAAAGTCACCACAATCGCACCAAAACGATGACTCACATGGATGGTCATTCGTGCAGCATAGTCAAGTACGCCAAATTCGTAATTATCAAAGCCAGAATGGACTGGAGTGAAAGCGGTTTTAAAGTCGAGATAGCGCACCCATTCGCCTTCACAAATCGGCAAAGCGGTACACACCACAGCAGCATAATTTGAAGATACCCAACCGCCGAGTATTATTTGTAAGATGGTTGCGGTAAGAGCCAAGCCAGCCAATATTTTGAGTCGACGACCAATTATCTTTGGCTCACCAGTCACGATATTAGCTTCAACCACTGTTGGCTGAAAGGTCGCACTTACCGCAGATTTAGATTTCGCTTTATTATCCTGCCGCGTCGCTGTCACGTTCGGACGTAGTTTTAAATATGTGAAAAATAGTAAAGAAAACATCGTAAAGCCGCCTATCAGGTGACCCATGACTACAATTGGCATCAACTTAAGCGTCACCGTCCACATCCCCAATGCAGCCTGGAAGACAATCACTAAAGATAACGACAACGGCAAAGCCACCCCTAGTCGTGTACGCTCATATCTTAATGCCAGGTAGGTCATCGCGAACACAACCAGACCCAGAGATCCTGCCAAATAACGGTGTATCATTTCTAGCCAAGCTTTATGAGGCTCCACCGCTCGCTCGGGAAAAAGAGTATTAGCAACGGCAACATCAACGTTATTGCTCGGAACCGTAAGATGGCCATAACAACCTGGCCAGTCCGGACAACCTAAACCAGCATCAGCAAGGCGTGTATAAGCCCCCATTGCGATGACAACAACGGTCAGAACCAACGCCCCTTTCACCAAATCTATCAGTCTCATTGCAACTCCTTATGCCTTCAACACTGGTGCGCTCAACCTTTCGCTTCTACCCTACTCGCGATAACTTGAGTAACTTTCTTAGATCGGATAACAACCCCTTGCTATGGGCGATTTGTTGCTCCTTAGTTGTGGGTTCAAAAAACATCACGACTTGACCTAACGTGTCGGTAATGACATACCCTTGTGATGGCACTAAAGCCGAGAAAGCATCGTTAGCGGTCAACACGGTCACCGAATCCGGTAGTTCAGGCAGTACTTGTCCGGTCTGTACATAAACAACAGGTGTCACGCGCTCTTTATACTTTCCTAGCGCTAAGTATGTTTGTCCCATGACGTATAAGCGATTTAAGCATGCATCATCGCATGTAGCAGGAAGCATAAAACCAAGCTGCCAACTCTCTCCTTGAAGAGGGTTCACCATTCCCAGTGACTCAAACGTTACTCGAGGCTCCAACAGCTGACCATGATTGGTCACGCCAGACTCATACCAATGGTTACTCAGAATCGCCTTCGCGACGATAAACGGCAACGCAAAAAACAGAATCAACGCCAATAGCGTAAGTCGTCCTTTTAACACGGCTTTGGGCTTAAGCGAATGTGTCGTCATCCCTGTGCTCATAAACGCTCCTAATGTCTTGTTGAATGAGTTTTTCTGGCCCATCGATACACGGCAATACCTACTACGAAGGCAAATACCAACGCCATGGAGAACCACTGAAAAGCGTACCCATAGTGTTTGCTCGAGTTCATAGACAATGGTTTCCAAGGGTGAGCATAAGGCGTTGTTGAATCGATAGGCTGCAACGCCCATGCTTGTAAGGGCTTACCAGTAAGCTCTGCCAATGAACCTATATTTAAGTTCTGAATTCGAAATCTGGTAGAAATCGAAGAGGTAAAATCTTCAGGGTAGAGCTCATTACCTAAAGGGCTGTCCATCTTTTGATATAAACGCCCGGTTATCATCAGAGGTTGGGTTAAAGGCTCAACAACAGGTAATGACTGTCTTTGCTCCATTCCTTTAACGAAACCCAGTTCAAGAAGCAAAAAGCGTGACTGGTCATCGATAATAAGCTGAAACACCAAATAACCAACTTGTCCTTCAAAGGTCTGATTATCCAAATAAAAAAGCTCTGGCAGAGGTGTGACCTCAGCAAAGACGGTGACACCTATCCAATCAAGATAATCACTGTTCGATTGAGGCGTGTTTGAAAAATGGACAGAACTTAAAGAAACCGGAGGCAGCTTACTTCGCTGAGTCAACATCGACTCCATATGTGATTTGTCGTTACCTCGCTGTAGCTGCCACAATCCTAATTTGACCAAAGTAGAAAACACAACCACAGTTAATACAAAGCCGACCCAGAATTTCACCGATTTGAACCAAGCCACGTGAGGAACCTCAATGTCACCGACACTATTGTTTAAGATTGTTTTAGTACTGCTGTTACTTTTCATCATCTTTAACTTAGCGCTTGCCTTAATTCGAATGGTGCGAGACGACCCTAATTCTGATAAACCCATGAGTCACTATCTGGGTCGCCGTGTCTTATTTTCTGCGATCGTTATTATTCTTTTGATCATCGCCCTTCAAAGTGGATTGCTTGCTCCTAACCCCCGCCCTTATTAAGTCAGTTCTCTAAAACTTGAGTTAAAGTACATAAACAAAAACAAAGAGGCACAACCAAACCACATCAACAAAGTGCCAGTACCAACTGCCAGCCTGAAATGCAAAATGGTCTTTGGGAGTAAAATGATCTTTAGCGATTCGGAACAAGAGTACAATCAAGAAGATCGTTCCTAAACACACATGTAGGCCATGGAATCCAGTCAGCATAAAGAAGGTATTGCCGTATATCCCAGATTGTAAGGTCAGTCCCATATCTTGATATGCATGCGCATATTCAACCGCTTGGTAATAGAGGAAAAACACCGCTAGTACGATGGTAATCTCAAGCCAGACGATAAGCGCCGTTCGTTTGTTTTTCTCCAAACTGACATGCGCCATATGCAGCGTAATCGAAGAAAGCAGTAGTATGATCGTGTTCTTCAATGGCAAACCTTGCCATGGCATCGCCTCAGTCGTGTCACCTGCTGGCGTTGTCGTCAAAGGCCAAATTGCTTCAAAACTAGGCCACAGAACTTCGTGAGTCATCACATTGTTGTCTGCCCCGCCAAGCCAAGGGACGGAGATCATTCGTGCATAAAACAACGCCCCAAAAAAAGCGCCGAAGAACATCACTTCAGAAAAAATGAACCAGCTCATCCCTTGACGAAATGAACGCGTAATCTGATCTGAATACAAGCCTGACAATGATTCACTGACAACGTTGCTAAACCAACCTGACAGCATGTACAACAACACGACAAAGCCAAGCGCTAGAGTAACGTTACCAATGACACTACCCGCCCCACCAGTTTCTAAATGTTGAACCGTGAGCCCAGCACCAACCGCTACTAAAAACAGCGCGATTGCCCCCACGATTGGCCAACTACTCTGAGCTGGAACGTAATAAGATTGAGGTTTACTCATAGCTTAACTCCCTGTTAAGTGCGCTTTTGCTACCCTTACTGCGTTCAACGGCATCCTGCACGCTTGCATTGCTTGTGATGTTGTAGAGTGTGTACGACAAAGTCAGTGTGTGAATTGACTCGGGGATATCAGGTTCGATATAGAAAATTAGAGGCATCTCCGCTTCGCCATTAGCATCAAGAGGTTGATGGTTGAAGCAAAAGCACTCAATTTTATTAAAATAAGCAGCGCCAGTGCCCGGAGATACAGATGGCACTGCTTGCCCGATTAAAGATTGTGACGCATTGTTCTTTGCCAAATAAGCAGTTTGAATCACCTCACCGGGATGAACATCAAGGTAGATGGTTTCGGGCTTAAAGGTCCACGGCATATCAGGATTGATGTGTGCCATAAACTCAACACGAATCGTACGCGAGATGTCCGCCCTCATTCCGACGGGTTGCACCGCAGACACCGTATTGGTTTTACCATTGATACCCAATGCTTCACACATAATGTCGTACAACGGAACCAAAGCAAAACCGAACCCAAACATGCCGATAACAGCAACACTAAGCCACGTTACTAACTTTTTATTTGACTTACGGTTTTGCTCGCTCATAAGTCACCTCTCTAATCCACTTTGGGTGGAGTACTAAAGGTGTGATGCGGTGCTGGACTTGGGACTGTCCATTCTAGCCCTTCCGCTCTGTCCCAAGGTTTGGCTTCGGCCTTTTCTCCACCTTTAATGCACTTGATTACTAACCATAAGAAAATCAACTGCGACAAACCAAAGGCAAAACCGCCGATTGAGACGATCTGGTTTACATCCGCAAATTGAATTGCATAGTCAGGAATACGCCTTGGCATGCCCGCTAATCCTAAGAAGTGCATCGGGAAAAACAGCACATTAACCGAAATAACCGAGCACCAAAAATGCCACAAGCTAAGTTTGTGATCGTACATATGTCCTGTCCATTTGGGCAGCCAGTAATAAGCGGCCGCCATAATTGAGAACACAGCACCAGAGACCAATACATAGTGGAAGTGAGCCACGACAAAATAGGTATCGTGATACTGGAAGTCCGCCGGCACGATAGCTAGCATCAACCCAGAAAAACCACCGATGGTAAACAAGACAATGAAGGCGATGGCGAACAGCATGGGCGTTTCGAACGTTAACGCACCGCGCCACATAGTTGCTACCCAATTAAATACTTTCACACCCGTTGGCACAGCAATCAGCATAGTGCAGTACATGAAGAACAACTCTGCGAATACCGGCATCCCTGTAGTAAACATATGGTGCGCCCAAACCAAGAAAGACAACAGTGCGATACTGCACGTCGCATAAACCATAGAGTGGTAGCCAAACAGTTTCTTACCACTAAACGCTGGTACGATTGCAGAGACGATACCGAAAGAAGGTAAAATCATGATGTACACTTCTGGATGGCCAAAGAACCAGAAGATATGTTGGAACATCACAGGGTCGCCGCCACCCGCTGCATCAAAGAAACTGGTTCCAAAATACTTGTCTGTTAACACCATTGTCACAGCACCCGCTAACACTGGCATCACCGCAATAAGCAGGAAGGCTGTAATCAACCAAGTCCAAACAAAGAGTGGCATTTTCATCAACGTCATCCCAGGGGCGCGCATATTGAAAATGGTAACAATGACATTTATTGCCCCCATGATGGAGCTAATCCCCATGATATGTACCGAGAAAACAAACAATGCCGTACTATCGGGACCATAGGTTGTAGAAAGTGGTGCATAGAATGTCCAACCAAAATCAGGACCACCACCGGGCATGAAGAGAGATGACAATAGAATCAGGAAGGCGAACGGCAGAATCCAAAAGCTTAAGTTATTCATGCGCGGTAATGCCATATCTGGCGCACCGATCATCATAGGGATCATCCAGTTAGCCAACCCAGTAAATGCAGGCATTACTGCACCAAATACCATCACTAAGCCGTGAACTGTGGTCATCTGGTTAAAGAAATTTGGCTCTACAAGCTGTAAGCCCGGTTGGAATAGCTCTGCACGAATGACCATTGCCATCGCGCCGCCAGTAAGAAACATGGCGAAACTAAACCACAGGTACAATGTCCCGATATCTTTATGGTTAGTGGAGTATACCCATCTTGCCCAACCTGAAGGGGCGTGATCATGATGATCGTCTTCAATAACGGCCGTGCTTTCCGCACGACTCATCTCTGCATCCGTCGCTGTTGACGATTTAACTGTTTCCATAGGATCCGTTTTCATCATAACTCCTTGGAGCTGGTTTGCTCCCCATCTTGCGCTTTGAACGCATTGATATCAGAGGCTTGTACTGCATCTCCCGTATCATTACCCCAAGCATTTCGCTGGTACGTCACTACTGCTGCTATTTCTTTGTCTGTCAATTGGTTAGCAAACGACTGCATGGCTGTTCCATTTACCCCATCAACAATTTTGCTGATGTGAATCGACACATCTCCGGTCGTCGCAACTGCACTCCCCGCAATGGCTGGAAAAGCCCCCGTGATACCTTCACCGTTTGCTTGATGGCAGACAGCACAACGACCCGCATACACTTCTTCACCAATTGTCATCAGTTCATCAAGTGGAAGTGTGGCATCAAGAGATTTTGCTGCTTCCGCTGCTGCCAATGCCATTTCTTGTTTCTTTCCTGCTAACCATGCATCGTAATCACTCTGCTCCATGGCTTGAACGACGATCGGCATAAACCCATGAGCTTTACCACACAGTTCGGCACATTGACCGCGATAAACACCTGGCTCGTCAATCTTGGTCCATGCCTCATTAATAAAGCCTGGGATTGTGTCTTTCTTGACGGCAAAATCCGGCACCCACCAAGAGTGAATTACATCATCGGATGTCATTAAGAAGCGGATTTTTTGATTGATGGGTACGACGAGTGGATTGTCTACTTCTAGTAGGTAATGAGCACCTTTTTCTTCAATACCATCTATTTGCTTTTGAGATGTAGCCAACAAGGAGAAGAAATTAACATCTTCACCAAAGTACTCGTAGTGCCATTTCCACTGCGAGCCTGTAATTTTGATGGTGATATCGGATTGAGACGTATCTTCCATTGCCACCAAAGTTTTGGTCGCGGGAATCGCCATCGCAATCAATATGATAATCGGAATAACCGTCCAGACAATTTCAACTTTGGTGCTTTCGTGGAAATTAGCGGCGACGGCGCCGCGAGATTTTCTGTGTTTGAAAATGGAGTAGAACATCACTCCGAATACAACAAATGCAATGGCACAACAGATGTAGAAAATCAGCATATGCAATTCATAAACTTGGTTACTGATATCAGTAACGCCTTTAGTCAAGTTATAGCCGCTCGACTCGGCGATGAGAGGTTGGCTGATTAGCGCAGCAGCCACACCAATCCATAAGCGAATGGTCAGCAATCTCTTCAAAAGATTTCTCCTTTGCCTAGCCACGTTTGTCCTAACGTGGTTCCCCTATGACTTATACCAAGCACGTCTGAAGAGTGATCAAACAATTCAGGATGGTAAAGCCCGCAATCAAAACCCAACTAACTGTGATTCGACGACGTCTAACGAAGACCAACTAGGTTTTATCAACTCGAAAATGAGTTTCAAAAATAAAGCCAAACTGCACAAGTAAACAGTCATACACATGATAACCACTTACTTATTGAGTCCGGTATCAATAAAATACAACACAAAACAATTTGTTATATTTTTGTTAACTAAAGGCTAGTTAGAGAATTAGAGATTCGCAAGGATAAAAATAAAAGGTCACTTTTTGTGATGGTGGCTTGTCGATTACCGTTTAAATTTTGACAAACTGGAAAACTGATGTCTCTAGAACAACGGAAGGCGTGGATTCTGTCATTGCTCACAAAATACGTAAAAAACCATGAACCGCTCGTAGAAGTATTTTATTATTGTATGACAATATGGCATATTATTTCTATTCCCTTTAGACATACTTCGTATATACAAGAGAGTTGGTATGAGTAACGACAAATCATTCGATGCAATCAAGGCCATGAAGCTGGAAAACGACACTTCTGCTGGTAACTTGGTTGACCTACTACCTATTGAAGTTCAGAAACGAGACTTTGACCTGTCCTTCCTAGATAACCTTGCAGAGGCTCGTCCTCGCCTACTCATCCAAGCCAATGAACTAGCCGAATTTAAATCAAGAGTTAAAAAAGATGAATCTCACTGCATGTTCGATGACTTCATGAATAACTCGACGGCCAAATTTTACGATACTGAACCTTACCCAGAACCTCAGCCTTACCCAGAAGAAACGGTTGGCAAAGCCTCTCTTTGGCGACCTTATTGGCGTCAAATGTACGTTGATTGCCAGATGGCGCTCAATGCGACACGAAATCTAGCGATCGCAGGCATTGTCAAAGACGATAAAGAACTTATTGGCAAAGCTAAAGCTTGGACGCTCCAACTCGCGTCCTATGATCCAGACGGTGTAACATCTCGCGGCTACAACGACGAAGCAGCCTTCCGCGTCATCGCAGCAATGGCTTGGGGCTATGACTGGTTACATGGTCACTTTACTGAAGAAGAACGTACAATAGTACGTGAGGCATTAGTGACTCGTTTAGACGAAATTATGCATCACCTAAAAGTCACCGTTGACCTATTAAATAATCCATTGAACAGTCACGGCGTTCGTTCTATTTCTTCTGCTATTATCCCGACGTGTATTGCTCTCTATCACGACCATCCTAAAGCTGGTGAATATATTGCGTATGCGTTGGAATACTATGCCGTCCATTATCCGCCATGGGGTGGTGAAGATGGTGGCTGGGCAGAAGGTCCAGATTATTGGAATACTCAAACAGCCTTCCTAGGTGAAGCATTCGATCTGTTAAAAGCATACTGTGGTGTAGATATGTTCAATAAAACATTCTACGAAAACACAGGAGACTTCCCACTTTATTGCATGCCAGTTCACTCGAAACGAGCCAGCTTCTGCGACCAATCTTCTATCGGTGACTTCCCTGGGTTAAAACTTGCCTATAACATCAAGCATTATGCTGGAGTAAATCAAAAGCCTGAATACGTTTGGTATTACAACCAGCTGAAAGGCCGTGATACTGAAGCACATACGAAGTTCTATAACTTTGGTTGGTGGGACTTTGGCTATGACGATCTTCGTTTTAATATTCTTTGGGATGCGCCTGAAGAAAAAGCGCCGTCAAACGATCCGTTGTTAAAAGTGTTCCCTGTCACAGGCTGGGCAGCTTTCCACAACAAGATGACAGAGCGTGATAACCATATCCATATGGTCTTTAAATGTTCACCATTTGGTTCAATCAGCCATTCACACGGCGACCAAAATGCGTTTACTCTGCATGCCTTTGGTGAAACATTAGCGTCTATCACCGGCTACTATGGTGGCTTTGGCGTCGATATGCATACGAAGTGGCGTCGTCATACTTTTTCTAAGAACTTGCCCCTGTTTAATGGCAAAGGGCAGTACGGAGAGAACAAAAACACCAAATTTGAAGGTCACCAAGACCGCTTCTGTATCGAAGCAGGCGGTCAAATCACAGACTATGACACAGACTCTGACGTCAAATTTGTAGAGGGCGATGCAACCGAATCCTACAAGTTCTTTACACCAGATATCGAATCCTACAAACGTAAGATTTGGTTCGTGAAAGGCAAGCTCTTTGTCATCCAAGACAAAGCGAGCTTTGGCGAAGAGAAAGATCTCACTTGGCTAATGCATACCACGTTTAATACCGAGACGGCTCAAAAGTCATTTGCTATCCACGGTGACAAAGCACATCTAGATGTGAGCTTTATCAATCAGAGCGCTGAGAAAATTACGTCAGTGACCAACGTCGAAGGCTTTGGCGATGTGGACCCTTACGAGTTCCAAGATCTCGAGCTCCACCGTCATGTAGAAGTAGAATTTTCTGCATCAAAACAACACGACATTCTTACGTTGCTTGTCCCTAATAAGAACAACGGGGAACAGGTGCAGGTATCATACAGCGTTTGCGGTAGTGAACTAACGCTCATTGTAGACGGCGAAACGGTAGTCATTGATTTATCGTAATCCGTAAAAAAGGAACACAGCCCCTTTTAGCTACGCTTCAAGGGGCTTTTTTATCACTAACAGCTTTCGACTCTGGCTCATCCGAAACATCAAATTATATACATAATCTATAAACTGATTATCTATAGCCATCAATTATCAACAGAATAGACACCTGATAATCTCCGCCCTGCAATAAACAACGCATCGAACGCACTGTTGGTGCTGTTCATTGGAGAAACATATATGCAATATGAAGGTAAAGTTTATCGGCCTTGGCCCGAAGCGCGCAGCATCTTGATTCAGACCACTCTAGGTTGCAGTATTAATACTTGCACTTTTTGTAGCATGTTTGACGACAAACGCTTCAAAGTTCGAGATCTTGACGCTGTTTTTAAGGATGTTGACGACGCTAGATTCATCTATCCTCATGTGGACTCTATTTTCTTAATCGACGGTAATGTTATGGCAGCGCGCACCGAGTACCTTGTTAAGTTACTGGATAAACTGCGCAACACGTTTCCCGAAGCCTCTAAGATTTCGATGTACAGCGGCTTAAATGACTTTAGAAGAAAGACGGTCTCAGAGCTTAAAGAGATCAAAGATGCAGGACTGGATATGTGTTATTCCGGCTTGGAATCCGGAGATCCTGTCGTGCTGGAGCGAATCAAGAAACGTATGACCGCACAACACGCGATCGAAGGAATGGCAAGGGCGAAAGAAGCTGGTATTGAGACGCTGCTCTCTTTCATTTTTGGATTAGGTGGTCGTGAGCGTTCGAAAGAACATATCGTAGCAACGACTGAATTATTGAATATCACCAGTCCAGAACAAATTGCGCCCATGGCACTCGCGATTCAACCGGGTACCATCATGGAGCAAGAAGTGCAACGTGGCGAGTTTACTATGCCAACTCAGTTGCAAGTGCTGGAAGAAGAAAGATATTTGTTAGAAAACCTCAATATCGATACTTTCTATTGGGGTGATCACGGTAATAACCTTGTACCTCAAAAAGGTTTCTTACTTGACTCACGCGATCAGTTTTTGGCAAATATAGATCGAGCCATCGTGGCGAATCCTTTAGCAAAAGATAATATTATTCATACGTTTGCTTGGTAGAGGTAACGTGCTAGTGTGGCGGCCTACTTTAGACTGCCCACTTCATCGCTTCTCAAGTTCCCAATATGGCTGGCTTCCAAAATAGTCCGAGAAAAAGTCGATGAACGCTCGAACTTTTGGCGCTAGCAAGCGCGAACTTGGGTAGACCGCCCAAATAGCGGTTTCAGATATCAAAGGGTAGTCTTCTAGAATCGGAATCAACTCCCCTCGCTCTAGATACTCGTAGCAACACCATGCAGAGCTTACCGTTATTCCTAATCCATGCACACAAGCGTCTCTTACTGCTTCACCATTGTCGGCTTTAAACTCGCCTTTAGGTTTCACAGATACCGGACCATCTGGTGTCTCGAATGTCCAATTTTCAAAGCCAGTTAAACAGACAAAATCATGTTCAAGCAATTCAGTAGGATGAGTTGGCTTGCCATGTTTAATGAGGTAACTAGGAGATGCACATACAATTCTAGTATCACTGGTAAGTTTACGTGCCACTAATGTTGAATCTTTGAGGGCCGCATTCCTTATTGCAACATCAAATCCTCCTTCAACTAAGTCGATAATAGAGTCCGAGAGTCGGCAATCGATTTTTAACCCCGGATGTGCATCCATAAAAGCCTGCATGGCTGGAATCAAATGCATACGTCCAAAAGACGCCGGAGCAGAAACTCGTAGAACACCACTTGGTAGCCTATTCCCCGCTCCTACCGATGCTCTGGCTATTTCTATACTTTCCAATACCTCTTCCGCGTGCGGGAGAAAAGCTACTCCTTCTTCGGTTAGCGATACTTTTCGGGTTGTTCTATGAACCAATCTAACACCTAAAGCGCTCTCTAACTTACTGATATAGGAACTTGCTACGGCTGGCGACAAGCCTAGCTCTTGGCCAGCTTGACTAATATTGTGCGTTGCCGCAAGACGAACAAATAGTTTTAGATGCTCAACATTCATGGTTTCCCTTATCTCAAAACATCAGTAGGCATACTCACTTAGTGAGTAAATTAAAACCTAGCGACGCACTTACACAACAATGACACTTCACCAATAGCATTCAATATCTAAATAATAATGCAAATATCGGACGATTATAAACGTTATCTATAAAGTATTTCAGGAAAACAAGCATAGTTTGCAAGCAACTATCACTCTAAAGTTAGGTCAATAGCAACGGACAACGGACCTGCATCGAGATCAGGTTTGGTGATTTCAATAGTTAATGATCAATAAAAGGAAGGCGATATGTCTATGTATTATTCAGTTTTAGAAGTGACACCAACAAGTCAAGATTGGGTAGCTGACTACATTGGTCCGGCAAATAAACTTGTCGCTAAATATGGAGGTAAGTATCTGGCCCGAACTAATCACCATGAGCGTCTTGAAGGTGAACGACAGGATCCTGCTCTGCGAATTATTATTGAGTGGCCTTCACACCAGGCGGCCAAAGACTTTATGAATGATCCGGAATACCTTCCGCACCTTACCGCACGAACCAAAGGTTCAGTCAGTCATCACGCGCTTATCGAAGCCAAAGATGACTTAACATAAAATAAAAAGCCATCACGTTCGCAGTGATGGCTCAAAATGTCAGCTAAAGAAACTTGATAGTTCAATAAAAATGTACCGTCTGCTAACCTAAATCGCCAGCCATTCCACCTCGACAATGGGTTTGCCTAGATACTTCACACGTCCTAAGAAACGATCACCAGAAACAATCTCGCCAACCCCTTGGGGCGTCCCGGTCATCACAATATCTCCATCTTGCAATTCAGTGTAAGAAGCCAGTTCTTGCAAAATCACAGCTGGTTTATACAACATTTGTTTGGTGCCACCTAGTTGCATTCGCATACTGTTGATAAACAACTCCACCTCAAGCTCACAGACATCCATATCTGATAATGGAATGAAACGGCTAAATTTGGCCGAGTTATCAAACGCTTTAGCTCTTTCCCAAGGCAGACCCTTCTGTTTCAACTTAGACTGTAAGCTTCGTTTGGTAAGATCTAATCCAAAGCCCACTGCGTAGAGTTGTCGGTTGCGGATAAGGAAGCAAATTTCTGCCTCGTAATGAAGAGGCTCATCAAGGTAAGAATAAAGCTCTGATGCGATACTAGAGTTTGGTTTGTTGAACACCACCATATCTTCAGGGATCTCATTCCCTAATTCATTGATGTGTTCGACGTAGTTACGGCCTACGCACAAGATCTTCGATGGGAAAAAAGAGTCATCTCCAACAAATACCGCTTTCATTGCCCTTCCTTGACTGACAGGTAAATTCAACACTAAGAACTGTGCATTTTAACGGATTTATAGTGACAGACTTATGATTTAGAGGAGTATTTTTCAAAGTTGAGGCAAGGATCGAGGTTTAAGTTGTTATCGTAGTTGCGCACCCAGCCCACAAATTTGATAGGAATTCATCTCACTCCTTGCATTTTAATTCAATTTCGACAACCATTTGTATATTCAATTTATCGAGTGACGAGTCGTTAATGTCCGCTGAGCCCCTGTATATTCAAATCAAACAATACATCAAACAGAAGATAGACCAAGGGCACTGGCCTGTTGGACAGCGTATCTCAACCGAAATGGAGCTCACCGAACAGTTTTCTGTCAGTCGAATGACCGTTAATAAAGCCATTAGGGATCTGGTGGGTGAAGGAAAATTAGAGCGACGACCAAGGCTTGGTACGTTCGTAAAAAAGCAGAGTGAAAAGGCTGAGAGTCCTCTACTTGATACACGGAACATCGCCAAAGAAGTCGCTTCTCGCGGTAAAACTTATTCGTGCGATGTCATTAAACACCTCGCAACCAAAGCCGACCAGAATATCGCCACCAAGCTAGGCGTTATGTTGGGGAGCTCGGTTTACTACAGTGAGATCTTACACAAAGAAAACGACCTTCCTATTCAGTTGGAATGTCGTTGGGTAAACGCAAAGTTTGCACCTGACTATTACAAACAAGATTTCTCGAAAGTCACTCCAAACGAGTACTTGACGCTAAACTGCCCAATGACTGCAGTTGAACATACCGTCGAAGCCATTATTTGTAATGATGAAATAGGTCAGAGACTCAAAATGACGACAAAGGAGCCTTGTTTATTGCTCCACAGAAGAACTTGGAGTGACGACCGCCTTATCAGTACAGCCCTGCTCTACCATCCCGGTAGCCGCTATCAGCTGAGCTCGAAAGTCACCCTTTAGTCACGTGTAGTACTCTCGAATTAAACAAACTAAACAACTCACTAATTTGTAAGCTAACTAACTATAATACAACGAGTTAGCTTACGTTGGCTTACCCCAATACCTAAGTTCCAATGTTAGGATTTCTCGCATAATAACCACACAAACCAGTGAGAAATCAGAATGAAAAAAACAGTCTTAGCACTTTCTTTAGCCATCGCCGCTTTTTCTACGGCACCTTTAGCCAACGAAGGCTTCTACGTTGGTGCCTCTTATTCAAAAATGAGTTACGACGCAGCGTTTGTAAGCAGTAACGAAGTGACAAATGGCTTCTCAGCGAATGGCGGCTATGATTTTGCTTTGGGTAGCTTTTTTGTACTTGGTACAGAGCTAGAATATAAGAATCTTGGTTCAACCAAAGAGTCTTTCCTCAACGATTATTACACCTTGTCGATGACCTCATACGGAATCAATGTCATCCCAAAACTTTATATGGGCGATCGTTTTTACGCGCTAGCAAAACTAGGTTTCCACAAAATTAATTCTGAAGTTGAAACTAACGTTTCGGTCAACGGTTCATCAGTCTCCGACACTGCATCCGTATACGGACTCGGTCTTGGCTACGACATCACGGAACACTTTGCGATTCAAGCTAGCTACGAAATTCACAACATTGCCGTCTACAATACCAAGTCTGCCAACCTTGGAGTGAAGTTTAACTTCTAATCTTCCCTATATCTGGCAAATTGTACTCACTTTAGTAGGTCACCGTATAGTGGCCTACTTCTGTTTAAGAACATGTATATCAGTCAGTTAAGCCACAGAGTTACCGCCGTTAAGGTTTAAAATCACCTAACCTGATCCTTCTATTTAATCATCTACTAAAACCTCAAATCTTAGATGCTTAGATCACATTTTGTACGATGCACTATTGATCAATTGTATATATTCGACTAAATATTTGTATATACAATAAAGCTTTGGATTAAACATGCACTTAATTCTTAAAAATGCCCGACTTGTTACTATGGAAGAAGGTTCAACTGGATACACTCCTACGGAGCCTTGTTACCTTCTTATTCGTAGTGGGTTAATCGTCGCTATAGGTGAAGACCTATCCACACTCTACGGCAATACGCCAAAAGAGTGGTCAGATTGTCCAGTACTCGATTGCGCTGGCAGTATTGTTACGCCCGGATTAATTGATCCTCATACACATTTGGTTTTTGCCGGGAGTCGAGCACAAGAATTCGAAGCACGTTTAAACGGCGAATCGTACCAAGCTATCGCTCAGCGCGGTGGCGGTATTAACAGTACGGTTGCATCGACTCGTGCCGCCTCTGTGGACGAGCTAATTGAACTTGCCCTACCAAGATTGGACAGTTTGATCAAAAGTGGCTGTACAACTATCGAAGTGAAGTCAGGTTACGGATTGACGCTAGAAGATGAAGCGAAGATGTTGGTGGCCGCCAAGTCGTTAGAAAACCATAGACGCGTCAGTATTACCACGACGTTACTCGCAGCACATACTGTCCCCCCTGAATATCAGGATAGAGCGGACGACTACATAAACTACGTGGTAAACGACATCATCCCTCACATCGCAAAACACAACTTGGCAGATTCTGTAGACGTGTTTTGTGAATCCATAGGATTTACTCTAGAGCAAACTGAACGTGTTTTTGCCGCAGCTAAAGCGCATGGTCTTGCTGTCAAAGGGCACACCGAGCAGCTCAGTAATCTTGGCGGCAGTGTACTTGCCGCTCAATACAAAGCGCAGTCGGTCGACCATATCGAGTATCTGGACCAAGCGGGCGTAGAAGCTCTTGCCACTTCAGGGACCGTAGCAACACTTTTGCCCGGGGCATTTTACTTCTTAAGAGAAACACAGCTGCCACCCATTGAATGGCTGCGTGAGTTCAACGTGCCAATGGCAATCGGTAGCGACATTAATCCCGGAACCTCTCCATTTGCAGACTTACAGTTAATGATGAATATGGCTTGTACCTTATTCCGTCTAACGCCAGAAGAAGCGCTTCGTGGTGTGACATGCCATGCTGCGGCAGCAATTGGTCAGAAAGACACCATAGGACAAATCCGCAAAGGATTTAAAGCCAATTTAGCCATTTGGGATATCGACCATCCGAGCGAGCTTAGCTATCAGTATGGATTGAAAGGACTTAAACAACGTATCTTTGCTGGGAGTATCGAACATGTCGCCTAAAGCAATCAATACTCAGCACAGTTTTACTTGGTCTGGCCGTGACGACCTCGAAGATGGCAAGATGCGTCTCAGAGTTCATCACGTCATTACACAGATTCATGAGCTAACGTCAGACACTTGTGGTGCTCAACTTCTAGGTTTTGAAACCGATGAGGGCGTGTCCCGAAACAAAGGCAGAGTTGGCGCTAAAACGGCACCTAATGCGATCCGAGGTGCCTTAAGTAATTTGGCTTGGCACTCTGAAGCTAAGATTTTAGACCTAGGCAATTCCGGCTCACACAACACATCGTTGGAACAAAATCAAAGTACAACAGCCGAAATCATTACCAATGCCCTCTCGCATGGACCTGTCGTCGTGCTCGGCGGTGGACATGAAATCGCTTGGCCATCTTTCTTAGGGCTATCAAACTACCTACGCCAAAGCGAACCCAATCCCAGAATCGGTATCATCAATTTCGACGCTCATTTCGATCTTCGAGAGTATCAATCTGAAACCATGCCCTTAAAGCCGAGCTCTGGAACACCATTCTCGCAAATTGCTGACCACTGCCAATCAGAGCAACTCGCTTTCGAATACCTTTGTATCGGCATCAGTTCAACTTCCAATACACAAGCCTTATTTGATAAAGCGCAGCGCTTGAATGTTCGCTATATCGAAGACACAGAGCTACTGCTTACCCCCCACACACCAATGCTTGAGGAACTTGAACAGTTTATTGCCAGCGTCGACTACCTCTATCTCACAATCGATCTAGATGTGTTCAATGCAGCGCTTGCTCCGGGAGTCAGTGCTCCCGGTGCGATTGGTTTATCCATTGAACACTTCTATCCATTTTTTGACGCGATATTACAGCACAACAATAAGTTGCTGATGGCGGATATTGCTGAATATAACCCTACTTATGACATTGACAATCGCACCGCCAAACTCGCCGCTAGGCTCTGTTGGCAAATGCTGACGGCAATGTCCAAGCAGCAAAAATAGACAATAGATAACAATTAACAACCAATTACGTGAAACACAGTGCGACGCCGCATAACGAACCAACTTGGCGTCCACCATTCAAAAGGAAAACAAGATGACTGATAGTAATAATGCTCGTCTAGATGTGACTCGCAAAATCAAGGCACCACATGGTACTGAGCTAAATGCCAAATCATGGCTGACAGAAGCACCACTGCGCATGCTGATGAACAATCTTGATGACGAAGTTGCTGAGCATCCTCAATCATTAGTGGTTTACGGCGGTATCGGCCGAGCGGCCCGTAATTGGGAGTGTTACGACAAAATCGTCGAAGTCCTAAAACGTCTTGAAGATGATCAAACACTCTTAGTTCAATCCGGCAAACCCGTCGGCGTTTTCCCTACACATAAAGACGCCCCACGCGTATTAATTGCCAATTCCAACCTTGTCCCACATTGGGCCAATTGGGAGCACTTTAACGAGCTGGATAAGCAGGGCCTAATGATGTACGGCCAAATGACGGCAGGTTCGTGGATTTACATTGGTTCTCAAGGCATCGTTCAAGGCACGTATGAAACCTTTGTGGCGATTGCCAAGCAACATTTTAATGGCGATGCCAATGGCAAGTGGATTCTAACAGGTGGCCTTGGCGGTATGGGGGGCGCTCAACCACTCGCGGCGACTATGGCTGGCTTTTCAATGATTGCTGTAGAGTGTGACGAATCTCGTATCGATTATCGTCTAAATACTCGTTATGTCGATACTAAAGCGCATAGCCTCGATGAAGCATTGTCCATCATTAAGAATAGCGACAAACCAATCTCAGTTGGTCTACTAGGAAATGCCGCTGATATCTATGCAGAATTGGTAGAGAAAAACATCACGCCAGATGTTGTCACCGATCAAACCTCAGCACACGATCCTCTTAACGGTTACTTACCGCAAGGCTGGACCATGGAACACGCTAAACAGCAACGTGAAAGCGATCCAACGGGCGTGGTGAAAGCGGCCAAAGCCTCGATGGCAGTGCAAGTTGAAGCCATTCTAACTATGCAACAACGCGGCTCAGTAGCAACTGACTACGGTAATAACATTCGTCAAATGGCGTTGGAAGAAGGGGTAGACAACGCGTTTGATTTCCCAGGTTTTGTTCCTGCGTATATCCGTCCACTTTTCTGTGAAGGTATAGGACCTTTCCGTTGGGCTGCACTCTCTGGTGATCCGGAAGACATCTATAAAACAGACCAAAAAGTCAAAGAGCTGATTCCTGATAATCCGCATCTGCATAACTGGCTCGATATGGCGCGTGAGCGTATTCAGTTCCAAGGTTTACCTGCTCGTATCTGCTGGGTAGGCCTGAAAGATCGTGAGCGTTTGGGTCAGGCTTTCAATGAAATGGTTAAGAATGGCGAACTAAAAGCACCTGTGGTTATTGGTCGTGATCATCTTGATTCAGGTTCAGTAGCCAGCCCGAACCGCGAAACCGAAGGTATGATGGACGGCTCAGATGCGGTGTCCGATTGGCCATTATTGAACGCCTTACTCAACACCTCAGGTGGTGCTACTTGGGTCTCTCTGCACCACGGCGGCGGTGTAGGAATGGGCTTCTCACAACACAGTGGAATGGTCATTTGCTGTGATGGTAGCGATGATGCTGCTCGACGTATTGCACGCGTTTTACACAATGACCCTGCAACTGGCGTAATGCGCCATGCCGATGCTGGGTACGACATAGCTAAACAATGTGCCAAAGAACAGGGCCTAGACCTGCCAATGCTGAATCAAAATGATGATAATCGAGCTTAAGGAGCACACCATGTTGAAATTAGTTCTTGAGCCAGGTCAGCTAACGTTAGCGCAACTACGCCAACTCAGCCGTTCTCCTGTGAGCTTATCTTTGCATCCTTCAGCGGTTGAAGACATTGATGCAAGCACTCGAATTGTAGAGCAAGTTATCGCCGAAGATCGTACGGTCTACGGCATCAATACTGGCTTTGGATTGTTAGCTAATACACGCATTGAGCCAGAAGATCTCGAGATCCTGCAAAAGAGTATCGTATTGTCACACGCCGCCGGTATTGGTGAGCTAATGAGTGATGAAACCGTTCGTCTGATGATGGTGCTAAAGATTAACAGTCTTGCACGCGGCTATTCAGGTATTCGACTTAAAGTGATTCAAGCCTTGATTGAACTGGTTAACTCCCAAGTTTACCCATGCGTTCCACAAAAAGGCTCTGTGGGCGCATCAGGTGACTTAGCCCCACTTGCTCACATGAGCACAATCTTACTCGGTGAAGGTGAAGCGAGACATAACGGGAAAATCATTAGTGGTCTAGAGGCTTTGCAAATTGCTGGGCTTGAACCAATCACGCTAGCACCAAAAGAAGGGCTAGCACTACTAAACGGCACGCAAGCCTCGACAGCGTTTGCTTTAGAAGGTCTGTTCTTAGCGGAAGATCTGTTTGCATCAGCAACGCTATGTGGCGCAATGTCGGTCGAAGCCGCACTGGGTAGTCGCCGTCCATTTGACCCGCGCATTCATCGAGTAAGGGGACATCGCGCACAAATGGATGCAGCTCTAGCCTATCGCCACCTATTGGAAGGCAGTAGTGAAGTGGGTGATTCTCACCAAGCATGCGAGAAGGTACAAGACCCGTATTCGCTGCGTTGTCAACCTCAGGTGATGGGGGCATGTCTACAACAAATTCGTAACGCCGCAGAATCACTTCAAGTGGAAGCCAACTCTGTTTCTGACAACCCATTAGTGTTTGCTGATGACGGCGATATTATTTCCGGCGGTAACTTCCATGCTGAACCTGTCGCAATGGCGGCAGATGGCTTAGCGCTAGCGATCGCAGAAATTGGCAGTCTTTCAGAGCGCCGAATGGCATTGCTCATTGATAGTGCCCTGAGTAAGTTACCGCCTTTCCTCGTCGACAACGGCGGTGTTAACTCAGGCTTTATGATTGCGCAAGTAACTTCAGCAGCGTTAGCAAGTGAAAATAAAACCCTTGCTCACCCAGCCTCAGTTGATAGCTTGCCAACTTCGGCTAACCAAGAAGACCACGTTTCTATGGCAACCTTTGCAGCTCGTCGCTTAA
Organism: Vibrio sp. La 4.2.2; assembly: GCF_027586995.1. Taxonomy (NCBI): domain Bacteria; kingdom Pseudomonadati; phylum Pseudomonadota; class Gammaproteobacteria; order Vibrionales; family Vibrionaceae; genus Vibrio; species Vibrio sp. La 4.2.2. Next base: position 274,033 of record NZ_JAPPTJ010000001.1, read on the forward strand.
AAGATATGTCAGAAAATACGCGCGGTATCTTGGCCGTGGAATATCTAGCGGCAGCTCAAGGGTTGGACTTCAGAGCACCACTGAAGTCCTCGCCACGAGTAGAGCAAGGTAAACAAATCCTGCGTGAAGCGGTGCCGTTCTACGATAAGGACCGCTACTTCGCCCCGGATATCGCTAAGGCAAATGAGATTATCAAGCTCGCACTACATAACGCACTGATGCCTGAGAATATACTTCCAAGCCTCTGATTTTATAGATTTAAAAAAGAGCTAGCATACTGCTGGCTCTTTTTTGTTGTACGCAAATATTTACCAATTAAATAACCGGACGACATGTTGGCAGTCACAAGTTTAAAATGAGCCTATGTGTACATGCATCAAATTGCGTTATAACAAATGTGCTTAATAAAAGAACAACGAGGCACAAAAGACATGGAAAATACGTTTAACCACCCTATGCCCAACGATGAGGGCTATTTTGGCGAATACGGCGGTAGTTTTATCCCTCCTCAGCTACAAGAAATCATGGATGAAATCAGCGCAGCTTACGACTCATGCCGCCAAGATCCAGATTTCAGAGCCGAGCTTGCACGCCTATATAAACACTTTGTAGGTCGCCCTAGTCCAATCTTCCACGCTCAAAATCTTTCTGATAAATACGGCGCACCTATTTATCTCAAACGGGAAGATTTAAACCACACCGGCGCACACAAAATTAATCACTGCTTGGGCGAAGCGCTGCTTGCTAAAAAGCTTGGTAAGAAAAAGCTCATCGCGGAAACTGGAGCGGGTCAGCACGGCGTTGCCCTTGCCACAGCGGCGGCTTTAGTAGGTCTAGAGTGTGATATCTATATGGGTGAAGTCGATATCGCAAAAGAGCACCCAAATGTAGTAAGAATGCGAATTCTAGGTGCTAATGTGATTCCTGCCACTCACGGTAGAAAAACGTTGAAGGAAGCGGTAGATGCTGCATTTGAAGCCTACTTAGCGGACCCGCACACTCAGTTATACGCCATTGGATCGGTTGTCGGTCCCCATCCATTCCCTGCAATGGTGCGAGACTTCCAATCGATTATCGGTAACGAAGCCCGCGTTCAGTTCCAAGAAATGACAGGTGAACTGCCCAATAATCTCGTAGCATGTGTTGGTGGAGGCTCTAATGCAATGGGTCTGTTTAGCGCGTTTTTGAATGATGAAGAGGTTAAAATCCACGGGGTCGAACCATCAGGGCGCGATTTGCATACCGAAGGTGAACATGCTGCGACGCTAACACTTGGTGAGCCTGGCGTTATGCACGGGTTCAAATCATACATGCTAAAAGACGGAGAAGGCGAGCCTCAAGAAGTATACTCAGTGGCAAGTGGTCTCGACTATCCATCGGTAGGGCCTCAACACGCCTACCTCAAAGATACTGGCCGAGTGAGTTACGGCCATATTAATGATAAAGAAGCCATTGATGCTTTTTTCGAGCTATCTCGTTTGGAAGGCATTATTCCAGCCATTGAGTCGGCTCACGCCGTTGCTTACGCGCTGAAATTGGCAAAAGAGGGAGAAAAGGGGTCTATTCTTCTCAACTTATCTGGTAGAGGCGACAAAGATATCGATTTTGTTGTTGAGCATTATGGGCAAGACTTCGGTATTGAATCGCTGCTGTAGGCCGTAAAAGACCACAACATACCTTAAAGAGTTCTGCCTGATTGAGTCGCTTATCAGGCAGAATTAACATTCTCACTCATTGATAAAATCAACATTAAAACCAACGCTAGACCAGTATTTTAGAATAATCATCTAGAATATGTCATTTTAATGCCAACCTCGCCGATTTATTGAGTTTGATTCCATAAATAAAGCAAACCATTCGCCACACTTATTTTTCCACTCTAAATTACTTTCTATCACTTGCCGGATGCGAGTGACCATAAGAATAAAGACTTCCACTTGCGTGTTAATACGCATTAGAAACTGATTAAGAGAAGGTATTGGTATGAAACAGACAAGAGTCTTGCTTTCAATGGCGGCACTTGGTTTAGTTGCTAGCCCGTTAGCATACAGCCACGGATACGTTTCAGCGGTTGAAAGCGGTGTTGCAGAAGCTCGTGCAACGTTATGTAAGTATCCAGCCGACACTGGAGAAAAGAACGTAAATTGTGGCTCCGTCCAGTGGGAACCCCAAAGTGTTGAAGGTCCTGAGGGCTTTCCTCAAGCTGGCCCTCCTGACGGCCAAATCGCGAGTGCAGGCCTAACACAGTTTTCTCCTCTTAACGAGCAGACGTCTGACCGTTGGGTAAAGCGCCCTATTCAATCAGGTATGCAGACTTTTGAGTGGACATTTACAGCCAATCACGTCACTAAAGATTGGAAGTATTACATTACCAAGCCGAACTGGAATCCGAACCAAGCCTTGACGAGAGATTCATTCGATCTGAATCCATTTTGTGTGGTAGAAGGCAATATGCAAAAGCCACCAAAATTAATGAGCCACCAGTGTAATGTCCCTGAACGGGAAGGCTATCAAATCGTACTAGCGGTGTGGGATGTGGGTGATACTGCCGCTGCTTTCTATAATGTTATTGACGTACAGTTTAATGGTGATAATCCTGGCATCCCTGGCTGGTCTCAAGCAGGTACAATCAATCCAACGATGGATTTGAAGGTTGGCGACTCCGTTTTCACTCGCGTCTTTGATTCTAACGGTGAGCTACCAAACCTTTCTACAAGTATTACCATTACTTCAGAGCAACAAGGACAGGCAAATCAGTGGTCTCACGCTCTCGCGACACAAATTAATCATGAGCACACTGATATCAAAGCTGGACAGCAAGATAGTAACGGCAATATCTCACCAGTTTATGGTAGCAACACCGTGTATGTGGCAGATAATAGCGGCTTAGATCGCGTTGAAATTGGCTATGATATTGTGACACCTCCACCTTCAATTGGTGCAGACGTAACGGGACTGGAGCCAGAGTATCAAATCGGTGAAACACCAGTTGAACTGACACTGAATGTCGCGGCTACAGGTAACGTGGACGTGAGCATGAATGTTTACAACCACGCACAAGAATCTTTAGCGAGTCAGGAACTTAGCTTAGCGGATGGTGAAAACCAGAATGTAACCCTCATACTGTCTAAATCTGAAGCTGGCCACCATATGTTAGTGACACGCGTAAGAGACGATAAAGGCAATCTTGTCGACCAAACAACGCAGGACTTTATGCTGGTAGAACAAACCATCCCCGGCGACTATGACTTCGTTTTCCCTGATGGTCTGTCACAGTACACAGAAGGCACTAAAGTCCTCGCTAAAGATGGTCACATTTATCAGTGCAAACCATTCCCGAACTCCGGTTACTGTGTGCAATGGTCACCAACAGCAACGCAGTTTGAACCCGGCGTCGGTAGCCACTGGACATCGGCTTGGAACAAACTGAATTAATTTTACCTCTAAGGTAGCACCTTCCCCTATGGGTGTTGCCTTTCTTGTTTTCACTCTTTTGAGTGGCCAATAAAAAAACCCATTAACCTCTAGTTAATGGGCTTTATAATTCATCGGTCCAGCATTTAGTTTTGCTGTTCGCCAACCATAGACAGAGCAAGCGCTTCTGCCACTTTGATACCATCTATACCTGCCGACAGAATACCACCAGCGTAACCTGCACCTTCACCTGCGGGGAAGAAGCCTTTAAGATTAACACTTTGATAGTCTTTACCGCGTTTGATGCAAACAGGCGATGAAGTACGAGTTTCAACACCAGTTAACAGGCCATCTGCACCAGCGAAGCCTTTGATCTTTTTATCAAACGCAGGAATCGCCTCTCTGATTGCTTCAATAGCAAAATCAGGTAGTGCTTTAGAGAGATCGGTTAGCTTGATGCCCGGTGTGAATGACGGTTCTACCTCACCTAAAGCACTTGGGTCATTACCTTTTAAGAAGTCACCAATTTTCTGAGCTGGTGCATCGTAATTCTCACCACCTAGCAGATAAGCATTACTCTCTAATTCACGTTGGAATCGAATACCTGCTAATGGATCACCTGGGTAGTCTTGATCAGGTGAAATACCGACTACAATTGCACTGTTAGCGTTGCGCTCAGCACGAGAGTATTGGCTCATTCCGTTAGTCACTACGCGACCTTCTTCAGAAGTCGCCGCAACAACGGTTCCGCCTGGGCACATACAGAAACTATATACTGTGCGACCATTTTTGCAGTGATGTACCAGTTTATAATCAGCCGCGCCAAGGATTGGGTTACCAGCATTAGGACCAAAACGTGCTTCATCAATCACTGATTGTCTGTGTTCAACACGGAAACCCACAGAGAAAGGTTTAGCTTCCATATAAACACCACGTTCATGCAGCATTTCAAACGTATCACGAGCACTGTGACCTACGGCTAGTACCACGTGGCGTGATTTGATTTCTTCGCCATTTGACAGTGTCAAGCCAGTGATTTGCCCGTCTTCCATGTGAATATCATCAACGCGAGTACTAAAACGAATTTCACCACCTAGTTCGATGATTTTCGCACGCATTTTCTCAATCATGGTCACAAGTTTAAACGTACCGATATGCGGCTTACTCACGTAAAGAATTTCTTCTGGTGCGCCAGCAGCTACAAACTCTTCGATGACTTTACGACCATAGTGCTTTGGATCTTTGACTTGGCTATAGAGTTTGCCATCTGAGAACGTCCCCGCACCACCTTCACCAAACTGTACATTCGACTCTGGGTTCAGTGTACGCTTACGCCAAAAACCAAAAGTATCCTTGGTACGTTCACGAACTTCCTTACCACGTTCAACGATGATCGGATTAAAGCCCATTTGTGCCAACACAAGGCCAGCAAATAGACCGCAAGGGCCAAATCCAATAACGACTGGACGTTCAGTGTTACCAGCAGGAGCTTTAGCAACGAATTTGTACTCCATATCCGGAGTGACTTTGACGTGCGGATCATCGGTAAATTTCTCAAGCAGTAATGCTTCATTCTGCACTTCTACATCTAGAGTGTAGATAAGGAGAATCTTGGCCTTCTTACGCGCATCATAGCCACGCTTGAACACATTGAATGACATCATCTGCTCAGCAGAAATGCCGAGTTTTTTAAGAATGGCAGCAGAGATTGCGCCTTCTTCGTGGTCAAGAGGAAGTTTAATTTCAGTTAAACGTATCATGGAGGGGTCTCGCCTAGTCGGTGTCTTAGCCTAATCGGTCAACTTGGGGACCGATAAGCTCACAATGGCGCGCATTTTACGTTAACTTGTTTTGTCTGTCATACTTAATTCACTTTAGGCAGGAGTTAGATACACGAATAACCTCCTTCTAATATTGAATTTTGTTGGCGAATGAGTATTATCGCCCCTCCACAAATTTGGCAAATTAAGAGTTGATAACCATGGCTTTTGTCGTCACTGATAACTGTATCCAATGCAAATATACCGATTGTGTCGCGGTGTGCCCTGCTGACGCATTCTACGAAGGCCCAAACTTTATGGTCATTAGCCCTATCGACTGCATTGATTGTGGACTTTGTGTACCTGAGTGTGACGCTCAAGCAATTTTCCAAGAAGACGAGCTTACGGAAGACCAGCAAGTATTTATTGAGTTGAACGCTGAATTAGCAGAAGTCTGGCCCAATATCACCGAAGTCAAACCTGCTATGGATGAAGCAGAGAAATGGAATGGCGTGCCAAACAAGTTAGGCATGCTTGAAAAATAGCACTATGAACATCAAAAAAGGGCGCAATATCAATAAGGTATTGCGCCCTTTTTAGTTCTAATCGTGTTCTGGAAAAGCCGTTAAACTTCACTATGTTGGCGGCGGAAGTTATCGAGAATAATCCCCGTTGCCATAGCTACATTCAGTGATTCGGCACCACCAAATGCTGGAATGGTAATTTTATCTGTCACATACTGTTCAGCGTCAGGGCGGACACCGTGAGACTCACTACCCATTAGCAAGATGCCCTCTGGAGAAAAGGTCATCTTATGCACATTTTCGCCTTCTAAGAATGCTCCATATACCGGTAGTGACGCTTGCTCTAGGTAGCTAGGAAGATCCAAAAGCGTTACTTGAACACGCCCAAAGCTGCCCATCGTAGCTCGGATGGTCTTTGGATTATACGGATCCGCACAATCGGTACTGGCCACGATATGTTTGATGCCATACCAATCGGCGATTCGAATAATGGTGCCCAAATTACCCGGATCAGAGACCCCATCTAGGGCGATCATCATCCCTTTAGCCGCTGGTATTTCCGTTTGAGGGATCGCTACAACGGCCACTGCCGCATTGTTACTCACAAGAGAACTGGCTTTAGTCAGTTCCTCAAGCGATGCTTCGATACATTCAACACGTTGCAACGCTTCTCGATTGCTTGCCAAAAATTCACTGGTGGCAAAGACATGTTTTATCACCATGGATGTCTCCAATAGCTCTAACACGTTCTTCTCACCTTCTACGAGAAATAAGCCATGTGCTTTACGCTGTTTCTTTTGACTTAATGCACGAAGAAGTTTTAATTGGTTTTTGGAAATCATAGTCATACCCCAGATGAAAGCGCGGGCATTATATACTTAATTGAGAATCTGATGCGAGTAGCAAAACGCTGCCTAGCGTCATTTCTAAAACCTTGGCGTTTCAGAGAATATTGGGCAATAGCCATAAAGTTGCACTTATCGACGTTATGAACCAATTTGATAACAAAGTTTATAAAAACGCACACTAAAGAGCCTCAGCAAACGGTTGCCACCTGCCAATACAAAATAGCCACAAAATAATCACCGTCACAATAAAACACCTAACTCAATGATTTTATTATGCTAAATATCAATATCACTCAGCTAGCTGTAAAAATACGACAATTCGCCTCTTGACTCTCACATTTACATCACCATAATACGCGCCGTTTGCCTGAAATCTGGTAAATGGTGTATTTAAATTTAGATAATTGTGAGGTAAGAGATGTCTGCGGATAACAACTACAGTCTAGGTCCGGTTCCACAATCGGCTAGAAAGGGAGTCGCTTCATTAACCATGGTGATGTTAGGACTGACTTTCTTCTCCGCAAGTATGTGGACAGGTGGTTCACTCGGTACTGGTCTCTCCTTTAATGATTTCTTCCTCGCTGTTCTCATTGGTAACCTCATCCTCGGTATTTACACTTCTTTTCTTGGTTACATCGGCTCTTCCACTGGCCTCTCCACTCACCTCCTAGCTCGTTTCTCTTTTGGCTCTAAAGGCTCTTGGCTTCCTTCTGTTCTTCTTGGCGGCACTCAAGTAGGTTGGTTTGGAGTCGGTGTGGCTATGTTTGCCATCCCCGTACAGAAAGCAACAGGTATCGATACCAATACACTAATCATAGTAAGTGGCCTGCTCATGACAGCGACGGTTTACTTCGGTATTTCTGCGTTAATGGTTCTATCAGCCATCGCGGTACCTGCCATTGCTATTCTTGGCGGTTATTCAGTATTCACCGCAGTCGACAGTGTTGGCGGTATTGGCGAGCTTCAGAAAATTCAACCGGCGGAGCCTCTCGATTTCTCAATTGCACTGGCCATGGTAGTCGGGTCGTTCGTAAGTGCTGGTACACTTACTGCTGACTTTGTTCGCTTCGGTCGTAATCCGAAAGGTGCTGTATTCATTACAATGGTGGCTTTCTTTATCGGTAACTCACTGATGTTCATCTTTGGTGCAGCAGGTGCATCGGTGACGGGACAATCAGATATATCTGAAGTGATGATTGCTCAAGGTCTATTGCTTCCAGCCATCATCGTACTAGGTCTGAACATTTGGACGACTAATGACAATGCGTTGTACGCATCAGGTCTCGGTTTCTCGAACGTGACAGGTTTGCCAAGTAAGTATCTGTCTATGGCGAATGGTCTGGTTGGCACATTATGTGCGCTTTGGCTCTATAACAATTTTGTTGGTTGGTTAACCTTCCTATCGCTTGCTATCCCACCTATCGGCGGCGTAATCATCGCGGATTTCATTACAAACAGAAAACGTTACGCAAATTTTGAAACTGCGAAATTCCAAACTGTGAACTGGGCAGGTATCATTGCAGTAGGTCTTGGCGTAGCAGCAGGTAATTTTCTACCAGGTGTAGTACCAGTTAATGCTGTACTTGGCGGTGCCATCAGCTACGTCATATTAGACCGCCTTATCAACAAGAAAGCGGCGCAACTTAAACAAGCAGACGCTTAATAATTAGGAATTTGGTGTTATGTCATCTTTGCTCATTCAAAATGCTTCAATCAATATGAAAGAAGGTCTTTATGACCTTTTGATTGAAGACGGCGTTTTCAAGGCGATTGAACCTGCTGGCTCAAAAACGCTGACTGCGGACAAACACATTGACGCGACTGGTCATATGGCGGCAGCGCCATTTTGTGAACCTCACATTCATTTAGACACGACTCAAACTGCCGGAGAGCCTAGTTGGAACATCTCGGGAACCTTGTTTGAAGGGATTGAACGTTGGGCAGAACGCAAAGCACTTCTGTCTATTGAAGACGTTAAGCAGCGTGCTAAACAAACTTTAAAGTGGCAGATTGCCAACGGTATTCAGCACGTTCGTACTCACGTTGATGTGTCTGACCCAACACTAACCGCGCTTAAAGCGATGGTGGAAGTTCGTAAAGAAATGAAGCAGTGGGTTGATATCCAGATCGTTGCTTTTCCGCAGGAAGGTATTTTGTCTTACCCGAATGGCAAAGAGCTCCTTGAAGAAGCGGTACAGCTTGGTGCGGATGTTATCGGTGCGATTCCACATTTTGAATTTACTCGCGAGTACGGCGTTGAATCACTTCATTACGTCTTTGAATTGGCGCGTAAATACGACCGCTTGATTGACGTTCACTGTGATGAAATTGATGATGAACAATCTCGCTTTGTGGAAACTCTTGCGGCGCTCGCTCATAAATACGAAATGGGCGACAAAGTGACAGCAAGTCACACCACCGCAATGGGTTCTTATAACGGCGCGTACGCATCTCGCTTGTTCCGTCTACTGAAGATGTCAGGCATTAGCTTTGTCGCAAACCCGCTGGTTAACATTCACTTACAAGGTCGTTTCGACGATTACCCTAAGCGTCGCGGTGTAACACGAGTAAAAGAAATGTTGGCTGCAAACATCAACGTCTGTTTTGGGCATGATGATGTTTTTGATCCTTGGTACCCATTGGGTACTGCCAACATGCTTCAAGTCTTGCACATGGGGCTACATGTATGTCAGGTGATGGGCTACGATCAAATCAATCAGTCACTTGACTTGATCAGTACTAATTCAGCTAAAGCACTGAATATCCAAAACAAGCACGGTTTGGAAGTGGGCAAAGCAGGTAGCTTGCTATTGCTGCCAGCGGAAAATGGCTTTGACGCTGTCCGTCGCCAAGTACCCGTCAGCTACTCTATTCGTAACGGTTCTATTATCGCTCAAACGAAGCCAGCCGAGACTCAAATCCACCTCGAGTCCTCTGAAAACGTTACGTTTAAACGCTAATCATCATCTCAAAAGAGCAAGTCACGAATGGCTTGCTCTTTTTGTAACTAATTCATAAGAAATTCATTTAATCCTTTGCTAGGTGTGTTACACTGCTTGCGCTCTGGTGTTCAGAGTTATTTAAAGTAAGAGTAAAAGAGTACGAGAAGTATTGTCAGATAATTTCCCTTGCGGGTATTTGTCATTCGTTTTTCCCATTTACGGCTTGATTAAATAAACGGAAACACAAAGCGAGATCGCCGAAAGGCAAATTTTAATCTTAAAAGTAAGGGACATAACATGTCTAACACAAATACTGGCACAGTAAAATGGTTTAACGAAGAGAAAGGCTACGGCTTCATCGCTCAAGAGAACGGTCCAGACGTATTCGTTCACTTCCGCGCTATCTCTGGCGAAGGTTTCAAAACTCTAAAAGAAGGCCAAGCGGTTTCTTTTGGTGTTGAGCAAGGCCAAAAAGGTCCTCAAGCTGTTAACGTTATTCCTCAATAATAACGACAGTTAAAGAATTTCTAAAAGGCTTCGAGTAATCGAAGCCTTTTTTGTATCTGCAAACACAACTACCCACCTCTCTTTTCCAACGCTTTTCTAACACTGCTACATTAGGCTACTAAACTCATCATCTTTACGATATCTCCTGTCACTCACCGTGACATAGGCTGTCTCTCCGAGGCTCTAAATCAGGAGAGTCAGTCATCCAATCTTATGGATTTCCACGCAGGGATGCGATTTCGTCAGTTGGTATTTTCTAACTGTATTTTTGACAATTTTGGAATCGTAAAGACAATGAAAAAACTACTCGCATCTGCACTAATCGTGGCTTCTTCCTCAACTATCGCAGCAGGTATGGACGACGTTAATTTTAACATTTTGGCAGGGTACGACCGCAATGCACCTACGGTAGCGTTTGAAGTTGATTATGCAAACATCCTATTGGGTACGCAACTCCATGCGGAAAAGACACAGTTCGTCATGGAAGCACCATCTGACAGCCAGCATAGCGCGGGTAAAACCGAGCAAAACAAATTTTCCATTTATACCGGTTATCGCTTCAATAACGGACTGACGCTAAAAGCAGGTACAACAATCAGCAAACTCGAGTTTTCTGGTATCGGTGGTAACACCGACGGTGTGGAAGCTAAAATTGATGCAAAATCTTCGAAAGTACTAGCATTCGTCGGTGCTGGTTATGAGTTTGACAACGGCTTCAACATGAACTTGCACAGCACTATTGGAAACAATGACAAAGTTGAACTGGGTAAATATGGCCATGCCAAAGTTGAAGATAAAGCCAACATCAGCTTCTTAGTCGGATACCGTTTCTAAAAGCCTTGTAACGAGAAGCCCACAGTAATCTCATCACTCGAAACAAGACATATGAAAACACTGAAATTAACAATGCTAGTCATTGGCGCTTCACTATTGTCAGGCTGTTCCGTCTACAACGCGGTGAAAGCAGGACAACTGCAAGCGGACTACGACCTAATCTTAAGAAATAGCGCCATTTATAATTCTGATAATGGCAGCCAATACAGTATCCCTGTACCTCATAATGAAAGCAGGAACAAAATGCTGGTTTGCTATAACCAAAGCGGTATCTTCAGTGCCTCCGATTCTGGGGAGTTACGAGAAGTGGCCAATGAATGGCTAAGCAAAAATAAGCCGGGAAAGCTCGCTGGCGACGAACTAAACCGTTCTGGCGTTTGGGATTCTAGAACCTGTTACGAGTTCGACATTGTAGATACTCAACCGATAGGTGCGTATCTCGATGAAGAAACAGGGGAAGTCGTTATCGTCGGTGAAAGTCACGGATAAGCAATATATAAGAGCCTAGATCTAGGCTCTTTTTACTTTATTCATACCACGACTCTGGGATCGGGTCATCGTACAAAAAGACATCTTGGTTTCGCTTTAAGAACGCTTGCACTATATCTGCCATTCCTTTAGCACTGGCTAAAAACGATCTTGCCTCGCCAATAGTCCCCCAATGGCCGATACCTTGTTTAACAAATGGACGCTCAAGCTTGTCATAGTTTTCATGAATGCTACCAAACGGACTTTTATGGCGACGCAGAATCGTCTCAATAGCCTCATCACCTTTAATAATCGTGATGGCTTCTGACTCAGAATCGATACGGTTAGGAATCGCACTCCACTCCTCCACACCATGTATGTATGTGTTACGAGTTAAAGGACACCCTAGAAAGAGAATCTGCGCATCAACGTCATAGAGTCTTCCCCAAGCGCCATGTCGAGGGCATGGAGACGTCAATGTTTCTTCGCCAGCAATAAACTGCTCGGCATTTTTCCCCAACGCGGCCATAGAGTGAGTAGGATGGAGCGAACGAAGCACGCCCTCTCTTTGCCTAAACATCTCACCAAGGATACCGACGCAAGAGGGTTCTGTTTTAGGGTCGTAAATACCATTAGCAAGATTGTGCTTGTCCCAACTGTGCGTGGGTAGCAATAACAGCCCTTCCGACATAAACTCACTCAAAGCATCCAGTACTGTGTCAGCCCCTCCCTCAACGTCTCCTATGGCTTTCATGGAGGAATGTACAAGCAACGTTCCATTTGGATTGATGCCGATATCTTGGAAATCGCTAATTAATCTCTGTTTCGTGATCATTTTTTTGTTGGTTTTCGTTGTTTCGAAAGATACTGACAAAAACCGCAGTAAATAACCGTTAACCAGACGTGTATTTTGGCATATTTACAGAGATATGACGAAAAAAGCCGGAGCAAAAAACTCCGGCTTAGCCAAAACTAGAGAACTTAGAAGAAGCCTAACGGACTAGTCGAATAACTCACCAACAAATTCTTGGTGTTTTGATAATGGTCGAGAGCCAGTTTATGAGTTTCTCGTCCAATGCCCGACTTCTTGTAACCACCAAATGCAGCGTGTGCTGGATATGCATGGTAGCAGTTAACCCACACTCGTCCTGCTTGAATTTCACGTCCCATGCGATACGCTAAGTTGCCATTACGAGTCCAAACCCCTGCGCCTAGACCATACTCAGTATCGTTAGCAATTCGCAGGGCATCGGCTTCGTCTTTAAAGGTGGTAATCGCGATAACAGGGCCAAAAATCTCTTCTTGGAATACACGCATTTTGTTGTTACCTGCAAGCATGGTTGGCTGAATGTAATAGCCGTCTTGTAAGTCACCTTCTTGCTTGTTCATGTCGCCGCCAATGATCACTTTTGCACCTTCTTGACGACCTATTTCAAGGTAGCTCATGATCTTATCAAACTGCTCTTGTGACGCTTGAGCACCGACTTGCGTGGTCACATCCAGTGGATTTCCTTGCTTTATGGTTGCTGAGCGCTCCTCAAGCTTGGCGATAAATTTGTCATAAATAGACTCTTGAACCAATACTCGGGATGGGCAAGTACATACTTCACCTTGGTTAAAGAAAGCTAATAGTGTCCCCTCAATGCACTTATCTAAGAAGTCATCATCCTTATCAAAGATATCTTCGAAATACACATTCGGAGACTTACCTCCAAGTTCAACCGTCGAAGGTATCAAACTTTCCGCTGCGCATTTCAATATATGGTGGCCAATTTCCGTCGAACCAGTAAACGCTAGTTTATTAATACGCTCGCTAGTTGCTAACGCTTGACCGGCCTCTGCCCCATAGCCGTTGACAATATTGACCACACCAGCAGGAATCAAGTGACCGATTTTTTCCATAAGCATTAAGATAGATGCTGGCGTTTGCTCCGCAGGCTTCAGTACCACGCAGCACCCTGCTGCTAATGCTGGTGCTAGTTTCCATGCTGCCATCAGCATTGGAAAGTTCCATGGAATGATTTGACCAACAACGCCCACAGGTTCTGGGAAATGGTAGCTTGCAGTGTTGGCATCAATATCCGCCGCAGATCCCTCCTGCGCACGAATACAACCAGCGAAATAACGGAAGTGATCCACGGCTAAAGGAAGGTCTGCAGCTAATGTTTCACGCACAGGCTTGCCATTTTCCCACGTCTCTGCGACAGCAAGTTCCTCAAGGTGTTGCTCTATCGTGTCAGCGATTTTGAGCAGGACGTTTGCTCGCTCAGTCACACTGGTTTTGCCCCAAGCTTCTCGTGCAGCATGGGCAGCATCGAGGGCCAAACTAATATCATCGGCATCTGAGCGAGGGACTTCGCAAAACGCTTTACCATTAACTGGAGATGTATTATCGAAATACTTACCGTTTACTGGTGCTACCCACTCTCCACCAATATAGTTTTCATATCGTTGCTTGTAGTTAACTACTGCGTTTTCCGTTCCTGGCTGAGCGTAAATCATAGCTTATCCTTTTGTTATTTAATCGAATGTTAGCAGCGTCGTATGCAAAAAAGTCATGCCTTATATGTCATACGACATCGTGATAAACGCAACAATTACGCCAATCTAACAAAAGAGATGTTATAATTTTGTAAATTTATGATTAATATAATTTAAACGTAATTTGTATTTGTCCTTCTATTGTTGATGCTCAAATGGCCGTTGTTCCGTTATGTAGCATGATGTCACAGTGAACTGCTACAAAATGGAACACTCATGTTAATTAGCCATACAACTAACGAAAAGGCGTGGATCAAGGACTCTTGGAAACGCAGTATTCAAGCTGGTTTGAGTAGCCGCCATCTGCCCGAAGATCATCGACTTAGTAACGTCGAAGTTACTGAACGAATCGATAAGCATCAAACGTTAATAAATGTCATTGAAAAACATGCATACCCACTTTTTTGTCAGATATTTTCTCGTACAGATAGCCGACTTATCTTAGCGGATACCAACGGTGCAATAGTAAAGACGTGGGGACAAAAGCGATTTCGCGAGAAACTCACGGAAATAGCGCTCGATCAAGGAGTGCTTTGGGATGAGGGACTGAAAGGTACAAACGCGATAGGAACAGCCTTGGTAGAAAAACGTCCAGTCTCCATCATAGGTGGAGAACACTTTATTAGGCATCATCATTTCATTAGTTGTACTGCCAGCCCGATCTTTTCACCCGCCGGAGAACTCATTGCTATATTGGACGTGACCAGTGAATATCAAACCCATAACGATGCCACTAGGGTACTTATTCAGAACATGGTCCAAAACATAGAGAGCGAACTACTCAACTTTATTCCCGATGCAGCATTAAAAATACGCCTTGGTCATGATAGTTCTGTTCTTAATAGTGGTTGGCAAGGAATCGTTGTCACCGATAAAAATGGGCAAGTGCTGGCTCAAAATGCTATTGCCTCCAGTGTACTAGCTAATCAACTTAAGCCGGGTGATCCTATTGAGTCTGTTATTGGCTCACTGACACTTGATCGTATCCGTAAAACAGACCAGTTTTATTATCAAGTTGAGTCTGTTAAACCTCTGCGTCACCTTCCTAAGAGTAAATCAAAAGCCGAGTCTTCAAGCTGCCCATTACACCAAGGAGATAGTTGTGTTGAAAAAGCTTGGCAACAAGCTACAAAAGTCATGTCAAAACGTATCGGCTTGGTAATTTCAGGAGAAACCGGAACCGGGAAAAATGAGTTTGTAAAAGCATTGCATAAACAAAGTTCACTTGCCGAAAGACCTCTTATTGCTATCAATTGTGGAGCGCTGCCAAAGGACCTTATTGAGTCCGAGTTATTTGGTTATGCTCCAGGAGCTTTTACAGGCGCTCACCCTAAGGGGTTCGAAGGTCGATTTAGGCAAGCCAATGGCGGTATTTTGTTTCTCGACGAAATTGCAGACCTTCCCCTTAACGCTCAATCTCGCCTCTTACATGTACTGCAAGAGAAAATTGTTGCACCCATTGGAGCCAATCGCAGCTATCCTGTTGATGTCTACGTCATCGTTGCTAGCCACAAGAACCTGACTGATATGGTCGCTAAAGGGGAGTTCAGAGAAGACCTATGGTATCGACTTGAAGGACTGAGTATCACTTTACCAAGCGTTCGTGAAAGAGAAGACACTCAACAGCTGATTGAGTCAACGTTTACGCAGGAGTCCAATAAACAGCGTCTCTCAGATGACGTTATTGACCTCATGCTTAAGTATGATTGGCCGGGAAACCTTAGAGAAGTGCACTCTACCTGCCGTTTGATCGCCGCTCTATGTGATAATCCCATCGTCAATCTAGATGATCTTCCAGAAAACACAATCCGTAAGCTCACCACTACACGAACTGCTACTCTCGAACAAGATAACGACTTACAATCGACCATTGACAATAAGCTATTGAAAACTATCGAAGAAACAAACGGAAATGTGAGCTTGGCATCGCGAATATTAGGCGTGAGTAGAAACACTATTTATCGAAAATTGAGGAAGCTCGGGATAGACAAAATTTCTTAATCGTTTCGAGAAAAACCTTTTGTTAGACATTAAACCCAATATATCCGTTAATGCGCACGACTCTTGAGTACCCTGCTCCACAACATTGGCACTCAAGAAGCTGTTCGTGACCATCATGGAAGATCATCACGAGGTTTGATTTTTCAGGTTAACGCTAATTCCCAATCATCAAATCGAGCGAAAATTCGAAAAAGAAAAAGATTAGTACCAGCCTGAGCGCATGATAAGTGAGACATGCCGTGACTAATACTTCCAAACTTGACCGCATCCGCGCCGACTACAACGTACAACACTGGAGCCAAAATTTCTTTGGCATCAATGACAGCGGCGATGTAACTGTTTCTCCTCGTAAAGACGGTCAACACCATGTTCCATTAACTCGTATTGCACAAGCACTTGAAGAAAAAGGCTTAACCTTGCCTGCCTTAGTGCGTTTTCCGCAAATCATCCATCAACGAGTTCATGGTATCTGCGACGCATTTAACCAAGCGATCAATGATTACGGATATAACAACGAATATCTATTGGTTTACCCAATTAAAGTGAACCAACAAAAAGACGTAGTAGAACAAATTCTTGCTAGCCAAGCAGAAGCAGAAACGAAACAGCTTGGTCTTGAAGCAGGAAGCAAACCTGAGTTAATGGCAGTACTGGCCATGGCTCAACGTGCGAGCTCAGTGATTGTTTGTAACGGCTACAAAGACAGAGAATACGTACGTCTTGCACTGATTGGCGAAAAGCTTGGCCACAAAGTGTTCATCGTTCTTGAGAAGCTATCCGAGCTGGATATCGTTCTTAAGGAAGCAAAAGCACTAAACGTTAAACCTCGTGTCGGTTTACGTATTCGCCTAGCATCACAAGGTGCAGGTAAGTGGCAAGCAAGCGGCGGTGAAAAGTCGAAATTTGGTTTGTCAGCGTCTCAAGTGCTACAAGTCGTTGAAAGATTGAAAGCTGAAGACCAGCTAGAAATGCTTCAGTTAGTTCACTTCCATCTAGGTTCGCAGATGGCCAACATCCGTGATGTACGCAATGGTGTGAATGAGGCTGCACGTTTCTACTGTGAGCTTCGCAAAATGTCAGTGCCTATTGCTTACTTCGACGTTGGGGGCGGCCTAGCCGTTGATTACGATGGTACACGTAGCCAATCAAGCAGTTCAATGAACTACGGCTTAGCGGAGTACGCTCGCAACATCGTAAGTACCGTAGGTGATGTGTGTGCTCTTTATGAAGAAAGCGCGCCAGTGATCATTTCAGAATCTGGTCGCTCACTCACTGCACACCACGCTGTATTGATTACCAATGTAATAGGTACGGAAAGCTATAATGTGGAAACGGTTGATGCACCGAGCGAAGACGCTCCACTGCTGCTGCAAAATATGTGGCAGAACTGGCAAAACCTAAGAGCGGGCACCGATGCACGTGCACTTATCGAGATTTACAACGATACTCAAAGTGACCTGATCGAAGCTCAAACACTCTTCACTTCTGGTGTCGTGGATTTGCATCAGCGTGCTTGGGTTGAGCAATTAAGCTTAAGCATTTATGGCGAGCTACATAAACAAATGGACAACAAGAATCGTTTCCACAGACCGATTCTTGACGAACTAAGCGAGCGTTTGGCCGATAAGTTCTTCGTGAACTTTTCACTGTTCCAGTCGCTTCCTGATGCTTGGGGTATTGAGCAAGTATTCCCAGTGTTGCCACTATCTGGTTTAGGAAGTGAAGAGCAGACTCGTGCTGTTATGCTAGACATCACATGTGACTCTGATGGTGCAGTTGACCAATATGTTGATGGTCAAGGTATTGAGTCAACACTACCAGTGCCAGCTTGGAACAAAGACCAGCCATACTTAATGGGCTTCTTCCTAGTAGGCGCATACCAAGAGATCTTGGGTGATATGCATAACCTGTTTGGCGATACGCACAGCGCGGTAGTTAACGTCACTGATAATGGTGATTTCGAGTTTTCTGCTATCGACCTTGGCGATACTGTTGAAGACATGATGCGTTACGTGCACATTGACGTAGAAGCGATCAAAAACAACTACAAAGAGCTTGTTGAAAAACACATCGAAGCCGATGAACAGGCCTTAATTTTAGAAGAATTAGAATACGGCCTAACAGGCTATACCTATTTAGAGGATTTTTAAATGAATGATTTGTTTACTAAAACTGATTATTCACTGTATTCAAACGCGATGACGTTTGTTCGTCGTCCATACGTGAAAAATCCAGTTTCTGCTGACGCAGATGTGGTTGTCTTGGGTGTTCCACTCGACATGGCGACCTCTGGTCGCCCTGGCGCTCGTCTAGGGCCAGACGCCATTCGCCGTGCATCAGTCAATCTTGCGTGGGAAGGAAAGAAGTTTCCTTGGGATTTTAACGTATTCGACAAAACAAAAGTTATCGACTCTGGCGACCTAGTTTTCGACTGTGGTGACGCAGAAGATTTCACCTATCGCTTAGAAGCAGCGACTAGCGAAATTCTAAAGAGTGGTAAGACTATGCTCGCATTGGGTGGTGATCACTTCATCACACTGCCGATCTTACGCGCGTACGCTAAACATCACGGAGAAATGGCGCTAATCCATTTCGACGCACATACTGACACTTATGCTAATGGCAGTAGTTACGACCACGGTACCATGTTCTACCATGCGCCAAAAGAAGGGTTAATCTCAGCCAAGCATTCGATCCAAATAGGCATTCGTACTGAGTATGATTACGATGACCATGGTTTTAAAGTCATCAACGCAATGCAAGCGAATGACCAGAGTGTTGACGAAATTGTTAGCCAGATCCGTGAGACTATCGGTGACAAACCAGTGTATATCACGTTTGATATCGACTGCTTGGATCCCGCTTTCGCACCAGGAACGGGGACGCCAGTTTGCGGCGGACTAAACTCAGATAAAGTGCTTAAGATCATCCGCGCTTTGGCTGGTATCAACGTGGTAGGTATGGATGTGGTAGAAGTCTCACCTCCTTACGACCAAAGCGAACTGACTGCTCTCGCTGGTGCAACCATAGCGCTAGAGCTGCTTTATGTTTGGGCGAGTAGACCGACTCAAGATTAAACACAAAAAACAGCAAGGCTTAACGGCCTTGCTGTTTTTCTAATCCAACCACATTTTCGCCAGTGTCGGTACCCCCATTCCATTGATCTCGACCCCTGATAAGTTATGTGACGTCTTGAATATCATGTCATCTCGCCATAATGGGCAATAGTAGAACTGTTGGATAAGCCAGTTTTCAGCTTTGTGCATCTTTAATAGGAAGTCGTCACTAGTTTCACTCTCTTCTAGCCATTCATCTAGAAAGCGGGTCATATTTTTCTGGTTCTCCACAGAGAGACACCTTCGGAAAACATCAGAAGTTAAGAGCCACTCGTAGTACTGAAATGCTTGGTCCTCACTAAACACATAGCAGTCAAAAGAGATGTCAACGCTGTAATTATGTGCTTCGTCTTTATCTACCACGACCCAAGATTCAGATGCGACATCGATTTGCTCTAGCACTTTCAAAAGCAGGCTGCGATGTACGTGCCTGACTTCAATAACCACAGGTCTTCGAGGTAATGCAGATGTTGTCGTAAAGAAGTACAGTCCTTCCTTTTGATGACATCGCATTATGCTGTTTGCCTGACACATATTCACTTCAACCGCTCTGAATTGATTCACGATCCAATGTCGTTCTTCAGACGATAACATGTTGCTATGATGAATAAACTGAAGTACTAAACCACCATCTTGCTCAGCTACTTGGCTATCTTCATCATTGCTATGTGATAACTCTCTTAGTTCTTGAAAGTGGGCAGTTGTGGGAGAAGAATCCGCTTCCCAAAATTCGACTTGATCTATCAAGCCACCGAGTGCGAAATATCTGTGGTTTTTAGTAAAACTCCAGTGAAAAGTCTTAAACATACCAACAGAGTAAGGCCCCGTTCCGTTAGGAAAGCTTGGTTGTTCGGTATCAAAGATCCCTGAATGGACGTCCGCTAAAAGGTGAACAAATACAGGGTCATGTTGACGTAGTTTTATGTGAACCCATTGTCCCTCAATAGTGATGCTCTCTAAATGCCTGAATAGTATTTTGTAGCTATGCTCACTAGTATGCCTGATTAACAGATTGTCCTTCACTCTATCTGCCGTTAGTCTTTGATTATCATGAAAAAAGACGTCATTTCTTAATCGGAAGCTCAGTTGATTATCTTGATAGCTGAAATGGTGGGCAAGGTGCGGTATGACACGCTGAGTGACAGTATCAAATCTTAACAATGTATCAAATACGCCCTCAAGTAGCATGATAGAGCGAGACGAACGAGCATGCATCGGTCGCCATTCAGGAACTGGGAATGGAGTCGCATAGATCAACGTATTTTGCTTTCTTAGCTCACTTTCTGCATCTTGTAACCAATTAGAAAGGTTGGCTTTAAAGTCAATCTGGTAATCAAAGTGTTCCGCTAATTCAAACGCTGTTTGGACTTGTCCTGCACCAACTAAAGCTCTCAGCTGATTTAGGATAACTGCCTTAAAGTCAACAAGTAATGTAACTTTAGACAAGTTACCTCGCCCTCTACCTGCTTTCCAATCTAGCCACCCACGCTCCATCAAAGTGCCCATCAGCTTGCTGACATTACGTTCGGAACACGACAGATTTTCCGCTAGTTCTCCTATCGTAACAGGATGAATGGTTCCGACTGAATATAGCTGATTGAGCTGTTGGAGCCTTCTAAGTTGCGTTATCGAGTAAAAAGGTGAACTTCCCATAATCATCTCTTCATTCTTTGTTCGCCAATTAGTTTACATAATAACCACACACTCAACCCGGAGGTCAATATGTATCCTGTATATTATCCAACACACACTGTAAGGGCCGAACGCCAAGATTACCGCTATGCCGCCAAAGCGACCGAACCTAAGCTGCTGAGCATTTTATTTGTATTTCTTCAACTCATTCTTGTTCTGTAAGCGATTGGGGGAAAACCGATACCATGAGAGCAAACTCACATTTTGCAGATAGAAAAAAGCCTCGATACTGTTGCCAGCATCGAGGCTTCTAGAAAATACCTACTTACCACATCAAGTCATCAGGCACCACATACTGCGCATATGGATCATCCTCTTCAAGGACTTCCTCTTTCGATTCATTCTCGATGATAGTTTCTGAATCACGTTCCATGATCTTCTTGGCAACGATACTTGGAATAACCGTATAACTGTCTTCTTGTCGTGCTATAGAAAGTATTCCTTTGCTAAGCTGATCTCGGACTTCCTGAGTCACATATATAGACTTCACAAGCGTGCCGTCAGTGAAATTGTATTTAATGTCACCGTCGCGCTGTTCAATAACATTTAATGTGATTAATTGTTTAACTTGAGCCTTAATCTCTTTGCTCAACTTTTCTTCGTCACGTTGTTTGTTTAACGCTTGATCTCGTTCTTTTTGAGCCGCTTTGTTCTCTTCAACAGCCGCTTTTGCTTCACGAGCTTGAACACGAGATTTTTTAGAGCCTTTTTTGGCTTTCTTCAGTTTTTTTTCGTTTACAAGGCCAGCTTTCAACATCTGTTCTTGTAGGCTTAGTTTCGACATGGGACGTAGACCTGAATCAATTTACCTATTGCCTTAATGTTCCCAAGAAATTCGCGCGAGAGCAAGTGCTACGCTGCTATCTCAAAATAAAAATCCGCCACATCAAATCAGAGATCACGTTGGTATTTAAACACTTTGAGACTTACGTAGGATTGCTATATGTTATTGCTTAGAAAATAACAAAAAATTAACGATTTTATGCTGCTCGACATCACTCAATTAGCCACCTTATTTGTTGCCGGTATTCTCGGCGGTATTCTCAACTCCATTGCTGGAGGGGGAAGTTTTATTACTTTCCCTGCCCTACTTCTAGCTGGTGTCCCTCCAATCACTGCCAATGCCACCAACACATTCGCCGCATGTGCTGGCTATATAAGTGGCACCTACGCGTTCAGACGAGAAATTGTCAGAGACAGAGCAAATCTTGCCAAGATCATTGTACTAAGCCTTTTTGGTGGTATTACCGGTAGTTTCCTTTTGATCCAAGTCTCTGAGCAACAGTTTGTTACTGCGGTACCTTGGCTTCTTTTAGTCGCTACCTTGTTGTTCTTATTTGGCGACATCATCAATAACCACCTCAAAAAGGTCAGCAGCCACGCTAAGCTTGGCTTGTTAATATCGCTGATGCTTTCATTGTTCCTAATAGGGGTAGGTGTATTTGGCGGATTCTTCAATGCGGGTTTAGGGGTTATCGGGCTGAGTTATTTAGCGGTAGCAGGCTATCGTGACATCAACCTAATGAACGGACTCAAACTGCTAATTTCAACCTGTGTGTCAGCTATTGCCATCGTACTTTTTATCTTCAATGGATTGATTGATTGGCAATCAGGTATTGCTGTCATGCTGGGCACATTAACGGGCGGTTACTTTGCTGCTGATTTATCACGAAAAGTACCCCAATCTTACGTTCGTGGCTTTGTGGCGCTGAGCTCTATTGCCATCACCTGCTATTTTTTCTACGACACATACCTATAACCAGTAGGAATAATCAATATAGCTTATATAACCCTCTGACCTATCAATGACAAAGTGATGACCGGACGGTAATCAACCAGGTGTGTGGATATGTTACTGATACTTCCTACCCTTATTAGTAAATGTATCCAAAAACACCGAGGCCTTCATGTCAGTACGCTACGCGGTTCTATTATCGCTTGTTTCATCGGCGGCTTTTGCACAGCCAAACCCTTTCCCGACCATTCCCAATGATACTGGGAAAGAGTTTATGGTCAGTGCTACCAACCCTTACGTCACAAGCACTGGCTACACCGTTCTCAAGCAAGGTGGAAATGCTATTGATGCTATGGTGGCCATGCAAATGGTTATGTCGGTTGTTGAGCCGGACATGACTGGCATTGGCGGTGGTACCTTCGCCTTATATTACGACAATGAAACCAAAAACTTTACCGCCTACGATGGACGAGATGCCGCTCCAGCGAGTGCAACGCCCGACATGTTTCTCGATGACAACGGCAAGGCAATAAGCCGAAACGACATATTGGGACCTCGCTCCGTCGCAATACCAGGGACCCTTAAGCTCCTCTACGAAACACATAAAAAACATGGCAAGTTAGAGTGGGCACAGTTGGTCCAGCCAGCTATAGATTATGCTGAAAACGGCTACGCCATGAACAGCTATACCTATGACATTGTCGTGCGTGAAAGTGAACGTTTAATCAATGACCCTGAGATAAAAGCGCTGTACTGGAAAGGAGAGACGATTCGGCCAACTGGTACCAAAATGACCAACCCTAAAATGGCGAAAACACTTAAAATGATCGCCCAACAAGGGGATAGCTATCTCTATCAGGGTCCATTGGCAGAGCGTATTGTTGAGACGGTCAACGGACAGCTAAAAGACGGACAAGCCACACTCACTCTAAAGGATTTTACCGATTATCGAATGAAGCAACGCGATATCGTCCGCTCAAATTACCGAGGCAATCAAATCGTCTCATTTGGTTACCCTGCTTCCGGCGGTGTCCTTGTTTCCCAGTCACTTGATATGCTCGAGAAGTATGATATCTCCAACATGACGTACACCAGTGCCGAACCTTGGCGACTAATGGTAGAAGCGATGAGACTCGCTAAGGAAGATCGTATAGCGTACGCAGGCGATCCTAGCTACGTTGATACGCCCGTCAAAGAACTGCTTGCGGAAGACTATATCGATGATCGTTATGAGCTCATTCCTGAACAAGGGGCAGGTAATAAGAAATCGATAAAACCAGGATTGCCTCCGGCTAAGACGCCAGCCAATCACGAGGGTTTTGAGAGTCAAGACACTGGACATATTTCTATCGTCGATGCACAGGGTAACGCGGTAGCCATGACGAGTACCGTCGGAACGGGAATGGGCTCCGGCGTTATGGTCGATGGCGTTTTACTTAATGCTCAGATGGCAAACTTCTCTTCAATTCCGAGTATCAAGGGTAAACCAGTTCAAAACTCTATCGAACCAGGTAAGCGACCACGTTCTGCCATCACGCCACTAATGATGATGGATGACAAAGGCCAGTTGCGTTTGGTGGTTGGCAGTCCGGGTAGTTCTCAGATTCCGGGGTATGTGCTAAAAACCATCGTTGGTATTGTTGATTGGAATCTTCCAGCTCAAGATGCTATCGACCTGCCCAACATTCAGTACGGGACAAAAATCGACCGTACCAAGCCATATAACCCCACAGGTCTATTGGTCGAAAAGCGCACCTTTGCAGAGTCTATGGTGCCGGAATTTGCCGAAATGGGCTACAAAGTTCACGTCATCCCTGTGGTAAGCGGGCTCAACGCAATTGAAATTAAGGATGGCGAGTTACATGGCGCCACTGATCGTCGCCGAGCCTCGACTTCGTTAGGTGATTAAACTTCTCTTTGACATAGTTTCACTCACTTAAAAGACAGAGCCTCATGACTATACTGAGGCTCCTGTTTTATAACTTAGTTAAACCTTCATACACAATAAATGAACTAAGTTGATAGAAACTATAAGAACTGCCTCAGGATTCAAAAAAGAAGGTTAACTCGAATCTTTACTTCCAACGATACTGAATAAGAAATATCCATCAGCGGTACTTTTTACAGTCCCACTACCTCTAGGTCCTCAGTGCTGTTTCTCCCTCTTCTCAAATTAAGTAGTGTAACTTCAGAGTAAGCTTTATTGACACTGAGTGACATGATGCTGTTTTAACCACTGGTTAATCTAAGCCTTAGTTAAATGAATCAAGACTTTACCTTTAACAGAGGCCAGACATGAAATATCAAGATCGTTTAGAAGAAACCGTGAACCATCTCGGCATGGTATTAGCAGAGCAAAAGCAGTTACTTGAAGAACACAAAGCAACCATGAACTACGCCGAGCGTCTTGAGAATATTCTCACTCCAACAGACACACTCACAACCAAGGGCGATGATCTGTTAATTGGAGGCTGCAAAGCAAACGATCTTATTGAACAGTATGGCAGCCCGCTATTTGTGCTGAGTGAAGATACACTGCGTGGTAACCTGCGTCGTGTTAAAGCAGCGTTTGGGAATTACTGGCCGAAACCTGTCAACGTTATGTTCGCAATCAAGTCGAATACTAACTTCGCGGTACGTGCTATTTGTAATGAAGAAGGTGTTGGCGGTGATTGCTTTGGTCCGGGTGAAGTAGAAGCGACTCATATTGCTGGAGCAGATCCGAAAACGATCGCTCTCAACGGCACCGTAAAGCCTGAGCTAGCAATTCGCAAAGCGATTGAGTACGGCTATGCCATTCACCTAGACTCTTATGAAGAAATCGAAATAGTTGAACGTATCGCCCGTGAAGTAAAACCTGAGGACAAAGTAAGAATTGCTGTTCGTCTCAAGGTTCTACCAGACGACTTCTTCGACAACTTCTCACCAGATGCCTACCCATTCCCTGACTTCAAAGGTGCAATGAAGTGGATCAAGTTTGGTTTGTTGCGTGAAGAAGCGAAGAAAATCGTTAACCGCGTAAAAGAGATCGATATATTTGAATTCTACGGCTTCCACACTCACCTAGGTCGTTTCTCTAAAGATCCAGCAGGCTGGGATGCGTTGTATCGCCAATATGCTAAAGATGTGATTGAAATTTCTCGTGCTTGTGATGTTCAACCATTCCAAGTCGACCTTGGCGGCGGTTGGCCACGTGAACGTGAGCCTGAATGTCGTAGCAAAGAGCACATGATGAACGCCAATACCATTGAAGACTACGCAAAAGTGGTTTGCGCGGGCATGTTGGACGAATTCAACCGTGCTGGTTTTGACATCCCTCAGTTGTGGTTAGAACCGGGCCGTTATATTGCAGGTAACATAGGTACGCTTCTCACGTCCGTTTATGTCGTTAAAGACGATCAAGAAATGGACTACACCTACACTATGGTGGATGCGTCTACTTACCTAGCGACCTTGGTGGAATCTCAGGAGTCGAAAAACCCTGTCC
Organism: Vibrio sp. La 4.2.2; assembly: GCF_027586995.1. Classification (NCBI taxonomy): domain Bacteria; kingdom Pseudomonadati; phylum Pseudomonadota; class Gammaproteobacteria; order Vibrionales; family Vibrionaceae; genus Vibrio; species Vibrio sp. La 4.2.2. The sequence goes on from NZ_JAPPTJ010000001.1 coordinate 299,902, forward strand.
TTCCAGCAAATAAAATGACACAACCAGTGGTAGCAAAAACTACTGAGATTGCAGGACCAATCTGCATCCCTTCAATCTGGGAAAGTGGTGCCACCATGCCTGAACTGCAACCAAAAGATGTACTGGCGATTATGGATGTAGGACACTACGCTGAGTCTCAGGCCAGCCAATTTAACTCGTTACCGCGCCCGGCTACAGTACTGGTTAAGGATGGTCAATCTGAACTAATCAAGCGCGCAGAAACCGTAGAAGATGTGTTTGCAACTCAGATACTTCCAGAACGTTTTATCAAAGCAAAAGCGGAACTCGAAAAAGCCAGAACACCAGTGAAAAAGCCAGCACGTAAAGCTGCGACGAAGAAGCCAGCAGCCAAAACAGCAGCTAAAAAGCCCGCTGCCAAAAAGCCTGCGGCTCGCAGAGTGTCTCGTAGAAGCGCCGACAAAATATAGAGTAACGTAGAACGAAAAAGCTCCTCGCCACTGGTAGGAGCTTTTTTGCCTTAAGCTTATTTGGAGTAGATATGCCTAAACGTGAGATTAATCCTCGGTTCAACATGGCGGGCTGTTTTCGGTACCGTATGTAACCAATGGTGCTGTGTATCACCAGCCATCACTAATAGACTTCCACTGGGTAAATCTAGCGTTATCTTTTGCTTGGTTTCTCGATGTTTAAGCGCAAATCGGCGGGTGCCACCAAAGCTCAACGATGCGATCACTGGAGAGTTGCCAAGTTCTGGTTCGTTATCGCTATGCCAACCATTCGAGTCTTGTCCTGTTCGATACAGATTAGCTAAAACCGAATTAAACGGTGCTTCAGAAGCCAACTCACATCGCCGTCTTAAGTCTTCGAGATGCGGTGTCCAAGGTAGCGGATCCAACGTTAAATTGGAGTATTGATAACTCGCATCACCATACCATGCTTGCAACCTTGGTATCGTCACCCATTTACCAAACATCATGATCTTATCTTCACGCCATTGCAGCTCGCTGTTTAACAGACGAAACCACTCTAATGATTCGAACACGTCAATAAAATCAGGAATCCACAGTAGTTTGCCGCCCAGTACTTCAGTCCAACGTCCTTGTGCTAATTCCATAGTTAAAACTCGATAACTTCTCCGTCTTCGGGAATGAACACTTTATCTGATAGACCATGTTTTTCCAGTGATCGACGCAGCGTTTCTCGGTCAACTGGGCAGTGGTTTAGTGCTTCCATATGATTTGCGATAACTTTACCCGGAGACAAGCGGATGAACTCCATTACCTCATTGGTAGGCATCAATAACGGTTGCCCCACATCCATTTGCGCTTGACCTGCTGCCACAACAGTAATGTCTGGCTTAAGCTCGTTAAGCGCTCTTTTTACGTCCTCTGTCAACACAGTATCACCACTGATATAAATACTTGGTTCATTTGGAAGTCGTAAAAAGAACCCAAATCCATTTGCCATCACTTTATGGATCCAACCATGACCGTGCTGAGCAGGTACACCAACGATTTCTCCTCCTAGAAATGGTATTGGTTTCCATGCTTCGAGACCATTCGCTACCGTTATCCCATATTTTTCGAGATACGCTTTATCTTTGAGAGGAGTCGTAACTGGTACTTGATGATCAATTAAGAATTTTTCACCCGCGGGGTCTAAATGATCCCCATGCTGGAGAGGCTTAAAACCAAATGTCTGGCTGTGAGTAACAAGGGCTTGATTTACCCTATTAAGTATCGAATCCGCATTGGTTGGAAGATCAACGGTAGGGTTCTTTTCTGCTTTAAATCGAAACACAGAAAAAGGAGGCATTGACCCTTTTTCTCCAAGCATTGGGTCAATCAAAATGAAATTTTCGCCAGATTCAATAACAAACGTGGCGCTTCTTAAGTGATGAATTTTCATAGTTACCTCCTATCTGAATATAGGATAATTATGCAAAAGCCAAAGCGTGTGCAATACTGTCCCATGGGACATCTATCGCTCATATCGGGTCACAACAAATAAAATGAGTCAATACACAGTCGCCTTAGTGGCACTTAACAATATTAGTGCATTTCATCTGTCGGTACCTTGCTTGGTATTTCAAGATGTCTTTGTAGAACAGCAACCGCTTTTTGAGTTGATGATCTGCAGTGAAAGTAGCAACCACATTTCACTCAGTACTGGATTTCAAGCTTCTGTCAGTCACGACTTGTCCGCGCTCGATAAAGCGGACATTATCATTGTCCCCAGCTGGCCTAATTCACTTCCCGAACCAAGTGAGACCTTACTAAAACGGTTACGAGTGAACTATCAACGAGGTGCCACCATCGTTGGTCTTTGTTTAGGCGCTTATGCCCTAGCAAAAGCTGGCTTATTAGATGGTAAACGCGCAACGACCCATTGGGGATTCCAACAGATTTTCATCGACGCTTTTCCACGAGTCGATATAGATTGTGAGCCCCTTTTTATCGAACAGGATAGAATCATCACATCAGCTGGAACAGCAGCCTCGCTTGACTGCTGCTTGCATATTGTTCGCTCTTTGTGCGGGAGCGATATTGCATCAAAACTTGCTCGTATGATGGTGACAGCTCCGTTTCGGAGTGGTGGGCAACTACAGTACATTCCTAATCCGATCACCAAGCAACCTGACAAACCGACCAGCTTTGGCCACGTTATTGGTGAAATCGAGCAACACCTTGCCGAACATTATGATTTAGACAGTGTTGCACAGCGCTGCGCAATGAGTCGTCGCACATTTACACGACAATTTAAAGCGGCTTACGGCTGTACTTTTGGAGAATGGTTACTAAACAAAAGACTCGCTCTCAGCCAGCAACTACTAGAGTCAACCCACTATACAGTGGCGACCACTGCCGAACTTTCTGGGTTTGGCTCAGAAAGTGTGTTTCGTAAGCACTTCAAAGCAGCGTTTAACACCTCACCGAGCCAATGGCGCGCGACCTTCCAAGGTTAACGTACCTTATGTTAGCCACATGAGCTTCTGACCACCAACTTGGGCGGGAACACCACGCTTTTGTATGGCTGTTTGTCGCCCTCCATGCGAGACAGAATGATCTCTCCCGCCGCACGGCCAATTTCTCGTGCTGAGACAGAGATGGAAGTCAGCGCAGGATTGGTATCCGCGGATTCTGCTACGTCATCAAAACCTACAACCGCGATATCTTTGCCCACGGTTTTACCGAGATCTTTTATGGCTCGCATTACGCCAAAAGCAACAATATCTTGGTAGCCAATAATAGCGGTAATTTCAGGGTGCTGATCCAGTAACTCCCTCGTTACCTTAGCACCCTCAGAACGACTTGCTGAACAGCTTCGAATGTATCGTTCATTGAACGGGATGCCATGTTCCATCAACTTCGACATATAACCCCCAAGACGATGGGAACGCGTCTTCGAGATCTCCAGTCCACCAACGAACGCAATATGCTTGTGACCTTTTTTGATAAGGTGCTCGGTTGCCAACTGCAAGCCCATAAAGTTATTGGTACCAACGAAATCAAATTGATCTTCTCCAATAGGTCGAACAGCCAACACTATTGGGAAACCACGACTTTGTACTGTCTCCAAGAAGTCCAAATTAGTTTCCATCGCAGGACACATTACTACACCACCAGCGTTCTGGCTCAACAATGAATCAATGAACTTGCTTTGACGCTCAACGCTCTCTTCAGCATTAGCGAGAAACAGTAGCGAATCTTGCTCTTCAAGATAATGGCTAAGTCCTGCGATCATTTCAGAGAAAAAAGGGTTGGTAATATCAGGTGTGACGAGCCCGACTAGATTACTACGCTTATGTCGCAAGTTAGCCGCTGCTTGATTGTAAACATAACCAAGCTCCTTAACCGCCTCTAAAACCCGCTCACGAGTAGTCGCCGAGATTCGTCCTTTGTTAGTCAATACCATGGACACAGTCGCGGTGGAAACACCGCAATGCTTAGCCACGTCCGCAATGGTTGCTTTGGCCATGTTGAACTCCAGTAAATGAAATTAGCACCAGTTATAGCGACTTTCTTTTCTGATTAAAACAAGGTTAATCGATTAACCTAATCAACTGTCATTTATCGTCATGATTATGTGATTAACTACAAAATTGCCTCGCCAATTATTGGTTAACAACTGCTAAATGAGTGGTTAAACGCGTTAACCAGTTTGTTAGTTGATTAACTGAGTGATTAGACTGTAGTCAAATGATTAACTCAAGGTGATGTATGAAGTACCTATCTGGTCAATCCAATTATGACAAGTTTCCAAATGTAGAAGTGAAGGGCTTTGACCACGCTGCCGTTCGCGGTTGGGACAGTATCGTTGACACAATTGAACAACGTATTCAGGGCCAAGATAAACATATTTTGGTGATCGACACCTATCATGGTGTCAATCACAATGAACTCCTCGACCAGCTTGTTGCACCGCTCTCCCCCGCTCTTGTGGTGTCAATGGACGATGCGAAATACTCCGAAGAACACATCTTCGCCATGCTAGAACGCAACATTACCGATGATCGAGTATTTGGTGTCATTGCACCGCACAAGCTGGATGAGTTCTTTGACAGCGAAAAGCTACAAGGCTTGAAACAAACTGTTAGTAATGCTGATTCAGGTTTGATCGTTGTTATTGGTCATGGAGCTAGATTGGTCGCTGATGGTGATACCTTTGTTTACGCCGATTTAGCCCGTTGGGAAATTCAGCAACGCTTCCGCCGTGGAGAGCTTGGCAACTGGGGAGCAGAAAACTATAACGAAGACGTCCTGCGTAAATACAAGCGTTCATTCTTTATTGAATGGCGTGTCTTCGACCGATATAAAACTAAGCTGCTGTCAGATGTGGATTTTCTATTAGACACTAACACCGCTTTTGACCCTAAAATGGTCTCTGGCACAGCGTTCAACGCAGGCTTACAGCAAGCAACAACTCAACCATTTAGACTGGTACCTTTCTTTGACCCTGGGGTCTGGGGCGGTCAATGGATGAAAGAAGTCTGCGACCTCGACCAAGACAAGCCTAACTATGCATGGTGTTTTGACTGCGTCCCTGAGGAAAACAGCTTACTGCTTAAGTACGGCGACGTTGTTGTCGAAATTCCATCGCAAGATTTGGTATTAACGCAACCGCGCGCTCTATTAGGCGACAGTGTCCATGCTCGCTTTGGCGCCGAGTTCCCGATTCGATTCGACTTCCTCGATACCATGCAAGGTCAGCATCTAAGTCTGCAAGTACACCCTCTGACCGAATACATTCAGAACGAGTTTGGGATGCACTATACCCAAGACGAGAGCTATTACATGTTAGACGCTGGAGAAAAAGCCAGTGTGTACCTTGGCACTAAGTCTGGCATCAACCCAGATGAAATGATGGATGATTTATATGCAGCGCAGCGCGGCGAAAAGTCATTCGATGATGAGCGCTTTATCAATCAATTCCCAGCGAAAAAGCACGACCATTTCTTAATCCCCGCGGGCACTATTCACTGCTCAGGCTCCGACTCTATGGTGCTTGAAATCAGTGCAACCCCATACATCTTCACTTTCAAACTGTGGGATTGGGATCGTCTAGGGCTTGATGGCCTACCACGACCAGTACATTTGGATCACGGTAAAGAAGTCATTCAATGGGAACGCAACACGGAATGGTGTCAGGAGCATCTAGTTAACGCCATTACGCCAATCACAGAAGGTGAAGGCTGGAGAGAAGAAAAAACGGGCCTTCATGAGCGTGAGTTTATCGAGACCCGACGCCACTGGTTCAGCAAACCCGTTCTTCATAAAACTGAGGGAACCGTCAATGTTCTGAACTTAGTCGAAGGTAAAGAGGCAATTATCTTGAGTCCAGACAATAAATTTGAGCCATTTGTTGTTCATTATGCCGAAACCTTCGTTATCCCAGCTCACATAGACGCTTATGTCATCCAACCATATGGCGAAAGCGAAGGAAAAGAAATTGCCACTATTAAAGCGTTCGTAAGAGGTTAATCATGCTCCATTTTATCGTAGCCAGTCATGGCCCATTAGCCACTGCACTTATCAGCAGTGCCAACATGGTATTTGGCGAACTTAGTAACACGACTGCGATCTGTCTCACCGAAGAGGGAGGCATCGAGCAATTTAAACGAGATTTCCACCGTGAAATCACTGCGATAGCGCCCAATGTCGACGGCATTGTTGTGCTATGCGATTTGGAATGCGGCACGCCTTACAACGTTGCTTGCACTTACGCATTCAACCCAGATTTCAATCCAAAGGTTGAAGTCGTTACAGGGGTGAATTTCCCAACACTTTTAATGACGGCAGACTTTGTTGAAGAGATGGACGCTTCATACGTTGCAACGACCTTGCAGCAAGAAGCGCTAAAAACGGTTGTCGTTGCCAAGCCAGTAGAGCTGGCACAAGAAGACGATTTTTAAGGAGAAACACTATGGCTATTTCATTTGTGCGTATCGACGACCGCGTTATTCATGGACAGTTAATGACTCGTTGGGCGAAAGAACTTCCTTGTGATGGCATCGTAGCCATTGACGATGCTGTTGCAGCTGACCCATTGCTATCACAAGTCATGAAAGGCGCTGTAACCGACGTTAAAGTTTGGCTATTTGACACGGCGACCGCCGTCAGCAAGCTACCGAAGGTGATCGCCAGCGACAAGAAGTATTTCGTCATCGCGAAATCTCCAGTCACGCTGCGCCGTATTCGCGAAGCGGGTATTAGCCTTGAAAATCTCAATAACAAAATCAACGTTGGCCCAATGAGTGCTAGAGAAGGCACAACGACAATTGGCGGCAACCAATGCGTCAACCAAGAAGAAATCTCTGCATTTAACTACCTCTCAGAAGACGGTCACCACATCGACTTCAGATTGGTTCCTGATGCCAGTTCCTACACCTGGCAAGATGCACTACAAAAACTGAAATAACAACAAGACAACCTCCACTTTTGACGCGACTTTTCGCGGCAAAAGTGGAGCGACTAATACGTGAGCTAAAGGATGACATTATGTTTATAGAAGCAGTATTTATCGGGATACTCTGCTATCTCGGTGCCCTCTCCACCCCCTGGTTACTTGGATTAACAGGTGGTTGGTACACTATCACTCGACCACTGGTGTCTGGTATGTTGGTGGGTATCATCTTAGGTGATATTCAAACTGGCATCATGGTTGGTGTGGCAGTACAAGCCGTTTACATCGCAATGGTAACACCTGGCGGCTCCATGCCAGCCGACCTTAACTTCGTCGCCTACCCTGCTGTCGCGCTGGGCATCATGTCAGGACAGGGCGTGGAAGTCGCTGTTGCTATCGCCGCGACTATCGGTATCGCTGGAACCATCATTTTCAACTTTATGATGGTCATTAACTCTTACTGGAACCATAAAGCGGACTTAGCCATAGAAGCCGGTGATGAGAAAGGCGTGTACATGAACTCCGCCATTTATCCGCAGGTCACCAACTTCTTAATGCGCTTTATTCCGACCTTTATTGCGGTTTACTTCGGTAACCAATACATCGAAGGGTTTATGGCTAGCCTCCCGGATATGGTGATTAACACTATGACGGTTCTAGGTGGCATCTTACCTGCTGTTGGTATCGCAATTCTGTTAAAGCAGATTATCAAAGAGTCTACGATGCTGATTTATTTCTTAGTCGGTTTCGTTGGCATCGTATTCCTAAACCTCAACATGGTGGGTTTGGTAATGATTGGCGCACTATTCGCTCTACTTCATTACAACTACAAACCAGAACCACAAACAGCTAACGCTGCGCCAGTTCAACAGGCTGATGATGACGAGGATGAATTCTAATGACTGTACAACACAACAAAATTGGTACTGAGATCGAACCAAAGGTCGCACTCGACAAAAAAGATCTTAAGAAATGCTGGCGTGCATGGATGATGTACAACCTATCATCGATGAGTTTTGAACGCTTGGAATCGTTTGGCTTCTGTCTCGGTATGATGCCTGCTTTGAAAAAGCTCTATCCGAATCAAGAAGACCGAAAAGAAGCGATGAAACGCCATGCTTCCTTCTACAACACCGAACCGCAGTTGGGCGCTATCATCAATGGGATGGCTGTGGGTATGGAAGAGAAGAAAGCCAACGGCGAGCCTATTGACGGTGAGACCATCAATACACTCAAAGTCGGTTTGATGGGACCAGTTGCCGGTATTGGCGATTCCATGATTCCGGGTATGTTAGTACCTATCTTACTCAGTATTGGTATGGCACTAGCCGCTGGCGGTAGCATGCTAGGCCCGATCTTCTACATCGTGGCATTCAACGCCATCGCTATCATCGGCTCTTACCAGCTGTTTATGAAAGGCTACAAGATGGGTGCAGGCTCCGTTGAGATGCTTGTAAGCCACCGTTCAACCAAGATCCGTGAAGCGTTGTCACTATTAGGTGTCTTCGTCATGGGCGGTGTTGCGGCCAGTTACGTCAACCTAGGCACTGGTCTTGAGTTTGCAACCAAAGACGGCGTCGACATTAACGTACAAATGATGCTCGATGGAATCTTCCCTAAACTACTACCATTAGTTGTCGTTTTAGGCACGTGGTTTGCGATGGCGAAAAAAGGCCTTAGCCCAGTAAAAGCAATGCTTTCATTAGTGGTTATCTCTTTCATCGGTGTCGCTATCGGCCTCTTCTAATCTTTCAATACTTAGGGCACTCATTGAGTGCCCTATTCTTTGGAGCAAACCATGGACTCCCTAACTTTTCAAATTGCTCGTTGCCAACACTGGCTCACCCAGCATGCCCTACCTCGGTGGCAAAAAGCACAATCCCGTCAAAACGGGATTTTTGCCGAAGGCTTACTTTCCGACGGACAAGAGTTTAGTGACAGTTTACTAAGATTTCGCGTACAACCACGTCAGGTTTACGTCTTCGCGCACGCCACTGAGCTCAATCTAATCGACGGTCGCAATCAAGTTTTAGCGGCCATTGAACAAGGATTTGCACACTTTGGCTCACCATCATCCGGTTATCATTTCGCGCTGTGCAAAAGCAATGACAGTGAGAGTAAGGCGATCAACCTGTACGAACAAGCTTTCGCCCTTCTTGGGTTTGCTTGGCATTACAAACTAGCGGCGGATGAAAGTGCACTAGCCTCAATGGAAGGCATTTATCAATACATCTCAACACACCTTTGGGATACAGAACAAGGTGGTTTTTTTCTGACTGAAGGCAACGCGGTCAACAAAGGGCAAAACCCCCACATGCATTTGTTCGAAGCGTTAATGGTCAGCTATGAGCATACTGACAACCCCATTTGGTTAGAGCGAGCGACACAAATCTATCAGTTGTTCCAAACTCATTTTATGCAAAGTGACCATTTAGCCGAGTTCTTTCAGGCCGATTTCTCACTTGACGTGGAAACAGGTACTCATATTGACCCTGGTCATCATTATGAATGGATCTGGTTACTCAGCCATTATCAGAAACTGACTGGTGTTGAAGTCCGAAAGACCATCGACGTGTTGTTCCACTTTGCACAGCAATATGGACACAACGACAATGGTCTTGTTAGAGACGAGATATACGCCAACGGCAAGCCGTTGCGCTCAACATCACGCCTTTGGTGTCAAACCGAATACTTAAAAGCCTGTATTGCACTTTGGGAAAGAGATCCTAACGAAACTCGCAGAGCCGCAGTCAGTCAAGCAGTGGAGCACATCTTCGTTCATTACTTGAATCCAGCGTTGCCAGGGTTATGGGTCGATCAAGTAGATAGCACGGGTGAGCCGTTAAATGAACACTCTCCAGCGAGCAGTTTTTATCATCTATTTCTAGCCTTTTCTGAATTACTCAGAATCGCCAATAAGGATTAACATGCATTTATCTATTCCTCCTAGCATCAATTACTTAACTGGTCATATTGATGCAGAAAACGTCATCTGCAAAGAAACTACACTTGGCTCACTTGAAGGTGTATTTGCTGACGAAACCCAACGTGCCGCAAGTGCACAGGACCAAATTATCTACCAAGTGGAAATGCTACCTGCCCAGCATGCAGAAGGAGAACTAAACTTTGGTGTTTCGCATATTGAGCCCGGTTCTGTAGGTGATGAGTTCCACATGACGAGAGGACACATCCACCAACGTAAAGAGCAAGCAGAGTTCTATTTCGGCTCGCAGGGTGAGGGTTTATTACTCATGCAAACAGAGCAAGGAGAGGTGTCGATTGAGAAAGTATTCCCAGGCAGCGTGCATCATATTCCAGGCTTTGTCGCCCACCGATTGATCAATACGGGTAACACGCGATTATCTGCGCTTGCAGTTTGGCCTGCTATCGCAGGGCATAACTACGATTTTCTATATGAGGTGGGGTTTAAAGTACGGGTACTAAAAAGTAATGACGGATACCAAATAGTTTCTGAGGAAGAGCAGCAAACCGTTTAACGATAGTGCAAATCCCTTGCACTCATCATTGTTGGTATTACACGTTATCTTCAACCACATAACCCGCATACTCGCGCCACTCAGGAATATCACGAGGGTCACCGAACTGACGGAAGAATCGGACTGAACTTTGTGGCGCTTTACAATCAAGTTGATCTTGGCAGAAATTCGTCAGCTTATAATGGCTTTGATATCCCTCTGCCCATGCATCATACGCAAGGTGTGATTGTTTCCAGAAAACGTGGTCAACTTGACCTTTTGTCGCAAGGAATGGGTAACTTGGCTTTACCTGCTGCGTAGCGTAGACCGCGTGCCCAATAAGGTTGAGTAACTTAGAAATACAATCGGCACCAATGTCTTCGATAGTCAGCGTCTTAATTTTATCAATGTCGTCTCCAACGATAGAGGCGACACGATTAATAATGAACTCCATATCAATAAGTGGTTGAAGCTCATAAGCAAGCCAATTAAGACGTTCGCCTATTTCATCTAAATATTCCTGACGCGTAAACTGTCCTTCTCTTACTGCTTTCGCATACTGTGCAACATTAGGATTTTTACGAGCCAAATATTCCTGAAGTTCCGGATAGTCGGTCAATGAAGCATGGTTTTTTGAAAGGACTTCTAGCAGAGCTTCCTGGTTCACTAATAGCTTACCTAGCTCATTTTTGGCGTTTTCGTTCATTTTCAATCTCACTTATGATTCGTTGATTATCTTATGGCCGCAATCATACGTTTTCAATCTCTTTTCAGTCTAATTCTATAGCTTTAGTAAAGAGTAGTAATAGAAAAACAATGCCCAGCATACACTGTTGCTGGGCTTGGGTATGCGAGCATTAACTAAGTTCGATGAGTTCGTTATTAGAAGGTGAACCAGAGAAGAACGCTTGGATGTTGTTCAATGTGGTATCAGCGATATTGTCCAGCGCTTCATGGGTTAAGAAGGCTTGGTGGCCAGTAAATAGCACATTATGACAGGCTGACAGGCGTCTAAATACGTCATCAACGATGACATCATTAGACTTATCTTGGAAGAACAGATCTTTTTCGTTGTCGTAAACATCCAGACCAAGTGAACCTATCTTGCCAGACTTCAGTGCTTCAATAGCCGCAGAGGAATCCAACAATTCGCCTCGGCTGGTATTAATGATCATAACCCCATCCTTCATCAAGCCAAACGCCTGCTCATTGAGTAGGTGGTAGTTGTCTTTCGTCATAGGGCAGTGCAGAGAAATAATATCACTGGTACGGAATAACTCTTCCTTACTACAGTAGGTTGCCCCTAATTCTAATGCTTGTGGGTTTTCGTAAGGATCGAAACACACCAACTTCATACCAAATCCTTTGAGGATTCGCATGGTTGCAACACCGATTTTTCCAGTGCCGACAATTCCTGCTGTTTTACCGTGGAGATTAAAACCCACTAAGCCGTCTAATGAGAAATTGGCGTCACGTGTGCGCTGATAGGCCTTATGAAAGCGACGGTTTAGACACATCATCAAACCTACGGCGTGCTCCGCCACTGCCTCTGGTGAGTACGCTGGAACACGAACCACCTGCAAACCTAACGTTTTTGCCGCGTCTAAATCCACTTTATCGAACCCAGCACAACGCATCGCAATAAGTTTTACCCCCTCTTGTTGGAGCTTAACCAGCACTTGCTCCGATAAGTCATCATTGACAAAAGCGCACACCACATCACACCCAGCTGCCATCTTGGCCGTTTTTTCGGTCAACCTGAAATCATGAAAATGCATTTCATTGCCAAAGCGTTGGTTCACCTTTGAAAATGAATCCTGGTCGTAAGATTTAGAGCTGAAAAAAGCAATCGAAGTCATACTTACTCCCCCATCGATTATTGTATATCTGTTAGCATACGCCGACTTTTGAGCAATTACACATGACAAAAAGTATGGTTAAACTGTTGATGAATTAATAAGTTATGGCTGTAACGTCTATAAAATTCATCCATTTTCCAATACATCTATCATTAGAATCGCCAACTTAGTTTTAAAATTGACAACCAAGTCAATATTTTGACTCTTCGATAAGTTTTTTGATTGCATATCACTGCTTGAGATCCTAGTATTTCGCGAACACCATCCCAAAAAAATAACAGGTGTGAAGTAACAAACGTCAGGAATAACAGGCAGTGACGCAAACAAATAAAAGAACACTCTCCAGCACAACTCAAAGAAGCACACAAACACTAAATAGTACGGATGCTTTAGCCATGATAGAGCATGGCGGGGATGTGACGCTTACGGTGACCACTCCCGTTGGCACCTCGTTTCGTAGTGCAACTAAATTCATTGGTGCTCACTCCGATCATCGCATTCTGTTAGAAATCCCCAATATCGATGAAAGTGACCTTAAGTACTTTTTTCAAGAAGGCTTTTGGTTAATCGTTCGTGCTATCTCTCAGCGCGGAGAAGGTGGGGTGGTTCAATTCCGTTCTCAACTGCTACATATAATTGATGAGCCGCTATCACTGCTCATCTTGTCGATTCCCCAATCCATGCAGGTGACCAACCTCCGCAAAGAGCCACGATATGAAGTCAATTTGGGCGCACGTCTTTATACTGGTGATACACAAGTTCGTTGTGAACTTCGTGATATGTCAAAAAGTGGATGTCGATTTATCTTACCAGCCTTAGGGAAAAGCTTGACCGTTGGACAGGAAGTCGCCCTCAAAGTAGCTTCGGGTGGAGACAAAGACCGCTTCTTTCCTGCGCTCTCAGGATTAATTTGTAATCAGCAAAAGTCTAGCCACTACACTGGTTACGGAATAAAGTTTGATGAAGAGGGCGAGAAGAACGCAAAAGAGTTGCTCTCTCATCTAAAATTCGATGGTACTAAACTCAAACTACGCGCCTAAAAAAGCCAAGTGATAACACTTGGCTTTCTCTCCCTTGAGGGGCTAACTACTTTCTAAGTGCGTTGAGCCTTGCTTGTGCGATGCCATAAACAGTATCTATAGGATAGCTGCCTTCCAATGACGGTGTGCCCGCCTCTTTTCCGGTAAACAGTTCTATCGCTTCTGTCACATGATCAATCGCCCAAATATTAAATTCACCCTTATCAACCGCTTTAACGATATCAGGTCTTAGCATTAGGTTATGAACGTTTGAACGAGGAATAATGACGCCTTGTTCAGAGGTTCTACCTTTAATGGCACAGACATCGAAGAAGCCTTCGATCTTCTCATTCACACCACCAATGGGTTGAGATTCACCGAACTGGTTCATCGACCCGGTAATAGCGATGTCTTGTCGATTTGCCTGTCCTGAGAACGCCGACACTACCGCACAGAACTCAGCCATACTCGCACTATCACCATCGACACCACCATACGACTGCTCAAAGGTGATGGTCGTGGTCAGCGGGACTTTAGCCGTCTTACCAAATACCGAAGACAAGTACGCCGTTAAGATCATCACCCCTTTTGAGTGAATACTGCCGCCCAAATCCACGCTGCGCTCAATGTCGATAACATCACCATCGCCGTAAGAGGTCGTAGCGGTAATGCGATTAGGTGCGCCAAACATATGATCGCTGGTTGTCAGAACCGAAAGCGCGTTCACTTGCCCAATGGCCGATCCTTGGGTATGAATTAGCGTCGTGCCATTTACAAACCCTTCCATTACATTATCTTGTAAACGATTGACTCGCATCTGTTGGTATTCCAACGCTTGCTCAACGTGCCCAGCTCGGATCAGGTTGGATTTGGCATTACGAGCCACATAGTTTGACTCTCGCAATAGATTCGCAATGTGTGCCGAGTGCAATGACAGTTTGTTTTGATCACCCGATAAACGAGAGCTATGCTCGATGATACGAGCTATCGCTTTACGGTCACAATGCAACATATTGTTGTCATGAACGATACTGGAGATAAAGCGGGCATAATGTAGCTCGGAGTCCGCGCTGCGCTGCATCTCATCTTCGAAATCAGCGGTCACTTTAAACAACTCACTAAATTCCGGATCGTAGTGTTGCAACAATTGGTAGGTACGATAATCACCAAACAAAATGATCTTAACGTCAAGAGGAATTGGCTGCGGATCAAGCGAAACCGTACCAGTCAGAGTGACTTCTTTCTCTAATGAGGTGAAACTTAATTGTCGTGAACGCAAAGCACGCTTCAAACCATCCCAGACATAAGGCTGTTCTAGTACTTTTACCGCATCCATTAACAGTACGCCGCCATTAGCACGATGTAAGCTGCCAGCTCGAATCAAGGAGAAATCGGTAAATACTGTGCCTTTGTAAGTCGCCGTCTCTATATAGCCGAATAATGAGTGATAGTTCGGGTTTTCTTCCACAATGATAGGAAAGTCGGAACAAGACTGCTTAACAATCAAGTTTACCTTGTAGCGACGCGGGAACTTCTTATCAAGGGAAGCAGACGCGATTTCGCCCTGCTCACTGCCCTCCTCTAAGAAAATATCAACGTTTTCACAGATGTCCTTTTGCAACTCTGTAAAGTATTTCTTGATTTCAGTGTAACCGTTATACTCTTTCTTAAGCTTTTTAATCAGATGGCTAATAACACCAAGCGTCACTTCTTCATTAAGTTTTTGAATATTGTCGGTATAGGTTTCTTCCCAGTCGGTTAGCTCACGAGCCATTCCACGTAGGCTCACTTCCAACTCATCGATCGTTAAACCAAAGCGCTCCTGTTCATCATCCGGCAATTCTGCAAAACTTTCTTCTGTATGCAGGTCATCCTCGTTCATCGCTACAAATTGGTAGTCACCTTGAGGCGTAATGGTCAGGCTAATACCTTTCTCTTTAGCCTCTTCACTGAGTTTTTGTAACTCTACTTGCTGTTTCTTAGCGAGATCATTTTTCAGCTTATCAGCAGGACCAAAGTAAAGTTCATTGTCGAACGCCATAGGTATGGCTTTTACTAGCTTGAGGATAAGTTTTTCAACATCTTTTTTTAGCCTCTCGCCGACACCGCAAGGCAACTTCAACACTTTAGGCGTTCGAGTATCGGCAAAGTTAGCCACATAACACCAGTCATAGAGGTCACTGCTATCATGAGGATGGCGACTTAAATAACGTAAGATCATCGTACGTTTGCCCAGACCATTCTGGCCAATAGCGTAGATGTTGTAGCCTTTCTCTTTAATTGACATCGCAAACTCAACCGCTTTCTGAGCGCGTTCTTGTCCGACGATTTCATCAATTGGTGGAAGTTCTTTGGTGGATTTACAAGGCAGTTTTTCCAGTTCTGCTGCGTGGTATAGCTGTTTTGTTTCTAATCGTTGGATCGCCATAACCAGCTCCTTATCATTTCCTTCTTCACTTCAGTTTAGCCGAATTGGCTTTACAATTTAGTGACTTAGTAAGAAATTACGTTTAAGTGGTCAGTTTTTAGACAAAGCAGTAGCTTGTAGTAGAAGTGAAAAGTGCCAGAGTAAGGGTATACTCTGGCACGCAGACAAGATGTTTAGCCAATAAACAGTAAGTCCATGGAGTTGTGCTTTCGAAGTTCAGACTCAGCGCCGGAAATCGCAGAGAAAAAGCTGTGCTCTTTACCAAACACAACTAGGTTCGCGTTCAATTCCTCAATCAGTTTAAGTAAGTGTTTCGTCACATTCCCTTCCGACATATGGATAGCACGAATGGGATAACTCGTTCCCTTAGCAAGCGCCATAAGCTCTTCAAACTTACGAAACTGTTCGGAGTCATGAAAAGACGCTAACTCGACTTCAAGATCATTGAAGCTGTTATTGCCGATTCCTGGCTCAACATAAACAACATGTAAATCGGCGTTGTTTTGCTCTGCAATAACACCAGCTTTCACCAATAATCGGTGAGAGCGCTCGTCAGCTGGGTCAAGCGCTAGAAGAATAGTTTGATAAAGCATGGTTTCGTCCCGTTAAGATACCTACCTATAATTTCGGTCTTAACACGATAAAACTCAAGATATTAGTGAATTAATTCCAGCAAGCTAAGTTTACATATTCGCTCAAGTTTCTTTGCTAGGCTGACATTCCAGACGATATAAACGATACACGGTGGTCGACAACACGATGGCATTAAATGTGTCGTTTAGCATCCCACCATAAGAACCTACTATCACCGCGTTAACCAGCCAAATGAGTGTGCAAAGCAAAAACGCCAATCGCATTTTTAAACCATGCCCAAGAAATAGTGCCCAGCAACTCAACGATGACGCCAGCCAAGGTAGAAGATCCTTCGCCTCCGAGTAATAGGTGATGGTCATTACGGTTTGGATAGCCAAAAATAACCAAAACATAGACGCGCCTTTAAGCCTCAGAGAGACAAACGCACGCACTGAATTGATCAATAGATTAATGGCAGCAACTACTGCTCCCATAAAAAAATAATGGGTTGAAAACAACAAACAAGAACAACAAATGAGGGCTCGCATTCTATTATCGTTGACTGTACTCCCAGCTAACAGGTTGACGCCAAACGCCATAAAGCCTAATGCTTGTATTAGTTCACTGCTCACTTAGCTCTCGTTGATTATTTTCGGTAAAGCAACATTATGTCACTTGTCTTGAAACGGTATTGTGATTAACAGCTAGGCGTTATCCATTCCTTACATTTAAAACGGCCCAACTCCTTTTTGTTGCAAATAACGCAGACATCTGAAGTTACTATTGGTGTGCAGATTTGGTTCGGAAAGCGGGTTATTAAGTAGTTGAGTGCTGTGACCTCGATAGAAACTTACGTTGCCATTTTGTTCCGTTTTTTCCAAATAGATATCTCGCAAAAAACACTCAAGACTAGATGCATGAACCACCACATGAAGCTCGCAACCAATGCAAAGTTCTAGAAGAGTTTTTGTTAGACGAATACGAACATCTTCAGCCAGAGCCCCGTAACTGGCAAGGGAAAATACCCCGTTTTCAATGGAGAAGATCGCATGCCCAATAATTGCGCCACCGTGCAATAGCCGCAGCACCTGAGGCCGCTGAATATTCATCTTATTCAAAACATGCTCAAGAGGTAACGAAAATATTTTTGAGTGACCCTGAGAGATAAGTTGCTTGCTAGTGTCGTCCAACATGTCCCAATGCGTTACTATCTGTTTATCAACGGTAAAATTATAAAGGCACTGCTGGGCTAATAGATTATCTTTATTTTTAAGTGCTTTTGAAATAATCGCAGTTTCAGATTCTTCATAAACATAATCTTTAGAGAAAAAACTTGCGATACCAATTCGTCTTAATAGAGAAGGCTCAACATTACCTCTTTCCCAGTGACTAATCATACTCTGGCTAACATTCTGATATAGCTTATGAGAGGTAGACAATTGATCAGTTAACTCTGTTTGGGATAATTTACATTGCTTTCTGAAATAACGCATCGCCTCGGAAAATGTTTGGCGGCTAAACGAATTCATATAACCTCGAATCATTATTATTAGATTTATTAGTAATGGATAAAACTTACACTAAGCCGTAGTCATCAAACGAAGTTTACAGCTAGCTACTCAAGTCTTTTCTTATTCGTTTTGTTCGTCACCGTAATGCGTTGGTTAGCGAACCTTTACACCCAATAACCTTTCAACAGGAAGCAGACAAAAAAAACTTTTCTACCCTAGCATTTAACCTATCGTTTACTCCTAAAATCACATCAGTTATGTTGTTTGTTATGCAAGATTGATGTAATGGGTTTAATACATGGAAAAGTTTATGGCGGCATCTAAGTTCGCTTTTTCGATTGCTTTGATTGTGATGGCAGCGTCCATCTATAACTTTACGCAGGAAGCGAGACAACTCAGACTCGAACTTCCTACGCTATTGGCACAAGTTGACTCGACCGCTCAGAAAATCACCCCGGTCATTCAAGAAATAAAAAATATTCAAGAAATTGTGCCTCAGATTCTGGCTCAAAGTGAAGAGTACCAGAGACTTATTCCAGAAGTTCTAAAACGAATCGATGATGTCAATCAGCAGGTTCCGGTTATTGTCAATGAAGTCGCTCAAGTGCGTGAAGCCATTCCACCCATTCTCAGTGAAACGCAAAAATGGCACCAGTCTGTACCCGATATTTTGGCAGAGGTGGACAAAACCAATACAACGGTTCGTCAAACCAACCAGCAAATCGCGGCGACAAATAAACAAATTCCGCTCATTTTGTCTGAGAGTGCGGCTCTTAGAAAAGAAGTACCTGATATTCTTACGCAAGCAGAAGGCCTTGTTCAGCAAGCAGAACAGGCAGGAAGAGAAGCGAGTAAAGGTGCAGTCTCCGGAGTCATTGGCGGTATTTTAAGCTCCCCTTTTCAATTGGTTGATAAAATAACCGAAGTGTCTGCTGATACGTTCGGGCTAAAAGAGAGCGACAGCTACACCAAGAAAGATAAAGAACTTCATAAAGAGGCAGTCGAAGCCTTAGTTAAGAATCCAAAATCAGGCAAATCGAAGACATGGAGTAACCGTTCCTCCGGTAATTCGGGCGTTGTTAGTATTCAATCAATGAAGGACTCGAGTGAATCGCGCTGTTTCACCATACTGAGTCGACTCACCATTGCCTCTGGCCCAGATAAAGGCACACACAGCGTAACAACAGATAAATGTATAAAACTCTAGGAAGTATCGTGACAGACATTAAATACATACTTGATGACAACGTAGACGACACCATCAACCAACAGTTGATCGCTTTATTAAGTCGCTGTTTTACCAAGCCCAGCGATGAGCGTTTTAAGGTGCAACGCTACTACAATGAGATGCCACAACATCGTTGGTATATTAAGTCACCATCGGAAGACGCCATTATTGCTCATCTAGCGGTACATGAGAAAACAGTTCGTATAGGCTCACAGCAAGCCTTGATTGGCGGAGTTGCTGAGGTGTGCGTGCATCCGGATTATCGAGGTCATGGGTATGTGAAGTTGTTGTTGAAACAGGCTCATAACTGGATGGCGCAGCAAGGCTATGTCTATTCGGTATTATTTGGTAGAGATGAAGTGTATAGCTCTAGTGGCTATGAACGCGTCACTAACCTTTACTTAGTTGGAGAAGAAATTCCACCACGTGCAACTTCAGTCTCCGCCATGGTCACACCACTCACAGATAAAAAGTGGCCGCACTTCAAAGTTGAACTCAAAGGTTTAGCGTTTTAGTTCTCGAAAAATCTCGACATAGTTATGCTTAACGCTTAAACAAGATAACCTCTGTCACTAACTCGTTTGCGGTTACTTGTTCAGGATTATTGAGGTAACGCTCGATACCTAATGGCTTACGCTTCACTTTGACTTTATGATGCCGTGAAGCGTTCATTGCCATCGACCACGCATTGCCAAGGAATTGATACTCTCCAGTGTGCTTAACGACATATGTGTCACAAGCCTTTATCTGGCCACTTACAAATGGTTGCGGGACGCTCAATTGACGTTCTATTGGGACGCAGGTGATAAATTCAAAAAACTGAGTCTCCATTTTCATACTTTGATAATAACTAAAGGGTGCGCCGGTTGCTGGAAGCTGCTTTTCGTCGATGAGTACAGAGAGCTTTTCAATATGCTCTCGCATAATCGGACCTATTTCGTTTATCGTCCCACTCCCACGTAAGCCAATGTAATTTACGTTATCTTGTTGCCGGTCCCCAACTAGTAAAAGCTCAGAGTTGACTTGCCCGATTTCGAGTTTGGCTTTGAGCATTTTCAAGCCTCGATCATAATCCATACCTATCATGGTTTTGAAAAGACCTTTGAGAAAAAACAGATACCAGGGTACTTGACTTGACATCGTCCAGCGAACTTCGCTTCTTGCCCCCATTTGGACAGCTTGAAACGAAACGTGTGCCTCCGATTTGAACGGTTTGAAAAAGCGTAAATGCATCTCTAATTGATGTGACGTTCGCTTCATCAGAGTCATTTCGCCTGAGCCCACTAAGTCGCCATGCCAACTGTACCCGTCACCAATATTTCCCTGCTCTCCTCGATAATCTAACTTACACTCGCGCTCCATAATGAGCCAAGGTGACCATTCAGGCCAATTTCTATAGTCCGCTAAAAACTCAATTACGTGATCTGCGGTGGACTCTATGTCGATTCGTTTCTCTACGGTGTAGTTCAACATGGCTAAGGAGATCCTATCTTTTTTATCAATAGTTTAGTCACGATTTATGCAATATGCGAACTCAGCAATTAAGAGGTTTAACAGAAACTTGAAACGGTTTTAGTGATCGATAGAAAACTCAACACGTAACAGAGCTCTGCCTATATGAACAAACAAGGAACGCTACTATGAAACACCTTATATCTCGTGTGATCACCTTTTTTTCTGTGCTTCTATTTTCGTTTTCGGCTAGTGCAGGACATCATGGAAAAGACATTGTCGACGTCGCCTCTGAGAACGGCTCGTTCACCACGCTCGTTGCTGCGGTTCAAGCCGCAGGATTAGTCGATACGCTCAAAGGCCCTGGTCCGTTCACAGTCTTCGCTCCAACAGACGAAGCCTTTGCTAAACTGCCGGCAGGTACTGTTGAAAGTTTGTTAAAACCAGAAAACAAAGACAAGTTAGTCGCGATACTCACTTATCATGTCGTTCCTGGTAAAGTCATGGCAGCTGACGTCATGGGGCTCGACAAGGCAACTACCGTTCAAGGGCAAGACATCATGATTACTAAGAAGGATGGAAAGGTAATGGTAGATAATGCAACCGTTGTGGCGACCGACGTGATGGCGAAGAATGGTGTAATTCACGTCATAGATACGGTAATCATGCCGAAATAAACCCTGAATACCTTTGAGTAGGTGATCAGCACAACGACCACCTACTTTTTATTCCTCTCGACAAGGCAACGCCCTAATTAGCTCTAGAGGGAATTAAGTTAAGCATTGAAGTAATGATTTTTTCCATTTCATGTTGCTGACTTGGTTCATCAATACGACGCTCAGTAGGTCCTTGTGCCAACACTCGCCAACGTGGGAAATCGCCAACTGGGGCAAAAGCCGCGACATAGACACTGCCTTTCTCACCTTCCTCACCAGGTTTTGCCTGCACCTTAATGCCGGTAGATATTTGGGTCGATTCAAAGATCTCTTGATCATTCATACCAGACTCCGTCGCGATCCCAAAATCCATGAACATATTAGGACGTTGAGAAGAAGAAACTTGAACATAACCCTTATTGGCAAGCTCTTTATCAATAAGATCTTTAATAACTTTGAGATACTTTTCGCCATCAACATTATCCGATACTCTCGCCACTGCAGAGTCTGGTCTCCACGCGTAAGTCGCAACACCTTGAGTTGGCAGGAAAGAGAAATCGCCCGTGGTAGCGATACCATAGGACAAATTGGGCTGCGGTGAGATCGTAGTGGTTGTGCAACCAACAAGTGCCAATCCAGCAATCAGTAATAGGGATAGTTTATTCGTCATCTCGTCACTCTTCTATTAACCTTTCCGTTACAATACTAAATGACTCTAAAAAGAATGACACCGTTTTTCACACATTAGCGAAGAGCTTTCTACTCAAATACAGCGCGATACGAGATACCTTCCAATCGCTTTCTGAGGCTTTGTGCCTTGCCTTGGCTATCATCAAAATTGGAGAGTATGTGCTCTAAATCAAAACCCTCACCATAGTAGGCCGTGTTAAGTTGATCATTTAAGGACAGTTGAAATGTATCGATACTGCCACCGAAATAGAGCCCCTTGTTTTCGGATACCATCATGGCACTGATTCCACTCGTTCCACCGATCACTTTACCACTAACACCTTTACCAATAGTCAGATCTGCCGTTCCTCCTAGTTTGAATGGTTCTTGTTGTAGTGTGGATAGCACATCATTTGAAAGTACAACACCAACGCCACTAATAGACTGGCCTCCGGCCAAAAGCCCAAACATAAAACTGTTGAAGTTGATAAAAACGGGCTGGCTCCAATGGTGTGCTTGTCTAGTCATTAATATGCCCTGACCTCTTTGCATGCCTAGTAAAAAACCGCCTTGTCCACCGGAAGGGAAAATCACGATAGCTTTAGCAACACCAGTGAGATTTTTCACCGAGTCCCAATGAGATGTTGAGTCGAACTGGTCAATTTTCTCGGCAGAATCAACAATAATAGCGTGAGCTTGACGAAAAGATTGGTTATCTGATGATTCAATAGCATACGCCCTAGTCGGTAGCAACAAAGCTAATAGGGTAAAGGAAAGTAACATTGATAGAGTACGATGAGTTAACGACATATAAGCAAACCCAAGTAGAAATATGGATGAGAATTGTAGCAAAAAAAAAGGTGACGCCAATGGCATCACCTATTTAAAATTCAGATACATTAAATGTAATTACTTATGAGCGACTGCCATCAGCACTTTTCGCACACCTTTGCCAGTGTCGATTTCAAATGGTGTCGTGACGTCAACTTTATCAAAACCCGCATTAAGCAATGTGTCTTTTGCTCGTTTCAGTGTCAAACCATAATCTTGGTTGTCTGTCTCTGCCACCCAATCCCAATGAACAAATAAACCGTATTCATCAAGCAACGTGTAAATGATATTAACCGTCTCTTGAAGGTTATCTAAAAAGCCGCATACCGAAGACGCGACGACAAGATCAAACTGATTACGAAATGCTGGATGCTGAGCAACCAAACCGCGAGTCAAAAGATCAACGACCGGCTCAACATTTTCCAAGCCTTTTTTGTCTAACTCTTCGATCATCGCTTCAGAGCCATCCAATGCCACAATATCTTTCGTCTCAGGAGACATCAATTGGCTTAAAAGACCCGTTCCACAGCCAAAGTCTAATACCGATTTACGCTTAAGTGACGTGAGTTCAGTTAACTCTTTGAAGCAGGCTTGTGCAAAGGTTGCCGTCGCTTCGTTGTTTTCCCATGTCGCGGCGTACTCATCCCACTCGTTAGACATAGTTCACTCCATTATTTCTACTAGTACCACGATATCTCAGGCACCAAACTTTAATCCTTAATAACTAGGCATAGATTAAACCAGAACACCAATCAATTCCTAGTGTTATCTTCGTATTCTTTGGCACACATGCTATGATTTTTGTTCCGTTAAGTAACAGGTAGTTTCACCGCTATGTCGATAAATCTTTCTCAAATAGAGGCATTTTGTGCAGTGGCCGACACTGGTTCAGTCTCTGAGGCTGCAAGAGTCCTAGACTGCAACAGAACGAAACTTAGCATGGCAATCAAAGCACTAGAGAAAGATCTCGATACCGAACTGTTTGTGCGTACGGGCAACAACGTCTCTTTGTCTGAGACGGGTAAAGCGATCTACAAAGACTGTGAGAATTTACTGATTACTTCGGCGCGCATTCGTCAAACCTGTGCGCAAGTCTCTGGCGATTTTGCCACCGAGTTACGCATTGCCCATGATGACTCACTGCCAGACACCTTGTGGCGTGATTTCTCAATCCACTTAAATCAGCAGTTTCCTGCCATCTCTTTCAATGTGGTTCTAGTTTCTTCAGGAGACCTAGCCGACATTGTTGAGAAGAAACAGGTAGATTTCGCGTTTGGTGTTGATTTCGAGCGCGTTGAAAACCCTCGTTTGGCCTATCAGCCATTGGGTAAAATCCGCATGATGTCAGTATGTCGTTCAGATAATAAGCTTTCCAAGCTGCCTCGAGTCTCTGATGAAGTTCTACGCGACTCTATGCAGGTTTCCCTCGCTTACCTCAATCATCGCGATAACCCAGAACTATTGCCTTTCTCACTAAAGTACATTGGGTTTTCTAGCTTTGAATTTATGTTGAAAACGATTCTGTCCGAGGGAGCTTGGGGTGTACTGCCAGAGCCGCTGATAAGACAGCACCTAAGAGAGCAAGAACTCTCAGTCATCAAACACACTTATGGTCTAACACAAGAAGATTATTGCATGTTCACTTCAGCAGGTATGTCCGAACACCCCGCGATGATTTGGCTTGCAGACCAAGTCAGTGAATACTTGTTTGCTTTCTAAACCAAGTACCATCAGTGAGCGTCAATATTCCTGCCACCAGAAAAGCGTTCTAATATATTGATTTTCATAAAATTAATTCATACCATTAGATTTTCAAGTCATGTTTAGCAAACTTTTGTTTGAAAGATAACCAGCCTAGCTGAACAATGGATACAGATTTTAAAGAAGGTAAATCGTATGTATCCCAATAATCCACATAATGAGTCAAAAACTCTGACAGTATCAGCCATTATTGCAACAGGCTTTGCTATCGCAGGACTTGTTGTCGGTGTGGTGATGGGCTCATTAGTTATCGCTTTTGATGGTGTGTACTCATTAGTCAGCCTACTGTTAACTTTATTGTCGCTGGTTGCTGCGACACAGTTGAAAAAGCCAAACAGCACACTTGCCAAATACGGCCGCACGACAGTTGAAGGTACCGTGATCGCCATTAAAGCTTCTGTAATTCTACTGATTGTATTGGCGTCGTTGTATTCCGCAGTAACAGCAATGTTTGGTGGTGGCCGTCCAGTAGATACCTCTATTGCAACCATATTTGGACTGTTTAACGTTATCGGATGTGCGCTTTCATGGTGGTATATCGCTAAGAAAAACGTAGCACTTAACTCAAACCTTATTGATGCTGAAACAAAACAATGGCAAATGGACACCATGTTAAGTGTCGCTGTAATGACGGGCTTCATTGCAGCTTGGGTACTAGAGCAATCCCCATTCGCTGCATACAGCGTCTATGCTGACCCAATGATGATGATTTTGATCTCAGCGTATTTTATTAAGGTGCCTGCCGTCATGTTAAAGGACGCATGTGAACAGCTTTCTAGCCCACAAAGTAAGCAAGTATCAACGTCTAACGCTTAACTCAAATTCAATATAGCTTTAATTAAGCCGGAGCATTTTCATGCTCTGGCTTCTCTTTGGTGGCCCAATAACACACAAGTGACCCTATCGTTACTAATGCCACGCCTTGCCAAAATGAAGCGCCTAGAGCAACCGATAAATAGAATGAAGAGAAGATCGTCGAAAATACTGGCGTAAAGTAAGAGAAGGTCGCAAGAAGCACCATATTTCCGCCAATGATAGCTTGATTCCACAGTGCATAACCCGCTCCCATGACTACACCTGATATCAATAATGTTGATACAGATGAGAGCGTAAATGTCATTCCACTTTCAGAGCTGAATGCATATTGAATCCACAGGGTGATGGCTGTCGCGGCGAAAAATAATACTATGGCATTCTTCCCATTACTCATTTTCGGAGTGATATTACAGTAAAATGCCCAAATAAACGCCGCACTAAATGCCATAAAATAGGTAATCGGATTCGTCGCAATATTTGCTGCAAGTACAGACAACGCTAGACCAGAGTCCCCCGAAATACACCATGCGACGCCAACAAATGCCACCAATACACTTGGATACACCAGAGCACTGA
The DNA here is from genome assembly GCF_027586995.1 of Vibrio sp. La 4.2.2. Lineage (NCBI taxonomy): Bacteria > Pseudomonadati > Pseudomonadota > Gammaproteobacteria > Vibrionales > Vibrionaceae > Vibrio > Vibrio sp. La 4.2.2. Next base: position 325,642 of record NZ_JAPPTJ010000001.1, read on the forward strand.
CTTTGCGTTTAGTCGATACAACGGCAAGCAATACCGTTAGGGCTGGCCACAGATAGTTGATCACCGCCATTTCCATCGCTTGATGACGGTCATTTGCCATTCCTAGCGCGAGAGCCAAGAAGATTTCGTAGCTTATAAAAAGTGCCCCACCTAGTAACAGATATTTACGATTGAAGTCTGATAACTTAGGAACCCCCATCACCATAGCAAGTGAAATGGTACTCACAGTGTACAGCATTGCTGCCCCACCAATTGGCCCAAACAACTCGGCAATATTACGAGTCAATGCCATTAACGTGCTCCACAATAATATTGCAGCAACTCCAAACAGCGTGTATTTGTTTGAGCCAAGTCCAGCCATAATCTCTCCTTAAATAATGGCAGTTAATTTTCTATAAACTGATATCAGCAATTGCTATGCAACTGAGCGGGTTTCTATTAACCTTAGATTAAGCAAGTGTGAAAAATATCAGTCAAAAGCCTGAGGATACAGTGCATTTGCCAATGGAAGTGGCTAAACTCGCTCTGCATTTTTAGGAAATCACAATTTAAAGTAACACTTTAACTATGCTCAATTTTTTGTCTATAAAAAACCTGTTTTCTGTTTTACTGATTATTGCCTTAAGCGGGTGTGTATCATCAAGCATTGATCCATCGAGGTACGAAAAATCCCCGTCCTACACAATCATCAACGACACACCCACACGCTTGGACGACTATTTCTCACGAGAAGTCGCCTCACACTCCTTGACCACTGAGACCGGATTCTATCCACTAGACAAAGGTCATGATGCACTGCTTGCTCGTCTAGCGATAATTGAAACCGCGCAATCTAGCATTGATGTTCAATATTATATTTTCCGTGATGATGAAGCGGGCAACTTAATTGCTTGGCGTCTGTTCGAAGCAGCTGAACGTGGCGTTAGAGTTAGGTTGTTACTGGATGACATGCAAAAGTACGATGACAGCGACCTAGTGCGCTTCAGCAGTCATCCGAATATTGAAGTACGCATGTTTAACCCGCATCACTTGCGATCCGCTCGTGGTATCGCAATGCTTAGTGACTTTGAGCGACTCAACCACCGAATGCACAATAAGTCGCTGACCGTAGATGGCGTGGTTTCCATTGTTGGTGGAAGAAACGTTGGTAACGAATACTATTCCATCGAATCAACGGTCGAGTTTGCCGATTTAGATCTACTTATGGTTGGGAAATCGGTTCGACAAGTAAATCGCCAATTTGATCTTTATTGGAATAGTGATTACAGCGTTCCTATTGAATGGATAACACCTCAGATGGAACACTACACCGACGCAGATGTAGATACTTGGGTTAAAAATCTAGGGTTAGAAGCGAAGTTCTCAGGCGGTATTTATGATTTTGCTAAGCTGCCTCTTTATACCGATCTCATCAATGGAACCATTGATTTGTATTGGGGTGAAAGTGACTTGTTATATGATCTGCCTAATAAACCGGACAGCAAACAGAGCACCCTAATCGATAGCCTAGGCGCCGTATTAGATGAAGGAGAAACCTCTTTAGTATTCATTTCACCCTACTTCGTTCCCACGGAGCGTGGTACCCAAGACTTGGTGAATGCCGTCAAGGATGGCCTAGAAGTCGTCATTATAACAAACTCACTGGCTTCCAATGATGTATTTGCCGTTCACGGGTGGTATGCCAAATACCGTAAAGATTTAGTGGAAGGCGGCGTGCAACTATGGGAAGTGAAATCCCATGCCGAAATCAAGAAGAATTGGAGCCTGACAGGGAGCAGCCGTTCAAGCCTGCACACTAAAGCCATGGTTATCGACAAAACCAAGATCTTTGTAGGCTCAATGAACTTAGACCCACGTTCCGCGCACTTGAATACGGAAATGGGCGTTGTTGTTGAACAGCCTGAATACGCACAAAAGGTCTATGATGAGATTATGCGAGAAATACCCACTACTGCGTATGAGATTGCCGTCAAGGATGGTGATGTGGTTTGGATAGATCATTCAACAGGTAAAACACTCACCTCTGAGCCTGATGCCAGTGTCTGGCGCAAAATGGGCGCGTGGTTCAGTGGCATACTACCCATTGAAGAGCAGCTCTAATGGATGGGATAAAAACTAAAAAAGGTAGCCTTGGCTACCTTTTTTCTCAATCTTGAAAGTGATTATGCTTTCTTAAGATCACGTGCTGGGTAAGTTAGAGACATGCCGTCTACTTTAACGTGAACGTAGTAGCCACCACTGCTCAAACCAGTAACAACCATCTGACCTAGATCGATACCTTTTGTTGCAACAACAACATCATCAATAGCAAACATTTTGAACCCTTAATTGGAAATAAGATTAACAGCAATCTTTCGGGCGCTATTGAAGCAAAGTTGATGCGTTTGAACTAATCTGATTTTTTGTCGTTTGGACAAGATTATTTTGTTGTGGCAGGAATAAAAAAACCACCGCTGCGGCGATGGTTTTTACTATTCATAATCAATATATTACAGTGACACTGAGCCGAATGCTTGATGCCAAACTGTGTGGCGATTCTCACCACCGTTTTCTTTCTTGCGCTCTTCAGCTAACCAGCATAGAAGTTCCCAACCAAAACCAGCAGCAATGATGCCATCTTTGTCAGTTGGATCCGTATCAGGCGTGTATTCTGCAATATCTGCTCCCACCAAACGTACTTTGCCTGATGCCTTTACTTTACGAATGATATCGTAAACTTGCAGGTGAGTAAGGCCGAACGGATCTGGGCTTGAGTTTGAACGACAGAATGCAGTATCCAGAGCATCAAGATCAAATGTAAAGTATACCGGACCACCGTCACCACATAGCTCGATGATCTTATCCGCAACAGCGTCTACGCCTTGCTCGTAAACTTCATTGGTCGTGAAACCTGTAGTCCCAAATGCAATATGATTACCTTTTACTAACGCTGTTTGACGACCACGCATACCAATTTGTACCGTGCGCTCTGGGTCCGCTAGACCTTCAGAGTAAAGCTTTGGTAACCAGTGACCTGATGTGTACGGGTAATCAAAGTCTGCACGTGTCGACAAGTCATAGTGTGCATCGAAGTGAATCACTCGCAAAGGACCATACTTCTCACCAAGCGCACGCATCGTTGGATATGGGATTGTGTGGTCACCACCAAAAATCAGTGGAGTACAGTCTTTTTCGACCACCATGTGGTGTAGAAGCTCGGTTAACTGCTCGACTTCTGCTTTTAGTTCAAATTGACCTAAGCTGTCCCAGTTACCATAGTCAGAAACGCGGCACCATTCGAATGGAATTTCACCGTTATCACCAACCGTTCCCATCCCCATTTTACTTAGGTGACGTAGACGCTGTGGTGCGAACTTGTGAGAAGAACCAGTTGGAGAGCATTTCTCAATACCCATTCCATAGATAACAACATCAGTGTTATCCAAATCTTGCGAGAACGGCGCTTGATAGAAGCCTAGGTAATCTTTATTGATGAAACTCATCTGCTCGATACCTTTGCCACCACCTTGCTCTTTAACACGAGCTAAGTAAGCCGCTACTTCAGGATCAAGGTTATCTGCTGCCGATACGTTTTCCCAAATATGTTTATATTTAGCAACTTTCTCTGGGTCAATTGCTGGCCACTTCTTAACATTAGACATGGTATTGCCTCTCATTTCTGTTGAACATCATCACTTTAGCGACTCTGTTATGGCAAAACCAGTAGCAAGGGGTATGTTACTTAAGTAACCCTGACACGTCGTCTGGTATCAGGGTTACCAATAGTAAGTCGCGCCACCATTTTAGTGATATCAGGCTAAGCGAATACTCGCTGTAGTCGCTCAATAGCTTCGACCACTCGTGCTCGCGGTGTTGCTAGATTAAATCGCAAAAATTGTTCACCACCAGCGCCGAATGACGAACCATGGTTCGCAGCAATTTTGGCTTCGCTCTGCACCTTTTCAATCACTTGTTCGGCGGTTAAACCCGTGCCTGAAAAGTCTACCCATGATAAATACGTCGCTTGCAAAGCCATAGATTGTAATCCATCGATGGCATTAATCGCTTCATCAAAGAGACGACGGTTTTCATCCAAGTATTCCACCAGCGCTTCCAACCATGCTTCACCCTGTTCATAAGCGGCCGTTGCCATCAGCATACCGATGCGGTTAGGACCAATACCGGCAGCATTAAGAACACTCGTATACTGCGCTCGCAACGTTTCATTTGGGATGATGGCGGCACCGGTCAAAGCAGAGGCGATGTTAAATGTCTTTGTTGTCGCCGCAAGGATGACCATATTCTGTTCATGTTTAGGTGCTGCAAGTGTTGCCACAATGTGCTTATTAGGAGAGAAAACCAGATCATGATGAATTTCATCCACTACTAATATCAAGTCATGCTGAGCACAAAACTCGGCCACCTCGCGGATTTCATCCGCACTCCAAACACGGCCGCCGGGATTATGAGGGGAACACAAGATCACCATCTTTTCTCGGCCATTAAGATTAGCCGCTAAAGCTGGTAGATCCATTTTGTATTGACCGTCTTCCTGTACTAGCGGACTCTCTACCACAACTCGTTGATTGGCATTGATAACGCGCGAGAAAGCATGGTAGACAGGAGTAAACAAAATAACGCCATCGCCAGGCTCACTATACGCCTGAACACAGAGTGCCGTACCTTGTACTAATCCTGCACAGGTCACTATCCACTCGGGCTGAACATTCCATTGGTGTCGCTTATTCATCCAAGCAATAACGGCATTTCTATAACGATGGTCATCACCATAGTAACCATTAACCCCGTTATCCGCGGCTTCCATTAAAACCTGATTGACGGCAGGCGGTGCTTTAAAATCCATGTCAGCGACCCACATGGGTAACCCTTCATCAGGAGAAACACCAAAACTACTCTCCATCTCATCCCATTTGGCCGAATGGGTACCTCTACGCTCTACAATCTCATCGAAGTTAAACATTGCTTATTTCACCGTCCATTTCGTTGGAGAAACAGTTTAACTCGTTGATATTCAGGGAACCAGACAGTTAGCCCGACATTGTCAATTGAATGTGACCTGTGTGGGGGTCAAGGCTTTCATCAACAATGCTAAAACCACAACGATGATAAAAGCCTATTGCACGACAGTTGTGTTTATACACCGACAGGGATAACGCCTGGCTTTTCTCTCTGGCATCCGTTATTAAACGCATCCCAATGCCGTCGCCTTGTGCTTGTGGGTCAACAAACAAGGCCGCTAAATTAGAATTTACCAAAGAATAAAACCCCAAAACCCGTCCGGCTCGCTCATATACAAAGGTATCTGAGTTCGGAAGGTATTTGTTACGCATATCGTCTACACGTTGGTGCCAGAATAGCGGCTCAACAAAATCATGCGCTTCTACTGACGCGCTGAGCCAAATCTTTAACACACTGTCTAAATCTTCTTCGCTAAACTCTCTGATCATTGACCTATTCCATATAGTATTTGAATCCGTAGTGACTTTTCTCGAAACCAAGACGCTCATAAAACTGATGGGCACGTTCACGAACTTGATTGCTAACAAGTTGAACTATCTTGCACCCTTGATATCTAGATTGCTCAATAGCAAACTCAACCAAAGTAGCCCCTACACCTTTTCCTTGAGCATGATTTGCGACAAACACGCCTTCAATATTAGCTCGTATTTCGCCGTTATAGGTAAATTGAGGAATAAAACTCAGTTGCAACGTCCCAACGACTTTGTCATCAATAGTAGCGACATACAGGAAATGATCCTTAGATGTCGCAAAATGGTCAAATATCCGATACATATCGTCAGTAATTTGCTCATCGCAAGCTTGCTTTAATTCAGGCTTATCATCCCAAAACAAAGGCAGGATTGAAGGCAGATCATCAGAGTGGGCAATACGGATTTCTATGGTCATAACACGTTCACTTATTCAAATTGAGAAAGGTATCGTTAAGTATGCAGACCATTCATGACTAAAGCTTTACAGCTTAAAATCAACAAGTTGCTGCGCTACCTTGTCACAAATATACTCTCCAATCGGTATGGCGGATGTCGCTGCCGGAGAAGGTGCGTTACAGACATGCAAGCTTCTAGAAGTTTGAGCAAATAAAAAGTCGTGCACTAACGACCCATCTGCTTTGACGGCCTGCGCACGAATTCCGGCTGGATACGGTTTAAGATCATCCAAAGTAATCGACGGGCAGTACTTGTGCACTAACCCTAAGTATCCGGGCTTCCAAATGGAATTTTTGAACTCATATAACCCAGTAGTTAAATGCTGCAACGTAACTTTCCAGTAACCTGAAAATGTCAGCATTTGCCAACAGTCACGCCAACTAATGTTAAATGAGCCGTAACCTTCTCGTTTCCAACCTTGCACTGCATTAGGGCCAACAGTAATAGAGCCATCGATCATTTTTGTTAAGTGAACACCTAAAAAAGGTAGCTCGGGATCGGGAATAGGATAGATAAGGTGGTTAACAACATCACGGTGCTTATCAGCAAGCCGATAGTATTCACCGCGATAAGGAATGATTTGGAAGTCGGTTTTAATACCTATCATAGTGGCCATTCGATCCGCCATTAAACCTGCGCAAACCACTAGTTGTCGACATTTAAGAGTGTTCAAAACGCCGTTTTGCAAGCAGGTTAACGTCACATGGTCGTCATACTCCTGCATCGCTTTTACTGACGTTGATAGCTGCACTACACCACCCAATAGCGAAAATTGCTGTGCCATCACTTCGGTAACCTTTCGATAATCAACAATGCTAGTTTCGGTCACTCGAATAGCTCCCAATCCCGATATATTGGGCTCTAACGCTGCTAACTGCTTTTGATCGATAAGCTCGACCTCAATTCCATTTTGTAGGCAGCGTTGATACAAACTCTGCATCCGTTGCATTTCTAGCTCAGAGGTCGCAACAAGTAGCTTGCCACAGTTTTCAACGGGTATTTGGTGTTGATGACAAAATTCTATCGTCGCTTTAAGACCACGCTTACAGAAATCCGCTTTTAAACTGCCGGGTTGATAGTAAACACCTGCGTGAACAACGCCGCTATTGTGTCCGGTTTGATGCTGCGCCACATGCGATTCTTTTTCCACAACCAGAACAGAGCTGTCGGGATAACGCTGCTTAAGCTGCCATGCGGTTGATACACCTACAATGCCACCACCAACCACAATAAAGTCGTACATGTCTCTCATCCTTGTGAAACTCGATATTGACTACCTTACTCCGCTGGCTGCTAGGAGGAAAGTGAAGGTGTCACAGCTTTTAAATACAGCGTTATTGACCCCTGATAAATGTCGTATTTCGCTTGCTGGTCAATCTCGGAAAACTGCATAGAGAATGCGAACCCATGCAAATAATCCGCAAGCAGACTCACTGCATTTTGTTTCTCTGTCGTAGATAGATCAAGTTCCTCAATAACTTGATTGAACCGACTGATAAATACATTAGCGGGTCCGGCTGTTTTCATCTTGAACAGTGTTTCTAATAAACCCGGATATTGTCCCAATAGCTCAAGGTAACTCCAACCCAGTTGCTGTAACTCCTGTTGCCATTCTCGTCCTTCCTCCGGCAGATATATCCCCTCAACCAAAGATACTGCTACAGCTTCTAGCAACTCATCCTTGTTTTTGAAGTAATAGTAGATAGCCATTGCATCTATATTCAGCTCAGTCGCTAGCCTTCTGATACTTGGGATCTTTCCATCCATTTGCATCAAGCGCTTTGCGTTTTCCACTATTACTTCTTTGCTCAGCGTGACATCACCTTTAGTTGGACGCCCCCTTTTTTTGGCCTTGACAGTCATAAAAGATCCTAGCTAAACTAACATTAATTTCTACACTGTAGAATTATAGCAAAATGACCTTTAATATCAAATAGCGGAGTCTCAACAATGGCAAATATCGTATACATCGGAACCAGTCTAGACGGCTATATCGCAGACAAAAATAACGGTCTCGATTGGCTACATGACATGCCAAACCCTGAGGGCTCAGATTTTGGTTTTGCAGAGTTTATGGACCGAGTTGATGGACTCGTCATGGGCAGAAACACTCTAGAAATCGTTCTGAGTTTTGGTATTGAGTGGCCCTACTCTAAGCCAGTATTTGTGTTAAGTAATACACTTACTAAAGTGCCTGAAGGCTATGAAGACAAGGTCTTTTTGGTGAAAGGTAAGCTAAGCGACATCGTTAGTGACTTGAACTCGAAAGGCTACAAAAACCTCTACATTGATGGCGGTAAGACGATTCAGAGTTTCTTAGCGGAAGATCTAATTGATGAGATGATAATCACCACCATTCCAACCCTTCTTGGTGGCGGTATTTCATTGTTTGGTGAACTCGATAAGCCTCTGAAATTCAAGCATGTATCAGCAGAGCGTTACCTTGATTGTATAGTTAAAAACCGATACGTAAGAGCGTAGCCATTTGCCAAAGGTGCTAGATAGCTTATCTAGCACCTCAATGGTTACTCTAGCAACAATAAATGCATTCAGAATGCGACGCTTCAGTTTTTAGCTTTCAAATGAAAGCTTGTCACCAAACACTTCTGACCAATCTTTATCAAACTGTGCTACTGCTGGTTCAATGGCTGGATGCGAGAACATTTGCGCAGCCACATCAACTGGTAAAGTAATTGCACCAATCCCCAACTTCATCACATCCATCGCCTGCTGGACATTCTTGAAGCTTGCAGCGAGGACTTTTGTTGAAAGTCCATGTTTTTCTATCAGCAATTGAAGGTCACGAACCACTGCAACGCCATCACCATTCATAGCATCAATACGGTTAACGTAAGGCGCAAGATAATCAGCGCCACACAATGCAGCCATGAATCCTTGCTGCACCGTGTATATTGCTGTAGCTAGAACCTGAATACCCTCTTGTTTCATTAACTTAATAGCAGCCAACCCTGCCTCCGTAGCGGGCACTTTTACCACCATATCGTAAGGAAGTTCACTGAGCTTCTTTGCTTCCGCTAGCATTGAATGAGGATCTTTACTCACCACTTGAGCGTGAAAACGCGCCGTATCACCCAATACTTCTGTCATATTAGCAAGTGTCGTCGTGAGCCCCACCTTAGATTTAGCGACAATCGTCGGGTTGGTGGTCACGCCCTTTAACGGGAAACATTGGTTAAAACGTGCGGTCTCGCTGACATCCGCCGTATCTAAGTAGAGTTCAATCATCTTCTATTCTCAAACCTTTATTTGAACATTATCAAGTTACCAACAATATAGATTTTGCCAATTTGACGGATCTTGATTTTGATCAAGACAATCTTCATATGAAGAGTTAAAGTTTCATTTAATGAAAGTATACAACTTCTTAAAATGAAATATTGGATGGCACATGTATTTTAATATCCAAAGATTCTCTACTCATGATGGTGATGGTATTCGAAGCCTACTGTTTCTCAAAGGATGTAGCTTGGCTTGCCCCTGGTGCCAAAACCCAGAAAGTCGCAGTGCTAAGCATTCTGTGCTATTCGATAAACGCAGCTGTTTAAGTGACTGTCATCGCTGCTCGGACGCTTGCCCTTCAATTGAAGCTACACCAGAAGGCATCAAGATAAACAGAGATACCCTTGATGATTCACAAATCATTGCTTTGCGAAATGTGTGCCCGACACAAGCGTTAACCGTGTGTGGAGAAGATGCTCAACAAAAAATGCTGTTCGATACCTTAATGAAGGATAAGCCGTTTTATGATCAAAGTAGTGGCGGGGTAACGTTCTCTGGTGGCGAACCATTGATGCAGTCGGATCTAGTGACGTCCTTAGCAAAGCAACTCCAAGCTGAAGGCGTAAATACGGCTGTAGAAACGTGTATGCATGTACCGTGGAAAAACATTGAACAAGCAGCGCCCTATATTGATTGCTGGTTAACCGACCTTAAACATACCAACGAAAGGAAATTCTTAGACTGGGCACAGGGTTCACTGAAGCGTATTAAGAATAACTTCCACAAACTAGCGCCTATTGCAAAACGAATCATCATTCGTGTCCCAGTGGTCCCAGACTTTAATGACTCCCCCGAAGAGCTCGAAGACATTATTGATTTCGCGGCTGATATCGAAAGCTGCATTGAACTACACCTGCTGCCCTATCACACACTAGGCATCAATAAATACCGTTTGTTGGACATGCCCTATTTATGCTCCGACAAACCGCTCAACAACCCCGACCTGCTTGAATACGCGCAACAGTACGCCAAGCAGTATCCACGTATCAACGTGATTGTAAGAGGCTAATGACTATGGAACTCAATTACTTACCTAAGCGTATTCAAGAACATAAGAAAGCTCTGGTTAATATTATTACGCCACCTATTTGTACCGAGCGTGCGCAAGCATACACCAAAGTCTACCAGCAGAATGAAGACAAGCCTGTTATCGTCCAACGTGCATTAGCACTGGAAGAACATTTAGCGACACGTACAATCTGGATCGATAATAATGAGCTAATTGTGGGTAACCAAGCCAGCAAACTGCGCGCGGCGCCAATCTTCCCTGAGTACACCGTACGTTGGATTGAAGCAGAGATTGATGAGCTTGCTGACCGACCAGGAGCAGGCTTTGCTGTCACCGAGCAAGACAAAGACGTTATTCACGCCCTTACCCCATATTGGCGGGGTAAAACGGTACAGGATCGTTGCTATGGTTTATTCACCGATGAACAACAAGCCATCTTGGCAACAACCATTATCAAAGCCGAAGGTAATATGACATCCGGTGACGCTCACCTAGCAGTCGATAACGAGAAAATTCTCGCCATTGGTTTAGATGGACTCATTACCGAAGTGGACGACCACCGTTTAAATAACGATATTTCCTCTTATGAAGGACTTAAGAAAGAGCAGTTTTATAAGTCGGTCGATATTGTGTTACGCGCGATTCAGCAACATATTTTGCGTTTCTCGGAATTGGCACTGAGCATGGCGAAAAAGGAGTCGGATACTCAGCGCAAACTAGAGCTTGAAACCATTGCCGCAAACTGTGAACACATTGCTTACCACCCACCTTGCAATTTCTGGCAAGCATTACAGCTAAGCTACTTTGTGCAATTGATGCTGCAAATCGAATCAAACGGTCACTCGGTTTCATTTGGTCGTATGGACCAATATCTTAATGATTTCTACATCACCGATATCAACAATGGCTCCTTACAACCTAGCTTCGCCACAGAGCTACTGCAAAGCTGTTGGTTAAAGCTGTTGGAAGTCAACAAAATACGCTCAGGGGCTCATTCTAAAGCCTCAGCAGGTTCTCCCCTTTATCAAAATGTGTGTATTGGCGGTCAAAAGCTTGATGAGAATGGAGTGCCAATGGATGCGGTCAACCCACTCTCTTGGGCAATTCTTGAGTCATGTGGTCAACTCCGCTCCACGCAGCCTAACTTGAGTGTTCGCTATCACGAAGGCCTGAATCAAGAGTTCTTAATGGGTTGTATCGAAGTCATTAAGTGTGGCTTTGGTATGCCAGCGTTTAACAACGATGAAATCGTTATTCCTGAGTTTATAAAACTAGGGGTCGAGCGAGAAGATGCCTACAACTATGCGTCGATTGGTTGTATTGAAACCGCGGTCCCTGGTAAGTGGGGTTATCGCTGCACCGGTATGAGCTTTATTAACTTTGCTCGAATCCTATTGGCCGCGTTAAATGAAGGTGTCGACGCCACGTCTGGAGAGTGCTTCTTACCTCACAGTAAATCACTAGAGAAAAACAATTTCGCTAGTATGGATGAAGTGATGCACAGCTGGGCAGATCAAATCCGCTACTACACCAGAAAGTCGATTGAAATTGATACCGTTGTCGACTCTGTGCTGGAACAGCAGGCGCACGATATCTTTTGCTCATCGTTGGTTGATAACTGCTTACCAAGTGGCAAAACCGTTAAAGAAGGCGGTGCGAAGTATGATTGGATATCTGGATTACAAGTGGGAATTGCAAACTTAGGGAATAGCTTGGCAGCCATCAAGCATCTGGTGTTCGATGAGAAGCAGATCAGCCAGCCTGAATTGGCGAAAGCGCTGGCGGAGAACTTTGAAGGTTCACAACAAGAACAGTTGCGCCACCAGCTGATTAACTTTTCGCCTAAATATGGTAACGACGATGACGCTGTTGACCATCTACTAGCGCAAGCGTATCAAGTTTACATTGATGAACTTAAACAATTCGTTAATACCCGACATGGACGAGGCCCGATTGGCGGTGGGTACTATGCGGGAACCTCTAGTATCTCTGCTAACGTGCCATTCGGAGCCTCGACGATGGCAACGCCTGATGGCAGAAAAGCGTCAACTCCACTTGCTGAAGGAGCAAGCCCTTCGTCTGGCTCGGATCGTTTGGGACCAACAGCTGTGTACAACTCAGTGGCAAAAATCCAAGCAAATCAGATTCTTGGTGGTGTGTTGTTGAATCAGAAACTCTCTCCTGCAGCGGTGCAGTCGGAAAGTGACAAACTGAAGCTATCCATGTTGATTAGAACTTTCTTCAATCATCATAAGGGGTGGCACGTTCAATACAATATCGTATCGAGAGAGACCTTATTGGCAGCCAAACGTAATCCTGAACAGTATCGCGATCTCGTGGTTCGCGTTGCAGGATACTCAGCGTTCTTTACTGCATTGTCTCCAGACGCGCAGGATGACATCATCGCTCGTACCGAGCACGACTTGTAACAAGTTTCAAATCACCACTTTCAAATGAAATTGAAACGAAAGAGGGCTATACTAGCCCTCTTCTTTATTGATTTACGTAACGCCCGGGGCCTCAATGAATTCCAGACAGTCTGAAATCTTAAACTTAGTGAACGACAGAACACGAGTGCAAGTCACCGACCTCTCTGAGCTCACTGGTGTTTCCGGTGTGACCATACGTCAAGACCTCAACTATCTAGAGCAAAACGGCTACTTAAAACGAGTTCATGGTGCCGCTGTTTCCTTGCAAAGTGATGACATCGACTCGCGCCTTGAAGTGCATTTCGATATAAAACAGCAACTTGCCAACAAGGCTGCTGATCTTGTTGCCGCTAATGAAACGGTGCTTATCGAAGGCGGCAGTGCCAATGCGTTACTTGCTCGTACACTAGCAGAAAGAGGTGATGTCACCATCATCACTCCTTCGGCCTACATCGCGCATCTCGTTCGTCATACCTCAGCCAATATCATTTTGCTGGGTGGTGTTTACCAACATCAAGGTGAAAGCTTAGTTGGACCACTAACCAAGCTTTGCATTGAGAACATTCATTTTAGTACTGCGTTTTTAGGTATCGATGGCTTTGATATTAATACCGGCTTCACTAGTCGCGATATGATGCGTGCAGACATTGCCGATACCATCATCCAGAAGAAACGCCGTAATATCGTCTTAACAGATTCCAGCAAGTTCGGGCAGATTTTTCCGTCGTCGATTGGCGACACCAGCGAAATCTCCATTTTGTTGACTGATGACGCAGTACCAGAAAACATGGTTAAACATTTGCGGTCCAAGCACGTCGAGGTCATTATCGGCTAGCGATATTAATTCAAAGGCAATAGTATTAGTACTGATATGCTTTTATGTAATAAATGGTGAGCAAGGAAGATATGAAGACTCTTGAGCAGGAACTATCAAGAATAGACTTAAATTTGCTGGTATCACTTAGCGTACTGATAAAAGAGCGCAATGTGTCACGAGCGGCTGAAAAGCTCTACCTCTCCCAACCAGCGATGAGTCGTACCCTTTCCCGGTTGAGAGCGCTTTTTGACGATCCTTTGTTTTACCGCGAATCCAATGGTCTGCAACCCACAACTAAAACCCTTGAACTAGAGCCTGAACTCGATCGAATCCTGCTATCCATTGATGCCTTACTTAATGGACTGAACTTCTCGCCCAGTCAATGTGAACGCGCCTTTAGAATTTCTGTACCACCGTTAATGAGCCGCTTTCTCACTGCTCCTTTAGCCAAAGCAATTAAAGAAGTCGCCCCTAACGCATCCCTTGAAGAATACCCCTCGTCTCTCGACCCTACTCAGCTCTTAAAAGACGGACAAGTGGATTTTTCAATTCACGTTGAAGAAGTGATACAAAGTGAGGAGTACCACTGTGAAAAGATTGGAAGCACTTACCCTGTTATCTATGGTTCGAATAGCCACCCATTGCTGGATAAACAGACTATAAGCATCAATGATTGCTTAGAGTATCAATTTGTCGACCTATCTCTAGATGTGCGCTCTACTCAGCATTATCTCAACCCGATTGATATAGAGCTTGCCAATCAAGGGCTATCAAGAACCATCGCTTTAAAATCAGGACAACTCGCCACATTGATGGAATCACTTGAAGACACCGATAGGTTAATGATTTCGAGCCACGCATTGGCCCAAACGTTTGAGAAAAGCTCCAACCTCAAGAGCATCAAGCCGTTTAATGACAAGCCGTATTTAGTCAGTATCTATTTGATTGAACATCGCCGCACCTTGAGCAGTCCCGCTCACAAGTGGTTTAAAACATTGATGTTGGAAACGCTGGCAGAAAAGATATCGGTATCAGGTAGTTAATCAAGATATACGCTTCATGCATATCTGAAATAAAAAGGTATCATTGGTAATAATACCTATCTCTACATAGTCTTAACCTCATTCAAGAACGCGATTAAATACAAGGTTGAGTTAATCGTCACTTTGGTTAATTACTACCCTCGGAGATAGTTATGATACTCAAGAAAACGTTACTCGCCACTTCTGTCATCAGCTTAAGCTTTGTGCTCAGCGCCTGTGGAACCACCATTACTAATAATGACAGCAACGAATTCATCAAAGTAACCGAGCAAAACTACGCGTTTGCAGAGACAGCACGCAACTATCGCAATTGGGCAGCGCTCGGAGCTAACCAACACATCACTCATATGCGAAACCTACCACCACGTGGTAAAGCCGCCCCTACAGTGCAAATGAATGATGACACGCTTTACTCTGTAGCCATTGTTGAAGCCCAAAATGGCTTTGTCTCATTCGATATCCCGCAAAGCGATGTCTATATGGCCGTTCAAGTAGTCAATGAGGGTGGCCATGGGGAACATTACGTCGTGGGTGAAGGTTCTTACACAACCAAAGTAGAAACAGACTATGCCTTTCTGATTTACCGCACTGGTGCTGAGAAAGGCCTCGATGCAGCGAGAGCCGCTCAGGACAGAATTACGACTGACCAGTTGAAATTTGGTACTTATCAAGTCAAAAACTACGACTTCGACGAAGTAGAGGCATGGACTTCAAAGTTAACCGCTGAAACTCAGGGCAAAGTCTTCGCTTACACTTTTCCACGCTCATCGTCTGACATTACCGATCTTCATCAGTGGAACCTAGAAAATGCCAACGGCTGGGGAGGCTCTTCGCCTGAGGTCAACGTAGCTAACCTATATACTAACTCGGTCATGTTAAAGGCGAATCAGTGCCAGACAACAACATTCGAGAGTCCTGACTCCAAGTACTTTACATCCGTTACGCCATATGACAAAAACCGCTACCTAATCGATGGTGCCAATCATGTGTCATCAAATAACTGGCAGAAAAATGCGAATGGCTCCGTCACTGTCTCTTTCAACTGTGGGCAAGAGGCAATCAACAACATTGACACCAACGGCCAAAACTTCTCTTTTACCGTTCGCTATTACGGCGTGAACCAAAAAGTACTGGATGGGAAAATCACACCAGAGAAAACCGTAGTTAAGTCATGACCTTAACTCGATTTCTCAACTGATGATGCGCTCCTAGCGCATCTCATTCTATCCATCGACTTTATTTGCTGCGTCTTAATCGAATTCTAACCACCATGAAGGAGAGTTTATGATTCCCGTTGTTTATAGCGACTATGCCACGAGTATTTTATCTCAATTGCACCGCAGCGGTGTTGATGTTCACGAGTTCGTATCTTCGGCTGGTCTACCGACCGAATATGAACAAGCGGAACCCACATTTCTTCCTTTGCAAGCCGTCTTTCGTCTGGTTCAACTTACGTATGATCAACTGGGTCCTGAATCTGGCACACAAGTAGTGCGTATTGCATTACGAGAACATATTGTCCCACAATTGCTATGTAACGTAAGTTCAGAAACCACTCTCGAAGACGCACTGAAACAGGTCATTCAAGCACTTCAAGTTCAGTTACCTCAATCGGACATTGAGTTGAAACTATTTGGCGATCATTTTCTATTTTCTCGCTACAAAGCAGTAAATACTGAAGATACCACTTTTGTCTGGTCCGAAGTGTTTAGTCTTTGGGCAATGATAGAAACCATTCAAGCGTTAACCAAAACAGATTGGATACCAACGCAAGTGCACTTACAGTCATTGTGTCATGACGACATTATCCAGTGTTTTCCAGCAACAATTCAGTTTGTTCAAGCTCGCACTGTTTGTGGCGTGGTCATTGAACATTCATTGGCGCAGTCAACTATCACAGTGACGAAAAGTGAGGTGGGGTTTCGTAAAGAAGAAGAGGAAAACAACGGGATTTATTACAACGCCATCAGTCATATATACAGCGCGCTTCGTCCGTATGTATTAGAAATTAAGTTTGACCTAGAGCGAGCCGCTCAAGTGATCAATGTTAGTAAACGCACACTTCAACGTCGACTTAAGGAGCAAGGTATCACTTTTCGACAACTAAGAGACAACCTAATTTTAGACATAGCTATGGAACAACTGCAACGCGGTGAAACAGTATCGCGCGTAGCAGTTAATATGGGCTTCTCAAGCATATCTCAGTTTTCGCGCGCTTTTAAGCGACTGACGGGCATCTCACCATCGCGCATCGCTATTCGTCCGCTTTAGGTGGTGACCACTTTATCCGCTCTCAACACACCTCAATTAATAGTCTGTAACAGCGCAGATTAGCTTGGAAACGAACCATATCTAAACCCGCACACTCTGGTTTGTTTCCATCAAGCTCACTATGTTGAACAATTCTTATCTCTCCAAACTGTCTCTCCAGTTGATAGACAATCGACAATGCTGCGTTCAACTGTTCATCGGTAAACACACCAGAGCGACCAATCAAGCATATCCCAACAGATTGAGCGTTGTGCCCTTTCACATGAGCACCTACTTCAAAAGGAGAGACCAAGGAATCGCTATTCAACGCTCGTCCAGTTTCAATGTGACCGTTATAGCAAGGATGATAAGATCTGGCGCTCAGCCAGCCATTCAAAATCACGTAATGATATCCAATCCCTTGCCAGCCTCTCGCCAGATGCCATTTCGCAATGAGCGCAGCATTACCAAAATGAGAATCAGAACAATGCAACACTATGGTTACCACGTAATTTGTTCCTTCACTCTCTGTTCAAGGGTTTTAGCGGAGTTGTCACTTTGTGCTTTTGAAGCACCGGTTACCAATCGCGTAACCGAATTAGAGATGCCGCGTTTTTCGGCACTTCTCCCTAATGCGTAGGCACCTGCTACTGTTCCCCACATATACAGAAATGCCGATAATATTGCCGTAGAGCTTTCAATAACGGCCGAGCTCGCTTCAAGGTGGGAAAGTAACGCTACTCTCAACCCAAGCAGTTCTAGAAACACAAACAAAAGCCCCGCATAAATCACTGTTGGCCTTGCTCGCTTAGTGTAAAGATCGGATTGGTGAAGCTCGGCGACAATGACATCTTTCGAGGCACTGATTTCTCGTTGGTAGGTATCGTGGATTTGTTTTTCGCGCTCTGCGATTAGCTGTTCTAGTTGAACTTTAAAGCGCTGTTCATTTTGTGCTAACTGTGAAGTAATCGCCGCCATTTGTGCTTTAAACTTTGTGCGACTTTTCTGTGCTGAGACGCTGTCTCTGCTCTTTTCTTCATCCGTATAGAAGTAATCATCTACGGCAGATTCTACCTGCTCAACTATCGAAGCTGCATGACCAGTCACAAATCCCCAGATCTGACTCCACATGTTCAAGTTCTCCTTATTCCTTTACACATCAAAACGTTGGGTAGCGAAATTATAATGACAACTAGAACACTGACGTCGCGTGAAGTATGAGATTTTTCGACCGTATTCACGTGTGAGGATGAAATGTTACCTAGGACTAGGGACAATTAGTTGAGTAGCGCTGAAGAGTTACTAACGTACTTCGCTTTCTAGGCTAACCACCAACTGTTTTGCATCGACAGTAAGATAAAGCAGCGGTTTCATCTGAGTCTCATCTGACGATGACAGAGTTTGCATTGTGACCTGACTAATATCTCCCGTTGCCATTTTGATTAAATACGCTTTGTCATTCACAAAACTACTTTGATCGATAGATTGGAACTGCACAAAAATGAAATCTCGATTGAAGTCCTCATACAGTTTTACACAAGGTGCGGCATCAGACTGACATTGAGAAGGCAAGTCCGCCAATGGTAAGCGATATTTATCCGTTACATTTCGGAGGATATGAATGTATTCACTTCGTCCAACGGGCTCTCCATAAAAATGACTGTCGTCATCGCATTTGATGTTGGCCAGTTCGCCCTTAGAATCGTGAGAAACGGTAAGCGATTTGTCTACGGTATGATGAGACAGCGTGTTTTCAGTTAATCCAGCGATTTCAAATCCTCTATGATTGAGCTCCATTAAGAGATAGGTTGCGTCGTTGCTTCCATAAAGCCCATCAGTATAAGTGTAGGTATAACGGCCATTTTGAGCTTGATACTCCGAAGCAGCTCCTCGTGAATACCCTTCACTCAGTGTCTTCATTGTCCCTGGCTGGCGTTCCTTTATAGTCAACTCAATATTGTTAGGTTTACCGTAACGGTATGTCGTTAACCCTGTTTTATCAGTACAGAAACTAACAACCTTATCGTTGCGAAGCTCGCATCCCGCTAACCAATTTTCTTCTTGGTGACACAAGGTACTTGCTTGACTTAACACTGACACAAATGCAAGAAATGATATTAAACCAGATTTCAACCTATCTTCCTTTCTAAACTCCGCCCTTTCGTGGCGAGTCTAACATAGCTAATCGAACGAACTAAATGCCTACGTTGGGGAACGTTAACCACTCTCACTTGATGATTAAATGTGGTTACTACAATTTGAGAATACGAGATCATGAACACGACAAACGCTGTCCTCCTTGTGGCACAATAACGCCCTCATGCTTGAAACCATAGCGCCTCTCCTAAACTATCATTCTCAGCAGGAAAATCGGATGAACAAAGAGATGAAACTACTCGTGGTGGCAATAGTGATTGCTTTACTGAACATCATTTCCCACTTGTTACTTTCAAAATACTTCACCGACTTCCCTTGGCTAGAAATCTCCTTGGCGTCCATTCCTTTTATTATGATGCTTTTGTGTGTGTTCGCAGTTCGCTACGCAGCTAACGCCTTGAAGGAAAAACAGTCAACAGAAGATCGCTAGAGGATCTACGGCGGCATTTCATGGTTGCCTTTAAGTCCTTATGTTGCCCAACACCTTAACTAATATGGTGACTTGCCTAATACAAATATTTATATTGAAAAATCTAGGGTGTATACTTAGCTAAGTGAAATTAAAAAGTTTGTACACTGGAAACTAAATGTTAATAAAAAAAATGGACGCACCATTAGATATGCAAATAGGTGCGAGATTTGAAACTAAAAAGCATGGTTATGTTACTGTTGTGGAATACTACAATACACATACCGTCATTGTCGCGTTTGAAAATACCGGTAATATACGTTCAATTACAGCCGCTAAACTTCGAAGTGGTCAACTTACCGACCGTTCTGTTCCAGTTCAATCATCAATGGTTGGTGAAACTATTCAATCACCAAACCATGGTTTGTTAACTATTATTCAAGTTGAGTCAGATAACATTGTCGTATTGGAAAATGAACTCGGTGATGAAGTTCGCATGCTTTTACCTGCGGTACAGAAATTGAGAGATAAAGCCGAAGATACAGTCGAAGATTCCGATAAACCGCAGCTACCAACCTCATTAAGTGCTCTTACAAAAAGAAATAAAAAGACCAAGGACGTTAATAAGCTCCTTAAGAAAATGCTCACTGATTATGGTAAGTAATAACATCGTCCCCTACCAATTATAAACAAGTGAAAATCTATTCATATACACAGATCACATTATTTCTCTTGTGATGTTTCATCGCTACCATCCTATTAAATCCACAAATAACCCTTAAGTATTAGCGCTCAAGTTTTAATCGATATTACTCCACCAATACTGTGATCCAGATCATAAGGTCAACTTGATTTTGTGATTTGGATCCATGGCAACCCTCCTGTTTTTCGTTATGATGCACTCAATCCAATAGAGAGGTGAACGGCCTCCTTCTCAATAACTCTACAGAGAATGACGATATGAAAAAGATAATGGTTGTATGCGGAAACGGTCTTGGTACTTCATTAATGATGGAAATGGCAGTTAAAGAAGTAGCAGGGAAAATTGGTCTAGATGCAGAAGTTGATCATGAAGATCTATCATCAGCAGCATCAAGCAATGCTGATATTTGGGTAGCAGCTACTGATGTTGCAACGCAATTAGCAGATGCTGGTAAAGAGAATATTGTTAGCCTAGCGAATATTTTTGACAAAGCTTCAATTGAAGAGCAATTAAAAAAATTCATCTAAGGAAAAAGTATAATGGCTAACTTCTTCGAGTTTATGCTGGGCTTATTAAAAGAGCCCGCAATCATGGTTGGTTTAATAGCTTTCATTGGCCTTATTGCACAGAAAGCTGATGTTTCAACCATTCTAAAAGGCACTATTAAAACCGTAATGGGTTTCCTAATTTTAGGTTTTGGTGCTGGCGCTTTAGTTGGCGCACTAAATAACTTCTCCACTGTATTTACAGAAGCATTTGGTGTAAGTGGTGTTATTCCAAATAACGAAGCAATTGTTGCTCTAGCACAAGAAGCATTCGGTTATGAAATGGCACTAATTATGTTCTTCGCATTTATCGTTAATATTCTTTTGGCTCGTTTCACACCGCTAAAATATATTTTCCTAACTGGTCACCACACTATGTTTATGTCTATGCTAGTTGCAGTTATTCTGTCAACAGCAGGTATTACAGGTGCGACTCTAGTTGCGATGGGTGCAATAATTGTTGGTTCTCTAATGGTCATTATGCCGGCTCTAGCTCAGAAATATACTGAGAAAGTTATGGGTACCGATCAATTAGCAATGGGTCACTTCTCAACACTGTCTTACATCGTTGCTGGCTTCATCGGTAGCAAATTTGGTAACCCAGAAAAATCAACTGAGCACATTAATGTTCCAAAGAGCCTTATGTTCTTGCGTGATACGCCTGTCGCTGTTGCTACAACTATGGCTGTGTTCTTTATGATTGCATCTATCTTTGCAGGCGGTGAGTTTGTAGAAGGTGTTTCAGGTGGTCAAAACTGGGTAGTATTCACCTTCATGCAATCTCTGACTTTCGCTGGTGGCGTGTACATCGTACTACAAGGCGTGAAGATGCTGATTGCTGAAATTGTACCGGCATTTAAGGGTATCTCGGACAAACTTGTACCAGGTGCAAAACCAGCACTAGACTGTCCTATGGTATTCCCAGTTGCTCCTAACGCTGTACTGATTGGTTTCCTATCTTCATTCTCAGCAGGTCTTGTTGCAATGGGTATCCAAGGCATGTTTGACTGGACCATTATCGTAGCAGGTGTTGTTCCTCACTTCTTCGTAGGTGGTGCGGCAGGTGTTTATGGTAACGCAACAGGTGGTCTTCGCGGTGCAGTGCTAGGTGCATTCACTCAAGGTCTATGTATCTCGTTCCTACCAATGTTACTACTGCCAGTACTAGGTGGCTTAGGTCTTGAAGCAACGACGTTCGCTGACTTCGACTTCGGTGTTGTTGGTCTGATTCTAGGTTGGATTGTATCATGAGCATCATGAATCTAATTGGAGATAACGGCATCGTTATCTCTCACGAAACGAGCTTAAGCGTAGACGCGGCGTTAGATATCACATGTTCAAAGCTGATTGAACAAGGTAAGGTCGAGCCAAGTTATTTGGAAGCAATTAAGGTTAAGCACAAAGAAATTGGTGCTTACTATGTACTAGCTCCAAAAATCGCCATGCCACATGCTCGTCCAGAAGACGGCGTGAATGAGCAAGCGCTTCAAATCACGGTATTTAAGAATGGTGTTGACTTAGAATCAGAAGATAACGGCGACGTCTACTTCTCGGTCACATTGGCAGCGATGGACTCTGATAGCCATATCCAAACTATCATGGCGTTGGCAGAACTGTTCCAAAACGATGAAGACGTGGACGCCATCATCGCCGCGGATAATGAAGCCGCTATCGTGGAAATTCTTAAAAAGTACTAAGGGTTTAAAAGTTGCGTTAAGCATGCTTTTAAATTTAAAGTAGTTAGATTGAAAAGACCTATTCATATAGGTCTTTTTTTGTACATTCAGTTCTAGACTGAAGATTGTCAGCAATATGAGCGCCTACTGGGAAGATAATGTGCGTTTTTCACACATTAAATGTAGAGAATCCCAATTGTATTTGGTCTATTAGCCATTGATGTTTCGGAGAATGTCTATTCCTTCTATGAAGATAGAGGCTAACGGGATAATTAACCAAATCTAGCATTTCAACAAATTCTATACTTTTTAGCTTGTCTGAATACTGCTCAACAATGTGTTTGGATGCCGGACAGAACATATTGGAGTGACAAAGCGTTTCTACGACAGCTTCAAGTGAACTCGAGGTAAACTCAGGCTCCAATTTCACTCCACACTGGCGCTCCGCTTCGTGGATAAAATGCCAGCGCTTGCCACCTTCATCTAGATTCAGTTCTATCATTGCACAGCCGTAACTCGCTAACTCCTCAACTCTCGCCGTCTTGCTCGTGATAGGGTGATCTTTTCTCACAGCCATTACCAAAGGTTTGGTCTTGAGTGGGAATTCCATAATGTCTTTTGGAGTATCGACCCTCGCATACTCAATGCCTATATCTACATCTCCGTGCCTAAGGTTACTTATGGTATTCTCTGAAAAACCATTGAAAGTCATGCTCGCTTGATGGGCGCTGGATTTAACCAAAGAAAAAAGCTTGGGTGCAAACCAACTGATAAAGTGTTGCCCCAGATCTATATTCACTCTTCCACTCAGGTCAGCTGGTTCAAACCCTCTTAAACTACCAATATCGGAATAGAGTTGATTCAACAACGGCTCGACTCTTTCGTAGAGATGATCCGCCAAAGCCGTAGGTTCAAAGCCGGTAGGCACTTTAATAAACAACTCACCTCCAAGCTCTTGTTTCAACTTATTGAGTTTGACACTTACCGCTGGAGCCGTGATAAACAGCCGCTCTGCGGCACGTTTTAAGTTGCGCTCTTTATAGGTAATCACAAACGCCTTTAGGAGGTTTAAATCTAAGTTCGTCAGAATATTACTCATTGTGTTAAACAAATCTAAAGATGATGCTAATTAATATTAAATATATCTAATCATGTCGCCTTGGTAAATTATTTGTCATCAGGATGAACTAACAAGATCGAAGGATACTTTTAAAACCACACTCCAACCCATTTGGATCAACGCGCAGACCAACACAGGCCAAGCATGAAAAAGACTCTTTTAGCAACCTTATTATCACTGACCTCATCAACCGTTTTCGCTTCGGAATTAGTAACCGTCACGGAAGAGAATTACTCAACTGCCATGTTTGATATGGCAATGAATGTTGAAGCGGGTAACGGTGCTCTTCAAGATTGGCATCATCATAGAGCACCCATTGCACTAGATGAGCAACCTGCACCGATGATGAATCGAGACACGCTATATTCATTCGTTATTGCAGATGCCCGCTCTGACATAAAGGTTACGATTCCAGAATTTGATGGACGTTATGTCTCTCTGCACGTCATGAATCACAATCATGACACCGCCTATGTCTTCTACGGGTCAGGTGAGCACATTATTAAAGCCACAGACACCAGTGACTACATTGCGTTTTATGCACGTACCCAAGTGAATGCCTCCCAAGCATCAGATATCGAAAAAGTAAATGATTTCCAAGATCAACTGCACTTTGAGTATGTAGACAGAGCTTTTGAACCAACACCGTATAAAGTGACCACTTGGGATATGGACACATTTAAACCTATACATCATAAATGGGTATCCATCGCTCAGTCACAGGGTATAGCCAATGCTATGGCAGATCTCCAGGCAGGTATCACGATAGATCAGGATGCACGAAATCGTGGTGTTGCCATCTCAACAGGTCTACTGCCTGATGCGCACGCAAGTTATAAGGTGGCCGAATACAACTTGGATAAAGACGCCTGCTACGTTGCAAATTACCCAAAACCAAAAATGGAAGATGAGGAGCTCGGATTTTTCTCAATCACCATCTACGACGATAAACAATATATCGCAACAGATGACTATTCCATTCTTTCAAATGAGGACATGGCGTTTAATCAAGATGGATCGTTTACGGTGTATTACGGCAACACCGAGACCAGATCATGTGGCGATGTAGATAACCTACTTCATATTCCGACGGACAATATTTCCATCAACATGCGAATCTACTTACCAAGTATGGAGCATATTGGGGCGTATACTCTGCCCGACCTGAAAGCAATTTAAGTCAAGCTAGATAACATTCGTCATGCAACCTCGCTAAGTCAGATGCGCTTTGCCTTAGCGAGGTATCTCTCTAAAAGGTATCTATCTACAAATAGAGCTTTCGTAGAACTCGTCGTTATTCCCCCCTTTCCCAATCGAATAAGAATTTTAGAAATTGTCGTTGACCTGTCTATAACTTCACACTTTATAGTGACGACATCACATAAGCGTAAGAACAGCGGCTTGATGTTTAAACAAGCGTGGCCAAATAGCAGGTAATTGAATGAAAATCAGAACAGAAACTCACGAAGATACTAAACAGATCCACTCAATAACATATCAAGCATTTGAGAACCACCCACATCACGAACCAGGTGCGAAACCAACAGAACATCTCATTGTCGACGGACTTCGTCGTGACAACGCACTTACTGTTTCTCTTGTGTGCGAAGCCAATAACGAGGTTATCGGTCATATTGCGTTTTCACCAATCCTAATAGATGGTGAAGCTTCAACTTGGGTTGGATTGGGTCCTGTATCTGTCATTCCAGAGCATCAAGGCAAAGGCATAGGCGGAGCGCTGATTCGAGAAGGGGAAGCTCAAATCAAACAACTCGGTTATCAAGGCATTATGTTACTTGGAGACCCAAGTTATTACGGACGCTTTGGTTTCGAATCTCATCCAAACCTAACGTTTGCAGATGTCCCAGCAGAATATTTCTTGGTGAAAGGATTTGAGAATACTATCCCTAAAGGTGAAGTAACCTATCACAAGGCGTTCTTTGAAACGGCATAAGGCATAACAAACAGATAAACCTCTCTGCATATCACAATGCAGAGAGGTTATTCACTATTGTGAGTTTACTGTTGGCACTGTTGAAGGCTACCTAGCATCGCCAGCAACAGCTGACTATATTGGTCTTTACCTACTGCGATATCAGCACCGATAGGATCCATCACACCGATGGTAGTAACAGTAGAGTTTTCAAACACTGAATTTACCAGTTGCGGATTAAACTGAGGTTCCGTAAACACACAAGTCACTCCGAGCTCTTTTACCGTGTTGCGAATTTGAGTAATACGCGCAGGGCTTGGCTTCGATGCGTCCGATACTGATATTGCTCCTGACGCTAACACTCCAAAACGTTGTTCGAAATATTGATAGGCATCGTGGAAAACAATGAATTTAATACCACCCAGATTCTGGGTTTGCTGTTTTATCTCAGAAGTCAGTTGTTGTAAGCGAGAAATCGTCGCTTTTGCGTTCTGCTGATAAATCGATGCATGCTCACTATCAGCTTCAGAGAGTGTTTTAGCGATGGCTTTAACCCAAACCTCGGCATTTTGAGGATCTAACCATACATGTGGGTCATGGCCTTCGTGGTGGTGAGCATGGTGCTCTTCTTGGTGTTTATCATGGTGGTCAGCGTCGTGATGTTCGTGTTCATGTTCATCATGATGAGCCTCATCTCCATGGTGTTCATGCGCCTCAAATGTGGCCCCCTCACGGAAGTCATACAAGGTTGTACCACTCACTTCCATCATCTCAACTTTCTTTGCTGATCCCGCTAAGCTGGATAGTGGTTTTTCGAGCCAAGGGGTCAACCCCTCGCCAACCCAAAATACAACGTTCGCTTCTGAGAGAGCTTTAGCCTCTGATGGACGCAAATGGTATTCATGTGGTGATGACTCGGGACGAATCAATAAGTCAGGCTCACCAACGCCATCCATCACCTGAGACACTAACGAATGCAATGGAGCAATATCCACTGCCACATTAGGTACCTTAGCGTAAGCGTTTGAAGCTACGACCAAACCAACCACCATGCCTGATAAGGCTTTTTTAAACATTTTCTTCTCCCTGTTTTTTTAAGATATAAGATTGGCAACTACAATTGTTATGTTATAACATAACTTTTATTCCAGACGTCTTGCAAGCATCTTTTCTTTATGCACAGGTTTGCAAATCGTCGTTACTTAGTAAGTTGAGAGAAGGTGAATGTTGATTTCATCCCACGGGTTGTCAGTTAAATTTGGCAGCCATTTAATATTGGACAACATAAATATCTCGGTGAGTCAGGGGGAAATAGTCACGATTGTCGGCCCCAATGGGTCAGGTAAATCCACACTATTGAAGACCTTAATAGGCGCAATCTCCCCAATTAGCGGTCACATCAAGCGCAGTGAGAGTTTGAAGATCGGCTACGTGCCCCAGCGTTTACATATTGATGAAACCCTACCTATGACGGTATATCGCTTTCTAACGCTTCCTCTGCGTCATTCCAAATCAAGGATAAAACAAGCCTTGGAGCAAGCTGGTGTTGCTAACTTAGAAACACAGCAACTTCGGTCGCTATCAGGCGGGCAACTACAACGCGTCCTACTGGCTCGAGCACTTCTGGAGCAACCGTCCCTACTGTTACTCGACGAGGCCACTCAAGGACTTGACCAGCGAGGTACTGTCGATTTCTACCAACAAATCGACGCGATCCGCAAACAAACAGGATGTGCTGTCATCATGGTTAGTCACGATCTTCACGTTGTTATGCGAAGAACAGATCGAGTGATCTGTTTAAACGGGCATGTGTGCTGTGAAGGTGTTCCAGAGAAGGTCAGTGCATCACCAGAGTACAAAGCACTATTCGGTTTGGATGATGAAGACGTGCTAGGTGTCTATCGACACCACTCTTCCCCAATCGCTCTCCAAGAAGGAAGACTTAATGTTGGATGATTTTCTCTGGCGAGCGGCCTTAGCAGGAATTGGCGTTACATTAGCCGCCGCGCCATTGGGCTGTTTTATTGTCTGGCGTCGCATGGCCTATTTTGGTGATGCTACCGCTCATGCCTCTATGCTGGGCGTTGCGTTGTCACTGGCATTTTCGCTGCCTATTTTTCCAGGCGTGCTGTTTATTGCGCTTCTGATGGCCATAACCGTCTCCACCTTCAGCGGCAGAGGTTACGCCATGGATACCTTACTCGGCGTCATGGCTCATTCGGCATTGGCAATCGGTCTGGTTGCTGTCTCATTTTTATCCGGGATTCGCCTTGATCTGATGGCCTATTTATTCGGCGATATTCTGGCAGTAAGCAAAACTGATTTATTGGTGATTTGGCTGGGTACGTTACTGGTTGTTGGACTGATTGGCTTTCGTTGGTCTGGATTACTGCTCTCCACCTTAAACAAAGATCTCGCGTTAGCAAGTGGCTATTCTCCCAAAAGGGAGCAACTGATACTCACAATCGCACTCGCTGTCGTCGTTGCAGTCGCCATTAAAGTGGTGGGGGTGTTGCTGATTGTCGCCATGCTGATCATTCCTGCTGCCACCGCCCGCCCATTTAGCCGCACCCCCGAAATCATGGTCGTATTGGCGGCGGTTATTGGCAGCAGTTCCAGCGTTGTAGGTCTGCGCACTTCTTATCTAATGGATACGCCTACCGGCCCAACGATCGTTTGTGTCGCCGCTGGGCTATTTCTTGTTTCAAGCTTGGTTTGGAAAGTTACCGTCAAACGTCAAGAGAATGGAGGCTAAGCACTTATGCATAACTACTTAACCAATACAACCACAGATCTGGGAATATCCCCTCCACTGCCACTGAGCCTGCAACCCAGCGCTCTGACGGGAATTTATCAGCCAGAACACAACATCGCGGTTTGGCATCGCTCACTCTCGACAGAAATGACACAAAGTATAAAGTTGCTGCTTCAAGAGCAGACATCTTTAGCGCTAGTGCAAACTGTCACACCCAGCAATACAGCACATTGGGTAAAGGAGAAGCTGGCTGGTCATGATTGCGCAGAGGCTTTAGGCGAAGACATTGCGCTTATCGTTGATATGTTCTGTTGTCTATTCGATTTAAAGGAGGCGGGCTTGCGTCTGACTCGTTTAGATAAACCCATGTGTCCTAAATTTCATGTCGATCATGTCCCCTGTCGACTCGTGACGACTTATCTTGGCAGTGCGACCCAATGGCTAAGTAATAACGACGTTGACCGCCGTAAACTCGGTGCAGGAAGTCATGGTAAGCCCGATCATCTGTCTGGTATTTATCCTAATGAAGCTAGTATCAATCAACTGTCTTCTGGTGACGTTGCGTTGTTAAAAGGCAGTGGATGGGAAGGTAACGAAGCGTTGGGGCTGGTTCATCGCTCACCTGAGGTTCTGCCAAATGAACGAAGGCTGTTACTCACATTAGATATGGTATAGCGATTATGGGTGACATTAACGACATTATTGAGCATGCCGAAAAGCGCTGTAAGATTCGCGGTAAACAACTGACATCTAAACGTAAATTGGTCCTAAAAGCACTAGTTCATGCTGATAAAGCGTTATCCGCCTATGACTTAGTTGATTATTGTAAGACACATTTTGACCAGAATATTCAAGCCATGTCGGTCTATCGTATTTTGGAGTTTCTTGAGAGCGAGCACTTTGCTCATAAGCTCAATGTTTCTAACAAATACATCTTTTGCTCTCACATTCTTTGCGAACATGAGCACGGCGTTCCTCAGTTCCTTATCTGTTCTCAATGCAACAAGATCAGTGAACAAATCATTGATCCTAATGTGGTATCCGGCCTCCAGTCACACGCCAAAAAGGAAGGCTTTACCGTGCTAAGTCCACAATTTGAGATCAGCGGCGTGTGCGACGAATGTGCGAGAAACGACTAATCACCACCATTTAATAGCCTATTTCACCCAAGGGAGTCCCTAATTCTCATGTCTGCCACGCTTATCAAGAACGCTCGCTTAGTCAATGAAGGAAGCATCATTGAGACGGATATTAGAATTGTTGGTCAGCGAATCGAGATGATTGCATCCAACATTAGCAGTAAACCAGGTGACACCATTGTCGATGCCCAAGGTGGCTACATCATTCCAGGGATGATTGATGATCAAGTCCACTTTCGCGAACCAGGTCTTACCCATAAAGGGACTATTGCAAGTGAATCCCGAGCGGCCGTAGCGGGTGGCATCACCAGCTATATGGAGATGCCAAATGTCAATCCAGCCACAACAACCATTGAAGCATTAGAGCACAAATTTAGCATTGCAGAGCAAACCTCTTTCGCCAACTACTCATTTTACTTGGGTGCCACCGAAGACAATCTTGCGCAGATAAAACGGCTTGATCCTCAGAAACATTGTGGCGTGAAGGTCTTTATGGGTGCTTCAACTGGCAATCTATTAGTTGAAGATCCAGCTGCATTAGAGGCTATATTTCGCGACTCACCAGTGCTCATCGTCACTCACTGTGAGAGCGGTGCTGTAATAAAGCAAAACCTACAGAAGTTAGCACAAGACAAGTCGCCATTGACCATCGACGATCACCCAATACTCCGCGATGAAGACGCGTGTTTTGCTTCCTCATCCTACGCCGTCGAACTGGCGAAGAAGTATCAAAGTCAGTTGCACGTCCTGCATATCACTACCGCAAAAGAACTGTCTTTGTTTGAGTCTGGTTCAATTAATAAAAAACATATCACCGCCGAAGCGTGTGTTCATCACCTTTGGTTTAGCAACAAAGACTATGAGCGCCTTGGTAATCAAGTTAAATGTAATCCTGCTATCAAATACCCAAATGACCGTGATGCCCTGCTTCAAGCTCTGAATACAGGAAAAATCGATATTATCGCTACCGATCATGCACCGCACACTTGGGCAGAAAAACATGTGCCGTACGAGCAAGCCCCAGCTGGACTGCCTTTGGTTCAGCACGCCCTACTCAGCTTACTCGATCAAGTGCATCAGGGTCATATGACTATGACGCAACTGGTTGAGAAAACGGCCCATAACCCAGCGGTCCGTTATGGTGTTCAGCAGCGCGGATTCGTTCGCGAAGGTTACTATGCCGATTTGGTTCTCATCGACCCAGATACGACGACCCTCGTTACTAACGACAATAGCCTGTACCACTGTGGCTGGTCGCCATTTAATGGACACTCTTTCTCTGCGCAAATCGACAAGACTTGGGTAAATGGCAATCTCGTCTACGCCAATCAAAAAGTGGTTGAGCAGCCCGTGGGAGCAATGAGATTGGTGTTCAATAAATAGCTCAGACGACTTTTAATCATGCGATACAGCGCAATTTTCACTCACTATTGAACAAAGAACACTATGCTAAGAAGAAATCCCAATGGTCATATGCCGCAAGTCTCTGAAACGGCTTTCATCGACCCCACTGCAATTATCTGTGGCAAAGTTATTATCGAAGACAATGTTTTTATTGGTCCTTATGCCGTTATCCGTGCTGATGAAACCAACGAACAGGGCGATATGGAAGCGATAGTCATCAAAAGAGACACCAATATTCAAGACGGTGTCGTTATTCATTCCAAAGCTGGAGCTTCGGTAATCATCGGTGAGCGAACCTCAATTGCGCACCGCTCTATTGTTCACGGACCGTGTGAGGTCGGCAATGATGTATTTATCGGCTTTAATTCCGTTGTGTTTAATGCTGTCATAGGGGAAGGATGCGTGGTACGTCATAACTGTGTGATTGATGGGCTTGACCTCCCTCAGCACTTTCATGTCCCACCTATGACCAATATTGGTGCAGATTTTGATTTAAACAGCATTTCTAAAGTACCACCTGAATATTCAGCCTTTTCCGAGTCGGTGGTTTCAGCTAACCATACGCTTGTTCAAGGCTATAGGAGAATCGCTAATGAACTCTGACAATCAGCCTATAACTGGCGTTCCAACTAACATCATTACTGGTTTTCTCGGTGTTGGAAAAACATCGGCAATTCTTAGTCTGATGAAGGATAAGCCCAAAAATGAGCGTTGGGCCATATTAGTTAACGAGTTCGGAGAAATTGGTATCGACGGTAGTCTGGTACAAGGACAACACAAAGATAAGCAGCAAGTCTTCATTCGTGAAGTCCCAGGCGGATGTATGTGCTGCGCAGCCGGGTTACCCATGCAAATTGCATTAAACCAGTTATTGTCGGAAGCAAGACCCGATCGTCTTTTGATAGAACCTACTGGACTTGGTCACCCTAAAGAGGTGTTAGAAGTCCTTTCTACCGAACACTATCGCCAAGTGCTTTCATTACAAAAAACAGTCACGCTTGTCGATGCTCGTCGTTTGTCCGACTCTCGCTATACTCAACATGACACTTTCAACCAGCAAATATCGATAGCTGACACTATCGTGGGTAACAAGTTCGATCTCTACCAGCAAGGCGATTCTGAAAAATTGACAACCTACGTAGCGAAAGTAGGCCGACCAAATACAAAGGTGGTCTTTGCCGAACACGGTGCCATCCCCCTATCGGAGTTTGAAGGGGAGACAAGCATTCATCAACACCCACCTCATCACCACCACCATCATTCCCAAAGCAAGCCGCTAGTGTCTGAGCAAGACCTCCCAGAGAGTGGTTTTCTTAAAGCAGAAAATGAGGGGGAAGGCTTTCACAGCGTGGGGTGGCGTTTTAGTCCCGATAAAGTATTTAACCGACAGAAACTCATTTTATTATTGGTTGAATTAGACGTTGAGCGCATGAAAGCAGTATTTATTACCGAAGATGGAATATTCGGTTACAACTTAACGTCAGATGGTTTAACAGAAGTCGTCCTCGACGATTATTTTGAAAGCCGAATCGAACTAATTTCAGATACTATTGATGATACGTTTGAAGAACAGCTCTTAAGCTGTTTGCAGGAGTAATCATCTTTGACGATTTATGAACTAAAAAATAGAGCCCGCCAAAAGAGCAAGTATTTATTGGTAGGTTTAGTCGCAGCGTTATTCGTTAACGCTGCTGCGGCTCATCCTCATTCTTGGATTGAAATGAAAACACATATCAATGGCCAAGACGGTATCATCACAAGCTTAAGTATGGAGTGGTCTTTCGACGCAATAACCTCTATCTATATGCTTGATGGAGAAGATGTTTCTCCCGCTAAAGAGCAGGAAACGTTGCATAATTTGTCGATGTCAGTCCTCAACAATATGAAAGATGAACATTACTTCACTCACTTTTACGATGGTGAGAAAACAGTAAAGTACGGACTAGCACGCAATGCAAAGATGACCCGTGATAAAGCAAAATTGGTGCTCAGCTTTGAGATTCCCTTTACCAAACCGCTGCCTGTTACTCGCAATTCATTAAAGCTATTAATATATGAGCCGAGTTATTATGTTGATATGGCTTGGCGATCCACTAATGATGTCGTCCTGTCACCAGAGCTAGCCCGCCAATGTCAGGTCAACATCATTGAGCCAAACCCGACTCCAGAGCAAATGAGTTATGCCATGTCTCTCCCTGCTGACGCGGATCCGGATAACACATTGGGTCACCTCTTTACACAAACTGCAAGTATCCATTGTGCCAATGTTTCCGACTCGCAATGACAAACTCAAAGCAAATTGAATCAAACGTTATGAAGCAAAACAAGAACAATGTAACACTCAATCACACCAAAGAAGCACACTTACATTATCGACGTATCTTTGTAGCGCTAGTCGTCTCTATACTACTGGTTGTAAGCTTATATCTGTTATGGCAAGCATGGCCGTCACTGGTCGTGATGAGCATTCAATGGCAACGAGAGGTGAACGCACAACTTGCCGATTTGCTATACGATGCTCAAACACAACCTTTGATCGCTGGTGGCTACTTGATTGGCGCCAGTTTTCTTTATGGAATGCTCCATTCCATTGGTCCAGGTCACGGTAAAGTCATCGTGACCACTTATCTGGCAACCCACCCAACCAAAGTTAAAACTAGCTTAGTTTTAACCGTTATTTCTGCGTTGTGTCAGGCACTCGTTGCTATTGTACTCGTGAGCGTCCTCATTTGGGGTTTCAATGCCTCAATGCAGGCCGTCAACCGTGATGCCATGATTTTTGTTTCAATTAGCTTTGCGCTCGTTACTTTATTGGGAGGCATTATTTGCTGGAAGGCCGCAGCGCAGATTTTTAAGCTCTTGCGTTCTCACAACCTCAAGATCCGTAGTCTAGCTCCGCTCTCTTCTCAAAACACGAAACAAAAAACAAAGCTTGAGGTAAATCCTGCCACCTACGCTATCAAGCCCTCACCTATAGTGGCTAAAGCAACAGGTATTCAACATCACCATTCCCATGGCGATAACTGCGGGTGTGGGCATCAGCATGTTGTTAGTGCACAGATGATCAACGAAGCTTCAACATGGAAAGAATACTTAGGCATTGTTGCATCCATAGGTGTTAGACCCTGCAGTGGCGCCATTATGGTCCTGCTTTTCGCAAACGTTGTTGGTCTATATTGGATGGGGGTAATCAGTGCGATTCTGATGGGACTAGGAACGGCTTTAACAACGTCACTGATTGCACTAATGACTCTGTCTGGCAAACATATACTTAAACGGTATCTAGTGGTGGCAAACAGTGAGCACTCCGTTAACTGGAAGCTAACTGGCAGTTATCTAAAGCTGGTTGGTGGCGTTATACTGATGATCATTGGCTTACTTTTCATGGGCGGGCAGGATTACGGAATGTCCCCTGTCTTGTCGAGCTGATCTAGAAAGCTCTAAATAGAAACTATTTAGAGCTTGTTTACTATGATATGCCACCTGTATTGCCTATCCAGAACATATCTCAGCGGGTTTGTGGTCATCGCAGTAGTCGCTAGATAAGATAGAAGCCCATCCTATCGAACTGAAACCGTGTGTTTCTCAGCCAAAGCCATCACGATATTCGAGTCACTGTAGGCACTCTCATTTATAAAGTGTGGGTATACCTCATTGTCGCTCTCCCAATAAATATCATGACCACTGAGAGTGGCCAACAAAGGCTCTCCCTTCCTTAGTACTTCGAAATCTCGCCCACATAGCGTGGGATGTACGACAGCTTCACGCATACCGTCGTTTCCGACTGGTGCTTTGACCTCTTCGGTATAGTAAAAAGCGTCATAATCATTCAGCTCACCAAGTTGCTTCAGGTTGTGCTTTTCTATGTAATCCAAAACCACAGAACACATCGTTTTCATAAGCTCTAACGTACTGTATTTTAGCGAGCTATGAGCTTGACTCCCGACCTCTATCATGACGCCATATTCACTAGCAGTGCAAAGATAGGGCTGATCACTCCAAGATTTCCTGCTTTCAAATAAGATATTTGCCTTAGGTAGACGTTGCTTCACATACGCGCCCATCATTCGATAAAACGGGCTATCCGCAAGTAGAATCAAGGTCGCCCCCATATTACTTGTGGTGTTATGCAGATCAATGATCAGTCGATCACTTGTGTTTGCGTGATGTTCAATAAACTGATTGGCGACTTTCGATTCGTGCGAATTCGAACTCTCAACCTTATTAGATGCAGAGAATTCACGATTTAAGTCAGAATCAATATATCTAATGTTCTGTTTTTGAGCCTCAGGGTTAGCAATGATGGAAGAGGCAGAAAACGTCGAGCGATCAACGGCATAAAGACCTTCTTTAATTAACTTATGTAGATAAATCCCAGAAAGTTCATTGCCATGGGTCCCAGCCACAATCAGGACCTGCTTGAGTTTATCCATTTATCTAATACCTCCAATTAAAATTAATAACATTCCTAAACTAGGGCCGATTGCCTACTAAGTGTGTAAAGGTAAGTCAGGAATAATTGATATGTTATAACATATCAATATAAATATAAAAAAGACTAGGTTTAGATAGGTCAAAAACACAAAAGAGCGGCTGACATGCCGCTCTCTTCTACTGCATTTTTTCTGAGTTATAGACTCCGTTGATGCGCTTCAATTAATGCTAACATTTTGGCTTCAGCCGATTGATTCGCTTGAGCGTAGTCCATCTCTGGTGGAAAATCGCTGATGACCTCATAGTAGCATTTAAGCTTAGGCTCGGTGCCAGATGGACGCACAATGACTCGCGATTGATCCTCAAGCAAATAAATCAGCACATCACTTGCGGGTAAATCGATGGTTTCTGTCGTTCCGTCTGCGAATTGTCGAACGGATGTATTTAGGTCTTCAATCACCTCAATGCGCTTGCCTGCAATCTCTGTCGGTGGGTTGCGACGAAGTTTCTCGCCAATAGGTGGCGACTTAGGATCTAACGCAATACTGCGTTGGGCATTAAAGTAGAAGCCATGTTGACGATAAAGCTCTTCAAGCTTATCCCACAGCGTTTTTCCTTGCGCTTTGAGCTTACCGGTTAACTGTGAAAACGCCACAAGTGCAGAGAGCCCATCTTTATCCCACACTTTATTGCCGACCGTATACCCTAATGCCTCTTCATAAGCGAACAGGAAGGGATGGTCCACGCTCTCTTGAGTCATTGCGACGTTGGTTAGCCATTTAAATCCCGTCAATGTTTGGTAATACTGAGCACTATGCGCCTTGGCAATACTTCTTAGTAGGCGCGACGAAACTATGGTATTCCCCACCAGCGCATTAGGTTGACCCGACAACAAGTAATCGCCAAATAGTGACCCTACTTGATCTCCCGTCAGCATTTGGTACTCACCATCAGGACGTTTAACTGCAACTGCAAAACGATCAGCATCTGGATCGTTGGCACAGGCAATATCTGCACCTACAGACTTGCCGAGCGCCATCACCATATCCATTGCTCCAGCTTCTTCTGGATTTGGGAAGTTAACGGTTGGGAACGCACCGTCCGGTTCTCGCTGCTCAGTTACACTCGCCACTTGGTTAAAGCCTGCGTCTGCTAACAGTGTTTCTGCCATGTCAGCACCGACACCATGCATCGCAGTATAAACAATGGAAATATCCGTATTGCTATCCGGTGTTAGAAGTTCACTTTGGTTTATGGCCTTACGATAGGTTTGATAGTAATCCTCTTCTAACCAAATCAATAACCCCTGTTGTTTCGCTTGGTCTAAGGGTAACAACGTTAGAGGTTGAGTCGCAGCATCGTCAATCTGTGCCGCAATACCAGAGTCATGTGGAGGAATAATCTGCGCCCCGTTTTCCCAATAGACTTTAAATCCATTGTATTCTGGTGGATTATGACTCGCCGTCACTACAACGGCTGCTGCTGCATTCAATTCACGAACACCAAAGGCAACGATAGGCGTTGCTGCAACTTTATAGGTCAGATACACCTTGATACCGAGCGCTGTTAGAACGGACGCGGTATCGTGCGCAAACTGCTTGGAGTCAGAGCGGCCATCATAACCGATCACTACACCTCGCGATGAAGCCTCGCTAACTTGTTCGAGAAGATAATGACCTAACCCAGTCGCAGTTTCTTGAATGACTAAACGATTCATACGATTTGGTCCAGCCCCCACTTTTCCGCGTAAGCCAGCGGTACCGAATGCAAGGCGAGAGCTGAATCGATCTTTCAACTCTCTTTCATCGTTCGAGTCCACCAGCTGCTGCAATTCGTGTTTAGTAATTGGATCAGGATCGCGTGCTAACCATTGAGAAATTTGTTCAGTCATAGTGATGTTTCCTTAATTGAGGCAACCTGATGGAGAGGGATATCTTTCAGGTTCTCATTTGTCTATTTAATAATAGTAAATGACTCTCAATATCATTAAAGAGAGAGCAACCGATAAAATGAACTCCAATTTGATAACAAGCTAGAACAGTAATGATAGGTAAACCAACACTTACCTACCAATGGACAGGGTGACTATGCCTCTTCAGGGTCTATATCGAACGACGCATCAATCAACTTCTGGGTATAGTCGCTCTTTGGATGATAGAAGATTTCATCAGTGGTGCCTTGCTCCATAATCTCACCCTTTTGCATTACCAGAACGCGGTCAGATAGCGCTTTAACCACGCTCAAATCATGGCTGATGAACAAGAAACCGATGTTATGTTTCTTCTGAATGTCTTTAAGAAGGTCTATAACGGTAAGCTGTACCGAGCGATCCAATGCTGAAGTGGGTTCATCAAGCAAGATAAATGATGGTTCAAGAATGAGTGCTCGGGCAATAGCAATACGTTGTCGCTGCCCGCCTGAAAACTCATGGGGATAACGGTTGATACTGTGAGGGTCAAGCCTAACTTCTTCTAAGGCAGTCCGTGCACGCTGCATGCGTTCGGCTTTTGACAAATTGGGATGATGAACCGTAAGGCCTTCTGTAATGATGTCGCCTACGGTCATTCGTGGCGAGAGCGACCCATAGGGATCTTGAAACACCATTTGAATGTCTTTTTTAAGGGCAAATCGAGCTTTAGCCGTCAGTTTGTCCACTTCTTGACCTTTGAACTTCACAGTCCCAGTGCATGGTAGCAACCCGATCAGTGCACGTCCTAAAGTCGATTTACCCGACCCTGACTCCCCTACAATACCCAAGGTTTCACCCTGCTTGAGCTGCAACGAAATCCCTTTAACCGCTTCAAAATACTGATTACGCTGTTGTATAAAGCTCGATTTAATCAAGAATTTCACTCGAATATCGTCAGCTTCTAGCAAAGTAGGAGCGGTTTCTTCTACTTCCTCTTTTTGTCCCTTAGGTACAGAATCGAGTAGCATCTTGGTGTAATCGTGCTGGGGTGATGAAAACAGCGCTTGGCATTCGCCTTGTTCGACAATATCCCCCTTACACATCACTATCACTCGGTCTGCCAAGTGTTTGACCACACCCAAGTCATGAGTAATAAACAGAATCGCTGTTCCAAGCTTGGCTTGGATTTCTTTGATGAGATTAAGTACTTCAGCTTGAACCGTTACATCGAGTGCAGTGGTTGGTTCATCAGCGATCAAAATGTCAGGCTCATTAATCAAGGCCATAGAAATCATAATGCGTTGCAGCTGGCCACCAGAAAACTCGTGAGGGTACTTAAAGTAAGCCGTTTCTGGTTCTGGCAAATGCACCAAATCAAACAGCTCCAAAACGCGTTTCTTGGCTTGTTGACCACCCACCTTTCTATGGCACATCAATGCTTCAGCGACTTGAATGCCCACCTTCATATAAGGGTTAAGTGAGGTCATTGGTTCTTGGAAGATCATTCCGATACGGTCACCACGAATCTTTTGCATCGCCTTATCATCCATTTTCAGTAGCGAGTGGCCGTTAAATGCGATGTTTGAATCCGCGTGAATAATCGCATTGTTAGGCAAAATCTGCATCAGCGCGTTGGTTGATACAGATTTACCGCTTCCTGATTCACCCACAATAGCTAATGTTTCACCCGCAAAAAGATCGAAGTTGACTTGTTTCACTGCATCAACAATACCGTCATTGGTGGTAAAGCTTACGGAAAGATCGCGGACTGTTAGAATAGGGTCTTGAGACATAATGCTTCCTTGCTCATTCGAATTAGTAATGTGAGTTTGGTGTCGGGTTGGTGTGTGGATTCAAGACCGCAATACTATGATGCGATCGGCTAAGCTCATTGAATTTTCGAGTCCACTCAGCACTGTGTTGAGAAGCGCAGAAGGCTTCCATATGGCTGAGCACAAGATCCGTACTCTCTTCAATCGCCGCATAAACGATCTTGATAAGTTGAGTTTGCTCTAGTGACAAAAATTGCAGTAATGCATAACAGCGATTGAGTGTCTCAAACGCTTGCTGTGGCTCACCAATACTATTGAGGATACTTGATTGATAGATAGACGCGTCTCGTAATCCTGTCACCAAGAAAACGAACTGACATGGGCGAGTTTGTTTACATTCAAGTGCATGATAGACATGCGAAGGTAAGCTATCTAACACTTGTGAAAACAAGTGTTTTGCCTCAGGCCAACTGCCTTGTTTTAGTAATTTCTCTGCATTTACAAAACGAGACCAGCACTGTTGAATTTCCATTGGGTGAGCCTTTTTAAAACGATAGTTGCCTATTAAAATTCAAACCAAATGCGAATGCAAGTAATTATCATTTGACTAATGACTTCACTATTCGAAATTAATGAATACTAAATTCAAAATAAAGCCAATTATCAAATTTAATTAAATGAATACAATGAGCAGACAATAAACATCAGCCACTCAGGACATTCAACATGAGCAAGTTATTTGAGCAAACAGAGATTAAAGGTCTAGGACTTCAAAATCGTATCGCGATGGCACCAATGACTCGAGCACGCACTAGTCAGCCAGGCAATATTCCTAATGATATGATGGCCACCTACTACCAACAAAGAGCCACCGCTGGATTGATCATTTCCGAAGCGACGCAGATTTCCGATGACTCTCAAGGTTACTCTTTTACTCCAGGTGTTTATACCGATGAACAGGTGGCCGGCTGGAGCAAAGTGACGCAAGCTGTGCACAGTGAAGGCTCAAAAATGTTCTGCCAACTTTGGCATGTAGGCCGAGTGTCCCACCCGACGTTCCAAAACGGTGAAAAGCCAATGGCCCCCTCTGCTCTAGCACCAGTAGAAACTCAAGTATGGATTGCAGACGAAAACGGCAATGGCAACATGATAGATTGTGTCGAGCCACGCGAAATGACCAAAGACGACATTCAGCGTGTGGTTAACGATTTTGCCACCGCTGCAAAGCGTGCTGTAGAGGCCGGGTTTGATGGTGTCGAAATTCACGGTGGCAATGGCTACCTTATCGACCAGTTCCTTCGCACCAACTCCAATAAACGTACCGACGAGTATGGCGGTACACGCGAAAATCGTATTCGTTTCTTACTTGAGGTTGTGGATGCAGTTGTCAGCGCGATAGGTGCTCACAAAGTCGGCGTCCGATTAGCACCATTCATAACTTTTAAAGATATGAATTGCCCAGACATAGTACCGACCATTCTTGACGCAGCGACAGAATTACAACAACGTGATATCGCTTACTTACATTTATCTGAAGCGGATTGGGATGACGCGCCTGAAATTCCTGAAGCATTTCGTATCGAGCTTCGCAAACGTTTCGACAACTGCATCATTGTTGCCGGCGGTTACACTCAGCAAAATGCAGAGGCCGTACTAGCTAAAAACTATGCCGATATTGTCGCCTTTGGTCGCCCGTTTGTGTCTAACCCAGACTTGGTCTCTCGCTTACAACACGACAAACCACTAGCGGAACTCGATGGCGCTACTCTGTTTGGTGGCAATGACAAAGGTTATACCGATTATCCAACAATGCCATAACGCTCAGGCCCGCCTTTTGTGCGGGCTTTTTTGTCACCAAATTCCTACATCAATCCTGCTTTTCTTCTTTTTAATCATATATTAACCCGTCAAATCCCTTCATTTGCACAAAATATGACCTCGCTCAAAAATATATGCATCATTAGGAGTATTTTAGGAACGTTCATATTTCAGGAGTGAAAAACATGACGGCTTCAAAAATGTTTGTAAGGGATTTTCTGGGATTACTATTAATCGTCTGCACTGTGCTTGCAGGATTGTGCGTTTTACTTTGCCTACTTGCATTGTTTGCATACGTAAACCACGAAACGATTCTCGCCTCTGACTTCTTCCACGAATCGTTCTACCTCATCGCTTTCTTTATTCCACCCTACTTCATAGCAAGACACATCAACCGTGCAGAGACGGTCACCGCCGTTGAGCAATATTTGCTGATGAAGAGTAAAAGCGAGCAACTTCCACACTAATACGCTTTAAGGGTAATCTTCAATTCATCCTGACCATTACCCTTATTCAACCGCAGTAGACGTATTCAGTTACGTACTTCACTGAGCAATTAGACGTTTCTTGTCACTATCTTTCTCTGTTAACTACCGCCCTCAACACCATTAACTCGTCTGACGAATGATGCCCGGTGGTGGAATCTTATTTTCAGCTAAGCACCAATATCCAAAGCTTAAAAAGTTACATTAATGTCACCAGTTGCTCTTTGTCTCTATCACAAAGCTGAAAGCATTACCCGTTCAAACTGCGGCAAAAATAGGGCTATTACGTTGTTAGACTCGGTCAGCTTAACTAATAAATAAAAATAAACGATTGTTATTAAAAGATTTATATAGTTATCCGCCCCTACCAAAAACAGAGCCAGTGCTTGTCGTAACAAATACATTCAATGCATCTAATACATAAACAATTCTTAAACATATGCACAATAAACATATATTGAATGCAAACCTTTCATTTTACTCATAAAAATTATCCATAGTATTTTTGAGGGAAAGTCATCTGATGATGTTTTCTTATATGAAAAATACTTTGAGCAATGCATTCGGCTCTTGAGGAATTTTTCATATAAGAATTAATCAGTATAAGGAATATTAACTAATGACAAAGTTAATCGAAGAGATAACGCTTGGGCTGTCCAAGGCCACGCTTAAAAACCGCATTGTCATGGCACCAATGACCATTCAATCTGCATTTTTTGATGGTGGAGTGACTCAAGAAATGGTGGATTACTATGCCTCTCGTTCTGGAGATGCAGGGGCTATTATCGTGGAAAGCGCATTTGTCGAAAATTACGGCCGTGCATTCCCTGGGGCTCTAGGTATCAACCACGACAGTAAAATTGCTGGCCTCGAAAAATTGGCAACGGCAATTAAAGCTAAAGGTTCGAAGGCTATTTTACAAATTTATCATGCTGGACGCATGGCAAATGGTGAATTCAATGGCGGCCACCAACCGATCTCTGCCAGTCCTGTTGCCGCTCTGCGCGATAACGCAGAGACCCCACTCGAGATGACCGAAGAGCAAATTGTTGGCATGATCGACCATTTTGGTGACGCAGTTAATCGTGCCATTCTTGCCGGCTTTGATGGCGTTGAAATCCATGGCGCCAACACTTACCTTATCCAACAATTCTTCTCTCCACATTCCAACCGACGCACTGATAAGTGGGGTGGTGATATTGAGAAACGCACCACATTCCCGCTCGCTATTTTAGAGAAGGCGAAACAGGTAGCCACATCTCACCAAATGCCTGGGTTCATTATTGGCTACCGTTTTTCTCCTGAAGAGATTGAAGAGCCGGGAATCCGTTTTGAAGAGACCATGTTCCTTCTTGATAAACTCGCTCAAAGCGGCCTTGATTACTTCCATTTTTCAATGGGTAACTACGCTCGAAACTCTATTGTTAATCCAGAAGACAAAGAACCGCTTATCCGCAAATTCCATGCGTTGAAGTCTGAAGATGTTGCTAAAGTCCCAGTTATCGGTGTCGGTGGCATTGCTCAGCGTCAAGATGCGGATACTGCGCTTGAGTATGGTTATGACATGGTTAGTATTGGTAAAGGTTTCCTTGTCGAACCAACATGGGCAAAGAAAGCAATCAATGACGAAGTCTGCGCTGAATTTGCTGATATCGCTCAACAACAAGCATTAATGATCCCAACACCATTGTGGGAGATCATGGATTACATGATCATCGACAGCGCAGCCGAAGCATTAAAACACCAACGTATCAAAGAGCTTCAAAGCGTCGAGATCAAGTTCGAACCCGGCGAATACACAGCGTATGGTTATGGCCATAACGGTCAACTTCCAGTCACGGTTAGTTTCTCTGAAGACAGAATTCTTGATATCGCCGTAGATTCCTCAAAAGAGTCAGACGGTATCGCCAACCCTGCTTTTGAACGTATTCCTCAGCAGATACTCGATGGTCAAACACTGAATATCGATGTTATCTCCGGCGCTACTGTCAGTAGCCAAGCTGTTCTTGATGGTGTGTCCAATGCCGTGGATCTCGCTGGGGGCAATTCAGAGGCACTACGTTGTAAAGCACGCGAAGCAGTTGAGTGGTCAACAGAAGTCATCGAAGACACCGTAGATGTGGTGGTAGTCGGTGGTGGTGGTGCAGGTTTGAGCGCAGCGCTTACCGCATTAGATAATCATCAATCAGTGATAGTACTTGAGAAGTTCCCAGCGATCGGTGGTAACACAGTTCGTACAGGTGGTTGGGTTAACGCTGCAGAGCCAAAATGGCAAAAAGCATTCCCAGCTCTTGCCGGGGAAGCAGACTATCTAAAAGCACTTGCTGACACACCAGAGTCTGAGATTGCGCCAGAATATCTCGCGGACTTCCGCATGTTGAAAGATCAGTTAGCAAACTATTTCTTAGATGTAGACGCTGGTAACCACTATCTGTTCGACTCAACAGAACTGCATT
Source organism: Vibrio sp. La 4.2.2 (assembly GCF_027586995.1). Lineage (NCBI taxonomy): Bacteria > Pseudomonadati > Pseudomonadota > Gammaproteobacteria > Vibrionales > Vibrionaceae > Vibrio > Vibrio sp. La 4.2.2. The sequence goes on from NZ_JAPPTJ010000001.1 coordinate 369,153, forward strand.
TGATTCAGACTTATCTTGGCGGTAAACGCACTAACTTAGATGGTGAGTCAATCTACGGCCAATACGATCTTGTACATACACTGACTAGCCGAGCGATGGAATCGATCAACTGGCTAACAGAGAAAGGCATCGATTTTAACCGTGGTATGGTCGACATTGCGGTTGGTGCGCTATGGCGTCGCGCCCACAAACCAAATCGCCCTAAAGGTGTTGAGTTTGTTGAAAAACTGCAAAAGCACATTGTCGCTCAAGGTGGTCGTATTATCACTGATACACGTGCAGACGATCTGATTATTGAGAACGGTCAAGTCGTGGGTATTAATGCCACTCATTCAAACGGCACTAAATACAAACTAACCACGAAGCAAGGTGTAGTAATGGCATCTGGCGGATTTGGTGCCAACACTAAGATGCTTCAGAAGTACAATAACTACTGGAACGAAATCGCCGATGACATCAAGACAACTAACTCTCCAGCGCTTGTGGGTGATGGTATTGCCATTGGTGAAAACGCTGGAGCAGAATTAGTCGGTATGGAGTATATCCAGCTGATGCCAATTGGCGACCCTAAGTCAGGTGCATTGCTTACAGGCTTGATTGTTCCACCAGAAAACTTTGTCTTTGTTAATCAACAGGGCAAGCGCTTTGTCAACGAATGTGAAAGCCGTGATGTGCTGTCTAACTCATTCTTCGAAAATGGCGGTGTGATTTACATGATTGCGGATGAAGAGATTCGTAAAACAGCGGCAAACACAACCGACGAGACTATCGAACGAGAAATTGAAGAAGGTATTATCATTAAAGCTGACACAATTGAAGAGTTAGCACAGAAGATCAATGTTCCGACTGCCGAACTTAGCGAAACCATTCGCTTGTATAACTCCTACGTTGATAATGGACGTGACCCAGAGTTCCAAAAAGGTGCACTTGGTCTTAAGGTCGAGCAGGCGCCTTTCTACGCGACGCCTAGAAAACCATCTGTACACCATACGATGGGTGGTCTCAAGATCGACACTGACGCTCGTGTGTTAAATAAACAGGGAGCACCAATTCCTGGGCTATATGCCGCTGGTGAAGTAACGGGTGGCATTCACGCTGGTAACCGCCTCGGCGGTAACGCCTTAATTGATATATTCACTTACGGCCGAATCGCAGGTCAAAACGTTTCTATGAGAAACTCGTAAACAAAAGGGAAGCCTCTGGCTTCCCTATTTTTATTCCTGTTCGGAGACACATTATGCCTAGCTATAAAACTCGCTTTCAAATGATGGGGACCTTCATTGATCTTGTTATTCATCATCACAATGGCGGGCAGTTGCTAAAGGACTGTTATCTCCAACTCCAAGAATTCGCCCAGCGCTTTACCGTGAATCAGTCTCATTCGGAGCTGATGAACGTCAATCACAATGCAGGTATACGCCCGGTGCGTGTCAAAGCTGATTTATACGAACTGTTGAAAACTGCCACCGCAGTGAGCCTTGATAACGCCAATCCTTTTAACATCGCCATTGGGCCGTTAATCAAAACATGGCGTATTGGTTTTAAGGACGCGACCCTACCCTCCGATTCTGAGCTTGCATCAAAGCTTGAACTTGTGAACCCCTCACATATTGTGTTTGATGACATCTACCAAACGGTATTCTTAACCAAAGTAGGTATGCAGATTGATTTAGGCGCTATCGCCAAAGGCTATTTCGCTGACAGGATAAAGCAGTATTTAATTAGCAAAGAGGTAGAGTCCGGCTATATCAGCTTGGGAGGGAACGTATTAACCATAGGGCATGCACCAGATAGCAAAGCAAAAGCATGGACGGTTGGCATTCAGGATCCATTTCGCCCAAGGGGCCAAGTTTGCCGAATCGTACCGCTTAACGACAAGTCCGTCGTCACATCTGGCATCAATGAACGCTTCTTTGAACACAAAGGGGTACGATATCATCATTTACTCGATGCACAGAGCGGCAAGCCCATCGTGACTGATATCGCGAGCGTAACGATTATTTCCAAGTTGTCTGTCGATGGTGAAATTTGGAGCACGGCAGGTTTCCTGACTTCGGTTGACGACGCATTGGCTTACTTGAATCAACAACAGCACGTTGAAGCCATCGTCATTTCCAATCAAGGTCACGTACATATCACTCACGGACTTGTCGACAACGGCCATACGATTCTCGAAAAGTGAGACTATTAGCCCAACTCATTCACCCTGCGCAACCTCACTCCAGCAAACGTTTGCAATTCATCTAGAACTCACTATTATTCGCGCTAATTAAAAACAATAATTAAGAGCTACTATGAATATCAAGCAAACGTTACTCGCCACGACGATCGCTGGCTTAAGTACTTTTTCACATGCTGCCCAAAAAGTCGATCTGATGATCACCGACGCTCTCGTGCTTACAATGAACCAAGAGAAGACCGTGTACCAAAACGGCACTGTGGTTATCGATGACAACAAGATTGTCGCCGTAGGGAACGAAGCGCTAGCTGAACAATATAAAGCCAAACAAACACTTGATGTTGATGGTGATATCGTGATGCCCGGCCTAATCAACACCCATACTCATGTATCAATGACCGTGTTCCGCTCTCTTGCCGATGATGTGCCAGATCGCTTACACCGCTATATTTTCCCGCTTGAAGCTAAATTGGTGTCTCGTGATATGGTTCGTATCGGAGCAAACCTTGGTAACGTTGAAATGGTGAAAGGTGGTGTTACCACATACGCTGATATGTACTACTTTGAAGATGAAGTGGCAAAAACCGTTGATGAAATCGGTATGCGTGCAGTGTTGGGCGAAACCGTGATTAAATTCCCAGTGGCAGATGCTGCCAATGCTGATGAAGGCATCAAATACGCTTTGAACTTTATTGAAGAGTATAAAGACCACCCTCGTATTACCCCAGCGTTTGCCCCTCATGGTCCATATACCAATACGACAGAAACACTACAGAAAATTGCTAAGCTATCGCTGGAGCACGACGTGCCCGTCATGATCCATCTTGCTGAATCTCATCGAGAACAAGAGAAGATCGCAGAACGTTCCAATGGCATGTCTCCCGTTCAGTATATGCACAGTATCGGCGCGCTCAATAAAAACCTTGTTGGTGCTCACATGATTTTGGTCGATGACGAAGATATCAAGTTGGTGAAAGAGTCTGATATGGGTGTGGCACACAATATGAGTGCAAATATCAAATCGGCGAAAGGTGTTTCTCCGGCGCTAAAAATGTATGATCAAGGCGTACGTATTGGCTTAGGTACTGATGGCCCGATGTCTGGTAATACACTAAGTACTATTGACGAGTTCAATCAAGTGGCTAAGGTCCACAAGCTAGTCAACAAAGACCGAGCAGCGATGCCTCCAATCAAAGTTATCGATATGGCGACCATGGGCGCCGCACGTGCACTGCACATGGAAGATAAAATTGGCTCACTAGAGGCTGGCAAGTTGGCAGATATCATCGTCATTGATACCAAAGCGCCAAACATGGTTCCGGTTTACAACCCTTATTCGGCGTTAGTTTACTCAGCGAACTCCGCTAACGTTAAACACACTATCGTCGATGGTAAAATCATAATGAAAGACCGCGACATGCTAACCGTAGATGAAGATAAGATTCGAGAGGAAGCATTAGCGTTCACGGAAGTGGTTCGCAAAACCGTCGTTGAAGCTGGCGAAATAGTTCAGTAGATATCTAATTCACCGTTAGAAAAACGCTTGGTGTTAGCCAAGCGTTTTTATTTGGAAGTTAACTGAAGCTATCGAGCAACCAATAACTAACCGGATTATCCGGACATTGATACGGACCACATTCAATAAAGGTCGACAACACATTAATAGCTACCGCCACGATAGCCAAAATACAGACGACTCGACCAAACATGCTCATTTGGTATTGGTCATCACTCCAGTCTTTATTCCAAAGTACCAATAACAATGTAACTCCCGCGATAGTCATAGCAAAAATCACAAAAGCCCACGTGTAATAGTGCATTCCCAAAATCGGGCTACCAAAACCCGGGGTTCCCGGAATCACATGCAGTGAAACTTGCCTAAGTGCTGTCGCCGCACCAAATAGAGCCCCCACTAAAATGACACCATAGTGACGCTGCTCCGTGCCATACACAATATTGAGCAGGAATCCAAACATGACCATTACAAAACCAATCCGTTGCAATAAGCAAAGTGGGCATGGCAGCTCATTCCACGCCACCTGTAAAACTGATCCCATGAGCAAAACAAAGGTAATTCCAAGTAATCCTAGAGTATTCAGCAAAGTGATGTGCTTCTGATTCATAAGTAGTCACCTCCGCTATAACAAGATCGATAACGTATCGGTTGCATGGTGATGAAACCAATATAGACCCAGCACAACTGAGACTCCGAAAAATGCGTAACCCACCTCTTTCTTACCAATGAACGCGCTAACCATGGCGATCAAAAGCAATAAGAAAATTAAACTCATCATAAGCGACTTACCTTATTGTTTTATAGAGTATTATCCTTCCGATAACATGAGTTTAAGTATAGAAAGAGTTGCATAGGTTGCAAAAAATGAGGTGTGGGAAATCTGCAGACTTAGATTGTACAAATCAATTGAATGCTCTTTATTAGGCTATTTCGCGCCCTTGTTAAAACATGGAAAAAGCTATCATACTAGCTCCCCAATACCGTCAGCGGTCTTTTCCCATCGCAGGCTCCTTTCTCAAGATCATATAACGGACTAGTACCGTGACTGCTCCAACGGTGGTCTTCTCTCGATAGCTTGCGATATTGTGTGGGCGTGACTCCGATATAGGTTTGGAATGTCTCGTAAAAGCGGCTACTTGAGTTAAACCCGACGGTAAGTGAGATATCTAATATGGTTCGGTCTGTATCACTAAGCAAGGCTCGGGCATGGTTAATGCGCATGGCGGTGATGTACTGCTTAATGGTCATCTGCATGGTGCGTTGGAACACGTTCATTGCGTAGTTGGTATGCAAACCAATGTGTTCAGCGATATCTTTGATCGTCAGAGGTTGATTGTGGTGCGTTGCTATGTATTCCAACATCTGACTGACGTAAAACTGAGAGTGTTTAGATACCCCTTTAGGTGTTGACTTGTCCTGCTTATTAATAAGTAATTGCTGCCAACCATCAAGGCAAATCCGCTTTAACATCAAGCCTATTTCATCCACAGCAAGCTGCTGGCGGCTTTCCGATGGATGGTTCATTTCTTCTGCCCAACGGGCAATTTCAAACTCACTAATCAGCGAACATGAGTTGGATTGAATTACGCTACCGTGAGTGATTTGATTGACGAGATCTCGGCTCAATGTCCAAGACATAAAGTGATGGATAGGTATATTTATGATTCCCATATTGTGGCTGTGACCCGGGTCAGTCAAGCGATGTGGCACCGATGCCCAGAACAATCCGATCGCACCGCTTTTTACAACAATGGGGCTGCCGTTAATGATGTACTCCACATCATCACCGAACGGAATATTAACTTCAATTTGGCCATGCCAATGGTATCCCGGCATCGAATGTGGCGGTCTCAATTCAATATCAATTTTCTCATACGACGAATAGAGCGACAGCGGACTGACCGATACCGTTTCTGATGAGTATTTGTCTTGGGTGACAACTTTCAGCGCATCTGGGTCATATTGTTTCATCTATCACTCCTTAGGAAATCGTACAAACCTGTTTTAGCAAATCGTGCAATTTAAAACTCTGAACAGGATCATATAGCCAAACTACCCCAATAAGTAAGATTCAAGTTATGTGATTAAAGTCAGTGCGTTACATGAAATTCGCTAGTATTTTCACAATCTTTATCCGCAAAAATGACAATATTGTCCCATTTCCTAAGATTTTTATTTGGCTCATTAGAAATATGAGAAAACAGGATACTCATTGTTATATCTGAGACGAATCTACTCTTGCCACAGGTGTACCTTAGCTTCATCGAAACAGAACTTTGAGAGATAAAGGATTCGACTATGAAAAGCCCCAAAATCACATTCATCGGTGCTGGCTCCACCATTTTTGTTAAGAACATCCTTGGTGACGTTTTCCACAAGCCCGCATTAAAACAAGCGCAGATTGCGCTGATGGATATTGATGAACTGCGTTTAGAAGAATCTCACCTTGTCGTGAGCAAACTTATGGAGTCCTCTGGTGCGACCGGTACCATCACTTGTCATCTAGACCAAAAAGAAGCACTCAAAGATGCTGACTTTGTGGTTATCGCATTCCAAATTGGCGGTTATGAGCCATGTACGGTGACAGACTTTGAAGTGTGTAAGCGTCATGGTTTAGAGCAAACCATCGCTGATACTTTAGGCCCTGGTGGAATCATGCGCTCGCTGCGCACCATTCCTCATCTATGGAGTGTGTGTGAAGACATGACAGAAGTTTGTCCAAACGCCACCATGCTTAACTACGTCAACCCAATGGCGATGAATACTTGGGCAATGTATGAAAAGTATCCGCATATTAAGCAGGTGGGTCTTTGCCATTCGGTGCAAGGCACGGCTGAAGAGATAGCTCGTGATTTGGAGCTTAATTATGCTGACCTTCGCTACACCTGTGCAGGTATCAACCACATGGCTTATTACCTCACACTAGAGAAGAAAAATGAGCAAGGCGACTATGTTGATATCTACCCTGATCTACTCGAAGCTTTTGAAAGTGGTAAAGCGCCTAAGCCGGGTCTTCACCACAATGGACGCTGTACCAACCTCGTACGCTATGAAATGTTCAAAAAGCTTGGCTACTTTGTCACTGAATCTTCAGAACATTTTTCTGAATACACGCCATATTTTATCAAACCAAATCGCCCTGATTTGATAGAACGTTATAAAGTGCCACTAGATGAATATCCGAAACGCTGTGTAGAACAAATTGCAGACTGGAAAAAAGACCTTCAAGAATTCAAAAACGCCGACCATATTACGGTTCAAGAATCACATGAATACGCCAGTACTATCATGAACTCAATTTGGACAGGAACTCCAAGCGTCATCTACGGCAACGTCAAGAACGAAGCATTGATCGACAACTTACCTCAGGGTTGCTGTGTAGAAGTCGCCTGCTTAGTTGACGCCAACGGTGTTCAACCAATCAAGGCGGGTCGATTACCAAATCATTTAGCCGCGTTGATGCAAACCAACATTAATGTTCAAACACTGTTAACTGAAGCGATTCTCACCGAAAACCGCGAGCGCATCTATCACGCTGCCATGCTTGACCCTCATACCGCTGCCGTACTTGGGTTAGAGGAAATTTATGCACTAGTTGATGACCTCATCGACGCTCATGAAGGCTGGCTGCCTGAGTGGGTAAATCAGTAAATCAATACCAATAAAAACAATAACGTGAATATTTAACGCCTTCTCTATGGGAAGGCGTAAGGAGTAACAAATGAGTATCTCAATGAATACCAAGCTGAGCTATGGCTTCGGCGCATTTGGCAAGGACTTCGCAATTACCATCGTCTATATGTATTTAATGTTCTACTACACCGATGTGGTAGGCATTTCCGCTGCGGCGGTGGGTACCATCTTCCTCGTGGCACGTATTTGGGATGCGGTCAACGACCCGATAATGGGCTGGATCGTTAACAATACCCGTAGTCGCTGGGGTAAATTCAAGCCTTGGATTTTGATTGGCACACTTGCCAACTCTGTAGTTCTTCTGATGCTGTTCAGTGCACACTATATTGACGGCCCTTGGCTGATTGCTTATGCCGCTGTCACCTACATTTTATGGGGTATGACTTACACCTTAATGGACATCCCGTTCTGGTCTCTAGTACCAACTCTAACCTTAGACAAACGTGAGCGCGAAGAGCTTGTTCCTTATCCTCGATTCTTTGCAAGTCTTGCATGGATAGTCACTGCTGCCATTGCTATGCCGTTTGTGAACTATGTAGGTGGTGATGACAAAGGTTTTGGCTTCCAAATCTTTACGTTACTCTTAATCGCTTGTTTCCTTGTCTCAACTTACATCACTCTTCGTAACGTCAAAGAGCGCTACTCGACCGCTAATTTGGATGAAACACAACAGGAAGAAAAAGTATCGTTAAAACAGCTTCTTAAACTCATCTACAAAAATGATCAGTTAACGAGCGTGCTATGTATGGCACTATCCTACAATCTAGCAACAAACATCATTACAGCGTTCGCGGTTTATTACTTTACCTACGTGGTCGGCAACGAAGCTCTATTCCCTTATTACATGGCTTATGCGGGGATTGCGAACCTCATAACCTTAGTACTGTTCCCGAAATTAGCACAAATGTTCTCACGTCGTGTTCTTTGGGCTTGTGCTTCTAGCTTCCCGATTTTAGGTAGCGCGGTACTTATTTATGTAGGCATGTACGACAAACAGAGCATTCTATTGATTTCAACGGCTGGTGTCCTACTCCAAATCGGTACTGCCTTGTTCTGGGTACTGAATGTCATCATGGTGGCAGACACTGTTGATTACGGTGAGTACAAGCTTGGCTCTCGCTGTGAGAGTATCGCCTACTCAGTGCAGACATTAGTGGTAAAAGCAGGTTCAGCATTCGCCGCATTCTTCATCGGTATCGCGCTCACTGCTGTCGATTACGTGCCAAACGTAGAACAAAGTGCTGACACTGTCTTTGGCATGCAATGCATCATGGTTGGTTTACCTGCGTTCTTCTTTGCAATTGCATTGGTGGTCTATTTCCGCTTCTACAAGTTGAACGGAGCCTATCACCAACAAATTCAAGACCATCTCACAGAGAAATACGATCACATTACCAATGATGGTTGCGAAAAAGGTCAATCGACTAAACCTGCTGAGCCAGCACAAGCTCTATAACCCAATACAATAAAACCCATGCAGAAGTCCGGTCTGCATGGGTTCACTAACAATCGTCAAACATCGGCTAGATCTTCCATTTCCAATAAAGAGAACAGTATGAAACTTAAAGTCCTTGCATCCGCAATCACTTTTGCCCTCACACTATCTGGTGCGGCAATTGCACAACAGAACGACAACCTTATTGTGAACCCAACATTTGAAAACAAAGGGCTAGGCTGGAGCTATTGGTTTGCCAATATCAAAAACGACCAAACTCATGAAGGTGAATACCGAGGCCGTATTGCCCAAGGTCGAAACCACCACATAAGCCAAGAAATCACAATTCCTGAAAGTGGCTATTATGATTTATCTGCGTTTATCATCAGTCCAGGACAAGACGCCACTCTTGCTATTACCAACCTGTACGATGAAATCTTGGTACGAGATAAAGCTAAACAGAGCAAAAAATACAAACGTAACAAGCTCAAGCATATTCCTTTGGAGCAAGGTGAACAATTAAAGGTCTGGTTCTCGGGTTCTAAACGTGGTGGTGTTAGTGTCGACAGTGTTTCTTTGACTAAGAGTGACAAGAACAAAAAGCTGAACTTCAATCAGATCATCCAGTTCTCCGCTCTAGAGCAAGTGGGCGCAACAAACCTTAACAAAAAGTCTAAACAGATTGAGTTTTACGTCCCTTATGGTACCGACTTAACCCGTATCACCATTGATAATATTCTCGTTTCATCCACCAGCAATGTCTCATTAGAAAACGGAGACACGGTTGACTTTACTCAGCCTGTTCGTGCTGTCGTAACCGATCTAAAAGGTAATAAGCAACGCTGGACAATCAAAGCGATCGAAAAAGAGAAACAAGTTGTTGTCACCTCTTCCAACCAAAAGCTCCAAGAGTCGTTCGATTGGGCTATCGATAAAACCCGTCGCTTCGTTATGACTGGCCAGCATGATCTGGTCAACCGTGACGAATTCAACAACGATGGAGATGGCACCGCGGATTACATCCCATCCTATTGGGCGGGGTATTTTGATAGAACAGCCTTCTATTCTCGCGATTTTTTGCATCAGGCGAGCGGAGCAAAGATCGCTGGATTGGATATCGAAAACTTTTCCATGTTTAAGACCTTTGCCAAACACTCAACAGAATCCAGAAAGTGGTACACCTTGTGGGCTGTGAACTTTGATGGCACGCCTCATACTATTGATTACAAAGATGATAGTTGGTTTGTCCGCGAGGTTCCGGCTCAGTTTGAGTTCGTCGAAAAAGCATGGCAGCAGTATCTGTGGACTGGTGATAAGCGCTACATCGAAGATGAGGACCTATGGCGCTTTTACACTAAAGTGCTCACAGACTATATCGAATTACACGACGACCAAGATCCAAACGGAATCGCAGAAGGTTACGGTGGGATTTTTGAGGGGTCAGCAACCTACAACGAGCGCGGCGAGTTTCCAATTGAAGCCGGAGATGGTATTGGCTCACAATACCAAGCAACAGTGGCTTACTCCGCTATGTTAGAAGCTCGTGAAGAGTACAGTGAAGCTGCGCTTTGGCGTGAGAAAGCTCAGCAGCTCAAAACGTACTTTAACGAGGAATGGAGCATCGCCGACCCTGATAAACCACTCGACAACTACGTCAATATCGTTCAAAGAGATGGTTTTAGAATGAATGATTTTGGTAAGGAAAACAGTTGGTTTATGCCAATGAAGCGAATTACCGAACCCGGGGAGCGTAATAATCGTTATCTTGACTTTATCGCCAAAAACTTAGGAGATGGCATCGGTTCGACTCCGGAAGCTCCAAATAATATTGAGGCCTACACTTACATTCCAGAAACCTACTTCCCGTACAATCGTAATGAGGAAGCATGGAAGTGGATGCAATACATCATGGATATCAAAGATGAGCCACATGAACGTCCAACTCAAGGTACCAACGGTGATTACCCTGAAATCTCGTTTACCTTTATCTCCAACACAATCGAAGGCTTGATGGGCATTAAACCTGATGCAGCGAACCACAAAGTGGTCACCGCTTCCCATCTCATTCCAGACATTGGTTGGCTGGAAGTAACACAACTTCCAATGGGAGAACATGAGCTTACTGTCCGACACGATGGTTTAAGTAAGTCCACACTGACTAACGACTCAAATCATAACCTAGATTGGGAGGTGTGGTTCTATGGTAATTATTCAAGTTTAGTTGTCGATGGACAAACCGTTCGCAGTCAGCACAAACAAGTTAATGGTCAGCAAGTCAGCTATGTACTGGTCTCTGTAGCAGCGGGAGACACAAGCACCGTTCACAAGTAGCGCTCTGAACGTTCATTGAACAAGGCTCAAAGAACAAGGCTCCTCGGATTCATGCCGTGGAGCCTTGATGTCATTGCTAGTTGTTACTCAACCCCAATATGCGCGCCAACCCTTCTCCATAAACCGTATCCGCTTGAGAGGCGTTGTATACGTGACGCAACTTAACTGCTTCACTCACTCCCGACATAGCACGTGCCGTATTTGCGAACAGACGCTGTTGCTCATCCTCAGACATTAAGCGGAACAAATCGCCAGCCTGCTGGAATTGGTCAACATTGTTTCGATGATTGTAATGGTCTGCGTCCCCAGAGATTTTCAACGGTGGCTCTGAATAGTCTGGTTGCTCCGCCCATTCTCCGTATTGATTCGGTTCATAACCTATTGTTGCGCCCGAGTTAGCATCCACTCGCATCAACCCATCACGATGAGAGGAGTGCACAGGACAACGCGGTGCATTGACTGGGATTTGATGATGATTCACTCCAAGACGGTAGTTTTGTGCGTCGCGATAAGCAAAGAGTCGACCTTGAAGCATTTTGTCTGGAGAGTAACCAATACCAGGTACAACAGCGGCCGGATTAAAAGCCGACTGTTCAACTTCAGCAAAGAAATTCTCAGGGTTACGGTTTAGCTCGAATTCACCAACTTCTATTAGTGGGTAATCAGCGTGAGTCCATACTTTGGTTAAATCAAACGGGTTAAAGTCCACCGATTCAGCTTCTTCCTCAGACATTACTTGAATGAACAAGGTCCATTTCGGGAAGTCACCACGCTCAATCGCATCGAATAGATCTCTTTGGTGGCTCTCTCTGTCTGCTCCAACGATAACTGCTGCTTGTTCGTCAGTCAGGTTCTTAATACCTTGCTGGGTTTTGAAGTGAAACTTAACCCAAAAGCGCTCATTAACAGAGTTAATCATGCTAAATGTATGTGAGCCAAAACCGTGCATATGGCGATAGCTCGCAGGTATCCCACGATCTCCCATAACGTAAGTGACTTGATGTAGTGCTTCCGGTAGAGAGGTCCAAAAATCCCAGTTGCTCTCGGCGTTATGCATATTCGTTTTCGGATCGCGTTTCACCACTCGGTTTAAATCTGGAAACTTCAGAGGATCGGCGAGGAAAAATACCGGTGTATTGTTACCCACTAAGTCCCAGTTTCCTTGTTCGGTATAAAACTTGAGTGCGAACCCGCGAATATCACGTTCAGCATCGGCAGCACCACGTTCTCCTGCAACGGTAGTAAACCGAGCAAACATCTCGGTTGTTTTACCTACTTCAGAAAACATCGCGGCTCTTGTGAACTTAGTGATGTCCTGAGTCACTTTGAAAGTACCATATGCGCCAGAACCCTTAGCATGCATACGCCTTTCTGGTATTACTTCCCTATTGAAATGGGAGAGTTTTTCCAAATACCAAGTGTCTTGAAGAAGCATTGGACCGCGCTCACCAGCTGTTAGCGCGTGATTATTATGAGCAACAGGGCAACCCGTTGCAGTGGTTAGTTTTTTAGTCATTGCTTATCCTTCCATTACTTCGCGAGTAGGTAACCTCTTACTACCGCTCAAATTAAATACAAGAACAGTAATTACCTTTTATTTAAGACGCCCAAAGTGGACCAAAAGGCGTTATCGACAGGTAGCAAGAGGTTTTATTTGCATTTTGTAGTAGTAAACACAGAGTAGGATACGCTCTATAATGAATAACATAATATCTAAAAAAGCGAATTCTCTTTTTTGCACAGGCGAATAATACAAAGAAGCAAACTAAATAGATGAGTCCATATAATAATTTCCATCACATGGAATAACTTTTTTGAAATTCCCTTGCAAGCTCTCTTATTGAAAACTTGCTTACTAAGTTAAAAAATCACTCATAAAGAGTGATTTTTATCAGCAATTACGACAAAGCTATTTATCGATTATTTTCCAACCAATGCTTAGTCACAATATCAATATCCAAACCTTCCCTACTCACTTTGTAGTCTAGCTCTGCGATAATCTCGTTAGAAAACTTCAAATCATCTAGCTGATTGATTTGTGCTGCTGTAAACCTATCTGCTACGTCTTCAGGAACGAGTAGTACAGCACGGTCAACAATACCGAGCAAACCTTTAGGGTCTTCTATCTCTCGAATGTCGTACTTGAAATGCAGGAACTGCGGTTTCCATAGTGGCACAACGAACCACTCATTGTTGGCGACTCGTTGCTCAAAGGTAGTAAAGCAGTCTTCCTCAGTTCCAGTGTGAAATTCGTACCCAGCTTCACTCAATCCATACTCCTCCATCATTTTAATTGAAAATCTGGTAATGCCGGCTCCAGGATTGATGCCCTGAATATCCTTTTGCATTTTGCCCAGTACATCTTGCTTGAGCAAATCCTTCACTTCCCGAACTGCTTCTTCAGGAACATAACTTGGCACTCCCCAATGCGCATAAGGTTCATAGTGCAAACCCAACTCAATCACGGGACGTTTTTGTTCAACATCCTGTTTGTAGATTCCATGGCTAGAAGGCAGCCAAGCAGAGGTTAGAATATCAACCTCACCAGACTTAAGCTTTGCGAAATTTTCTTGGTGCGGAGAGTAGATTCGATTTACCTCAAATCCCATGTCGGTAAGCACATGAGATATAAGAGAGGCGGTAATTCTATGGAATGATAAATCTGTTACGCCTAAGTTTATTTTTTTATTCATTATTTCACCGTATAAATTTATTTATGTTAAAAGTCCTGACTTGTTAGCGAATATTTTCTTTCAATAACATTCAATACACGCCGATTAAATCCCTATTAAAATGGAATTTGAAGAGATGGAAGATTAGTAATCAATTATGGTTTGTTCGGTTGGTAGCTTTTTCTTATATTCGAAAAACTGTGCCATTAGGTTGCTTAGAACCATTAAAGCCATCACTGATATTTGAACTTGACTAAATGAATCTCCCATTATTGTCGCTCCGAGAACCATCGCTAATATAGGATTGAAGGTTCCAAAAAAACTCAATTCATTAGTAGATATCATCGGAATTGTATAAATGTAAGCACCATACGCCAAAGAAGTGAGTCCTATCGTCAACCAGAACATCGCGGCCCACTGCTCACTACCAACCGGGATGGCTGCGACAAATGACCTACCGCTCCATACCATTTCCCAATATGCCATGGGGATCAACAGCAAGCCTCCAAAAATCAGTTTCCATGTGAGTAACTTCCACCAATGGATCTTTTTCATGACGTGCTTTGCTACTACGCTACCGCCTATCAGTGCCGTCATCGCACCAATAAGTAGCACCACCGCACTCACATTGACAGGAACGGTACTCGAAAAGAACAAATACGTTGCACAGGCAACAAGAATTAAGGCTGATAGCAATTGAATCAGAGACGGTTTTACTTGATGGAAGATACCCATTATAGCCAAACCAATCACAGGTAATGCGACCATTCCAACGCCCACCAAAGTGCTAGGAAGTTGCATAGCTGCAGCAAAGAGCAAACCAAAGAACAAAGCGATATTGAGAAACCCTATCAGTAACAATGCAGGCAGTTCTGACGCCTTTGGTAATGTTGGTTTAAGTAACAGCAGTATTATGCCCGCTGGTAATGCTCGCCACACCGCCAGCGCAAATGGTGACCAACCGACAAATTCAGAAGCCACTACGGCATAAGTGGTCCCCCACAACAGCGGAGCCAACATGGCTAGAAAGATTTTCATACTACGACTCTCATTTATGTTTAATTAAACATACTTTACATAAACAAAAATAGATAGTAAAGTGCCTTCAGTCATCAAATGGGGTATGCGGGGTTAACGTGTGCCGTGTTATCAATCAGGTTCGAATGAGCCATATAAGGTCAGTAAGAGTTAGGAGTTACTATGAAAGCACTATCCATATTCAAAAAAGGCGCGAGCGTCGGGGTCACTAAGACTATTTTTTTGGCAATTGAAGTAGTCTCACTACTTGTGCTGGTTTTCCATGTAATCAGTTCGATCAGCAAAATTATGTATTACGGCGTAAAACTCAGCATTGCAAGACACCAATACCGTCAGTCCCATATGGGTAATCAACTCAAATAGTATGAATAGACAAGATTATGAATCTCCGCTGAGATTATTTTTAGATAAGACGAAGGCCCCATTTCATATCAGAAGCTTGACACATGAAATGGTGGCCTTAAATCAGGCAAGACAGTTTTTTAAGTCATGAAAGTGCATATACTTATAAGAGCCATCGCAGATACCCGTTGCGTGGTATCCAGTCTAAGGTGCTACCTAGATTCAGGCTCCCATCTTACTCATCAATACCATTAGTGTTTCTATCTCACTTGGCTCTAGGGATGAAAACTGACTGGACATTTGCTCGAAGAACTTTGGATACATTTGACGGACTAACTCCACGCCGTCTTCAGTGAGAGATATTTTTACGCTGCGCTTATCAATCGTATCATGTCTTCTCTGAACCAAACCTTTCGCTTCCAGGCGATCAATTCGATTTGATAACGCGCCCGACGAAGGAAGCAAGGTCTGCTCTTTCAGTTCTTTCGCTGTCACTTCATAAACGTCACCCGCTCGATAAAGTGTTGCGATGACATCGAATTCAGACGTATTTAATCCATATTGCTTGCAAAACTCACAACGAACATGAGTAAACTGATTCGAAGCTAAAACAAATTGTGTCACTAACCTAACGGACGATTCAGATAGACCAGCGTCCGCACTCATCCACTGACTTACGATAGATTCTTCTTTTTCTCTATTAATCAAACGATTAACCTCGGTTAATATTGACGATGGTTATAGAGCATTACCCTAGCATATTTCGCCGTTTTTCGCTTTAACATCCGCTAGTCCACCAGCATTCCATTGACGATAAAATACCTAGAGTCCGCCAAACATCATTAATCACAAAACCGACACCTTGGTGTCGGTTTACTCAATAGAAAGGTTATTCAGAACGAGCGCTAGCTGGTTTTGGCGTTCCAACTTTTGTCAGTACCATCTGCCACACGCTCAGTTCTCGACAACGAAATGCACCAGCACAACTCAATAGATAGTACTTCCACATACGGTAAAACCTCTCATTGTAGTTGAGGTCACCTTGCTGCCAAGCCTTGTCAAAATTACGATACCATGCACAAAGCGTATGATCATAATCCTCTCCAATATTATGCAGGTCTTCCATATTGAACTCTGGCTCCATCGCCGTCGCTAACTGAGCTAAAGAAGGAATTTCACCATTAGGGAAAATGTATTTATGGATCCACGGATCATTGGTTTCTGTCGATTCAAACGTACCAATAGAGTGAAGTAAAAAGACCCCATCTTGATTCAAAAAGTTATCTGCACATGTGAAAAAGTCTCGATAATTCGATGAACCAACGTGCTCTAACATACCCACAGAAACAACGCGATCGTATTTCGTTTCCGGTTCATAGAGTCGGTAATCTCGAAGAATGAAATTAACGGGAAGTTGTTTTTCCTCCACCATCTGAGTACCTAGCTTTGCTTGTTCTTCAGATAACGTTAAACCATCACAAACTACACCGTATTTTTCGGCGGCATAGATCATCAAACTCCCCCAACCACAACCGATGTCCAAAAACCGCATACCTGGTTTTAAGCCTAGTTTTCTACAAATTAGATCCAACTTGGCCTCTTGAGCGTCATCTAGGTTATCTGCATTTTTCCAATATCCACAGGTATACGTCATACGTTTATCGAGCATAGCGCGGTATAAGTCGTTACCGATATCGTAATGAAATGAGACGTTGTGCTTGGAAATTGTCGTGCCTTGAGGGTTAAAAAACTTTTTGATTTTGTCTTTACCAATTTTGGCACCAAGTATCATTTTGGTCCTTAAATCTAAGTGCTTGTCGAGCTCAAACGCTAAGATCCTGTTTACCAATTCTGCGATGTCCTTACATTCCCACATCTTTTCCATATAGGATTCGCCCAAACCAAGCGAACCATCGGCTAATATTCGATCAAACATGGCAACATCATTGACCTGAATATCCCATGGTCTAGAGCCATTAATCTTGATGTCCGCGGAACTCAACATACTTTCGAAAATTGCGTATTCATTACCCTTCATGTGTTAACTCCAAAAGAATCACCTTGAAGCTTCACATTATTCCCAATATATATTTACGTAAACATAATTTATTTAAACATTTATCACTTCAGAAGAGTGTTTTTTTTGGCGACAGTTGGAGTGTTGTGACTAAGACGCTCAACACAGCTCGGATCAACGTGAGTGGAATGCCCTACCGCTACCCATACTCTTAACCGTTCTGCTGCCAAACAAAGAGATTTGATTAGATTGTTCAGTATTTACGAATAATGATTTCATTTTTTGGGTAATTCTAAAAACTAAAATGAATAAATATACTCTCACCATCACTTGAGAGACGAGCCACCTTACAACTCAGCGTGACTCATCCCAAACCGTTTTAGAGGAGAAAAACCATGAACAAAGAGAAGATGCCATTTCAAGTCTGGATACTAACACTCGCCGCCTTCGCTATCGGCACTGCAGAATTCATTATCGCAGGTATTTTGCCGCAAGTTGCCACATCGCTGTCGATTACTGAGGGTCAGGCAGGTTATTTAATCAGTGCATACGCACTTGCCATTGTGATTGGAGGACCAATCTTAACCATTTATCTCGCACGCTTTAATAAGAAAATGGTTCTTATCGGATTAATGGCATTATTTATAGTCGGTAACCTCATGTCAGCCTTTTCACCAAGTTATGACATCTTGTTCATCAGTCGCATTATTAGTGGCTTAGTACAAGGGCCTTTCTATGGTATTGGTGCCGTTGTAGCGACAAACCTCGTGTCTGAGAAAATGGCTGGTCGCGCTGTAGGACAAATGTTTGCAGGCCTAACTCTAGCGAATGTACTAGGCGTTCCCGGTGGTACTTGGATCGGTGTTGAATTCGGCTGGCACACGACATTTATTGTGGTCGCTGCATTCGGTGTCGTAGCTCTATTTGCCATTCTTGCCGCTATCCATTCAACAGGTCACGGCGAAGCGAAAAATGTTAAAGCACAACTTGCTGCGTTCAAAAATCCAAAGCTTCTTATTAGCCTAGCGATTACCGCTGTAGTTTGGACTGGCTTCATGACACTTTACGGTTACATTGCTCCTATCGCTATGCATGTTGCTGGTTACGGTGAAAGTGCTGTGACATGGATTCTGGTCATTGTAGGTCTTGGCTTAATCATTGGTAATACGCTTGGTGGTCACTCATCAGACAAAGATTTAAACAAATCTTCTCTATTTTGGGCCATTGCAATGATTGCTTCTCTAGTACTTGTCGGTGTGTTTACCGACAACAAAATCCTATTCGTCGCCGCATCATTTATTTTCGGCATCGCATCATTCGCTAACGTTCCATCTATGCAATTGCGTGTAATGAACAATGGTGGTGACGGACAAGAGCTGGCAGCAACAGCAAATATCTCAGCGTTTAATGTTGCTAATGCGTTCGGTGGTTTCCTTGGAGGTATGGTTCTTGATGGTCAGCTTGGTGCAGAAATGATTCCTTACGTGGGTGTTATCGTTCCAATCATCGGCGTGTTATTGATTCTTAAAGCGAACCGCAACGAGAAACAAGCACAACCAGTAGAAGCGTAATAGGCCTTTCTCCCCCTTGCCTTACCAACCTTGCCGTGGCGTGTTAATGCGCCACGGCATACGCATTAGCAGTCCGACAAGCTCGGTACCATTCTGAAAAAGCCAAATTCGATATTCAGCAAAGTCAACATCGCCTTTATTGGCTTTGCTTTGAGGAGAAAAAGATGAACACTTTTGATAAGACATTACGACTACTCACCCTCATTGCCGCCACTTTCACGGTAATACTCTCTGTCAAAGCCGTTGTGGACAACGGACTAGGTAGTTGGGTCTCTACCTCCACAGGCCTATTTATTGCCGTTCTTATCGCGTCCTTACTTAAAACCTATAACAAAGGACAGGTTAACTTTTTTGGTTTGATAGGTGCTTTGTTTGCACAGCTCACTTTAGGAAGAATATTTTCAACCATTCACCTTGAATCAATCGATATTTCAACATTGTCGTCACTTGATCCTCTGATGGTGGCAGAGACAGGCCCAGGTATCTCAAGCATTGAGCTAACCAGCACCCTGTTGTTCGTCTTATTGGCCCTACAACTTATCGCCCTTCCTTGGAGAACCAGACTGTCGCTAACTCAATCGACATTTGGAAAACCAGACCACTACGCGTGGGGCATGACATTAGTAAGAATATATGTAGGACTTATGTTTATTGCCCATTTCACTGGTCACTTGTTAGTCGGAGGTAATCCATTTGCCGTATTTACCGATTACTTTGGCAGCATTGGCCTCCCCTTCCCTCAGGCCTTTGTCATTCTTGCAGGAATCATAGAGATATCCTTGGCGATTATGCTGTCCTTTGGCCTGTTCACACGCCTCGCAGGGTTTGGTTCGGCAGTCTATTTATTTGTATCTGTAGGCTTGGGCGGCCACTATTCAGTGGGGTATGTATGGGTACTACCCACGGGTGGCTGGGAATTCCCTGCAATGTGGATCTTCGTATCTGGGATATTCATGTTAGCAGGCGGAGGGAAATTGTCTGTTGATTACTTGCTTAGAAAAAAACTAGCTCGCCACCCACTTAAACTATTAATAGCGTGATTTCACTATTGATTGGCAATCAATATCATAGCATCACAGTAGAACAAACCATTTTAAAAAGGCCTAGTGATAAATCACTAGGCCTTGTGCGGAGTAACTGAACTTAGAACTTACAAAGTGATTCTAGGTAATCCATATTAAGCTCAATCCCTAGCCCAGGTGCATCGCTTACAGCAATTGAACCATCAATAATCGGCGGCTCATTTAGCGTGAGTTTTTGTGTGAGTTCACCATACCAAAATTCAGGGTGCAGGTACTCGATATAATGTTCTGTTTTCATCACCGCACCAAAGTGTCGAGCGACAGCCGAGGTAATGCCAGTCTTCCAGTTGTGCGGCATCAGCAATGCATTGTGATACTCACAAAGCTCTTCGATGCGCAATAACTCTGTAATACCGCCGCAGCGATTGTAATCAGATTGCACGACCGAAATATCTGTTTTTTGCAACCATTCTTGAGCCTCAAATCGAGTGGTCGACATTTCCGCCCCACAAAGACGAGTGGACAGGCATCCTGCTAATTTTTTGTGGCCGATAAGATCGTCATGTTGCAGAGCAGCTTCGACAAAGTACAAATCAATATCTTTTAACTGTTCAAACACCCAACGCGCTGACTGCCAATCGTGCCAACGATACAAACAGTCAACCATCATATCTATATCGTAGCTGAGCAGATTCCTAAGCTCTCGCAAGTACCACACCACTTGCTTATCTGTCGCTGGACAGCTAGGCATAATGCAGACCTTAACCGCTTTCGCACCGACCGCTTTTGCTTTTTCGAACAATACCGCATAGGCATCGATAATATCTTGCAACGTGGCATCTGCTGAAACACTCGGGTACAGAGTAAAGTAAGGTGTCACTTTATCTCTGTTTTTACCACCCATTAACTGGTATGCAGGAACCCCTAATTGTTTCCCCGCTAAATCGTACAGCGCCATGTCGATACCAGAGATTGCAAACATGCCAAATCCGCGCATCCCTACCCAACGAGTAGAGTCATACATGTTTTCCCAAATAGAACGAAACGCCATTGGTTCACGTCCAATTACTGCTTCTTTGAGGTTAGATAGCCATTTATGCTCCGTCTCTATCTCAGAGAATGCTTTCATGACTTCCGGAGAACCGTCGGCCTCTCCAATACCATAAACCCCATTTTCATCGGTCACTTTGACAATAACCGTGTTCTCACTCCAGTTTGTTGCCTCAACATTGACAGGGATGAATTCGACAGCTGTGATTTTTGCGACAGACATAGTTACACCTCGACTCGTTTCAGTTCTGTTGCTTGCTCTTTGGTTTCACTGCTCAACGGCATTGTTTGGCCAAATAGTTCCGGGTGGTCACGTTTAATCCACTTCATTAGACACACAGCCAATACAAAGTAGAGCACGATCATTGGTAGACCCACGACAACACACATGGACTTAATGGTGTCGATACTGCCGCCCATAAAGAACGCCGCCATAGAAACCGCACCGATACCGATGGCCCAAATCATACGCACTGACACATCAGGGTCGGCATCGTGATCCAGTTCTTTCGTCGTCATCATCGATACAGCCATCGCGGCAGATGTCATCGTTGTAGACATTAGGAAGAACTCAACAATGAGGAACGTAACTAGAATGATGGCGCCGAAAGGCAGAGACTTAATGGTCTGAATAATGGCGCTAGAGACACCGGATTCCGACATCCACTGTAAGACGGGTAATGCTCCTGAGATTTCGTTGTAAACCGAATAACTACCGAAGATTGCAATAAAGAACGAACAACCTGCAGAACCAAAAGTAATGGTCGTTAATACTAATTGTCTGATAGTACGGCCTTTAGAGATTCGTGCTAAGAATACCCCCATCATGACCAAGTACGCGAAGTACCATGCCCAGTAGTACATAGTCCAAGCTTGTGGGAAGCCAGACTTTTGTACTGGGTCAGTCCAAAAACTCATACGAATATAGTTGTTGAACATCACACCAATACTGTCAAAAAAGTATGCGAAGATGAACGCTGTTGGACCCGAGATAAGGATGATCAAACCCAGTAAAAATGCAGCGTATACACAAGCATTAGCCAGCTTAGATACCCCTTTTTTCATCCCAGCAAACATGACCAGTGCGTAAAAAGCGATGAAAAGAACAATAATACCAACTTGAAGCGTTAGGCCATTCTCAATACCCGTTAAGTTCTCAACCCCTGAACCAATGAGGTCTACAGCAAGCCCCATAGAAGTCGAAAATGCTCCTAAAGTACCAAAAATCGCAACGATATCGATGATATAACCGACCAGGCCGTTAGCATGCTTCTCGCCGATCACCGTTTTAACCAACTGGCTTAGTCGTAAATTACGGTGTTTCATCTTATGCAGATAGTAAGCAAATGGCACCGCTGGCAAACAGAAGATTGCCCAACCTGTCGGTCCCCAGTGGAACAAGGTATAAGTAATAAGCCACTGAGCCGCTTCTGGCGTGCCTTTCTCCGCAAACATCGGTGGACTTTGCATATAGTACATAGGTTCGCCGACCGCCCAAAATATAAGAGCAGCCCCAACACCCGCAGAGAAAATCATAAACGCGTAACTGGCGTAGGTAAACTCAGGTCTATCTTCATCCGTACCTAGCTTAATGTTGCCAAAACGACTGAACGCCAGATAGAGCAAAAAGACCAAGCAAGAAAAGCCCGATAACTGAATGAACCAACCGATATCGTTGGTTACCCACTTCATACCCGCGTTCGCAAACGCGCCGGATTGCTCAGGGAACAGAACGGCTGCCCCCAGCACCAAAAAGGTAAAACTGATGGCAGGCCAGAACAGTTTGTTGTCTAAGTTATTGAGATTCATAATTAATCCTTGTTGTTATAGTGTGCTGCCATGCTCAACCATAGTCCGACGAATAGCTTGAACATCAAGCTTACGAATCGGTGTTGACTCATTAATTGCTTTCACCACCGCAACTCCGGCAGCATGTCCCATTTCAAAACACTGCGCAGTCACTCGAGCGGATGCTAACGCTTCATGTTCAGCACTTAAGCATCGTCCAGCAACAATGATGTTTTCGCCAATGAGCGGCACCAATGTGCGGAATGGAATGTCATAGTAATCATTCAACAGCCAATGTAGTTTTGGCTTGTCGCCTGAATGAAGTTCGATTGGCCATGGTGTGCGGCAGATACCGTCTTCGCGTTTGCGGCAATTCACCACATCTTCGTTTGTTAATGTCTCAACACCAACAACAGAGCGAGTTTGACGAATCCCCACTTCCACGCCGGTATCAACGACAAACGCGTTCTCACACCCTGGAACAAATTCTTTTAGGAAACGAGCATATTCACGCACTTGACGACGACCGAAGATTTCAGCTTCCGTAAAGTCCAACGGATCGATAACGTTAAGCATGCGACCATCTTGCCCCGCTAAACGCGTCGCGTTAACCATGAGTTCATTAGGTCGGGTCGTTGGGAAAATCCAAATCTTATGACGCGGAAGTTCATAGTCTCCGCTCTCATTCGCGGCAAGAATATTTTCCGTTACTTTCGGAGGACAGATCGTATCGTGACCGTAGTATTCAAGATACTTATCCATATCTACGCCACCGATACGGAAGAACATAGTAGGATTTTGAATTCGACCGTTATCACCAAAGTAATAATCCAGTCCAGCTCTTGCAATAAGAGCGGCATCACCAGATGCATCAACAATCATCTTGCTTAGGATAACGCTTTGCCCAGCGTTGGACTCAATGACTACCCCTTTGAAGCAATCGCCATCCATGATGACGCCTGTTACCGCCGTGTGGAACAATGTGGTAACGCCGGCTTGCTCCAACAGATCATCCGCCGCTTCACGCCAAACCAGTGGATCATGAGTTACAGTGAAAGTCTTGCCGTAACGTTGAGGTTCCGTCACGCCACCTCTTTGCTCCAACGCTTGACGAAAACGTTCAGTAAATCCAAAAACGACTTGTTCTGGTTGTGCGTCCAAATCTTCTGACGCCATGTACATACCACAAATTGTGCCAGATAGACCAGCAACCGCAGCACCACCACAAAAGCCATACTTCTCGATCAACCATGTATTCTTACCAAGCGTCGCAGCCGTTTGCGCCGCGGCTACCCCTGCAGCCCCGCCACCAACAACTAAGACATCAACCTCTGCCAATACTGGCAAGTCTGGCTGTGTTTCATAACGACGGATAATGCTCCAAGATTTCATTGCTACCTCACTAATAGATTACTGATGTTCATCTGATATATCAGTTGTGTATTTTTAATATATTCCTATTTGTGATTCTGGTACAATGGCAAAACTTCTTATCGTGAGATTGCTCACTAAAAGATTGATCAAGACAATAGGACTAGGAATGACCGCAAATTCAGTCAATAAGACAGAGGTTGCATACAGCAAACTCGAAAAAATGATCATCTTCCGAGAGTTAGAACCAGGGAGTATGGTGAGTGAAAAACAGCTGGCAGAAGAGCTGGAATTAGGGCGGACGCCGGTGAGGGAGGCCCTGCAGAGGCTAGCGTATGAGTGTATGGTTGAGATCCACCCTCGTCGCGGGATCCAGATCCCACCGATATCGGTGGAGAGCCAACTAAAGATTCTAGAAGTTAGACGTGACATCGAAGCTTTGTGCGTGAACTACGCAGCATCACGCGCCTCTGTAGAAGAAAAGCAGCAAATGCTGTTGCTTTCAGAGCAACTGGAAGTCTGCGCGCAAAACAAAGATGACTTGTTATACGCATCTTTGCTAAAAGATATTCACACTGTTTTGGTGAAAGCGGCATGTAATGAATATTTACAGTTGGCAATGGCACCACTGCAGGGACTGTCTAGACGTTTTTGGTTTGCTTATAAAAACAAAGACTCAGACTTACTTGAAGCATCATCACTTCACGCTTGTGTTCTGCGAGCAGTAAGCCATACAGACTCTGAAGAAGCCGTTGCCGCTTCACATAGATTGAACGACTACCTGACGGATGTTGTTTATCGGAGTATTCGTCCAAGAAAATGATACCCAAATGGGCAATCCTCATTGCCCGCTTTCAATCACATATAGCTACTTCATTGAAGGCTTTTCGATCTGATTGAGAACATCCGACACACTGAGAATACTTGCGTTAAAGATGAAAAACTGAGTTACAGCAGAATCACAAGCGCTTGATGTTGAAATGATAGCTGGTTGGCCTTTGAAACCGATACGGGATAGCTTATGGCAAAGTTTCTCTGGCGCTTTATCGAATACTACATTAAGAAAGGGCAATAATTCCTGACTGACTAATCCTTGTTCATTGAACACTTCCATTGCCTGACTAAGGTGATCCGTATCCGTGAATTCGATAATTTCTTCAATTTGTTCCAATTGCATGTACTACTCAATTCCATTTTTATCAGATGCTTAGCTCGAACGCCGAGTCTACACTATCTGATCGGTAGATAACATGTATTGGATCAAATTGAGTCTTTCGGGGACTTTCGATACTGTCGATCATAATCACTTTATGCTCAGGCGATATAAAGAAAGTGGGCTGTCGCTATTAGTTTGATGTAAGCCGATGTATTGAAATCCCAGCTTTTCGAGTAATCGTATACTAGGTGAATTTTGTGGCAGTGATACCGCGTCAATCACTGGAAGTTGGAAAGCATCAATGGCAAAAGTCAGTAATTCGCTACAAGCCTCATGCGCATACCCTTTGCCTTGATAGCTGGGCAAGAACGCGTAGCCGAAATCTGGGTAACCCAGGTCGGGTTTCTTTAAGAAACCACAGATTCCGATTGGTGTTGAACATGATTTGAGGCGCACAACATAATACCCAAAGCCCAATTCTTGATAGGCTCTGATGAAACCGTTGGTTAGATACTCTTGAGCTTGATCTGACGTACGAACATTGCGATCACCTATGTTTTTGAGCCACCCTTCACTGTTCATCAGCTCAACAAAGAAGCCTGCGTCATTACTGGTAATGTGATCAAGTTGAATTCGAGCTGTATCAAGCAGTGTTTCAAAAGTCATGGTATCTCTAATAAACTCATTCAATAGTAGGAAGTCTCGTCGGTAAGTCGCCACTGATTCGATAACCTCAGCATCTACTTCGTTAAGTCAAAGCAACCACCAACCCAATCAGTACTAGCGTAACCCCAATACCTCGAGTATACAGCCATTTCTCATTGAGAAACCAGATGCCCATCAGGAGCCCAAAGACGATACTCACCTGACGCATAGCAACCACATAACTAACGTTATCGACCATAGTCATTGCATACAGCACAATGCCATAGGTCAGTCCCATCATAATCCCAGCGATAGACGAACGATAGCGATGCTGCCAAGTTAGCGCTAACTCACTGCGTTTATTAGTCGCTAATAACCAAGCTACCAAAACAAACGCAATCGCAGCAAACTGCACACCTAGGTAGAAAATAGCTACTTGAACTTTGGTTAGTCCGCTAGTTTCAAGCTGTAGCCATGTTAGTGCCTGCTTGTCGATGATGGAGTAAATAGTTGTGCCGATTGCGGCAATACATGACCAGAACACACCTAAATTTAAATAAGAGCCAAGTCTTAAGTCTTTGATGTGTCGCATTGGGATCAACAAACAACCTAATGTTAAGACCACAAACCCTATCCACGCATTGGGGGACAACGATTGGCCTATGAATACAGTCCCAATCCCAACCATCAGAACTGGTAAGGCTCGCGCGATAGGATAAATCACACCAATGTCACCGGCATCATAAGCCTTGATTAAACCAATTAGGTAGATAGCCTGCCCGATTCCACTTAGCGTGACCAGAAGCCAAA
Source organism: Vibrio sp. La 4.2.2 (assembly GCF_027586995.1). Lineage (NCBI taxonomy): Bacteria > Pseudomonadati > Pseudomonadota > Gammaproteobacteria > Vibrionales > Vibrionaceae > Vibrio > Vibrio sp. La 4.2.2. The sequence continues at coordinate 395,789 of NZ_JAPPTJ010000001.1, forward strand.
AGTAACCGTCAAGACTGTCAAAACCAATCACCGAAATGCACCAGATTATATACGGCGATAGTAAAATAAGTGGAGCAATAGACGCGCCTAAAGTAAACGAATACCCAGAGCCAGTATTCGATTTTCCAAGAATATTCCACCCCGCGTGGAGCAGTGCAGAAAAAATAACAAGAAGAGCGGCGTAGAGAGTCAAAGTGGGCACCAACAAACATGAAAGTCACCCCTCTCGAGACGTCAAGAGGGGTGAGCAGAAGGATATCAATCGAGCTGAGCAATAGATTCTATATTGATGGCATCGTGTCGCCAGTACTCAATATCGCAATCAATCAACTCACCGTGTTGGTTGTAGTTGATGCGCTCAACCATCATAGCCGGAGTGCCAGACGTCGCACGTAATGCTTGCGCGATGTCACCTAGAAGCGAAGTAGTGCTGACTCGGTATTTCACCTTACTGTAGGTCACGCCATACTCGTCGCGATAGATATCCGTCAAAGAGGAGTTTTCCATATCAAACTCTAACAAGTTCGCAAATGGTTCCGTCCGAATAAAGTTTGTCACGAACACGACTGGGCGATCTTCTAAATAACGAACGCGGTCTACTCGATAAATATCGGAGAACGGCGGCAAATGTAAAAGCTCTGCTGCTTGCTTGGTGGCTAACATCGCTTTGGCTGACAACAGCTCGGTTTTTGGCGTTCGATTTTGACTTTTCGCCATATTGGTAAAGTTCAATGTTTGAGTAGGATCATAACGCAGTGGTTCTGGTGAGATAAACCAGCCACGCCTATCTTCGCGATAAATACGACCTTCCGACTCAAGTAGTGACAACGCTTCACGCAGCGTTACACGAGTCGTGTCAAAAGACTCTGCTAACTTTCTTTCTGCTGGCAATTTTTGTCTTGGTGTAAGCATTCCTGAGTCTATTTGCTCAACGATAGCGTCTTTAATTTTTACGTATTGCACACCGCATCCTTAATTCAATCATTGTTATTAGCGCTTGCGCCACGCTTGAGTTCGACCTTTAAACAACTTTCCAACAAACATATGGGTGAGTTTTGCCACCGCTGCCGATAGCATGATCATCACAGCCATTGCCGCAGCACTGCCCGTCTGCCCGGCATCGTCCATATTCAGCACCGCTACTGATGCCGGAATGGTGTTGGTTGAATACAAGAATACTACTGCCGATGTGGTTGTTAAAGCATTGATAAATAAATATATCGCTATATCTAATACCGCTGGTAAACAGCAAGGCAGCGAAACTTTGAAAAACAGCTTATATTGTGGGAGTTTAACCGAAGCAGCGGTGGCTTCAATCTCTGCCGGTAACTGCTTCAGAGCTGTCAAAGCTGTCATGTGTCCAACCGTGTAATAATGGACAATGGTATTAATCACCAGAAACGCCATCGTACCGTACATCACACCCAACGGGTTGTTGGCATCGTTAAAATAGAAGATATATCCCAAGCCGAGTACGAGTCCAGGTACCGCCATGGGAATCACACTCATCATTTGCATCGCTTGACGAACGGGAGCAAAGGCACGACCTTTTTCAATACAGTAAGCACCGACAAAGATAACTACAGAACCTATAATCGCCGTCCACGCCGCCAGTTTCAGTGAATTAAAGTACGGACTCCACCCATAGGTGCTCATCTCAGCAAAGTTATAGTTATTTAGCGTCAGCGCCTTGTTCCAAGGCCAAAACGTCACGAGCGAGCCATAAACCGCCATACCAAGTACCGCTAGAACCGCGAGGGAAATAACCAGGCAATAAACGAAGCACACCGAATCTCGCAGTTTATTAGGGGATGGTTGATAAGGCACAGAACGGCTGTCCAACATGCTCTTTTGCTTTTTTTGTACCCAGCGATCAACCGCAAAGGCCAATACCGCAGGAAGCAGAAGTAAGATACTGGTAACCGCCCCCATGGAGAAGTTTTGCTGCCCCACAACTTGCTTAAATATATCCGTAGCCAGAACGTTGTAACTGCCACCAATGACCTTAGGCACACCAAAGTCACACACGACCAGCGTAAAAACGACGATTAACGTACTGATCAAACCGTACTTTGCAGCAGGTAACGTCACCATAAAGAAGGTCTTGAACGGAGAGGTTTTAAGAGCTCGAGCCGCTTCGTAAAGCCTAGCATCTGAGGTGCGTAAAGAGGTGTTGAGAATCATCAAGGCGTGAGGGAATGTCCAAAATATCAAGCCTAGAGAAATGCCAACTAAGCCATAGACTGAATGCCCATGCAGCAACTCTTTTGCGACGCCCTGATTACCAAACAGAAAAATCAAACTGATAGCAGGCAGCAGAGAAGGCGCTAATATTGGAGCCGTGCCCATCAGTTGAAACACGCCTTTAAAGGGCATGCAAGAGCGCGTTAATGCGAACGCATACCCAAACGCCAAAAAGCCCACTACAACGGTCACAATCAGACCAAGGGTAAAGGTATTGCTTAGTGAATACCATAAACTGTCAGTAGCAAAATAGGTGGCAAAGTTTTGTAGACCAACAAACTCACCGTCGCTGTTTTGGACACTCTTTTTCATCATGGCCCAAAGAGGCATCAAGATAAACAGTGTCATCGCCACAAAAAGGAACGTCAGAAGACCAAACAAGACAATATTGTCTTTGCTCATTGTTGAGCTCGCTTTTTGCGTTGCCAACTGTGCAATTCGTTGTTTCATAGACCCGCCTGTCGTCAAGGTTGAAGATGCTTGCATGTCTGTCCCTTAAGCCGCCGACTCTAAGGTTGCACTTAGCGATGGATAGCCCAGCAAACCACTTTCAGAAAACGCAACATAGCGAATATCATTACGGCGCAGATTAAGTTCATTCGCCTGTTTCACGGGTACGTCCACATATAGAGCGTTGGCCATTGGTGCATGTTGCATTGCCACTTCGACGCGATAGTAAGACCCTTGAAATTCCTTGGATAACACTCTGACAGGAATAGCGTTCGAAGCGTGCTCGACAAAGTGGAGACTCTCCGGTCGCACGGCTAAATCAAATATATCGCCATGCTTTAGAGTCATATTGTCTAACGCAGGCAAACGCAGCATCGACTCAGCCACGCGCATAGTGTTAGCAGATGGCACCGATGCTTCGATAAAATTCATACTGCCAACAAAATCAGCGACAAATCGAGTCGCAGGTTGCTCATACACCTCTTGTGGCGTTCCAACCTGCTCAATCACACCGTGGTTCATCACCACAATGCGGTCAGCCATAGATAGCGCCTCTTCTTGGTCATGAGTCACCATAATGGTGGTGATACCAAGTTTGCGTTGCATCTGACAAATTTCATCTCGCAGGTGAGTACGCACTTTCGCATCCAATGCAGAGAGCGGCTCATCCAGAAGCAGCAGACCCGGAGACAACGCCAATGCACGAGCCAGAGCCACACGCTGTTGTTGACCACCTGATAGTTGGTTAGGAAACTTCTCTCCCGAGGTTGGCAAGCCGATCATTTCTAACCAGTGCTCTACTTTTTCAAGCGCCTCTTTGTTCGACATCCCTTGGTTCTTAAGACCGATAGCAATGTTCTCTTGTACCGTCAGATTTGGAAACAACGCGTATGACTGGAACACAATGCCAAAATCACGCTTCTCTGGTGGTAAAAACGTAATCGCCTCATCTGCTTGATGGATTTCTCCTGAGGTTGGAAGATCCAAACCCGCAATAGCGCGGAGCAACGTCGTTTTACCGCAGCCAGAAGGGCCGAGGAAACAGACGAACTCGCCTTTATTAATGGACAAGGAAATGTGCTTTAATGCCGTGAACTGACCAAATTGCTTCACCACATTGTTGATTTCTAGATAAGGTTTGGATACTGACATCGTTTACTCTCCAAATGGTATATACCAAATTTAAATCTGGTATATTTCATTGGGATGACAGTTTTGTAGCAGGTTGATTGCAGTTTAATGATTGGCTTTTCTGGTGTGATTGGAGAGCAGAAATGACAAGAGGAAGATCAATAACAATCTCCCTCAATAGCTTATAATCTACCAATTCCCAGTTATTTTATTTCTTTAAAATTAGGATTTAGGCTCTGACTTTCCATCAAACTTTTTCGACCATGTTTTTAAAATCTCAGCACGATCGGCACCCATTTTCGCAAAATCCATCTCAGCCATCGCACCTTCAACTTCAGGGTAGTTCGAGACCACTGCTTTCACGTCTTTATGAGCAACCACTGGGTAGGATTCAACGTAGAGTTCGTTCGCCGCTTTTGACACTGACCAGTCAACAACACGCTTCGCCGCCTCAGACTCTTTCACCAAACCCACAGCCTCTGATTCCCAACCAATGCCTTCAGGTGTGATAACCGCGAGAGGCGCGCCTTGATTCTTGAGCTTCGCACCACGCACAGCCATCGAAATACCGATTGCCACCTCACCCATCGCAGCTTGAACACAAGGCTTTGAACCAGAATGCGTGTAATGTGCCATGTTGTTATCGAGTTTTTTCATGTAATCCCATGCTTGGTCCTCACCCATGTTTTGTAGCCAAGCTGAGACTTGCATATAACCTGTTCCTGATGAAGCAGGATTAGGCATGGCAATATGACCTTTGTACTCTGGTTTGGTTAAATCTTCCCATGATTGTGGCTTAGGTAGGTTGAGTTGCTTTGCCACCGCTTCGTTAAAACACACAGCATTGAAAAATGCATCATTGCCAAACCAAGCTTGATTAGATTGTGGGTCATTCAAACTGGCATTCAGCTCATCTGCACCTTTTGGAGTATAAGGCTTAAGAATCCCCTCTTCTTTAAGCAATGCCATAGAAGAGCCTGCTAATCCCCACACAACTTCGGCATGCGGATTGTTTTTTTCAGCAAGAAGTTTGGCCGTCATGATGCCCGTTGAATCTCGAACCCATTTGATTTTTACATCAGGATTTTCTTTCTCAAACGCATTCTTATATTTCGCCAGAATGTCAGTTTCGAAAGCGGTATACACCGTGACTTCTGTTGCTGCTAGTGCATTTGTCGCTAGTAGAGAAACCAGTGTCGCTAGTGTTCCCTTCATCAAACGGTTTTTCATCATTCTCTCCAGTTAGATTTGGTCTGTACCAGTTTGTGCGTTAAACGTTAAGTTCCGATTATGACGATTAAATGAACGAATAATGGCAGTTTGAAGAAACTTTGATTGGCAAGAAGAGCGAGTGTGAAAGTTTTATGAAACCTTAAGTTGTGCCGTTTACTTCCCCTAATTATCGCTGTTAGATTAACCAAAACAAATTGGTATAGTCCAAATAGAGAAATAACATGAAGAACGATTATTTGCTGTTAACTCCAGGTCCTTTGTCTACATCAGAAACGGTACGCCAAGCGATGCTTAAAGACTGGTGTACGTGGGACGATGAATACAATAAAGATGTCGTCGAAGTCATTCGTGCCAAGCTGACCAAGTTAGCGACTTCCCATCACGGTTATACCAGCGTTTTAATGCAAGGTAGTGGTACCGCATCGGTAGAGGCAACTATTGGCAGTGCCATCAGTAAAGACGGAAAGTTGCTTGTCATCGACAATGGCGCGTACGGTGCGCGTATCGCCCAGATCGCAAGCTATCTCAATATCGCAACCCAAGTAGTTGCTCCTGGCGAGGTTAACCAACCAAATATTGATGCTATTGATACGCTGCTCAAGCAAGATGACACGATTACTCACGTTGCCATCGTACACTGCGAAACTACGACAGGCATGCTGAACCCTATTAAGCAAATTGCATCGTTGGCAAAACAACATAGCAAAGTGGTCATTCTAGACGCGATGTCGAGCTTTGGTGGTATTCCAATGGATATTGGTGAGTTGGGTATCGACTTTATGATCAGCTCTGCCAACAAATGCATCCAAGGTGTTCCTGGCTTTGGGTTTGTTATTGCCAAACAAACAGAGCTTGAGAAATGTAAAGGTCAGGCCCGCTCTCTCAGTCTCGATCTTTATGACCAATGGCAATGTATGGAAGTTAACCACGGCAAGTGGCGCTTCACTTCGCCAACTCATACTGTGCGAGCCTTCTATCAAGCATTAATTGAACTGGAACAAGAAGGTGGGATTCCCGCTCGTCATCAACGTTACTTTACCAATCAGAAAAAGCTGGTTGAAGGCATGCGTTCGCTAGGCTTTCGCACACTTCTTAAAGACGATTTGCACTCACCGATTATCACTTCATTCTACTCGCCAGAGCACAGTGATTATCAGTTCAAAGAGTTCTACGACCGTCTAAAACAGCAAGGGTTTGTAATTTACCCAGGCAAAGTTTCCAACGCGGACTGTTTCCGTATCGGTAACATTGGCGACGTACACCCTGAAGATATTGAGCGCCTTATCATTGCCATCAAAAAGGCAATGTACTGGGAGGTAGCATAATGCCAGAGCAAGCGACCCATTTACGCAGCGAGGGGGACGTGAATAATACGCCCGCTCGCCACGAGTGGAATCAGAACATTCAAGACCAAGCGACTCAAGCACTGCTTAAACGTGACTCGGATGTGTTTCTGCATCAATCAATGTCCACGCCTTGCTTGGATTCTTTAGAAGCAGCTGAAGGTATCTACATTCAAGATACCCGCGGTAAGCGCTATATGGATTTTCATGGCAACAATGTTCACCAACTCGGCTATGGTCATCCTCATGTGATTAAACGAGTGACCGAGCAGATGCACTCGTTACCGTTTTCGCCACGTCGCTTTACCAACGAAACGGCGGTGCAATGTGCAGAAAAACTAACGCAAATTTGCGGTGGAGATTTGAGGCGTGTGTTATTTGCGCCTGGAGGCACTTCCGTTGTTGGCATGGCACTTAAGTTAGCACGCTACATTACCGGCAGCCACAAAGTAGTTTCATTATGGGATTCTTTCCATGGTGCGTCACTGGACGCCATTTCTGTCGGAGGTGAAGCCTGCTTTCGTGAAGGTATGGGGCCTTTGATGGCAGGTGTTGAGCGTATTCCACCCGCCGTGTCCTACCGAGGTGCCTTGCCTTCTCAAGATGGCAGCGATGTACATTATGCAGATTATCTAGAATACGTTATCGAGAAAGAAGGCGGCATAGGTGCCTTTATTGCTGAAGGTGTTCGTAATACCGATGTTCAAGTGCCAAGTAAAGCCTACTGGCAACGTGTACGCGAAATATGTGACAAGCATAATGTGCTGTTGATTATCGACGACATCCCAAACGGTATGGGCCGAAGCGGTGAGTGGTTCACCTATCAAGCCTTTGATATCGAACCGGATATTTTATGCATTGGTAAAGGTTTCGGTGGTGGTTTGGTGCCTATCGCCGCCATGGTAACCAGAGAAAAATACAACACCGCTGCAGAGATTTCTCTGGGTCACTATACCCACGAGAAGAGTGCGCTTGGCTGCGCGGCGGCACTGGCTACCATGGAAGCCATTGAACAAGAGAATCTTTTAGAAAAAACACGTCGTGACAGTGAGTATGTCAAAACTCGCCTAGAAACGATGAAGCAACAGTATCCAGTCATTGGTGACGTACGCGGTATTGGTCTACTCTGGGGTGTGGAATTAGTGAAGAGTCATGTCACTAAAGCACGCGCATTCGATGAGGCAGAACAAGTTCTTTACCAATGTCTGAACCACGGACTGAGTTTTAAGGTGTCGCAAGGCAACGTTATTCAGCTTAGTCCCCCCCTCGTTATTACTCGTGAAGAGCTGACGACCGCACTCGATATTTTCGAGCAAGCAATCACTAAAGTATGTAAGGATTTCAACTATGTCTAATTCATCTCCAATTCAAGCCATTGTATTCGACTGGGCAGGAACTATCGTGGACTTTGGTTCATTTGCACCAACGAGTATTTTCGTGGAAGCATTTAAACAAGGTTTCGACTTCGATATTACGCTTGCCGAAGCTCGTGAGCCTATGGGCATTGGTAAATGGGACCACATTAAAGCGGTCGGCCAATTACCAGAAGTAAAAGTGCGCTGGGTTGCGCAATTCGGCAAAGAGATGAGTGACTCAGATGTAGACGCTATTTACGCTGCTTTCATGCCTTTGCAAAAAGCCAAAGTCGCCGATCATGCCGAGCCTATTCTTAATGCCGTTGAGGTGGTGAATTCATTTAAAGATAAAGGAATCAAGATTGGCTCTTGCTCTGGTTACCCGAGAGAGGTCATGGATGCACTTATTCCTGTCGCTGCGGACTATGGCTACAAACCGGATTATGTGGTTGCCACAGATGATCTTCCTCAAGGTGGCCGCCCTGCACCATTTATGGCACTGAAAAACGTTATTGAGCTTGGTGTTGGCTGTGTTGGCGCTTGTGTGAAAGTCGATGACGCTGCGCCGGGCATCGAAGAAGGTCATAATGCGGGAATGTGGACCGTTGGCCTGCTGCTATCAGGCAACGAAGCAGGCTTAACTTTTGACGAATACCAATCAGCGGATCACGCCACTCTTAATGCAGCTCGTGAGCGCGCTCGCACGAAACTTGGCAAAGCATCACCGCACTACCTCATCGATACCATCGCCGACCTCCCAGACGTCGTAGCGGATATCGAAAAACGTCTTGCTGCTGGCGAACGTCCTTAACGAGGACACTTCGACAGTACAAGAAGCGCGCTAAGCTCCTTTGGCTTATCGAGCATTTGAACGCAAAACCCGCAGCTAGGCTGCGGTTTTTTGCGTTAATGTCGTTTAGCCACCAAGGTAAATTTATATTCACTAGATTTAAAGTAGTTACGACTATACTCGAACACCGTATCTCCGCGTAAATAACCTCTAGTTCGCTTCTCTATGATGGGCTGAGCTGGGTTAATTTGCAGTAGATCAGCAATATCTTCCGGTGGTAATACAGGAATGATCTCTTGTTCGCTGCGATCGATGACCAAGCCTTTTTGTTTCTCAATAAAATCGTACTTAGAGCCTTGCATGACCTGATAAGTCAGGTCTGGGAACATACTCGTTGGCATCCAAGTTTCTTCCACTGTGATTGGGTTATCGTCCAAAAAGCGAACGCGTTTAATGTAAAAGATACGTTCTCCTTCTGAGATCTCTAAATGTTCAGCCATAGTGATAGATGCGGCCTGAATCTCAAAGGCCAGTACATCACTGTGAGTCACACCTTGTAAGTGAGCCCATTTCTCAGCAAAACTGGTTTGTTGGTATATATCGTAATTAACACGGTTTTCTTTTACATATGTACCGCTACCTTGAATACTCTCTAGCTCCTGGTTCTCTACCAATAACTTGATAGCCTGCCTGACAGTCACCCGACTCACAGAAAACTCTTCACGCAACTGAGCTTCAGTGGGCAACGCTTCCCCCACCTTATATTCTCCACTACTAATTTTTTCGCGGATCGCATCGGCAATTCTGCGATACATCGGTAATCTCGCCATACTAACCTCTACTACCTGATTACGGCGTCAATTGAGTCGGAGCACTCAACATTAACTATATTTAACCAATATGATACGAATTGATAGACTAATGACAAGCAGTTGTTACTACAAAAAACTTAAATTTAAATACAACAACAATACATATTTCCAGATAAATGAGATCTTGATCATGGATCATTTGTATCAAATAGGTATTATTCACTCATTGTTGACAGGACAACAATAGATGAATGTAACAATGGGACAAAAGTTATGAACCTAACATCTCTTACCAACCCATCGCTGATAAACCTACAAACGACATTTGAAAGTCGTGATGCAGCGATTGAAGCCCTTGCCGAACAATTACACCAACAAGGCAAGTTGTACAATAAGGAAGAATATTTAAAGGCTGTATTCGAGCGTGAAGCTCAAGGCCCAACAGCGCTAGGTGAAGGCTTAGCGGTACCACATGGGAAAACTGACGCGGTGAAAGAAGCCGCTTTCGCAGTCGCCACCCTTTCAAAAGATCTCAAATGGCAAGGACTTGATGAAGATGAAGACGTTAATCTCATCTTCTTAATTGCGATTCCAAATGCAGAGGCAGGCTCAACACATATGCACCTGCTTACCGAACTGACCACTACGCTGGTTGACGACGATGTGCGCCACGCGGTCCTCAATGCTACAACTTCAGAACAAATTCTGGATTTATTGACTGGGAAAGACAACACTGCCGAAGAACAAGACAACTTAGATACAAATGCACCAACCGTTGTTTGTGTAACCGCCTGCCCTGCTGGTATTGCTCATACCTATATGGCAGCCGAGTACCTTGAAAAGACAGGTAAAAAGCTAGGCTACAAGGTCTATGTTGAGAAACAAGGTGCGAACGGGATTGAAGACCGTTTGACTGCAGAACAGTTGAACAAAGCCACGGCTGTTGTGTTTGCAGCAGAAGTCGCAATCAAAGAAGTTGAACGCTTTAATGGTATCCCACGTGTTGAAGTGCCAGTGGCAGAGCCAATCAAACACGCAGAACGTATTCTGAACGACGCGATTGAAGCAGGTAAGAACAGTGCTGGTGCTGAGCGTACTATCGCAACAGACGATAAACCGAAAAAACTACCGCTGAAAACAGAGCTAAAACAAGCACTGCTCTCGGGTATCTCTTATGCCGTTCCTCTTATTGTGGCTGGCGGTACAGTTCTGGCAGTGGCCGTTCTTATTGCCCAAATTTTCGATCTGCAAGAATTGTATGCAACCGATGGTTCGTGGCTATGGATGTATCGTAAGCTTGGCGGCGGTCTGCTTGGCACCCTAATGGTTCCTGTACTTGCCGCTTACACCGCTTACTCGCTTGCTGATAAACCAGCGCTTGGTCCCGGTTTTGCTGCAGGTATCGCTGCCAACCTAATCGGTTCAGGCTTCTTAGGTGGCGTAGTTGGTGGTCTGATTGCGGGTTATGTAATGCGTTGGGTGAAAGAGAATGTTCGCCTTAGCCCTGCCTTCAACGGCTTCTTAACCTTCTACTTATATCCAGTTATTGGCACTTTGGTTGCAGGTTCATTAATGCTGTTTGTTATCGGTAAACCTGTTGCATGGCTTAACCAAGGCCTGACGGACTGGCTAAACGGCATGTCTGGCACAAACGCTCTACTTCTGGGCGCAGTGATCGGCTGTTTCGTGTCATTCGACTTAGGTGGTCCAGTAAACAAAGCGGCATATGCATTCTGTCTTGGTGCGATGGCGAATGGTGTTTACGGTCCATACGCTATCTTCGGCTCAGTGAAAATGGTCTCAGCTTTCACCGTAACAGCATCGACCATGCTTGCTCCGCGTCTATTCAAAGATTTCGAAATTGAAACCGGAAAATCAACCTGGTTACTTGGTCTAGCAGGTATCACTGAAGGTGCTATTCCGATGGCAATTGAAGATCCTATCCGTGTTATCGGCTCATTCCTACTCGGTTCCATCGTTACAGGTGCCATGATTGGTGCAGCAGGTATCGGTCTATCGACTCCAGGAGCAGGTATCTTCTCAATCTTCCTGCTGCACGATGCCGGTATTGGTAGCTTTATGGCAGCCGCAATATGGTTCGGCGCAGCCTTAATAGGTACCGCTATCTCAACCGTTACCTTACTAGCGTGGAGAGCGCATGCCGTAAAAAAGGGCAAATTTGAAGCTCAGGTAGCCACGCAAAACTAATCAAAATTATTAATCAATAAGCTGAAGGGCACAGATTCTCTGTGCCCTCAATCAGCAACTAGTAACGATCAATCCCTTGATATTAAAGAATTTAAACTCACTGCAAAGCAGTCCAAAGGTTAACACAATGACTACATCTCGCGTTCATATCACTCCTCACATGCACTGGGACCGTGAATGGTATTTCACCACCGAAGAATCTCGAATTCTACTGGTGAATAATATGGAAGAAATCATGCAACGTCTGGAAACAGACCCTGAGTACAAATACTACGTACTCGATGGCCAAACTGCCGTTATTGAAGATTACTTTGCCATCAAACCAGAAAACAAGCAGCGAGTAAAAGCGCTCGTTGAGGCAGGTAAGTTAATTGTTGGTCCTTGGTACTCGCAAACCGACACCATGCAAGTCTCTGGTGAGTCTATTGTACGCAACATGCTTTATGGATTACGCGACTGCCTTGCTCTTGGCGAACCAATGAAGATTGGTTATCTGCCAGACTCTTTCTCAATGAGCTCTCAATTGCCAATGATCTATAACGGTTTCGACATCGACACTGCCATGTTCTGGCGCGGCTGTTCTGAGCGCCACGGTACCGACAAAACCGAATTCTTGTGGCAATCAAACGACGGCTCAGAAGTCATGGCGCAAGTGCTGCCTCTTGGCTATGCGATTGGTAAATACCTACCACAAGACGAAGAAGGTCTGCGTGCGCGTCTCGATAAATACTTCCCCGTGCTTGAAAAGCCATCTGTGACCAAAGACATCCTATTGCCAAACGGTCACGATCAGATGCCAATCCAAAAAGACATCTTTGAGGTGATGGACAAGCTACGTGAAATCTACCCAGATCGTGAGTTCGTTATGAGCCGCTTTGAAGAGGTGTTTGATCGAATCAGCGAAGAGCGTGACAACCTAGATACCATCAAAGGTGAGTTTAACGACGGTAAGTACATGCGTGTTCACCGCACCATTTCTTCAACTCGCATGGACATCAAGCTTATCCACGCAGAGGTAGAAAACAAGATCGTTAATATCCTTGAGCCGCTCGCTTCCATCGCTTGGACTCTTGGGTTTGAATACCACCATGGTCTTATCGAAAAAATGTGGAAAGAGAGTATGAAGAACCATGCTCACGACTCTATTGGCTGCTGCTGCTCAGATAAAGTTCACGCTGAAATTTTAAACCGTTACATCCTAGCGGATGATATGGCGACCAACCTGATCAATTTCTACAAACGTAAGATTGTTGACCATATGCCTGCTCGTGAAGGATGTGACAAACTTGCGTTCTTTAACCTGTCACCATACGAGCGTGAAGAAGTGATCAATACAACCATCACCATTCGAGCTGACAAGTTCAACCTGTTTGATGATGAGGGCAACGCGGTCGAATACTTTATCCGAGAACAACGTGTTATCGACCCTGGCAAAATTGACCGCCAAATTGTTCACTATGGAAACTACGACCCATTTATTGAGTACGATATCCAGATTAAATATTCTGTACCGGCAATGGGCTACACGACGCTTCACATCCAAGGTAACCAAGACGGGGCACAAAAAGCGATTCATTCAAGCGCCGATATACTTGAAAATGAGTTCTACCAAATCACAGTCAACAACAACGGTACGTTGACTGTGCTGGATAAAGACACTCAGATGACGTTCGACCAAGTATTGCGTGTCGAGGATGGCTCTGACGATGGCGACGAGTACGATTACTCACCTTCTCGCCAAGAATGGCTGCTGTATTCCGACGAGTTTGATGTTGAAACCAGCATCAAACATGAAGGCTTCCAGTCTGTCGCAACGATCAAGACTCGCATGAACGTACCTGCAAACCTTGAAGAGCGCGAAGCGCGTTCAGGCCAAAACGGATTTGTTGATGTGGACTGCCAAGTGGTTCTAAAACAGGGCTCTCGCCGTATTGAAGTCCGCATGGAAATGGACAACCAAGCCGACGATCACCGTGTTCGAGTTCTCGTTCCAACACCATTCGTATCTGAAACTGTCGTTGCCGATAATCAGTTTGGTCTCATAACGCGCCCGACGAACGATCCTGCGATGGATGTTTGGGAGCAAGAAGGCTGGAAAGAAGCACCCGTACCCGTTTATCAATTGATGAACTTCGCAGCGGTTGAGAACAACACGGGCGGTATGGCACTAATGAGCAATGGTCTGCGTGAATTCGAAGTCATTTCCAGTCAAGGTAACGCGCAACGTGATACTTTCGCGCTCACGCTATTCCGTGGTGTTGGGGTCCTTGGGAAGGAGAACCTTCTTCTTCGACCAGGCCGACCATCTGGTATCAAGATCCCAACACCAGATTCTCAAACTCGCGGCAAGATCGTGTGTGAGTTTGCGCTGTTTGGTTTTGCTGGCAACCACATAGATGCCAACATCATGGCAGAATCACGTGACAATGTAACGCCAATACAGTGCTACAACAAAATTCCTTATAACGCGATGAAGTTGAATGTGGGCGAGCAAAACAAACCGCTGACTTACTCCTTGCTCAATAAGAATCAAAAAGGGGCCGTTCTGAGTGTGCTTAAGAAAGCAGAAGATGAAGATGCATTGATTCTCCGAGTCTACAACCCATCAGAAACTGCAACCATTGAAGACAATATCGCATTCAAAGAATCAGTTACCTCTTGGAGAGAGGTCAGTATGGACGAACGAATTCGAGATACTAACATTGAGATGCAATCCTTCGGATCGCTGAAACCGTGTCAGGCTAGAAGCTTCCAAATTAAGCTTTAAGCTAAGTTTGTGGTCAGCAAAAAGCATCGTGCTCCGCTTCTTTGCTGACTACTCCCTTTACCAATATCAAGGGAATGGTACTGTCTTTCGGTTATCACCATACCAGCGACGTACCTAGAGCCTGTTTAATTGAGACTTCACAGGCTCACTATTGGTAACTTATGGTCCTGATAAGTTCATAATCAAGCTCTTTGACCAACCCCGCTGCGAGGCGGGTTTTTTCATTAATCTCCTCCTAATTAGCCCCCCTACCAACGCTCCATCTATTGGTTATAACAATGGTTCCTATTTTGAATCCATTAGTTGCTCACTTTAGATTGTCATTCAAACCAAGTAGGTACTTCTTTAGGCAAGGATGTTATCTATCAAAGATTCGGAGCGAACAAATGAAAAAGTCAATTCTTACACTGTTACTAACCGCAACAACCAGTGGGGTAATTGTTGGTACCGCAGATGCATGCACCTATGCAACTTTTGAAGCTAATGATAAATCCTTTGTAGCTCGCACTATGGAATTGCCATTTGAAGCTCATGAGATGCTCACAGTCGTTCCAAGAGGGCATGAGTTCGCTGAGTTTACGGCTAAATATGGCTTTGTTGGGATGCAACATGGTCAAGAAGATATGGTGTCTTCAGGCATTAATGAGCATGGTGTTTCGGTTGAGGCACTAGCACTCGGAGCTGCGGATTATCTACCAGCAGGTAAGGGTGATATTTCACAGATCGCACTTGGGGCTTACATTCTTGGTAACGCACGTTCAACCGATGAAGCAGTCACGATACTTCATAATCTGAAAGTGCATCTTGGTAAAATGGCAGGGGTCGGCGCTATAGGGGTACATCTTGCAATCAACGATGGTGAGCGTAAGGTCGTAGTGGAACATACTCAAGGCGATGGCATAGCCGAGATTTACGAAAACGATCTCGGCGTCATGACCAATGATCCAGTCTATCCTGTTCAAGTAGAACTGGCGCAGATGATGCTTGATGGTAAAGGTTATGATGATGCAAAAGTACAGTTTGCAGAAGAGACCTTTAAAGGTTTTGACCGCTCACCCACTGGACGTTTCCAACAAATGGTGGCATTAAACGCGACTCAAGATAGCACCAGAATCGTTACTGACTTTGATGCAGTTAACCGTGCATGGTCAATGATCAATAGTGTTGATGTGGTGCAAGGGACCCTGTATTGGCGACACTTCGATCCCGAAAATCCACAAATGACCGGCTATTCGAATGTCACTGATATTAACAACAAAGACTATTACTTCCGTACCTACGACAACCAACAGATTCGCAAAGTCGATATCGATACTATTGATTTCGCCAACACTACTTACAAGCAGTTTGACATCTTCAGAACCATTGATGGCTATCAAGTTATTGATATTAATTAATTTATTATTCTATCTATAAACTGTTAAATGTGCGCAAACCTTGTGTGCATTTAACTTTGGCATGATCGGAATTCACAATGGCGTGATCTGATATGAGGTGGCACCATTTGTAGACCTATAATCTCTCCATCAAACAATGACACTTTCATCGTTAACCTAACACTGGGAGAGATTCATCATGGCGAACACAGCACTTATTACTGGCGCATCAAGTGGCATCGGACTTGAACTGGCTAAAGTCCACGCGCAAAAAGGCGGTGACTTAGTTTTAGTCGCTCGTTCTCAAGCGAAACTCGAAGCATTGAAAGCTGAGCTTGAAAGCCAATTTGGCATTAACGTTACCGTTCTACCCGCCGACTTAGCCAAGCTTGACTCTGCGCACTCGTTGTTTGCACAAACGGAAGCGGCTGGGATCCAAATCGATATACTGATTAATAATGCAGGCTTCGGTGGTCATGGTCATTTTCATGAACGTACTCTTGAAGATGAGCAAGCAATGATGCAAGTAAACATGGTTACCTTGACTAACCTCACCCACCTTTATTTAAAAGGCATGGTAGAACGAAACAAGGGTAAGATACTTAATGTTTCGTCCACAGCCTCTTTCATACCCGGTCCTTTGCAAGCCGTTTACTACGCAACAAAAGCATACGTGACCTCTTTTAGCCAAGCGGTCGCTGAAGAAGTAAAGGAACACAACATCTCCGTTACAGCCTTATGTCCAGGTGCAGTCGCGACAGGGTTTGTTGAAGCAGGAAATCTCGAAGGTGTGGATGTTTGGAAGAACGCGAAAACGCCGCGTTCCGTTGCTGAGTGTGGCTATCAAGCAATGGAAAATGGCGAACTGATTGCATTCAATGAGCCAGGTTTGAAGTTCATGTTGAATTGGATTGTTCCTTTCCTTCCCCGTAAGATGGTACTGAAAATTTCGCGCAAAGCGATGGAGAAAAACCGCAAATAACATCACATTACCTCACCTAAATAGAAGTATTGAAATGAAGAGAGCCAATAAGTTCGTTATTCCACCAAACTGGAAACTGATGTTCAGCGACCTAGATCTAAACATAGAGGAAGTACTTGCTTACGCGAAACTGCCCAAAGGGCTATTCGCACAAGAAAAAGTACAGCTTTCCCCGTCTCAATACTTCCAATTGTGGCATGGTGTTGATCTCGCAGCACACGGGCGAGATATGCCGTTAGAATTTGCCAAAGTGATGAGCCTGGAGTTCTTCGATGTCCCTATCTATGCCGCCATATGCACACCTAACCTTAATGCAGCAGCAAAACGTCTTCAGGAATACAAACCCCTTATTGGCCCAATGGCATTGGATATTGATACCAATGATGAATATACGGAGTTACTCATTAGCTGCTACGGATTTGAAGCGCCATTACCACTTTGCCTGAATCTCTCGGAGCTTATTTTCTTCACTCAACTAACGCGTCTAGCAACGCGCCAGAATATTGCACCACTGCGCGTTGAGCTCCCTGCACTTCCAGACAACCTGGATCAGTACGAAAGCTATTTTGGTTGCCCTATTACCCTAGGCAACAACACCAGTATCCGTTTCAGCTCTAAAGATGCAAATACGCCATTTTTGACCCGTAATCAGTTGATGTTAAAGTGCTTTGATAGTGAATTGCAAAAACAGCTCAGCGAAACCGTTGGCAAACAAAACGTTGTCGATCACGTGAAGAAAGTCCTGCTCGATGCACTACCTCAGGGGCAAAGCAGTATCGATTATGTTGCTCGTGAACTGGCCATGAGCAAACGAACATTGCAGCGCAAACTGTCCCATGAAAATCTGACTTTTCAAGAGTTACTTCAAGAGGTTCGGCAAAGCTTGGCGAAAGATTACCTCATTAAATCCGAGCTCCCAGTGAGTGAGATTTCTTTTTTATTAGGCTTCCAAGAATGTAACTCATTTATTCGGGCTTACACCTCTTGGAATGGGCTTTCTCCGGCTCAACAACGTGAGCAGTTAATATAACTACAAACCATCACGTGGCTTGATACGCAAACTGCAACATAACTTTGTCGATCTATTTTCAATCGATATTTGCTATAAGGTTTAATGGAAATAGCGGTAAAGGAGATTTATTTTGTATAGCCACGTATTTTTAGGCGCCAACGATATCCCAGCTTCCAAGGCGTTTTATGACTCAACTATGTCCGTTTTAGGATACGGTGAAGGGGTACTAGACGCAAAAGGGCGCTGTATGTATTTCAGTCCAACGGGGGTACTAGGTCTTACGACACCAATTGATGGTCAACTAGCATCTCACGGCAATGGCATGACTATCGGATTTCTTGCAACCTCGCCAGAACAGGTTGACACATGGCATGAGGTCGGAGTTAGAAATGGTGGGATCGCCTGTGAAGATCCACCTGGAATCAGAGATACCGGTGAACGTAAACTCTATATGGCATACCTAAGAGATCCGGCTGGAAACAAGATTTCGGCGACCTGCTTCTTATAGTTTGAGCATTGCGTTTAATTTAAAGGTCTTCTAAAGGAATGAAGTTTGTCATTCCTTTTTCACATCATAGCTAGCATAGCTTTTACAAAGTGCCTGTCGTTGATCAATACGTTGACCAACACTTTTGCGAACCTCTGTGTCTGATAGTTCTATATTAGTCGGCACTTGAAACTAACAAGCATCCTAATAAAGCTTGATAGTAAGTCATATATTGATATCCTGTAATGCTGCATAAATTTTACCGCACCAGCAGTTGCACTCACCAACCTATCTTAGAAGGTAAAATATGAAGTTTCCGAAATCACTTCCTTCCGCTCATCGTGCACAACTTGAACAAATCGTCAGTGTACTCTCTCAGGATCCTCGATTTTGCGGCATTGGTTGCAGTGGCTCTTACGCGTCTGACACAATGGACCAATATAGCGACTTAGACTTTGTTATTGCTATCGAACCTAAATACTATCAAGAAGTTATGGCACAACGCTTCGATATACTAAGTCAATTTGACGATATGCTAGCAGCATTTACCGGTGAACATGTGGGTGAACCCAGACTCATTGTGTCTGTATTCGGTGAATTGGAACTTGTTCACGTCGACTTCAAGTTTGTTTCTCTACCTGATGCTGCAGTACGAGTCGATGATACTCAAGTTCTTTGGGAAAAAGACAGCATGTTGAGCGATGTGTTTGCCACTGCCAAACCAAGCTACCCTCAGCCTGACCCACAATGGATCGAGGATCGCATCTGGATTTGGACGCATTATGCTGCAACGAAAATAGCTCGAGGTGAATATTTTGAAACGTTAGAGTTTCTCTCTTTTCTGCGTTTTCATGCTCTGTCCCCCCTTGCCCTCAAGCAAGCGGGTTTAACGCCATCTGGCGTACGTACCATCGAAAAAAGGCTACCAGAGTTTGCTAAGAAACTAGAAAAAACTGTAGCGTTACCAGAAAAGGAATCGTTGAAGTCTGCACTTGAACATTGCGTATTAATCTACCTAGAGCTGAGAGCAAACGAAACTATCGAAGTCAATGATAGAGCAAAATTAGCCTGTGTTGATTATCTAAAGAACATAAATTGATGACAAAAATAGAAAAGTAAGAGTTTCCGTGAGTTGCCTCTTAGCAACTCACATTTTTACATCTATTGGCTCGTTTTCTCATGCCACGGTATGACTATCAACCATTTTTATTACATCCTGCACCGACTCCACGACACAATCCGCAATTGAAAACGCAGGGTTATTTTCAAAAGGCATAGCAATGGTGGTGAGCTGCGCCGCAACAGCCGCTTTCACACCTGTTAGGCTATCTTCTAATGCGAATGCCTGCTCCACTGGAACATCTAATCGCTGACAAACTTCCAAATAGACATCGGGAGCTGGTTTACCATTTGGTACGTCTTCTGCGCTTAACATCAAGTCAAAGCTGTCTTGTATACCTAGTTTTTCAGTCACCGCATGAATAATTGGATAAGCAGAAGAGCTGGCTAGAGCGAGGCGAAAGCCTCTTTGTTTTAAGTCTGAAATCAGTGTCGGAATACCCTCTATCGCCTCGCCTTCCTGTTCGACAAGTGCAACTACTCTTTGCATTATCTCTGATTCCAGCACCTTAGCATCCACACTCAAGTTAAACATTTGAATCCATATAGCAGCGATATCGTCAAGTCGTTTTCCCATAGTGTTTTCAATGCAGTCGTCAATCGTGGCGCTCGCTCCGTAATTAGCTAACACTTCAATCTGCGCCTTTCGCCAAAAAGGTTCTGACTCAATAAGTACGCCATCCATATCAAACACAAAAAGTGACTTTGTCGTCATGTCTTATCCTACTTCAATCTGAATAAACTCTATGGATAGTATAAGGTTATGCAGGCCAGTGGAATAGAAAGGTATGCCGCAACCGAAACTTGATTGCAGCACTTTGTGTTTTACAATTTACTCATATCTAGCTTGTGACCCAAAGGCTCGACTTGCACCTCGGCGTAGCCCATTGTCACCGCCTCAAATTGCTTACTCATTTCCAAAGCATGTGCGGCATCTTTGGCAAGCACCGCCACCAAATAAGTGGGTCTGACAACACCATTCTCTAAATTCTGAGTATTGATGTACGACGAGGTTACCGTGCCAACTTGATTAAGTGCTATCACTCGCTGTAAATCAATGCCCAATACTCGGTCAATTTCCAAAGGCTCTACCCCAGACTTCCAAATGAAGGTGAGGCCAAAATTATTCGCTTTCGGTGTGTTGTCTAACCACTTTGATCCTAACAACTCAATGTGGTTTATTCTTACCAAATCTTGTTGGTACAAAGGTAAACTTGCTAGCTGGTCACGCACCGATTGCTCGCTTTCTGCTTCCATAACGAATTTTAGTAGCTGTGTTTTCTGTCCGCCTACTTGGCTATTTTCGACAAACATGTCTTTGATTTTTCCGTTATCCACCAGCTTCTTAAATGATGCTCGCTGTTCCGGCATCGTCTTAAGTACTTGTGCGATATCATCAGTGTTCCACTTCAACTCTACGCCATAATCGTACGCATAAGCAGAGCTAGCCCCTACAAGAAGTGCACCGATAACAAATAGATTTTTGATTATTTTTCTCATGACTTTACCTTCTAATTCAAATGATACTTCTTACCAACGTGAGCGATAGCTGCGGTGACAACTTTTACACGTAGATTCCGCAGCCTTTAGCCCCTTCTCGACTTCTGCAATAGATTGATTTTGCGCACCAAGCGCCACCTGCTGATAGCCTTGTTGCATCTGTTGCATTAATCGATTGAATTTTTCTGGCTTACTCCACACACTTTCTTTCGCTTTACTTCCTTCTTGAGTCCCTAAAACAAAGGCACCGTTTAACGCATCACTGTTAGCTACAAGTTGCTCGCTCGCTTCTAACAAAGTCTGCCAGTCGGTATCACTACCATCGAGCGTTTTTTTAACGGCCTTAGTTTGTGACTCGAGGGCTGTAAAGGCTTTTTGCCGAGCGTCTATGATGTCTAATGTTGCTGAGTCCGGAGCGGAATACGCTAGAGATGAAATACCTGTCGATAGTGCGAGCAAGAATACTAATTTGGTCGTCGAATGATGAGTGAACATATTTCCTCCACCTGTTTTGTATATCGTTGTTGATGCATTTAATTTACACAACAATTATTGCACGCGCAACAATTGTTGTGTAAATTAATGTCAACTATTTAAGACTAGAGGATCAAATTATGCAAAAGGTTAAAGTTTGGGATCTTGCGACTCGACTCTACCACTGGATTCAAGCCCTTGTTTTTGCGGGACTAGTATTCACTGGCTTTAGTAATCAAGGGCCCCATATCCAATTGGGGCTAGTTTTATTTACATTACTACTTTGGCGCGTGATATGGGGTTTTATTGGTAGTGAAAGTAACCGATTCCGTTCTTTTCTTAAGCATCCAAAAGTAATTGTCCGATATACATTCGGTAAGGCAATCTCATATGTTGGGCATAACCCGCTAGGTGCAGTCATGGTTGTTGCAATGATCGGTACATTACTCATTCAATGTGTTACCGGCATGCTTTTAGCTGGAATGTTTGATGGTTTGGAGAGTATCGGCATTTTTATTCCCGACCCTCTTTATGACATTGCAGACACCACTCACGTATTATTCGCTGACATGTTACCAATCATGGTCGCGCTGCACGTTGGAGCCATTGTTATCTACAAACTACGTGGCAAAAGTCTGCTTATGTCTATGTTCACAGGGAAACAGATACTCAACGCAGATGCACTATCTCCTTCTTTATCGAGCAACTTTAAAGCGTTGTTAGTGCTAATCATCTCAATATTAGTTACGATGACAATAGTTGCTTTTTCAATGGTGTAAAAATGAAAACAGAATTCGAACGCCAAACCAGTTTTGGTTGGCTACTAAATGTTGTGGCAAATCATGCATCAAAAGAGTTTGATAAGAGATTGCGAGAAAACGGACTGACGCTCGCGTTATGGCCAACTCTAATGTGTTTGTGGGAAAAGGAGGGCGTCACTCAACGAGAGATTGCGCAAATGTCCAAGGTAGAGAGCTCAACAACGACTAGAACACTCGACAAATTAGAAGCTCTAGAATTGGTCGAGCGACGTGCCGACCCAGAAAGTCGTCGCTCCTTCAGGATCTTTTTGACAGACAAAGGGAAAGCCCTTAAGGAAGAAGTCATTCACCTACCGGTCGAAGTCAATCAAGCGTTGCTAGCCGGGCTTGAAGATGAAGAACAAAGAACTTTGATTGCAACATTGCAAAAGTTGGTAGAGCGTATATGAGTCCATCTGCGCCGCTCACATCGCTTTAACTGAATTGTTTGAATACTTGTGAGTGCCGAAGCGGTTCGACCCAGAAACACGTCGATTATCAATGATGGTTTGATAATCTTTCAAATCTCTCATTATTTTTGTTTTATTTAAGCCAAGATAAGATGTTGTTATCCAGTTATCACCAACCAAAAGATCCATTCTAACGAGGAAATACCATGGCAAAGCTGACTATCGTCGCTAACATCATTGCAAAACCTGATCAGATTGAACTTGTGAAATCAGAGCTTCTTAAACTCATTGATATCACACGTAAAGAACAAGGTTGTATCAACTACGACTTACACCAAGATAATGAAAACCCTGCGCACTTTGTATTTTACGAAAACTGGGAGTCGCGCGAGCTGTTAATGGCACACTTAGCCGCACCACATATTGCTCAATACAAAGCCGCAACCGACGGCGCCGTTGAGAGTTTTACGCTTAACGAAATGACTCAAGTTGGCTAATTGCCACCAAACTATTGGTCAAATAGTAGCGCCCTAATGACAAAAATCGCCCAAATTTGTAAGGCAAGGTATTCTAGTTTTATCCATAAATCCATAGTGTTATCGCAGTCCATTGTATGAACTTTTACGGTAACAAGGTATGTGAGGATTGACAGTGAAGAATTCTCAGAACAATGAATACAGCGTGAAGGTTATTAATAGTGCTGTTAGATGCTGGTCATTAGGGTAACCACTAAAGTACGCCCAAACGATGGTTTGGGCGTACGTTTACTACTGTTTTTCAAAAGTTCCTGTGCTTTTGATCATCACATCTAGGAAGCCTGAAGCGTTGTTTTTATCAGAACCGGAGTTTTTCATCTGGTTTTGAGCACCTTTCAATCTCGCCATCAATTCTTGACGCTGTTTTTCTACATCACTAGTGATTTCTTTTTTATCAGTCATAACAGGTTCTCTTGTGTAGCATTGATAAGAACACGTTAGTTCAAGTTTTAAACTTCAACAAATGACAGCTATTCGTAGATCTAAACCTTCATCACCCCACCTATGAACAATTAGAATCAAAAAGTGGAAATTTCATTTATATCAATACATTAGCTAAGCCACCATCGAATCCCCGACATATTGATAATACTCATAGGACATTATCAAATACTATAGTCATTTCGTTCCGAACTGTTGTTTGAGGAATATTCGACAAACTCAAACTGCATATTATGATCCTCCACGTAATAAGCACTACGACGATGGGGATGCTCTCCTCCCCAATGATCCAATTCATAACCTGCGATTTTTAGCCGTTCAACTGTTTCGTCAAGGTCATCTACGACGATTCCTATGTGTTTTACGCCTGTCCAGTGGTTGTTCCAATCTGCTATTCGACCATCACCTCCCGATTGGACTGCGATGTAAGAGCGATCATCTCCGACATGAAACCACTCCACTTCCTTGCCATACCATTCTTCCATTTTTCCTTGACCTCTAATCCGCCAGTCTGGTAACGCTGCTAATAAAAACTCTATCGTTTTCCTAGGGTTAACTAGCGTAATGTTGGCATGCTCGATATATCCATTCATCGTATTATTCCTTCTGTTAGTGATTGGATCTTAGCGTAATTCCTCAAGTTAACTTGAGGTCAAGGACTATTTAACAGTGGAGTCATAAGCAGGAGTTATCAGACTATTAATAACTGATGATTAGTGTCTTTTTAACCAATCATTACACTAGCCCTCATCGAAACAGAGCACGGAATGCAAACCACAAGCAGGATTGCTTTTACAATTAAGGGTTAGTAATGAAAAAGTTAGTTCTTGCCACCGCTATCGCAGCAATCTCAACTGGCGCATTTGCAGATACAGATTTTAGTGGTCATCGTGTTGGTATAGGTGCTTCAAATTTGAAGTTTAGTGATTCAGAAGGAAGCTGGAGTTTAGGAACCGGCGTTAAAGTTGAATATGGTTATGACTTCAACCAAATCTTTGGTATCAACGTGTCTTACGCGTGGAACCAAGATGATGTTGATTTGCCAATTTACACTGAGACTTCCGATTATAAAGCTCGAACTTTTAAAGTAGACACAGATATTGGCTATGCCTTTGACCTAGGGCAAGCGTGGATCAAACCTTACGGCGTGCTTGGTCTTGCTTTTCTAAGTGATGAAATTAATACACCAAAAGACGGAAAATTCTCAGGCAATGACTCAAGTATCTACTTAGGGGCAGGTGTTCGCGGCCAGTTGGACATGGGACTGTACGCAGATCTTCGCGTCGATTTACCAATGTATGGTGATCTTGACGCAGACTACCTATCATTTACGGTTGGTTACAAATTC
The DNA here is from genome assembly GCF_027586995.1 of Vibrio sp. La 4.2.2. Taxonomy (NCBI): domain Bacteria; kingdom Pseudomonadati; phylum Pseudomonadota; class Gammaproteobacteria; order Vibrionales; family Vibrionaceae; genus Vibrio; species Vibrio sp. La 4.2.2. The sequence continues at coordinate 420,607 of NZ_JAPPTJ010000001.1, forward strand.
TAACCTAATAGATAACAAGCAGTTAAACCACCTATACCAAGCCAATGTGATTCCACGTTGGCTTTTGACGTATTTCTAACATTGCAAGTGCTAACATTCCCATGTCATCCATAAAACCGAGTAATACAGTGCCGAAAGACCGTTTTGCCAATCTCGATCTTAATCTTCTTCGAGTGTTCAAGGTGCTTTACGAAGAGAAAAACATGCGTAAAGCGGCGGAACGTTTGTACGTATCTCAACCAGCTGTCAGTCAATCACTACAAAAATTGCGTCATCAATTTGATGACCCATTATTCGTTAAAGTGAAATCAGGCTTAGCTCCAACTCCATTTTCTGAGCAGCTATCGAGCTTGTTACTTCCTCTATTGTACGATATTGAAAATGTCGTCAATGATAGTGATGTCTTTGACCCGGCTCAGTTAGACCAAGACATTACCATTGCCCTCTCTTCGAGCTTTGTTTTCTCCATTTCTGGTGAATTGTATCGCTATTTTCGTGAACATGCTCCAGGCCTACGAATCCATATTGCATCGTGGAATGATCAAACAGTAACCGCTATCGAAAAGGGAGAAATACTACTAGGGATCAATGCTGAATTAACCGACAGCTACCCTTTCATGGAAAAGCGAACAATTGGTGAGATTAACGCTTGCTTACTCGTTAGAAAAGAGCACCCGATTACTAAGAAAAAGGTAACGGTTGAGTCTATGTCGAAGTATCCATTGGCGCGACTAATCGTCAGTAACTACAGTAAATATACAAGCCCTACCGTTGAAATCTTCAAACGCCTGGGGTATCCACTAGAAGTGGGGTTTAGTTCCGAATACCCAGTTGCACTTATTGATGTTGTGCAGCAATCGGATATGTTTATGGGAACCACCAACTGCTTCCCGATACATAACTACCCAAATTTAGTCATGCTAAGTCCTGACCAAGTATTACCTGAAGCGCAGTATCCTGCATTGTCCTATTTTCACAGTCGCCACCAAAATAGTGCGCTAGTCAACTGGCTTAATGAGTCGATTATTCATATATTTCAGCAACGTAAAACCGAAAATGCCAATCACCACTTATCGTCGGTTAGCAACCCAATAGAAATAGCGTAACGCACTCTTCTATATATTGTTTGCGCTGTGCTTCAGTTTGCACTCCACTCTCACCTAAAAACGCCCAGTAAGCGGCTTTTCCATGGAACATCAGTAGAAGTTGCATCGCTGCATTTTCTGAGTCGTTGGGAAGAGAAATCGTACCTTTTTCATGATGACGTTGAAGATAATTGGCTAGAACATGAAGTGTTTTTTGAGGTCCAGATTGCAAATAGAGTGCAGATATTTGAGGGTGAGACTTCACCTGCCCCACTGCATTTCGAAACGTTTGCAGAACTTGCTCTTCAAGATGCATGTTCTGAAAACGAACACCAAACTCTATCAACGTAGGCTTGATCGGATTATCCAAACTTAACGCCGATTCATCAATCGCGCGCTGCTCACATCGATATTGAATGCAGGTTTCAAACAGCTGGTCTTTAGTTTTGAAATGAGAATAGACCGTTTGCTTTGAGACATCAGCTAGTTTAGCGATCTGATCCATGCTCACCTTGTAACCATGTTCGCAAAACAACTCACCCGCCGCTTTTAATATCTGTAGTCTCTTCTGTTCACTTTTTTGGATCATGCTCACAATACCAGTAGCAACCTTTGGAATAACTAATTTTTAACACAATCAAACTAGACAGTCTAGTTTGATTGTGATTATTCTATGACCAATAGGTTAGGTTTATAGGATGTCTATGATGCAAACAAAGCAATTACTAACAAAAGCATCAGCACTAGCAATTCTGATTTTGCTACAAGGTTGTCAAAAATCAGAGCAACCAGAGGTAGAGGCGGTCGAGCCTTTGACTGTTTCCACCACTGAAATTACGTTAAGCCCTTCATACAAGGTTCAAAGGGAATACGTCGGTACAGTAAAAGCAGGTCAACAAGCTAATCTTGGCTTTGAGCTATCTGGCAAAGTGGATGCGTTATTTGTCGATGTGGGTGATGTCGTAGAAAAAGGCGCACCACTCATTAGACTCGATACGGATTTATTGGTCACCGAAGCTAACCAGTTAAGGGCACAAAATAATGAAGTGCGAGCCCAGCTAAAACTGGTTGAAGCCAATCTAAAACGTCAACAGTCTCTTAAGTCGAAAGGCTTCAGTGCAGAGGCTGAAATCGATGCCCTCACAAGCCAAGAAGGTGTATTGCAAGCCAATCTTGTGAGGCTGCAAGCCGCGTGGAACGCAAATAAGCTAAAACAAGAAAAGTCGACCATCCTTGCCCCTTATTCAGGCGTTATTGCCAAGAGACATGTATCTCTTGGAGATGTTGTCAACGTCGGAACACCAACCTTAGTACTGCTCGCCAGTGCCGGTAAAGAAGCCTTTATCGGTATTCCAGCTCAACAGCTTGAACGCGTCACCCAACTGACTTCTCCTGATGTGCGAGTCTCTAATGCCCATTATGGCGTCACACTTCTTAACCCAGGAGCGATGGTAGACACCAAGTCACGCAGCGTGTCACTGCGCTATCAGTTTCCTGAAGATGCTCATGTTTTGGAGGGAGAACTGGCCTATTTGGCATTCGAACAAACAATTGACGAACCAGGTTACTGGGTTCCACTCACCGCACTTATTGATGGCTTGCGAGGAGTGTGGAATGTTTATGTTATAGGCGCCGATAGTAAAGTAGAACGTCGCAGTGTGAACGTCTTATACGCCGATAGCCAACGTGCCTTTATCAATGGTTCACTTGCCAATGGCGAGTCTATCATTGCCAGTGGCCTGCACCGCGTTGTTCCGGGGCAACCCGTACAAATAAGCTCTCAATAGGTGGTGATATGAAAGCAGTTCAAATCATTACCAATACTCGATTACTCATTTTAATGACTGCTCTGTTGATCGTAAGTGGTCTCGCCGCATTTTCGTCATTACCAAGAGCAGAAGATCCCATTATCACGAACCGTTTTGCCAATGTAACGACAAGCTTTCCGGGCGCAAGTGCCGAGCGAGTCGAAACCTTAGTTACTGAGGTAGTGGAAAACAAACTTAGGGAGCTTAGTGAAGTCAAACTACTAAGTTCAACATCTAGGCCAGGCATCTCTATTGTCACAATAGAGCTGAAGGATGAGATTACAGAGCCAGAGCCAGTCTGGTCCAAAGCAAGAGATAAACTGTCCGACATCACCCCTGTTTTGCCAACCGGTTCAGGCGCCCCTGATTTAGACAGTGACCACACCTACGCCTTTACCATCATTTCCGCGCTAACTTGGGACGGCCCTGGTGAAACCGATATTCTAACATTAGGTCGTTATGCTAAAGAGTTAGCTAAAAGACTCAGAACATTATCAGGCACTGAGTTTGTCGATGAATACGGCATGCCAAAAGAAGAGATTCAAGTTAACCTGCGGACTGCTGACACCGCGGCGTTTGGCCGCTCAAGTATCAACATCGGTGATAGCCTAACAGGCGCAGACGCGAAAAACTCTGCTGGCCAGCTAGTCAACCATTTCGCACGCTTTGGGCTGGAAATTGAGTCAGAATTGGATTCGATAGAGCGAATTAAACAAGTGCCTTTGATCGTTGACGATAACGGTCATATTATTCGACTCGAAGATGTTGCCAGCGTCACTCGCAGCGCTAAGACACCTGAAAGTGAAATGGCACTCATTGATGGTGAACCCGGTGTTATTGTTGCAGCTCGAATGGTGCCTGAGTTACGTGTTGATCAATGGACCGCTAGAGCAATGAAGGTCATTGAACGTTTTCAGCAAGATTTACCCAGCAATATCAAGGTTAACATTCTCTTTGATCAACAAGGTTACACGACGACACGTTTGGTCGATCTGGGGCAAAGCCTGCTTATCGGTTTTAGTCTGATTCTGATTGTACTGTTTGTGACTTTAGGCGTAAGAGCAGCCGTGCTGGTCGCTATTGCGCTGCCCCTGACTTCGATGTTTACCCTGTCACTAATGAAAATGACGGGCATACCTATTAACCAAATGTCGGTGACAGGACTTATCGTCGCATTGGGAATCATGGTGGATAACGCTGTGGTCATGGTGGACACCATCCAAAGCTATCGATTAAAAGGTCAGGCTCGCTTAAAGGCGACCATCAATGCACTGTCACATCTATGGGTGCCGTTGTTAGGTTCAACACTCACCACCATTCTCGCTTTTGCTCCAATTATTCTGATGCCCGGCGCTACCGGAGAATTTGTAGGCGCGATTGCGATCACTGTGTCCTTTTCTTTAGTGGGTTCTTATATCCTCTCACACACCGTCATTGCTGGGTTCGCGACTATGCTATTGCCTAGCCACGCGTCGGGAGACCATTGGTACAATACAGGGCTTCGCATTCCCGCTTTGACCCATGCTTTTGCTCGTTCAGTAAAACTGGCGATCAAACACCCTGCTATTTCTTTGCTACTTGTCTTAGCCGTTCCCATTACTGGCTATTGGAGTATCTCTCAACTGACTGAACAGTTCTTTCCACCTTCGGATCGAGACATGTTTGAGGTGCAAGTATTTTTACCTCCACAAGCCAGTATTTACGCGACTGAGGCGTCTACGGAGCTTGTGGACGACATCATTCGTTCCTATGAAGGTGTAGAGCGAGTCGATTGGTTAGTTGGCGCTAACTTCCCATCGTTCTACTACAATTTACAAGCCACGCAAAACAACGCGCCATACTTCTCACAAGCCATGGTTAAAATGGATTCATTCCAAACCGCTAATAAAGTCATTCCAGAGCTTCAGGAGCGGTTAAACAGAGAAATCCCTTCCGCTCAAATTTTGGTGAGAAAACTAGAACAGGGTCCTCCGTTTAAAGCACCAATAGAGTTACGAGTCTATGGTGAGAATCTCGATACGCTCAAATCTATAGGAGAGGATGTCCGTCTCATTCTTGCCAATACGCCTCATGTCACACACACCAGAGAAACTCTACAACCTGGTACACCAAAAGTCTGGTTAAAAGTAGATGAAGATACTGCCAAGCTCAATGGCATTACGCTCAACCAGTTTGCCAACATGTTGCAAGCGACATTAGTCGGGCGAGAAACCGGCTCGGTCACTGAAGGCAGCGAGTCTATTCCTATTCGTGTACGTGTTGCTAATGAAGAGCGTGAAAACCTATCGCACCTTGGCAACTTACGTCTACCTATTTCTTCTGATACCTATACTACAGGTGTCAGCGTATCGACACTGGCCGACCTTGAACTCACCACCAGCCGTGGCGCTATTACCAGACGCAATGGCGAGCGCGTCAATACCATTGAGGGCTATATTCAAGCGGGAGTGCTACCACAAACGGTACTTAATGAGTTCCAACAACGTTTGTCCCAATATACCTTACCAGCGGGTTATCATATCGATTTTGGTGGTGAGTCCGCAGAGCGAGACCGCTCTGTAAGTCTGCTTATTTCGAATATTTCGGTTGTAGTGGTCTTGATGATTTTGGTCGTCGTCATGTCGTTCAATTCGTTTAGGCTAAGTACGATTATCTTTATGGTGGCGGGATTAGCTGGAGGATTAGGGCTGCTCTCTGTGTGGGTCTTCAACTATCCATTTGGCTTTACCGTCATCATAGCGATGCTGGGCATCATGGGGCTGGCTATCAACGCGGCTATCGTAATTTTGGCGGAATTGAGATTAGATGAGAAAGCATCGTCAGGCGACATCGATGCTTCCGTCGATGCAGTAATGGCGTGTACTCGCCATATTACCTCAACCACTATCACTACCGTTGGCGGATTTATGCCATTGATTATCGCAGGAGGAGGCTTCTGGCCACCATTCGCCGTGGCTATCGCAGGTGGTACCGTCCTCACGACATTGATCTCTTTTTACTTTGTCCCTGTTGTTTATCGAATGATGGTTAAACCTCGCAAGCAGAGAAGCCTTAAGCCAAAAGCAAAACAACAGGCGCTTTAAGCAGTGCTGAAAGAAACAAAAAACACTCACCTCAAAGACTGGGGTGAGTGTTGTTTTCTCTTAACAGCGGTCGTGAGTATTAGACCAACTCCCTTAATAATTTGAACGACTCAGGCGCTCGGCCTCGTGTCGCGATAAAACCTATCATGTCATCGTTGTCATTAAATGCGGTAGCTAAAATACCATTAGTACTAGCGTCGTAGTTCCAGCGAGTAACCTGTTTATCATGGACAACGCCAGCAAACTGAATTGGGTAGTTTGGCGTTTTTACCTTAGTCAGCATAGTTGGTAATGTCAGCTTTGTAGCGTCTCCCGTCAACGTTTTAGCAAGAGCACTCGCACTCATCACGATAGGTTGTAAAAACGCCCTTACTTCTCCTTGAATTTCAGCACAGTCACCTAGGGCGAAAATATTGGCAGTGGAAGTACAGAGGTAATCGTCAACGATAATACCCTTGTTCACTTCCAGTCCCATGTTTTTCGCTAATACCGTGTTGGCCCGAAGACCAGCACACACGAGTATTTCATCAACCATCAACTCTTGACCTTGATTCAAAGTAACAAGTTTTGCTTCTGGACCTTCATCAATATGAGTCACAAACGCATCGGTGATAACCTTAATGCTTTCTTGTTGCAATGCCTGCTTGAGTTTCAATTCGATGTAGTCAGGTAATTGGTTCTGCATTAATCTTGTAGCAGGTTCAACTAAGAAAACCTGCTTTCCAACACTCGCAAGATCCAGTGCCACTTCCACGCCAATTAACCCACCACCCAGTACTAATACACGAGATGCGTTTCGCCAACGTGTTTGATTTTTCTCATAGTCAATTAACGAATTATGAGTAAGGAAATCTTGGGATGCAGAGCCTTTAAAGACTGGAATAAAGGGACTCGCTCCCGTCGCTAAGACCAGTTTTGCAAAGCCTAGCGTTTCACCCTCCACTTCAAGAGTCTGCAGCTGAGGGTCTACATGCTCGACCCAAGTGTTGGTATATAGCGCAATACCATATTCTTGTGCGAACGGTGCTGCCCGCTTAGTGATGACCTGTTCAGCGGTTTGCATTTTGGTGAATACATGACTTAAATCTGGCTTGTTATAGTCATGTCCATCATCACCCGTCACTACAGCCACTGAGACTGAGTTGTCGATACGCCGCAATGACTTAACCAATTGATAGGCAGCAAAACCGCTCCCTACAATGACAATGTCGAACTGCTTCATGCCACGCCCTCTTTAATGTGAGGCGCAAATACGTCTTTCCCTAGGTTACATTCTGGACACAAGAAATAGTCAGGCACATCGTCCCAAGCCGTCCCTGGTTCAACACCTTGATTCGGTTCTCCTTGAATTGGGTCATATATCCAATTACACACCGTACAGATCATGCACTGGCAATCGGAATCATGGGATAACTCGGACGTAGCTTTACCCTCATCGCTCGACGCCGTATTGAATTCAATAGGAGTGACATTGAGATCGCTCAATGCCCACTGCTTGGCGACCTTTTGCCCATAGGCTTTGCACTCTCTCATTGCTTTGCCATCGGGACGCCATTTAGTTTTAATACTCTCGGTTGTTTCAAAGCCTGCGTCTGTCAAGCGTGTATGAATACGGTCAACAGCACCACCGTTCCAACCATAGCTACCAAACGCAGCTGCTTTCTTTTCTTTGAACCTTAAACCTGTTATCTCTTCTAGCATGCCCGCAATTTTCGGCATCATCACATTATTCATGGTCGACGATCCTACGAGTACACCTTTCGAACGGAACACATTCGCCAGTATTTCATTCTTGTCTTGGCGCGAGACATTGAAGACTTTCACTGCGACGCCTGGATCCACATCGTGAATGCCTTGTGCGATGGCATCAGCCATCATTCGAGTGTTATTCGACATGGTGTCGTAGAAGATAGTGATGCGATCTTCTTGGTAGTTATTCGCCCATTGCAAATACTTCTCGATAATTTGAACAGGATTATCACGCCAGACGATACCGTGAGAGGTCGCAATCATCTCCACAGGAAGGTTAAAACTCAGCACTTCTTTGATTTTCGCCGTAACTAATGCGCTGAATGGCGTTAGGATATTTGAGTAGTAACGAAGGCACTGCTCAAACAGTTCCGCTTGGTCCACTTCATCATTGAATAGGCGTTCATCACAATAATGCTGACCAAACGCATCATTACTAAACAGCACCGCATCTCCGGTTAAATACGTCATCATACTGTCCGGCCAATGCAACATTGGCGCTTCGACAAAGACAAGTTGTTTGCCATTGCCAATATCAATAGTGTCTCCTGTCTTGACCGTTTTAAAATTCCACTCTGGGTGATGATGGTGACCTACAATAGAGTCTATGGCGGCTTCTGTGCAGTAAATTGGCGTATTAGGGATTTTTTCCATCAACGCTGCAAGGGCACCGGAGTGATCTTCCTCTGCATGATTGATAACGATGAAGTCGATAGAATGCAAGTCGATCTCCATCTCTAAGTTTTGTAAAAACTGATAACTGAATCTATGGTCAACAGTGTCAATCAATACTGTCTTTTCTTCACGAATAAGGTAACTGTTGTAGCTCGTCCCTTTTGTCATTTTGTATTCTGTACCATGGAAGTCTTGAACTTCCCAATCGCGTTGTCCTACCCAATGAATATTGTTTTTTACGTGAATTGTCATGTTACTACCTTATACATAATCAACGTGGCATTTAATCTATCTCTTCTATTGCATTGAGCGTGCCAACCTCTCATATAAACATATCTCATTGTATTTAAAGAATATTAATTCTACCTGGCATGTAAATATTATCTTTATGACAATGCCTCATAGTAATCATTAAGACTAAAAATTGTTTATATGACAAAATACAAGATAGAAAAAAGGCTCCTGTATGAGGAGCCAAGATGGCCTGGAGGCCTAATTCATTGATTTTTCGATCATCGTGTTTAGTGCATGATGATTACGACTTAGCGTGGAACATTTTTTGGCCTTGCTTATCACTCTCAGACCAGAAATTAATATTAAACTGAGCATCGTCACTTATTTCGATGCGATGCCAGTATTGTGGGGGGCTGGTAGCAAATTGTCCTGCATGAATGACAACTTTTGTTTCTGGCTCTACCGCATTTTCATCCGCAAACCCATAGTAGGTGACTGTACCTTCCATAACACATAACTGTCCAAACACACCCTTTGCAGTATTGTGATGGGTGAGTAACGCCTGTGGCACAGTGTCTGAGGTGAAAAATGGAGTAGAACGTTGAATGGTCCAATGTGAAGGAATTCTTAAATGGCTCATGGAAGTCTCCAATACTTTTATCAGTAAAATTAGAATGTTAGAAAACGTGATAGCAGTGTAGCTAGCCACGACGATGTTCGGTTTGAAACAGCTCTTGGTGTGACTTCAAGGCTGGTAATTTGATACCACTCTGCATTCGCCTCTTGCAAAGGACTGTCTAAGTGTAATTGTGTCATAACGACCTCACCTCTACGCTTAAATAATAATGATTATCTTTACTAATATTAAGCATATCGCGTGCCATGGAGACAGAAACAAGCACTATTTTTGCTAACTACCTGAATACATTTATGAATAAGGCTTATCAGATAACTAAACACTCATCTTTCATATCTTACTTTGTTTATTTGATAATCCTTAAACTTGGTCATTATGATAAATAATTTGTTATAGTGACAAAATTAGCACTGGTAATGGAGCTTCGTTATGAGCCAATTTCGTTCGGCATGGTTGCAGATTGCCCTAGACATCACATCCGGTATTTCAGAACAAGATCGCTTTGATCGTTTACTTTCCACCATTCGCCAAGTTCTTCAGTGTGACGCAGCGGCACTACTCAAGTTTGATGGTAAGTCTTTTGTTCCCTTGGCTACTGATGGACTGAGTGCGGATGTATTAGGCCGCCGTTTTGAAATAGACAATCATCCTCGATTTGAAGCAATTGCGAGAGCAGGAGACATTGTTCGTTTCCCTGCAAACAGTGATCTCGCCGATCCCTATGATGGACTTATCCCAAACCATGAAGGCAATCTAGAAGTTCATTCTTGTGTCGGTCTCTCACTTTTACTACAAGATAATCTCATCGGGGCGATCACCATTGATGCTTTCAATCCAACTCAATTTGATACGACCGCAGACAAAGATCTTAGGATACTAAGTGCCTTAGCTGCCAACAGTCTTCATACCGCTTTGTTAGTAGAAAAGCTCGAGCGTTCTGGAGGAATTTCAGAGTCCTCCAGCTCTACTAAACTGGCCCGTCAGGATGCAGCAGATATTATTGGTCAGTCACGACCTATGGGTGCATTAAAACAAGAGATTTCAGCGGTTGCGGATACCGATCTGTCGGTATTGATTATTGGAGAAACAGGAACAGGTAAGGAGTTGGTGGCACAGTCTATCTATTCACAATCCTCTCGCAAGGACGAAGCTTTGGTTTATCTCAACTGTGCTGCACTGCCAGAGTCCGTCGCAGAAAGTGAGCTATTTGGGCACATCAAAGGCTCATTTACCGGCGCTATCAGCAATCGCAAGGGCAAGTTTGAATTGGCTAACAAGGGAACGTTGTTTTTGGATGAAATTGGTGAGTTGTCTCTCGGATTGCAAGCGAAGCTATTACGAGCGTTGCAATACGGGGATATTCAAAGAGTCGGCGACGATCGAAATATCAAAGTAGATGTCAGAATCATTGCCGCTACTAACCGTGTCATGCACGAAGAAGTGAAAGCAGGCCGCTTTCGAGCAGACCTTTACCATCGACTCAGCGTTTTCCCTATCTTTGTCCCTCCACTGAAAGAGCGCGAGGGGGATATTGTTTTATTATCTGGTTTTTTCGCCGAGCGATGCCAACACAAGCTAAAGGTATCTAGCATCAGTCTAAGCGATGGGGCAATTTCCAAATTACAGGCGTACGACTGGCCAGGGAATGTGCGGGAACTTGAACATGCTATTAACCGAGGCGCTGTCATTGCTAAAGCACAAAGTACCTCGTCGCATGTTTCTATATTAGCGCAACACATCACACTAGATGTTCAATCAGAGCAACACCAGCATGAGAAGGAGCCGCACTTCTCTTCTTCTGGCCATACAACACGTACTTTGAGCACATCCGCCTCGCTCAAAGATGCTGTCGATGAGTTCCAAACTCAATATGTCCAAAAGGCCTTTTTGGATAATAATCAGAATCTAAGTGCCACGGCAAAACAATTAAGCGTTAACCCGGGAAATCTGCATCGTTTAATGAAGCGTCTTAATCTGAAATAGACTCAATTTATAGGCATCATCAAGGGCATCATCGTATGCCCTTTTCTTTTGCCTACAAGATATTCGATAACAATTTCTCACCCGAACGATTAGAAAATGTCGTGTGTAAAAGCCACACAATAGGAGTAGAGATCAACATGTAACAAATTTTGTCTGTTAACATTTATCTGGATATTTAAACCACTTCCTAATAAATACTAAGGATAAAATTATGTGGAATAAACTAAACAAATCCATGATGTTCTGCCAAATGATGTTTGGCCTTTCATTTTATGGGGTGATGGTCATTCTCACGAGGTTTTTTCTAGAAAATCTCGATTACAGTGAAGCGGACACTATGATGGTGGTGGGTGCGTTTTCATCAATCGGTCCTCTATTCGCTATCGCAGGTGGCTTTATTGCCGACAAATTCTTAGGCGCGTACCGCTCATTGACGATTGCTTATTTCGGATTTACCTGTGGTTACGTGTTGCTTGTCATTGGTGCATCTACTGTTAACATCCCTTTAAGTCTAGCTGGTATTGCTTTAGCGAGTTATGGACGTGGCTTAATGTCCCCTTCTTATCCTAGCCTTTACAAGCGTACGTTCAAAAGCCAAGAAGACTTTGAAAACGGATACCCGGTTAACTACTCAGTAAACAACATCGGCGCTTTACTAGGCCAATACCTATTCCCAATGTTCGTGCTCGTTATTGGTTTTTATGGCAGTTTCATGCTTTCTGGTATCTTGGCGTTCGCGGCGCTATTCACATTGATGACGTTCCGTAAACAACTTCAGGGCGTCGGTGCAGATATCGACCAAGCATCTGTCTCTAACGCAAACTGGATTAAATTCGGTATCACTTCTATCGCCATGGTTGGAATGGTGTTCTTTATGTTCTCTAATATGGACATCGGCAAGAACATTGTTTATGCCATTGGTTTGGCGGCAATCGGCTATTTCATTTCTCTGATGTTCAAAGCAGAAAAAGCGGACGCGCTGCGTATGGGCACTATTTTAATCGTAACGGTTCTGACTACTGCATTCTTTGTCTACTATGGCCAAATGATGACATCGATGACCATGGTAACCATCAATACTATGCGTGGTGACCTGTTCGGTATCATTCCAATCGCACCAGAAGCATCAATGTCAATGAACCCATTATGGTGTATTGTTGCAGGCCCAGTGATTGCAGCAACCTTCTCAAGCTTAGAGAAGCGTAACATCCACTTCACTACAGCAACCAAAATTGGTTTCTCTTTCATTCTGACTGCCATTGCGTTTGGTATTCTGGCGCTAGCCGTGAAAAACATCGGCGAGAGCGTCATCATTCGACCTGAAATTTTCTTAGTTATCCACTTCTTCCAAGCCTTTGCAGAAGTGATTGTCGGTTCACTGGTTGTGGCATTTATTCTGTCTGTAGCACCGAAACATATTGAGAACTTCTCCGTGAGTTTATTCTCAGTAGCGATTGCACTGTCTGGGATTGTGGGCGCAGTGTTCTCGACCTCTATCGCTGCGGAAAAAGGCCAAGAAATCACTCAAGAGTTTGTTAAGACAGTATATGGCGACTACTTCTCACTACTTACTATACTTGCGGTAGTAATGGTAGCAGTAGCCTTCACTGCATCCATTGCTATTCGTAAGATGCTAGCAGCCGCTGATAAGCATCAGCCTCAAAACGAAGCCGAACTTACCGAAGCTGAAAGCTAAATCAAACAAAAAGCATAGCTAATTGGTCAGCGGTTACTGGTTTACTAAACACGTAGCCCTGACCATATTCACAACCATGAGAGCGCAAGTATTCAACTTGGTCCCCATTCTCAACACCTTCTGCCACGATTTTTAGAGAAAGCGTTTCCCCCATGACAATGATCGCCTGCACGATAGCGTTGCTGTCATTTTCATCAGGAACATCGCAAATAAACGAACGGTCGATCTTTAGTTTGCTGATCGGTAATCCTTTTAAATACGACAACGACGAATACCCGGTTCCAAAATCATCAAGCGAAATCTCAATCCCCAATTCTCTGATTTGGTTCAGAGTATCAACCGCAAGTTGATGATCAATAAGTAAAAAGCTTTCAGTGATTTCGATCTCCAATCGTTCAGCTGGAAAGTTGGTGTCTAACAGTTTTTGTTTGAGCTTGGTGACAAAGTTAGGATGTTGCAGCTGTAACCCAGAGACATTAACCGCAATTTTGCCGAACTCGATACCTTGGTCGAGCCAACGGCGTCCTTGTTCACATGCTTCACGAATTACCCAAGCACCAATTCGCTGTATTAGCCCCGTTTTCTCCGCAATAGGGATAAATTGAGCAGGTGCAATCACTCCTAATTCAGGATGATTCCAACGCAACAAAGCCTCTACGCCTATCAACGTATTATTCGCTAGATCATATTGGGGCTGGTAAACAAGAGACAATTGTTGCTTCTCAACTGCATCATGCAGCGCAGACTGCACACGTACATGAAGAACCGAACTGTAGGTTAAGTCTGGAGAATAAAACGCATAGCCATTGCGACCATTTTTCTTCGCTAAATACATGGCAGTGTCCGCGTTTTTGAGTAAGGTTTCGCTGTTTTGGCCATCTTGCGGGTACAATGCCACACCAATGCTCCCAGACACTCGTAGCGATTCTTGCGAATCTAACTCAAAAGGACGATTAAACACACCAAGCGTTTCGTCGATTGTGTCCAACAACTGCGCTTCACTGTCATAATCAGTCAGAATAATCACAAATTCATCGCCGCCAATACGTCCGATGCTTGCTCTGTGGTGAAGAACATCCGTCAATCGATCTGCTACTTGCGACAATAATCTATCGCCATACAAGTGCCCCTTACTATCGTTAATGTGCTTGAAGTGGTCCAAATCTAAAAATAGTGTGGCAAATTGCTCGCTATGGCGCTGACCACCTTCAATGCTTTGCTCTAATATACTCGTTAGGTGAGAACGATTCGGTAGATTGGTTAGAGGGTCGAAGAATGCCATTTTGCGCAGTTTTTCTTCATGTGCTTTCTGCTTTGAGATGTCCTCAAATACACAGATGTAATGCAAAAGCGAATTGCCATCGTCATTGATGGTACTAATCGTCGCCATTTGAGGATAAATGCTGCCGTCTTTTTTGCGGTTAATAAACTCGCCTTTCCAAAGACCCGTTTCTGAGAGTTGTTGCCAGAGGTTTTGGTAGAATTTATCGTCATGGTGACCCGATTGTAGGAATCTAGGGTTTTTACCGATCACTTCAATAGCTTGATAGCCCGTGACTTCTGAGAAAGCGCTGTTTACATCCAAAATCTTGCCATTTTGGTCGGTAATCATCATACCTTCTTGAAAGTTATTGAATATTTCTGATGTGATCGACAGTCTGACTTCGACTTGTTTACGACGGGTGACGTTTCTCGTCATACCTATAACACCAATTAGCTCGCCATCTGGTTGCTGAATTGGTGATTTGATGGTTTCTAGCCAGACATCATGACCATATGCGTCACGGCTGGCGCACTCTTCCACCGTCTCTTGGGCACCAGAGTCTATGACTCTATCATCGGCTTTTTGGTAGTGCTCTGAGCGACTTTTCGAGAAGAGCTCAAAGTCAGTCTTACCAAAAATCTCCGAGCGAGGAAGGTTCCATGCGGATTCTACGCTTTTGTTGACGGCGATGTACTTCCTATCCGAATCCTTCACCCACACATGATCGTCTAAAGCATCAATAAATTGTTGTAGGGATGGGATTTGTTTTGAAGACATGATGATATAACTCGAACCAAACGTGATGAAGTCGCCACCTAGATGACGTTTCAACACATCGTACTAAATACTGAACAAGTTTTATAGCAAACCGCTGTTTAATTAACCAAAATGTGCAGACGATATATAAATCCAAATGCACATCTTAGTTTACATTGATGTTACCATCACGCTCATCATACATATCTGGGGTGACATGAAGACCGCCCGAATATCCGGCTTTTTCCAGCATTTCACGCACTTCTTTCACATCATTTGCAGTAACAACGTCTTCTCTAGCGCCTAAATATGACCTCACGAAGGTGATCAATTCTGCTAATCGTGTATCCGATAATACGTCCTCGAAACTTGCCATAGGCATAAAGTTTCTGTCCTTATCAATGTACGTTGGCTGAAGTCCGCGAATCGTTACTGCAATCGTGTTGAATGGATCACTGTGCATAATGATTCCGTTGTTAAGTAGCGTTGGAGCAATAGGATCACGCCCCTTACCATCTTCCCCATGACATGCTCCACATGTTTGGTTGTAAGTGGTATAGATCTCCGCAGCGTAGGCCGCCTCATCAAAGCCCGTTGGTTGTAACTGCACCGCATTCTCATCAATGAAATTGTTAGTGTCGCCGCTCAACAGATAGTAAGACATGGACTCAATGTCTTCGCGAGTCATAAGACTCAGACTGTTTTTGATCACATCTGCCATACCTGCAAATGCCGTCCCTTTCGAGGAGTGACCGGTATGAAGGAAGTCTGTCAGACTTTGAATATCCCAACCGTCAACGTATAGCTCAGTAGCAGTAATATTTGGAGCATTCCAACCATCGATTAAATTGCCCTGGAAGATCCTGTCGTTTTCAAGCGCTTGAGCGATGTTCCTTGGTGTATGACATTCGGAACAGTGTCCTAATCCCGCTACCCAGTATTTGCCAAGCTGCCATTTATCTACATCATCTACTTTATCTTTAAGCTCATCAGGTACTTGGTAGTCAATTGGCGTTCTATCCGCAAATACAATGTCCCAACCAAGTAAACCAAGTCGGATATTTGAAGGAAACATCATCTTATTGGGATCGTTTTTACGAGCAACCGACGCAATGGACTGCATGTATTCCCACAGATCGCGCATATCCTGCTCATTAACGTACTGGTAGGAGGTAAATGGCATCGCGGGATACAAATAGCCATGTTGACCTTTGCCATCGACCAACGCTGCACGGAAGTCTTCGTAGTCGTAACTACCTATGCCTTCTGAAACGTGGGGTGTTATGTTGGTCGAATAAATGGTGCCGAAAGGTGTAACGAATGGCAGACCACCAGCAAACGGTTCTCCCCCTTCAGCACTATGGCA
Source organism: Vibrio sp. La 4.2.2 (assembly GCF_027586995.1). NCBI lineage: Bacteria > Pseudomonadati > Pseudomonadota > Gammaproteobacteria > Vibrionales > Vibrionaceae > Vibrio > Vibrio sp. La 4.2.2. Next base: position 436,943 of record NZ_JAPPTJ010000001.1, read on the forward strand.
GGCGACGCAATCACCTGCATGTGCGAGATACTCCCCACGCTCCACTGAAGACGCATCTAGCTTGGCAAGTCGAGAATTGTTGTCCAACCGCGCTTTGGTTATGTATGCACCAATAGCCAGAATTTCGTTCTGAGAAAGCTGCTGTCCAAAGGCTGGCATAACATTGTTTAGGCCTGCACGAATGGTGTGCTGAATCTCCTCAATACTGCCACCATGTAACCAGATGTTGTCAGCGAGATCAGGCACGCCTTGTTCTATATTGGGAACACTGCCATCCCCATGACACGAAGCACAATTTTGTATAAACAGCTCTTTCCCTAATTGGACTTTGATTTCAGGCACGTCGGTATGACGTTGATTTAGAGAAGCTAAGTAATACGATATTTTGGAGATTTCATCCGGTCGCAATACATCAATCCACCCTGGCATTGCTCCATTTCGACCTAATTCTATAGAGTGGATAATTGCAGCATCCGATCCACCATACAGCCACTCATTATCGATAAGATTTGGAAAGTGTTTCGCACCTTGCGCATTGTCACGATGGCACGCAGCACAATGAGTCTGAAACAGCATACGTCCGGATTTCACTATATTTGGCTCATTCGCTAAGGCCAATAACGAGTCATCAGTAAGTCCGGAAAACTGCTGCGCTAGTGTGGTATTTGGACTACTCAGTTTATCGTTGGCTTGGTCGTAATCCATTAGCCCTTTCCAACTGCCGACTCCAGGATACAAGATCAGGTAACCAACAGAGATGGTAAATGCAACAAAATACGAAACAAACAACAATTTTGGTGGCGGCGCATCGTTCTCATCAATGCCATCAAAGGTATCTAATACTCTGTCTTTGTCAGCTTTGTGATTGTTGCGCCAGTACTTAACGACCACCAGCACCATTAGGATGAAAAATACAACAGTGCCGACAGCAGCCCAAAGGCTCCAAAAATGACTCATTGTCCATCCTCCTCTGCAGTGTCCACACCCAAACTTTGAAGGTAGTGAATCAGTGCTTCACCTTTTGTTTTTCCTCTCACTTGCAGTCGAGCATTGGCAATTTCATCATCAGTATAGGGAACACCTAAGAATCTAAGGGTTTCCATTTTCTCTGTGATGTCATCTCCCGTCAGAACCTGTTCGAACAACCAAGGGTAAGCAGGCATAATGGAAGTTGGCACAACTCTACGAGGGTCTATTAGATGTATTAAGTGCCACTGGTCAGAGTATTTTCGCCCGAGATTAGTCAAATCGGGTCCTGTACGCTTCGAGCCCCATAAGTTGGGAAACTCATAGATGTCATCTGGCTCTTGGTTAGCCCTGCCGTTTCGCTTCATTTCGGGCTCAAGCGGCCTCACCATTTGAGTGTGACAAACATGACATCCTTCGCTGATATAGATATCACGACCAGCCACTTGGATCGCCGTAAGCGGTTTCGCAGTGCTGTTCGCAACAAGCTCCGGTGTTCGCAATAAGTTTGGAAGTACCCATACTAAAATAGAGAACGACGCGACCACTATGGTAGAGACAATTAATATGAAGACTGACTTGGTAAAATCTGCACTCATGTTAAGCCTCCTTTGCGATTAACGACGTTGGCATTTTGACGGTCTTGTATATGTTTACAGCCATGAGCAGCAAACCAAGCACAAACAGCGCACCGCCAAAGAATCGAAGGAATAACCAAGGCGCTTTAAAGTTCATAGCCTCCACAAAGCTGTATACCAATTCACCATTATCGCTTTGTGCTAACCACATATAACCCTCACCTATACCTGCTACCCAAAGCGAAATGGCATAGATAGCGACACCAGCATGAGCAAGCCAGAAGTGCCACTTGATGAGACGCGGCGACCACAATTCTGTTTTTCCCCATAGTCGAGGAATGAAATAATAGAATACCGCTATACCCGACATTCCAACCCATCCAAGAGCCGCTGAGTGGACATGCCCTATAATCCACTCAGTGTTGTGTGCGACCATGTTGAACCAACGAATCGCGAGTAAGGGTCCCTCAAATGTCGCCAAGCAGTAGTAAAGAATGGCAGAGAAGAAGAACAGCATGATGTAGTCAGATTTGAGCTTTTGTTTGTTCTGAAGCAGGGTCATGGCACTGTTAAATGCGCCCCCCCAAGACGGTAACCAGAGGATCAACGACATCACTATACCGATGTTCTGGACCCACACAGGTACAGAAGAGTAGACCAAGTGGTGAGTGCCCGCCCAAGTGTAAAACCCGACCAAGCCCCAGAAATGAATAATCGACAAACGATAAGAGTAAATCGGACGCTCAGACACTTTTGGGATGAAATAGTAGTTCATGCCAATGATGCCGGCAGTCAACAAGAAACCAACGGCATTATGTCCCCACCACCACTGTACGATAGCATCCTGCGCACCTGCGAAGACAGAATAGGATTTCATTAATGAGGCGGGCATAGCAAGGTTATTGACGATAAATATCATCGCGATAACAATAATGAATGCTGCAAAAAACCAGTTAGCAACGAAGATATGAGAAACTTTCCTTTTCGCTATGGTTCCGAAAAAGAGCACAGCATAAAGCACCCACACTAAAACAATGAGAATATCAATCGGCCACTCGAGCTCCGCATATTCTTTTGAAGTTGTATAACCAAGAGGCAATGAAATCAGTGCAAGCAACAACACTAATTGCCAACCCCAAAAGACCATCCAGGCAAGGCTCTTGTTGAAAATCTCACACTGCCCAGTTCGTTGAACAATGTAGAGCGAGGTCCCCATTAAGATATTGACCACGAAGCCGAAAATAACGCCTGAAGTATGAAGCGGTCTAAGTCGTCCAAACTGGAAATACTCGGAATCAAGGTTAAGCGCAGGCCAATAGAGCTGAGCTGCCAAGATAACGCCAATTGTCATGCCCGCCACAGCCCAAACCAACGAGGCGATGATGAAGTATCGAACAACTTTAGTGCTGTAGTTAGGAGATGTCGTATCCATAGAAGCTCTCCTTATTGTTTAGCATCATCAGAGCCAAGTTGAGAGTAATAATAGGCAATATCGGAGATGTCTTGTTCGCTCAAAGCATCAGCTTGCTGCTGCATAAGGACAGCGAGTCCCCCTGAACGTTCTCTAGTTTGATAACTGCGAAGCGAGGTCATGAGATACCCCATTTTTTGACCCCGAAGATTTGGATAGGATTCAATGCTGGATATGCCATCGGCGCCATGGCAGGTCATACAAACTTTTGCTTTCTGTTCTCCAACTTTGAAGCGTTCATCTGCATGAGTGAAAGGAGAAGCACTGAGTGCTCCGAGAAAACAAAGTAAGGGTATGGAAGAGACATATTTACCCATGACACAATTCCTTATGTGGCCTGTGTGATAAAGCTACTGCGTTACTTCAACTTTATTCGTCTATCTAAAATCTAGCCGATTCAGTACGTTGTTAGTGTTGAATGGCACTCGAGGGTGCCAAGAAACGTTGCTCTAGTAACTCCTACGCCTACTTGTACGGTATGGCGCAATAAATGGGGCAAACTTTAGTTGTCTCTAAAACATAGGAAGGGTAAAGCGGATATTCAAATATTGATAGGGATTAAATCGCCTTCGCAATTGACGAAGGCGAATGGATTTTAGGCAAACAAGGTGTTTTTTAACTCAGCAAGAGACGTTACTTCGTAATGAGGTGCAATACCTTCTGGTCGCGGATGACCTTGTGTATTTAACCAACAGGTTTCAATACCAAAGTTAAGCCCACCGAGTACATCGGAATCAGGGTTATCACCAACCATCAGTATCTTTGATTTACTCGGGAGGCCCATTAATTGGTGGGCGTGCTGAAAGATACCGTGGTCAGGCTTAGCCACACCTACTTCTTCCGAGATAACCACATGCTCGAAGTAGTCACTTAATCCAGTACGCTCAAGACGAATCGCTTGCAGTTCCGTAAAACCGTTGGTAATGATGCCAAGTTTGGCTTGACCGTTTAATGCATCGAGTAGCTCTTTCGCTCCCGGCAGCAAGGTACAAATGTCAGCCATAGCTTCTAGAAATGCACTGTTCATTTCCAGCGGAGTGATACCAAGCTTAGTCGCCCAACCTTCAAAGCGAATATGTTTGAGTTGTTCTGCGGTGATTTTTCCGTCTTGGTAATCAACCCATAATGGTTTATTAACCAACTGATACTCTTCGTAGTCATCACGAGAGAAGTTTACGCCAAAACGTTCAAACATTAGTTTCATACCACCAAAAGAATCAAAGTGGAATAAGGTTTCGTCGGCGTCAAACAAGATCCAATCGTACTTCATTTTTTGTTTTCCATTCTATTTACCGCGAGATTATATACCTAACTCAACTCACGGTGCATCTTGGGATTGTCACTCTCCGTGACAGACTTCGAATACATGCATGCTATGCATAGATTAATTCACAAAATGTCATTTGAGTCATTCAAACCAGATCATTACACTTCGCGCTCTTTTTAAACCACTATTGAGCGTCATGTTTTCACAATCCATTTTTGCTCAACTCGTGAGAATGTTGTTGCTATTGGTTATCACCCTAACCGCAGTGCACCACTCTCCTGTATTGCTGGCCCTTATTGCAAAACAGGCAGTGCATACTGGGTGCCACCAACAGAATCCAACCGATCCTATGGATCATTCTCATCACCATCATTAGAGCGTAATTATTAATGAGTATTTTTCGTTTTCCCCCATTAGTTTGGTTGGGTATCGGCATCTTGATTGTCAGCTTGGGTATACGACAATCATTCGGTATTTTCATGATGCCTATTTCCGAGCACTTCGAAACTGGGCGAGAGTTCTTTAGTTTTGCGATCGCATTGCAAAACCTTTTGTTTGGCCTTTTCCAACCCTTTGTCGGGATGGCAGCAGATAAATGGGGTTCAAAACGCATTATTTTAATCGGTGCTATCGCCTATGCATTAGGTCTCTATCTGACCTCAATAACGAATGAAGCCAGTGTTCTTTATCTATCACTAGGTGCGCTTGTTGGTCTAGGTTTGAGCGCGACAAGCTACGTCATCATTCTAGGAGCAGTCGCGAAAGTCGTGCCGGCGGAACACGCCGCAAAAGCATTTGGCTTAACTACAGCGGCCGGGTCATTCGGTATGTTTGCCATGATCCCAGGTGCTCAATTAATGTTGGATGACATGGGTTGGCAAGGTGCATTACAAGGTTTTGCTGCGTTGTGCACTCTGATGGTTGCGTTTTCACTATTTATGAAATCCTCACGTCAAAATAACGCAGGTAAAACACCGATTGAAGACAACGAGCTAACGCTAAAACAAGCACTAAAAGAAGCATTTCATCACAAAGGTTATTGGTTAATTCATGCTGGCTTCTTTGTTTGTGGCTTTCATGTGATGTTTATTGCTACGCACTTGCCAAGTTATCTTGCCGATAAGAACCTGCCAGCAAACAGCGCAGCCCTTGCGCTCGCTTACGTCGGTATTTTCAATATCTTCGGTTCGTATTTTTGGGGGCTAATGGGTGACAAGTACAGTAAACGCCATGTTATGTCGATGCTGTATTTATTTAGAACAGTGGTAATTGCTGCTTTCGTTTCACTTCCCGTGACAGAGTACACAGCGGCGTGGTTTGGCGGTGCGATTGGCTTCTGCTGGCTTGGCACAGTTCCACTTACTTCAGGTTTAGTTCGTCAGATTTTTGGTGCTCGCTATCTTTCTACTCTTTACGGCTTGGTGTTCTTCACGCACCAAGTGGGAAGCTTTTTAGGTGCATGGGCTGGCGGTCGAATTTACGATTACTATGGTTCTTACGAACCGATTTGGTGGTCGACAGTAGTCCTTGCCTTTGTGGCAGCACTGATTCACTTACCGATAAATGACAAGCCATTACGCGTCGCCGCTACCGCTTAATTGAATAAAAAAAGCCCCTCTAACAAGAGGGGCAACAGTACCATCGCTTATAGTTATAGTGATATGCCAGTAAATTCGGGTCACTCGCTAATTGTTTGATTCAATGGAATCGCGCGATAACTGGAAATTGTGTTCAAATGCGATTAACCGAAGTCGCCATTTACATAACCTTGAGTACGGTCATCCGCTGGGTTTGAGAAAATAATCGGTGTTTCATTATGCTCAACCAGTTCTCCCATTAGGAAAAATGCCGTGCGGTCTGAGATACGACGTGCTTGCTGCATTGAGTGAGTCACGATAACGATGGTGTAGTCTTTCTTAAGCTCTTCCATCAACTCTTCAATTTTATGTGTCGCAATAGGGTCAAGTGCCGACGTTGGTTCATCCATCAGAATGACATCTGGTTCCATTGCAATAGTACGTGCAATACACAGACGTTGCTGCTGACCACCAGATAAACCAAATGCATGTGACTTAAGGCGGTCTTTCACCTCATCCCAAAGTGCGGCACCGCGCAAAGAGCGCTCTACCACCATATCAATGTGCTTCTTATCTTTGATGCCTTGAGCACGCAGACCATACGCCACATTCTCGTAAATACTCATTGGGAATGGGTTTGGTTTCTGGAAAACCATACCGACTTTAATGCGAAGGTCAGCCACATCGATATTGCCATAGATGTCTGTACCATCCATTTCCAGCGAGCCGGTGATTTTCACACCTTCGATCAGATCGTTCATACGGTTTAGACAACGTAGTAACGTTGATTTGCCGCAGCCAGAAGGACCAATCAACGCCGTCACTTGGCGGGTTGGAATCGGTAGGTTGATCGATTTCAGTGCTTGGTTTTCACCGTAGAAAAGGTCTAGGTTTTCAATATTAAATTTGTTCATAGTCTTAATCTCTAAATTCTTTATCGTGCAATGTCGTCATGTATGGAGTGGCGAGGCTCTTTGTGTTCTGGCTTTGCCACTCGACATCAATAATCTCTGTTAGTACGTTGCTGTATTGAAGCGGCTAGCGATAAGCTTAGTCAGCATATTGATAAGTAGTACAACTACAATCAATACCGTTGCTGTGCCATAAGCTTGATTCCACTCTTCTATTGTGAACAGTTCCGTTGTGAGTTTATAAAGGTGAACCGTTAGTGTACGACCTGAATCCATCAATGAATCAGGAATACGTGCCACCATACCAGCCGTTAGGAACACTGGGGCAGACTCACCAATTACACGACCAATACTAAGAATGACCGAAGTTAAGATACCTGGCATTGCGCTTGGCAAAATAAGGCGCCAGATAGTGTAGATTTTTGAAGAACCAAGAGCGTACGAACCTTCACGATAAGTTTGTGGTACGGCCATCAATGCTTCTTCTGTAGTACGGATAATAACTGGCAGGATCAAGATACTCAGTGTTAATGCACCGGAAAGAATCGAGAAGCCAAAACCAAGAATAACCACAAAGAACGTCATACCAAACAGACCGAAGATAATCGACGGAATGCCAGCCAACGATTCAGTACAGAATCGAATGACCTTCACTAACTTACTGCCAACTTTCGCATACTCCGTTAAGTAGATTGCGGTCATGATGCCTAGCGGTGCAGCTACCGCAATCGAGGCGATAACCATGTAAATGGTTGACACAATCATCGGGAAGATACCGTGCTCATCGCCAGTACGCGTATAGTTATCGGTAATAAAGCTCCAGCTTACGTGTTGAAGACCATTTGAAAGGATGTACCAAATAATCCAGAACAAGAAACCCACGGTAAGTGCAGCAGCGGCCCATACGAATGCATTCAGAACCGCGTCTTTATTTTGGCGCGCTTTTTTTAGTTTAACTGTATCCATAATGATTACTTCGCTTTCTCACGGTTCAGGTAAAGTAGTGCAGCGTTTAGCATCATGATAAACACTAATAACACTACGCCAGTCGCATACAATGCATTAGCGTGAACACCACTTGCGTAAGACATTTCGATCGCAATGTTTGCGGTTAGAGTACGCGCTGAGTCGAGGATACTTCCCGGCATCGCAGGCGCATTACCCATGACCATAATGATTGCCATGGTCTCACCAAGTGCGCGACCAATACCTAGAATCACACCCGTCATAATGCCCGAGCGAGCAGCCGGTACGAGTAGTTTGAAAATGGTATAAATCTTTGATGCACCAAGTGCTAGTGAACCTTCTTTATAGGTGCGAGGCACTGCACGAATCGAAGTTTCAGATACGGTAATTACCGTTGGAAGAATCATCACACCCAACACAATGATACCCGCAAGAATCGTATTACCCGCAGGAACATTAAAGATTTGCTGAATCAAAGGAACAATGATGACTAGACCGAAGAAACCGTAAACTACCGAAGGAATGCCTGCCAATAGTTCAACCGCAGGGCGGATAATGTCCGCCAAACGCTTCGGGGCAATTTCTGCGATAAAGATAGCCGTTAGTACACCTACTGGAACACCGACGACAACCGCACCGAGAGTAGAAACCACCGACGCTACAATCATAGTAGCAACACCGTAAAGTGCTGGTGGAAGCCAGTTTTGGCCTAAAACAATGCCAGAGACGCCCACTGCTTGGAAAGCAGGAAGACTTTCTTTGAAGATAAAGTAAGCAATAACCGCTAGCGATACGATACCGATGATTGCACTGGTAAGGAAAAGTCCATGGAAAATTCGTTCTTTCCAATCCACTCGTTTTTGAGCCTTAAGGCCGCTGCCACGAGTTACGGACTGAGTCGCTTCATTACTCATAAGCTTCTCACTATTTGTTGCGATGGTCATAATTAATTTCTACTCGTCGAAAGTTCGAGTTAGACATATAAAAGGCTCAGCCCTAAACGGTGGGCTGAGCAAGGTATTCAATATTTACTGGTAGAGATTAGTTTACTGAGATGTAACCTTTCTTCTCTACGATTGCTTGAGCTTCGTCAGTTAGCATCCAGTCAAGGAACTTCTGAGCTTCAGCAGATGGCTTACCTTGTTGGTAAAGCACTAGGAAAGGACGAGCTACTTTGTATGAGTCGTTCTTAACATTGTCTACAGTCGCTGGCGTACCATCGATTTCTAGAGCGTGTACAGAAGTATCAACCGTACCTAGAGAGATGTAGCCGATTGCGTATGGGTTGCTTGCTACCATAGTCTTTAGTGCACCGTTACCGTTAGCAACTTGAGCACGCTGAGAGATAGCCGTTACTTTCATGCCGTTGATTTTTTGCTTCAGGCTCATGATGTCTTCAAATGCGCCACGTGTACCAGAAGCTGTATCACGAGTGATAGCTACGATAGGCTTGTCTGCACCACCAACTTCTTTCCAGTTGCTGATTTCGCCTTTGTAGATTGCAGTTACTTGCTCAGACGTTAGACCTTTTAGGTCATTCGCTGGGTTAACAACAACTGCGATACCGTCGCGAGCAACAACTTCTTCTACTAACGTTGCTTGTTTTTCATCTTCTTTTAGTGCACGAGAAGACATACCCATGTCTGCTGAGCCATCTTTAGCTGCACGTACACCCGCAGAAGAACCTGGTCCTTGTACTTCAATGAAAACATTTGAGTTTGCTTTCATATATGTTTCAGAGAAAACTTCCATCAGTGGAGTTACGCTGCTAGAACCTACCGCAGAGATAGTTTCTTTAGCTGAAGCTGGAGTCACTGCTAGTGCGCCTAGTAGAGCGATTGCACCGATAACTGTCTTTTTCATCACAATTTCCTTTATTGGCTTGATTGCCGAGTTTCATTTGAACGCTGACAAGATTAGTGCCCGAATATGACAGTTGTGTTTCAATTAGTTGAAAGGTGTATGACAAATGACAAAAACGTTGAGAGGAGCAATTGGGATAAGATCACTAAAAAATCAGTAAGTTAGTGATAGATTTGACTGTAAAACCAAATATGACGACAATATTATTTCGATTATATGACTGTCATATAACTGAGGCTTTCAGTTTGAATAGTATAAAAAAAGAGCCTTGATAAGGCTCTTTAGTAGAAATGATTGATTAAGCGTCTTCGGCTGGCTTCGGTTTTTTCTTAGGAATAAAGACCGAATCACCCACCGCAACATTTTTGTAGAACGTTTTGTCGCGTTGTGCCGGCTTCTTAGTCGTCGCTTTCTTCTGTTGAGGTTTACCTTTAGTAGCAGTCGCTTTTTTGTTAAACGCTGGCTTCTTAGGTCTAAAGCCTTTGAACTTACCTTTAAGCCCTTCTAGCTCAGAGAAAGTCAGGTCTTGTTGTAAGAAAGCTTCAACACGTTTAAAGCTATCCCAGTCTTTAGGACCCACGAGAGATACCGCATCGCCCTTGTTACCAGCACGACCTGTACGACCTACTCGGTGTACGTATTCTTCCGTATGTTTTGGCATATCAAAGTTAATTACGTGCGTTACGCTCGCAATATCGATGCCACGCGACGCCACATCGGTAGTCACTAGGATCTTAAATACATGACGCTCAAATTGACTCATAATCGCGTTGCGTTGAGTCTGATTAAGATTCCCACTTAATGCGACCGCTTTAAGCTTCTTCTCATTGAGCCATTTTGTAAGACGTTCCGTATCGACACGTGTCGCAGTAAAGATGATGACTTGCTTATATTCTGCTTGCTCAAGAATGCGTTCTAGAATCGCTTCTTTATGATCAAGGTGATCACATAGATAGAATTTCTGGGTAATGTCTTTGTGCTCTTCATTCGATACACCAATTGCAATTCGTTTTGGCGCATCTAACATCTCAGCTGCAATATCATTTACTTCAGCATGGTCAAGTGTTGCTGAGAACATCAACGTTTGGCGACGACGGTGTTTAGCCGCGTTATGAATGCGACGTAGTTCTGGTGCAAAACCAAGATCTAGCATGCGGTCAGCTTCATCAAGAATAAGTGTATCTAAGCCATCAAGGAATAGAGAGCGGTGCTCAAGGTGGTCAGCTAAACGTCCTGGTGTCGCGACGATAAATTTTGGGTAACGACGCAGCGCTTTTACTTGATCGTTAAAGTTCTCACCACCTAAGATCAGTGTGGCATCATAAGATAGGCCACCAAGCATCGATTTTAGTTCGCCATAAACTTGCTTCGCCAATTCACGTGTTGGTGCAAGAATAACAGCACGAGGGTCTCTTGCTGAGAACGCTTTGCTCTTGAGCGCTTTATGGAGCATCGGCAATACAAATGCCAAAGTCTTGCCAGAACCAGTCTTCGAAGATGCCAACAGATCCTTTCCAGCAATAGCTACTGGAATAGCTTGCTTTTGAATATCAGTCGCTTTCTTAAAGTCATAATGACTTAAGTTCTTCAGTAGTCGGTTATCAAGGCCAAGTTCTTTAAATTGCAATGCGTGTACTCCTAAAAGGTCGTGCAGATAAAAATGAGCGCGCATAATACCTGATAATTGTCATGGTAACCAGCAATGTCAGTAACCCAGAAATTTGCGTCCCCTTGCTTCATTGTAGGAGATGTCCCACTTAATATGGCCCAAATTCTGCTTTCATTAGATAAAATCTGACGATACAGTGACTTATCGTGTTCTCGCGTTATAATTTTGACAGAGATCACATTATCCTATGCCAAATTATTCTCATAATTAAGAAAGAGGAAGTTTAACCGCAAAATCGCGTAATTTTTTGGTTTTTCTGACTTTTAAATAATTTGCGTTCTTAAAATTAGGCACTAAACTCAAAAATAGCCTCAATGCGATGAATTAAGTAGCAGGGCTGTTTTAAATACTAAATCCTGAAGGAGCTTATAATGAAGAAAGTTTTAATTGCAGCAGCAGCGTCATCAGTTCTACTACTAGCTGGTTGTGCATCTGGTCCAGACGAAGCAACAACAGCAAAAATGGATGACCTAAGCAACCAAGTAAGCCAACTAAGCTCTGACGTGCAAGCACTGAAGAACGAAGTTCAAATGGGTAACAAAAACGCAATGGCTGCTCAAGAAGAAGCTGAGCGTGCAAACGAGCGTATCGACAACATCGCTCAGTCTTACACTAAGTAAGCAACAAGAATACTAAGAAAAACACCCGCTTGATGCGGGTGTTTTTTTATATCTGTAAATCGACCTGTTATTCTAAGTCATTCATAGCCGGTACGACTTCAATCGGCACACCATTTTGTGCTAACACCGCCGCGCGAGCAATTCGGTCATTAATACCGTACTCGTCAAGCCACCACGTCAACTCTTGTGGTATGTCCATTTCCTTTTTAGTTCCGTCACTGCGGGTCAAAGGTTCGTGCGCTTCAATAAACACGCTTCTGTCTGGCTCTAATGCGATCTTTATAGGCTCATCAATGATTCTTACTTGCATACCTACTTTCGCTTGGTGGAACAACCAATCAATGTCTTTTGGGTCCATTCGAATACAACCAGCGCTTACCCTCAGACCAATACCGAAGTCTTTGTTAGTACCATGGATCAAGTAAGAACCTGTCCCGTACGCGAGTCTCATCGCATAGTCTCCGAGTGGGTTCTCCGGACCAGCGGGAACGACTTTAGGTAGCTCGACACCTTTGGCTAAATACTCTTTACGAATTGAAGTAGGCGGCGTCCAAGTTGGAGCCTCTCTCAATTGACTGATTTTCGTTGTCATTTCCGGTGTATCTTGACCAATTCGACCAATACCTACAGGAAAGATGTGAACCAGATTTTTGTCAGGTTCAAAATAGTACAACCTCAGCTCAGCCAAATTGATCACGATGCCTTTATAATCGACATGCGGCAAAATAGCCTGACTGGGAATGGTCAGAACGTAGCCTTCTTTGGGTAAGAAAGGATCCACACCCTTGTTTGCTGCCATTAGAGACAGAAAGCCAACATCATACTGCTTAGCAATATCAGACATGGTTTCCCCAGCCACCACACTGTGATACTGCAACGTTCCCACCATATTACTCCCGTCAGTCGGAAGGTTGTAGGTGGCGGCACTCAACCAGTGTGAAAAGCCCAAACAGGCGGCTAAAAGGGTTTTACGTAACATCAATGTTGGTCCTTTGCATCTTTATACAAAGCTAAGGTTATATCTCTTTGTATCTTATGATCAACTATCGACTGCGGATAATCGACATTCTCGAACTCATTCCAAAGCCAAGGCTTGTGAATAAATTTGTTAGGGACCGAGTTAAGCTCAGGAATCCACGTTCTTATGAACTCGCCATTAGCATCGAATTTTTCCCCCTGACTTATTGGGTTAAAAATACGAAAATAGGGTTGCCCATCACAACCTGTAGATGCGCACCATTGCCATCCACCATTGTTGGCAGCAAAGTCACCGTCAATGAGTTGTGTCATAAAGTACTGCTCCCCCAACCTCCAATCTAAATGCAAATCTTTAGTTAAGAAACTGGCTACTACCATTCTCAATCGATTGTGCATCCACCCTTTGGTATTAAGCTGACGCATAGCGGCATCAACGATTGGATAACCTGTTTTTCCCTCGCACCATTGCTTAAAATGATCAAGCTTTCCTGTCCACTTCAGGTTTTTCTCCCATGATAAGTATCCGTGATGTTTACAAAGCTTGGGTTCGAAATAGATAAGGTGTTGGTAAAATTCTCGCCAGATCAGTTCACTCAACCATGTCTCGGCACCAGTTGATAACGAAGTGTTGGCTGCATCATACTTAAGCCTAGCAACACATTGGCGAGCCGATATTGCCCCAATGGCGAGATATGGACTTAACATACTTGTGCTGTCCAATGCAGGAAAGTCCCGCTCGGCTTGGTAGAGGTTCGCTTTGTCAGCAGAGAAGTCTCTCAGCTGCTGGATGATCTCATGGCTGTCTACAGACCATTCTGAGCTATCTCTAGTAGGATACGAAAATGAGGAACTGGAGTCGAACAAGAGGTTGGCAGGCGCCGTAACTAGTGCGGATACCTGTGGCTTACGCACGATAAATTCACCAACGATTTTTAACCACGCTTTTTTAAAGGGAGTAAAAACCTTAAAGTAATCCCCTTTTTGATTGAGTACCGAACCGGGTTTTAAAATACACTTGTCATCAAACGCCCTTACACGCCAATCTGTCCCGGCTATCTCTGACAGTTCCTGGATTCGGTTAGCTTCATTAATCTCGTAATCACGGTTCAAAAATACCTCTTGCACATCAAATTTATGACAAATTTCGGCCAACCAAGTATTGGCAGCAGCATAATCTTGAGCTTCTTGGTAGATGAGAGGCACATTGATTTGTTTTAGCTCACTTTGCAAAACAGTCAGGCGTCGCCAAATTAAATCAGCTTGAATGGGTGAGAGCGAATGACTTTTCCACTGTTCTGGGGTAGCAACAAACGCTGCAATAACAGGGGTTTCACCATCTATTGCTTCTATTAACGCCGTATTGTCTGTAACGCGTAGGTCTCGATTGAATAGAACTAACCTCATGATTCGGCTCCTTTGCGCACGTCTATTAAATGGGCAATAACTGGGGAAACTTGAATATTGTGACCATCTCTTTGTAGTGCATCTACAATGGTATCGAGCTGCTTATCAGGTAATGACTTTTGTGCAAAGACATAGACTGCTTGGTACTGCACCACATCCGTGAACAGTGTACTCATCTCCTCCACCCCATCTAAAAAAACAACACTCTCACCCTGTTCTACCAACTGAGCGTAGTAAAGCCACGCAAATATGTTTCCTGTTTCATCCAAACTCACCATTAACTTATTTAATCGGTGACCACGTTTACTCTCTGAGTTAACCATTAAGCTCAGATGCTTAATAAACATCGTTTTGAACAAAGCAAGCTGCAAAGAGCGGGGGCCAAGCTTTAAGAAGTGGATAGCACCCAAAATGGGAATAACGAATTTCGATTCTACAATTGTCAATGGATACTCCTTGAGTACCATCGCGATCAAGCGATCGGTTTTTCCCCCGTCTAGCCCAGCTAAACTATCCAATGTCTCTGACACTTCTTCCAATTGATTAGCATCTTCCACTGCACTCGAAACTACTTCAGATTCCAATAAAGACTTTACCTTACCGATAGAAACGCCCTTATTTAACCAACTCTGGATGGTTTTAATCTTTTCGAGGTCATCCACGGTATATACCCTATGGCCCTTTTCAGTGCGAAGCGGCTGAACCAAATTGTAACGACGCTGCCATGCTCGTAATGTCACAGGTTTAATACCAGTCAAATCTGCTATTTCTCTGATGGCATATCGTTTTTCATTACAGCCCATATCGTAAACGCATCTCTTCTGGATGTGGTTGAAGGAAGATTTGACTTGCCAAGTAATCATCTGGGTAAGCATTCAAGTAGTGCTTCAACAACGTTAGTGGCGCTAAGATGGGTAATAGTCCAACACGATAGTCATCAATGACCTTCGCAAGTTCCGCTTTTTCATCTTTGTTGAGGGAACGTTTAAAATAGCCTTGAATATGCATCAATACATTGGTGACATTCTTTCTACTGGCTCTATTTCTGAGAGCCTCCATCAAGCCGTTGCGGTAAGCTGTGTAAAATTCACTTGGTGTATACTCGCTTTGCTTGGCAACAAGTCGTCCAAGAGATTTATAAGCGCTAGGTTCGTGAGCCATCAACGTAAGCTTGTATCGAGAGTGAAATGCAACGATTTTTCCAGGAGTCGGGTTGCCCTCCATTGAGCGATAGAAGTCTTTCAAGCTGTAAACGCGAGATATGAAATTCTCTTTTAACACAGGATCGTTCAATCGTCCGTCTTCTTCCACTGGTAGCCATGGCATTTGTTCCATCAGGTGCTTAGTATATAAGCCGACTCCATCAGTGGATGCGTGACCTTTGCTGTAGACTTTCACGCGCTCCATCCCGCAACTTGGGGATTTAGCGCAAACTATATAGCCGCACATCTCCGTATCTTTTATTTCGGATACTTTCTCCCGAGAAAAGCGCATCATGCCTTCGGTGTGGTCTCGCGTGCTATCTTTCGTATCTACCAAAGCGATGCGCTCTTCATTCGTCATCAATCGAATGGTTGGTCGCGGCACTGGCAGGCCCATGCCTACCTCAGGACATACAGAAACAAAGTCAAAGTAGTCTGCTAATTCTTTGTTAACGTAACTGCTTTGCTTATGACCGGAGTCAAAACGAACTTTCTCTCCTAATAAACAAGAGCTAATACCCACTACGATTGTGTCTTCCATGTTGAATCCCTCGCTTCGCTAAACTGACTGGCTTTTCATTTGTGATTAAGTAAGTGATACAAAATTCTATCTTGTACAATTGTATGCATCGCACAGCAATTTGGTTCACTTCTCCACGAAAAATTTTCTCATCGAGTAATTTTTTCAGAAAAAATCGATTGCCTAACCACTTTCAACAGATTTAGTTATCATTAACTGCCTTTTATATAATTACCGACAAAAATGTGATTAAAATCTCATAGAGCACCGATATATCGTTATAAAATCCCCATCAACGACGAACAACACGTTCAACAGAGTTAGTTAAAACTTTAGGAGTGATACAATGGCTACCCCACACATTAATGCTAATCCAGGTGATTTCGCGGAAACTGTACTAATGCCAGGTGACCCACTTCGCGCGCAATATATCGCGGAAACTTTCCTTGAAGACGTTGTAAAAGTGTGTGACGTTCGCAACATGTTTGGCTTCACAGGTACTTACAAAGGCAAAAAAGTGTCTGTCATGGGCCACGGTATGGGTATCCCGTCATGCTGCATCTACGTTCATGAGCTAATCAAAGATTACGGCGTGAAAAATGTTATCCGCGTTGGTAGCTGTGGTGCTGTACGTGACGACGTTAACCTTATGGACGTTGTCATCGGCATGGGTGCATCAACGGATTCAAAAGTGAACCGTATCCGTTTTAACGATCATGACTTTGCTGCCATCGCAGACTACGGCCTACTTGAAGAAGCGGTAAAACAAGCGCGCTTACAAGAAGTACCAGTAAAAGTGGGTAACATTTTTTCTGCGGATCTTTTCTACACTCCAGAAGCAGACATTTTCGATAAAATGAAGCATCTGGGTATTCTTGGTGTAGATATGGAAGCAGCGGGTATTTACGGTGTAGCTGCTGACCTAGGAGCTAAAGCTCTGACTGTACTAACGGTATCTGACCATATTATCCGTGGTGAGAAACTAAGCTCAGAAGACCGTCAAAAATCATTTAATGACATGATGGTTGTAGCGCTAGAGACTGCAATCAACATTTAAAGAACAAAGCCAGCTCAATGCCTGAATGAGCTGGCTTTTCTTTGCCAAGGAATCGACCGAACCATAGGGGGTGAACGTGTCAGAAGGCAGACTGCCGTTAGCCGCAAATGGATTACAGCTCAATTTTTGTAAAACATTGGCGTGTGACAATTTTGGACGAAGTGATGCAAACCTCTATATCCTGCAGCACAGTAATCCTAAACGGCCAGCGATGGTATGCCGAGAGTGTGGCGCGTTTCCCCCCCTACTTAATAACCAAGAAGTTCTTAACGAACTCGATCGCTTAAGCCAACATCACCATGACGGCCTTCCCTCTTGTAAGGACGCTCAATGTGAAAATTATGGCCTGTCCGTTCATACCCATAAAGATCGTTACCACGCTTTTGGCTTTAGCGGTGATCGTCAACGTTACCGCTGTAAATCCTGTCAGGGCACTTTTGTCGATCGTTGGTCTGGAACCAACAAAAAGCTCTCCTTTCAAGAGACACTCTTAGGTTTATTGTTCACTGGCTACTCGGTAAGAGAAATCTGTCGAAAGCTCGAAATCAACCCTAAGACTTTCTATGATCATATTGATCAAATCGCCAGTCGATGCCGACGCAAGCTTGCTGATATTGATGCGAGATGGATTAATCACGCTGATGAATACCAACTAACATCCAACTATCGGACGCTTCAGCCACTTAGTAACAATGGCGTGTTCTGGTTCGCAACCTGTGACGCTAACTCGGGTTACGTATTGTGTCAGCATACCAATTACTCTGTTGATGCCACGCCAACAAGCTTTACCGATCACAACGCTTTTCAAGTTGACTGCCAAATTGTTCCTTCCGACTACAGTGCAGAAAACAATAGCGAAGTAAATATACCTACCGATGACTTAAAAAGTCGTATCGATGTTAAGTATCAGAACATTCTGGCGCGAAGCAATGTCGAAGATCCTCTCGGTAATTTCGCTGCGTTCAATTATCCGGCCGTCGGAGCGCTGATACGCGCACCTTATACCTCTTATGCGCATTACTTACATATTTTACAGTCGTTAACCGATAGCAAGCGAGTTTCGATTTATATGCCGCAAGATCCGGTATTGCGCTCTGCCGCTCTTACGATTTGCTTGCCTCGTATTCAAGCCGGCACTGTCGATCTTATGTATGTTGAGCAAGATGAAAATTGGGCTGATTCTGAACCATCAGAGATGATCGACGTTGTTCTGATGGGGTGGTGGCGCGACCGCTGGGCAGTGACTCAACAACCTTCCGGTGCGAGTAAAGGAATATGTTATTTAGCCGGGAGTAATCCAAATGTTCCTTATTGGTTGAAATCAGCTTCGACCAAACAGATCGATTTTTACCAAGACCGATTCCAATTGCTGTTCGAAAGCTTTATCAACGAACCAAGAAGAAAGCTAAGACCTGCCGGAATTCATCCGCTATTGGATATCTTCAGAGCGTGGCACAACCTTTGTTACCAAGACAAATCTGGTCAAACTGCGGCGCAACGTTTAGGGGTTACCGACTCGCCTATGACACTAAAATGCCTGCTTAGTTAGTAGGCATTTCGATATTATTTTCTGTTTATCCCTGCATTTGATTACAAGAAAAACAGGGAGATTCCTCCCAATGCACATAATGTCCCTAGTACACTTCGTTTAGTCACGCGTTCCCCACGAATCGCGTAAATGATTAGGATAAACAACGGGCTGGTCGCAATCAGTGTTTGGGCAATAGCAGGGTTGGCGTGCTTTAAGGCTACCTGCTGTAACCACAATGCTAAGAATGTTCCTACAAATATCGCGGCAAGCAACCAGGTCCAATTCTTTTTCGACATATCTCGGCTTTGAATAAGAATCGTCGAAAATGGCTTTTTCTCGACAAAGGGAATGATGGCGGCAACCGCCATGACACCAATGACTAATCGAATGAGTGCACCTAGCAACGGAGGGAGATCCCCTTGCACCAGAGCAAAGTGGGAGATCACCACCCCAGAAGCCTGACAGACACTGGCGACGAGTCCATACCCAACACCCTGAAGATTAAGAGCCGAACCGTCACTTTCGTTAGGTTGGAACACAACTGCTGTCACCGCGATAGTAGTAATGATAACGCCTAACCAGCTTTGCAGTTGCAGTGCTGCGCCCAGAAATATAAGTGCGAGAACTCCTGACAAAGGCGGTGCCAAAGATTCCAGCAACAGAGTTTTATTAGCACCGATTCTTTTTAAAGCTGCAAAGTAGGCACTGTCTCCAATGGCTATACCAATAACACCTGAGATACCTAAAACCCATAGATATTTAGGTTCGATCGCGACCTCAGGCATTGGAGTAAATGGCAGAACAATCAACATCATCAATGACGCGATTGATCCTTTAATGATATTAAGTTGTAACGCAGTAAAGTGATGTGAAAACTGGCTGTAAATCCACGTTGCAATCGCCCAAACCATCGCAGCGCCTACCGCAGCTGCTTCTCCAATAAATCCCACTTTCTATCCTTTTAATTACCGCACAGTGTTGTTTAATACATAAATATAACAGATACTTAACTTACCGAATGAACACATTGTTCTCTTCATTACTTGTTAGCAAGGATGCATTATGTTTCTTGATTATTTTGCTCTAGGCCTTCTTGTCTTCGTTGCTCTGGTTATTTTTTATGGAATTATCGTCATTCACGACATTCCTTATGAAATAGCAAAAGAGCGTGACCATCCTCATCAGGATGCCATACATGTCGCTGGTTGGGTAAGCTTATTTACGCTTCACGCAATATGGCCATTTCTTTGGATTTGGGCAACCTTATGGCGTAGTGAACGCGGTTGGGGTTTTCATAAATTGGAAGAAGAGCAACACGATCTTCATCACCGACTCGAACGTCTTATCGATCAAGTTTCCGAACTTGAGCAAGAAGTCACTTATCTTAAAGGCAAGCAATCTAACGCTGCCGTTCAACAACAAGCAGAGGAGAAGTAATCCATGGATTTATTACTTATACTCACTTATGCAGCGCTATGTATTGCCATTTTTAAGATCTTTAAGATTCCTTTGAACAAATGGACAGTGCCTACTGCAGTGCTCGGTGGCGTGGTACTAATCGGTACTCTTATTCTTTTGATGAACTATAACCATCCATTTAGTCAAATCGGTGGACAGTTTTACAGTACTACTCCCATTGTTTCTAGCGTGCGTGGTAAAGTCATTGAAGTCGATGTCGAAGCGAACCAACAGCTTGAGAAAGGCGATGTGTTGTTCCGTATTGATCCAATTCCATTTGAAGCGGAAGTGATTCGTGCAAAAGCCGCGCTTGCAGACGCGGAGCAAGATGTACTTCAACTAGAAAGCGCGTACAAAGCGGCCCAATCTGACACAATCAAAGCTCTAGCCGAGCGCGATAAAGCTGAACGAGAATATGCTCGTTACCAAAAAGGCTTTAAAAAAGGCGCTTTTACGGCACAACAAGTCGATACTCGCTTGCAAACCTTCAAAGCAAATCAAGCCGCTTTGGAAGCCGCTCAGGCGAAGGAAGAAAGTGCACGTTTAGCGTTTGAGTCGCAAATTTACGGTGAAAACACTACCGTTGCTCAGCTTAAAGCCCAATTGATACAAGCTGAATTCAACCTTCAAGAAACTGTGGTTCGTGCCCCAACAGATGGCTTTGTAACACAGTTGGCTCTTCGCCCTGGCATGATGGCTGTTCCGCTTCCACTCGCTCCTTTGATGACATTTGTCCATACCGAAGAAAATTTCTACATTGGTGCATTTCGTCAAAACTCTTTGCAGCGACTTCAGCCTGGCTTCGAAGCTGAGTTCTTATTTAGAGCACTACCGGGCAAGGTGTTCAAAGGTAAAGTCGTCGAAGTCCTTCCTACAATTCCCGAAGGACAAATTAGCGCTAGCGGCACACTTAGAACTACTCAGAGTTTCAACACCATGGGACGTGCTATGGTGAAATTGGTGATCGAAGATGACATGAGTCAATATGTCCTGCCGACAGGTTCTAATGCAGAAATTGCTATTTATTCAGATAGTTTCACTCATGTTTCTATTATGCGTAAGGTTTTGATACGAATGAAAAGCTGGCAGAATTATCTGTATCTTGATCACTAAATAGATATTTGTATTAGAAACTAGGTACATATTCTCAAGGACACCATATGGTGTCCTTTTTTTGTACTCTAATTCCGACATAGAAAAGTGAGCTTTAGCACAGTTATAAAAACCCACAAAATTAGTGCGCTTATCTATGATTCAAATCAAAACCAAACATACTACTAAAGGAGTAGCGTTATAAATAATCACGAAATGACACATTTATTAATAAATACTTATGAATTTAAAAAAACGATATATTTTGCTCATTACCTGTGTGGGAATATTAATTGGTTGGCTGAGTTTTGGCGGCACTGCTGCAATTATGCACAAAACATCCAGCACCGAATTTTGTCTTTCCTGCCATACGATGCAGATCCCTTATGAGGAATATCAAGGCTCCATCCACTTTACGAACGCAAAAGGTATTCGCGCAGAATGTTCAGACTGCCATATACCAAGTGACCCACTCGATTACGTCATCACTAAAATCCGTGCTTCAAAAGATATCTATCACGAGTTTGTAACCGGCAAAATTGATGATGAAGACAAATATGAAGCACATCGTATGGAGATGGCAGAAACTGTTTGGGCGCAATTGCGTGCGAATGACTCCGCCACCTGTCGCTCATGTCACTCATTTGATGCAATGGATACCTACGAGCAATCTGAAGATGCCGCAAAAATGCACGAGTACGGTATTGCTAACAATCAAACATGTATTGACTGCCACAAGGGCGTCGCTCACTTCGCGCCTGAACCGGAGCTTGATACCGAAGCTTATAACCGTGTCGTTGCGCAAACGGATAACACACCAGCAGATGCAACGACGGTTTACTCCGTAGGGCCTATAGCTCTGCAAGAACTCGGCACCATCAATCCTGCTGTAGAAATGTCCGTGGTTAAACACACTGACACTACTCGCACAGTGGTGCTGTCAGGCTACCAAATGAAAGGGGCAGAACAAGTCCTATATATGGGCAAAGGGCAGCGAAACATCATCGCAACACTTTCAGACGCGGGTCAACAAGCACTGAACGTTGGCGAGTTCGAAGCAGACGAGTATGGAAATGAATGGCGCACTGCCACCCTCACCACCGACATTACTGAACCAGTATTAGGCAGTCCGGATGCATTGTGGGGCTATGCCGAAGAGCTAGACAATGTTTACTGCTCGACTTGCCACGCAAAAATCCCAGCGAACCACTTTACGGTCAATGCATGGGGACCAGTTGCAAAAGGTATGGGTGATCGCACCGATATCTCAGCTCTTGATTTAGAAATTCTCACTAAGTTCTTCCAAAACCACGCAAAAGACGTGGCTGGTCACTAAAAATAAGGAAAGCGTTATGACAGATATTACACGTCGTGGATTCCTCAAAGGTTCAAGTATGGCAGCAGGTGCGCTCGCTTTTACTTCCTTGACTCCCCTATCCGTTTCAGCAGCATCAAAACGAGGCTCAGGTGTTCTAACCGCAGGCCGCATGGGACCGATGCTTTGTGAAGTGGTTGATGGAAAGCTGATTTCCACTAAGAATGCGCTTGCTCAAACGGTACCAAATAGCTTGCAAACTACAGGTCCAGATCAGGTATACACTAAAGCTCGTATCAAATATCCAATGGTGCGCAAGGGGTATCTCGAAAACCCTGAAGCACCAGCAGGCGAACGTGGCAAAGACGAGTATGTTCGCGTGTCATGGGACGATGCCTACAAGCTGATTCACGAGCAGCATATGCGAATCCGTAAAGCTAATGGCGCAGAATCGGTATTTGCTGGTTCGTACGGTTGGCGTTCATCTGGTGTGCTTCACAAAGCGCAAACTCTACTACAACGTTATATGAGTTTGGCAGGTGGCTACTCAGGTCACCTAGGTGATTACTCTACTGGTGCCGCGCAAGTTATCATGCCTCACGTTATGGGCTCGATTGAGGTGTATGAGCAGCAAACTACACACCCAATGGTGCTAGAAAACAGTGACGTCGTTGTGCTTTGGGGTATGAACCCACTAAACACCCTTAAGATCGCTTGGAGTTCAACGGACTGCTCTGGTTTGGAGTTCTTCCACCAGCTTAAGAAGTCTGGCAAAACCATTATCGCTATCGACCCAATGCGCTCTGAAACCATTGATTTCTTCGAAGACAAAGTCCAATGGATCGCGCCTCGCCCAATGACAGACGTTGCTATGCTCATGGGTATCGCACACACCTTGGTTAAGAAAGGTAAGCACGATAAAGCCTTCCTAGATAAGTACACCACTGGTTATGACCAATTCGAAGCTTACTTGTTAGGCAAAGAAGACGGTGTAGAGAAAACTTCAGAGTGGGCAGCGGATATCACAGGTGTTCCAGCTAAACAAATTGAGTTGCTTGCTGACATCTTCAGCGACAATCGCACCATGCTTATGGCTGGTTGGGGTATTCAGCGTCAACAATTTGGCGAGCAGCGTCACTGGATGATTGCTACATTGGCGGCAATGTTAGGTCAAATTGGTCTCCCTGGCGGTGGCTTTGGTTTCTCTTACCATTACTCAAACGGTGGTAACCCAACACGTGACGCTGGCGTTCTGCCTGCAATTTCTGCTTCTATTGGCGGTGGTTCGTCTGCGGGTAATGACTGGGCCATTTCAGGCGCAGTCAATTCATTCCCAGTTGCTCGAATTGTTGAAGCCCTAGAAAACCCTGGAAAAGCGTACCAACACAACGGTCATGAAAAAACCTTCCCGGACATTAAGATGATCTGGTGGGCTGGCGGTGCAAACTTTACCCACCACCAAGATACCAACCGTTTGATCAAAGCGTGGCAAAAACCTGAGCTCATTGTTATCTCAGAGATCTACTGGACCGCAGCAGCTAAACACGCTGACATCGTACTGCCTATCACCACCTCATTCGAACGTAATGATATGACGATGACGGGTGACTACAGTAACCAGCATCTCGTACCGATGAAAAAAGTCGTTGAGCCTCAAGGTGAAGCACGTAATGACTTCGACGTGTTTGCTGATATGTCTGAGCTTATCAAAGCAGGTGGTCGCGATGTCTACACCGAAAGCAAATCTGAAATGGATTGGCTAAAAGGTTTCTATGAAGCGGCTCAAAAAGGCGGTCGTGCTGCACGCGTTCGTATGCCTAACTTTGGTAAGTTCTGGGATACTAATGAACTGATCGAAATGAAGTTCAATAAGAAAGCGGCTGGATTTGTTCGCCACGCTGACTTTAGAAAAGATCCGGTGATGAACCCGCTTGGCACACCAAGTGGCAAAATTGAGATCTATTCGAAAACCATTGAAGGCTATGGCTACGAAGATTGCCCAGCACACCCTACTTGGATGGAGCCGACCGAGTTCTTCGGCTCAGCTAAAGATGGCGAGCTACAGCTAATGACAGCGCACGCTGCTCACCGCCTACACAGTCAATTTAACTACGCTAAGCTTCGTGAAGAATATGCAATCGCTAACCGCGAGCCGATTTCAATTAACACTGAAGATGCGAAGAAGTATGGAATCAAGTCCGGCGATTTGGTTCGTGCATACAATGACCGTGGCCAAGTATTAGTTGGAGCGCTGGTTACCGATGGCATCAAACAAGGTTCTGTTTGTATCCATGAGGGTGGCTGGCCTGACCTTGATCCTGAAACTGGCATGTGCCGAAATGGTGGTGCGAACGTGCTGACTAGCGATATTCCAACTTCACGTCTTGCTAACGGATGTGCAGCGAACTCTTCATTAGTCCGTATCGAGAAGTACACTGGCAAAGTACCGGGATTAATGGCATTCACTCCGCCAAAGAATGCGTAATGTAATTCGGTAAGCAAAACGGGAAACCTAAAGGTTTCCCGTTTTTTCATTGTATAAATATCACGTCAGTCGTTATTTAACCTGAACAATCGTAAACTGCTCTTCAGGCGCCACGATCTCTTCCTGAGCTGCAATAGTTTGTAGTTCCCATTCTTGACGGTTTTGCGTCTCTTTTAAAATGGCATAGCTGGCATTATTCGCGTGAGCAAAAGCTTGCTCGGCCGTCCAGCCCTTTAATAATCCAGCTGTGAATAACGCCGAGATCAAATCACCAACACCAACCGGTTGTTTTGTAAATATCAGATGTGGACGTTGAGCAATAAAGCAGCCTTCTTGCGTTGCCAACATCATGGTAAATTTATCGTTAGAAATACTATGTAGGTGTTTCACCAGTACCATCTTAGGTCCCAATGTCAGTGCTTTCTGGCACGCCGCTACGGCATCTTCTAATGATTCAATATCCATCTGGGTGAACTGGCTGAGTTCAAACTGATTAGGAACGATAACGTCTGCCATTGGCATAACGTCATTAACTAAATACTCGGTGGTTCCTTGAGGGACAATACAACCTTTCTCCGGGTCACCCATCACTGGGTCACAGACATAAATCGCATCCGGGTTTCGCTGCTTCACTTTAGTGACGGCATCCTTAACTGCAAGACACTGCTCTGCACTACCTTGGTAACCAGACAACACCGCATTGCAGTCCTTTAGCTGACCAATATTGTCGATACCAGCGATAAGCTCTGAAATGTCTTCTGCCGAAAATGCTTTCCCTGTCCAACCTTGTTGATACTGAGTGTGGTTTGAAAACTGCACGGTGTGAATTGGCCACACTTCAAAACCCATTCTCTGAAGTGGGAAAACCGCAGAGCTGTTACCTGCGTGACCGTAAACCACATGCGATTGAATAGAGATAACACCTTTCATTGGAACTCCTGCACATTATTGTTCTGATTTAATTCATTGTATTTTCAATATGAGCGCCATCTTGTCAGCAAACAAGAGAAAGGTAATAAATTTCTTATCAGATATTCATAAGTTTCTTTAAACTGTATTGGAAACAAAAGCGTACACTTGTTTCTTCGTCTACGCTTTTTACATAGAATTGCTCCAAAAACGGTCTAACAATATTAAAAACCAAGGACTTTAGTTTGATTGAACACCACTTTCGCGACTTTGTTGCAGATAAATTAAACATCTATATGTCGACAGGCGAGCTCGATGGCGGAACGATGACACTCGTGTTAATCGTTATAAGCTTAGCCATTGCGCTGATATGTTTTATGGTTGCCCATCATGTGTTTGTGCGTTTCTTTAATCATATTCTGCTCAAAACCAATAAACCTCTGGCGGAATGCGTCACTAATAATCGTGTATTCGAAAAACTCTCTATTCTTACACCACTGTTAGTACTAAACATATTCATACCCATTGCCATCAGCCACTATGACATTCTATCGACAGTAATTGATCGAATCTTAGCCATTTTGATTTTGCTTGTGATTCTCTGGATGGTGTATTGCTTCTTAGATGCGGTGAACGATCTTGCAACTTACAAAGGCATCACGCGTCGCATGCCTATAAAGAGTTTTGTCCAACTGATTAAGCTGTTTACCTTCTTTATTGGCGTCATTGTTACTATTTCAATATTGGCCAATGAAGCGCCCGTAATCTTGTTCTCAGGGCTTGGGGTGGCGACTGGTTTTGTCATGCTGGTCTTCAAAGACACTATATTAGGGTTTGTAGCCGGTATTCAGCTTTCAGCTAACAGAATGGTGAGCCTCAATGACTGGATACAAATGGACTCTTATGGCGCGAACGGTACTGTAGAAGAGATCTCGCTCACTACCATTAAGGTTCGCAACTTCGATAATACTGTCAGCATGCTACCTGCCTATGCATTAGTGCAAAATGCTTTCATTAACTGGCAAGGAATGTCTGACTCTGGAGGGCGTAGAATTACTCGTTCAGTCAATTTAGATGTAACATCGATTCGGTTTGTTTCCAAAGAAGAAGTTGAAGAACTCACCAAACTTCGTTTATTGAGACAGTATATTTTTGAGAAGTCTAAAGAGATGGACGACTACAATCAGAGCTTGGAGCAAGATGACCTAGAAGCGAATCAACGCAAGTTCACCAACATCGGACTGTTTAGAGCTTATTTGAATGCCTACTTGCACGCGAACAAAGACATTCATCAGTATATGTTGATTATGGTCAGACAACTTCAACCAACACCAGAAGGGATACCGCTACAGATCTACGGTTTCACCAACACCACCGATTGGGGACTCTATGAAGGCATTCAATCTGATCTTTTCGATCATATCTATGCCATCATGCCACTATTCGGACTGCGACCATTTCAACAGCTTACTAGCCATGATTTCATTGCCAGTAATAGCTCACACTCTTCAAAAATCTAACTTCAATTCTCTGGCCTGAGGCGTAACACGCCTCAGCATCAGCCGATAAAACTTTTATAAATCCCATATTATTTCGCATATAAGCCATTAAATTTTCTATCTAAATATATTGTTTATCGATTGGTAACTAGCTCATTATTTCGGCACTAATCACGCCTGTTATGCTTCCCTTCCAACAATAGTATTGGTAGTAAACACCTGCCTTTTGAGACGTTGCTTACTCGTAAGGTTGCCAAGTCGAATACAATTAGATTCGACTTTTTTAGCGTCATAGTTTGCCCAATCACATTATAAGACGACGCTACAGGACGAAAGCAGTCGTTACACTCTCAGCCTCAAGGATGGTATAGACAATCGAAGTTAACTATGCACAACACTATTACCATTGATCCATTACAGTCGTTTTTGATCGCGATTGTTGTCCTGTTCGTCGGTAACTTTCTTAAAAAAAGAGTCGCCTTTCTCGACAAATACAATATCCCAGAGCCAATCATAGGCGGTCTTATTGCTGCTGTCTTAATCACGATTCCGCACTTAAATGGTATTGCGATTGAATTTTCACTGCCGTTAAAAGATACCTTTATGATGCTGTTTTTCAGCACAGTGGGTTTGACAGCTAGTTACAAACAGCTTGCTAAAGGTGGTTTTAAAGTCTTTTTGTTTCTGTTTGTCGCAACGGTCTACATCATTATTCAAAATGGTGTAGGTGTAGCGCTAGCATCAGCGCTTGGCTTGAATCCACTTATGGGATTAATCGCTGGTTCAATCACGCTTTCTGGTGGGCATGGCACTGGCGCAGCATGGGCGGGCACATTTACCGAGCAATATGGCATTCAGAATACACTTGAGCTTGCTATGGCTTCCGCCACATTTGGTCTTATCATTGGTGGCATTATCGGTGGTCCAGTTGGGAACCGACTAGCAACCAAGAACAAGCTAAGTTCAGAGTTTGGCGTAAAGCATGATATTCACGCCTCACACCCAGAACTTATGACATACGACGAGGCTCAGCAAGACAAAGTCACCTCTAAAAGTATCGTTGAAGTGATTGGTCTGCTTATGATTTGCGTCGTAGGTGCTAAAACCCTCGGACCAATGATTAAGTCGCTTGGCATTCGCTGGCTTATGATCCCTGACTTTGTCTACGCACTCTTTATTGGGGTCATCATCACCAATCTATTTGAGGCAACAGGGATTAAACGTATCAATATGGAAACGGTTCATATATTAGGAACGACTTCTCTCAACTTCTTCTTGTCGATGGCCCTGATGAGTTTACAGCTTTGGGAGATATACAATCTCGCGGTACCGTTCCTGATAATTCTCACGGTTCAAACTATCGTAATGGCATTATTTGCGTATTTCGTGACGTTTCGAGTGATGGGAAAGAACTATGATGCTGCAGTTATCGCCAGTGGACATTGCGGTTTTGGGATGGGAGCTACACCGACTGCCGTGATGAATATGGGCTCAACAGTAAGCCGTTTTGGGCCATCACCAATGGCTTTCATGGTCGTACCTATTGTAGGCGCTTTCTTTATCGACTTAACCAACCTAATTATCATTCAAAGCTACATCTTCTTTATTGGTTGATACCGCTCACGATAGGCCCAAAGCTTGGATAATCATCTCAGGCTCTTGGGTCTCTTCTATATCGAACCGTCTACAACTGTTTTTCTATCATTTGGGTGATTTTAGTGTCAGTAGGAGAAATACCTGAAGAGAATACACCAACCACCGCACCATTTTTGTCGATAAGATATTTGTAGAAATTCCACTTTGGGGAAACCCCGCTCTGCTTAGCTATTTCGGAAAACACCGGGTTGGCTTGCTGTCCTTTCACTGAACTGCGCGCCATCATTGGAAATGTGACGCCAAAATCGAGAAAGCAGACTTTCGCGGTATTCTCTTCGCTGCCACGATCTTGGTTGAAGTCGTTCGATGGGAAACCAACAACACTAAAGCCCTGGTCCTTAAATTGATTATGTAGCTGTTCTAATTGCTCAAACTGTCCGGTAAAGCCACATTGACTCGCGGTATTAACCACCAATAGTACTTTGCCCTGAAACTGCTCACACAGATTGACATCATTCGTCGAGTTTAAGGCTCTTTGAGTTGAATTGAGTATCGTAGGACAAGAGGCTGCCAATGTCTCTTTCGCTAGTAAGCCAAATAGTAGTCCTAAGACCAATGCTTTTAAAACCATGCTCATACTCACCTCCCTTAGACAATGATTTGTTTACGGGTAAGAATAAGAATAGTTCATCGGCAACGATGCTCAAGAATTGAAATAATCACTTATTTGATGCATAAAAATTCAGCCACATAAAGTGGCTGAATTCTAATACGTTACATTGTAATGCGTTGGCTTTAAGGCGGGCTTAGTTCATTTTACTTTAAAAGACTAAAGCGTTGCTCTGAATTGTTCTAACAACTCACGCTGTGCATCGGTCAGATTGGTTGGTGTTTCAACTTGAATCTTCACCAATAGATCGCCCGTTTCACCTTTACGATTTGTTATGCCTTTGCCAGTCATCTTGAACTTGCGCCCAGTTTGCGTACCCGCAGGGATTTTAAGCTTAAAGCGACTGTCTAGCACATTCACTTCTACTTCCCCCCCCAGAGCTGCAGTGACCATATCAACCTTGGTATTGCAGATAAGGTCATTACCATCGCGATCTAAAAACGCATGTGACCTAGTTGCAATAACGAGTAGTAAATCACCCGCAGGCCCACCATTGACACCTAATCCACCTTTACCTGAGTAGCGAATCTTTTCGCCATCTTTGATACCGGCAGGGATCTTTACATTGATCTTTTTCTGTTCACCATTGATTGGCAATTCGACCGTTTTTTCAGCCCCTTGAACTGCATCAATAAAGTCGACCGTCAGAGTATATTCTTGGTCTTGCCCTTTTTGAGCGCGCGGACGCCCACGACCACCTCGAGCTTGTGAGAAGATATCCTCAAAGCCACCAAAGCCGCCGCCACCGAAGCTACCTCCGCCAAAACCGCCACCTCGTTGACGGAATGCGTCACCGAAGATGTCTTCGAACCCACCGCCGCCATGACCACCGTGACCGCCATGTCCACCAAAGCCGCCACCTTCGAATGCCGCATGACCAAATTGGTCGTACTGACTACGTTTTTCTTTGTCCGTTAGAATTTCATAAGCTTCTTTTACTTCTTTGAAATTCGCTTCTGCCGTCGCATCTCCGGGATTTTTATCGGGGTGATATTTCATCGCCAACTTCTTGTAGGCTTTTTTAATATCTTTCTCTGAGGCTCCCTTGGAGACACCTAGCACGCTGTAATAATCTCGTTTTGACATGCTAAAACCTCACTCAATTTCTCACTCAAACGGAAAAAAGGGCGTATGAGTTCCCTCTTACGCCCTGAATACCGATAAGTTTATGTATTTATGAACATAACTCAACTTTTAATTGCTCGAAAACAATTATCTGTCGGTGGCGTTACTTCACTTCTTCGAAGTCAGCTTCAACCACATCGTCATCAACATTTGATTTAGCTTGAGCCTCACCATTTGCCGCTTGAGCTTTCTGTTGAGCGATTTCCATTAGCTTTTGAGCTGCAGCCATTAGCGCTTGTACTTTCGCGTCGATCGCTTCTTTGTCTTCACCCTTGCGAGCTTCTTCAAGCTCAGTGATCGCTGCTTCGATCTTCTCTTTATCTTCTGCAGGTAGCGCTTCACCAGCTTCTTCTACTTGCTTACGAGTACTATGAATCACTTGGTCAGCTTGGTTACGTGCCGTTGCTAGCTCTTCGAACTTCTTGTCCGCTTCTTTGTTAGCTTCTGCTTCTTGAACCATTTTCTCAATGTCTGCATCGCTCAGGCCACCTGAAGCTTGGATAGTGATCTTCTGCTCTTTGCCAGTCGATTTATCTTTCGCAGAAACATTCAAGATACCATTGGCATCAATATCGAACGTCACTTCAATCTGTGGCAATCCACGTGGCGCAGGCTGAATACCCTCTAGATTGAATTGACCTAGAGACTTGTTGTACATCGCTTGCTTACGCTCACCTTGAACAACGTGAATAGTCACCGCACTTTGGTTATCTTCTGCGGTTGAGAATACTTGATTCGCTTTAGTTGGAATCGTCGTGTTTTTCTCAACAAGCTTAGTCATGACGCCGCCCATAGTCTCGATACCTAGAGACAGAGGAGTAACGTCTAGCAGAAGTACGTCTTTAACATCACCAGCTAGTACACCACCTTGAACTGCAGCACCCATTGCTACTGCTTCATCTGGGTTCACGTCACGGCGAGCTTCTTTACCGAAGAACTCAGCCACTTTCGCTTGAACCATAGGCATACGCGTTTGGCCACCAACAAGAATGATATCGTTGATATCACCAACAGTTAACTCGGCATCCGCAAGTGCGGTTTTCAATGGCTCAATTGAACGCATCACGAGATCTTCAACTAGAGATTCTAGTTTCGCACGAGTCACTTTTACGTTCATGTGCTTAGGACCCGTTGCGTCAGCTGTTACATACGGTAGGTTCACATCAGTTTGAGAAGTAGAAGAAAGCTCGATCTTCGCTTTTTCTGCTGCTTCTTTAACACGCTGCATTGCTAGTGGATCGTTTTTAAGATCAATACCTTGCTCTTTCTTAAACTCATCAACCAAATAGTTGATTAGACGATTGTCAAAGTCTTCACCACCAAGGTGTGTGTCACCATTAGTTGCAAGAACTTCAAAGGTTTGCTCGCCTTCGACTTCATCAATCTCAATGATAGAGATATCGAATGTACCACCACCAAGGTCATACACAGCGACGGTGCGGTCACCACCTTTCTTGTCTAGACCGTAAGCAAGTGCTGCTGCTGTTGGTTCATTGATGATACGTTTAACTTCTAGTCCTGCGATACGACCAGCATCTTTGGTTGCTTGACGCTGTGCATCGTTAAAGTAAGCAGGAACTGTGATAACAGCGCCAGTTACTTCCTCACCAAGGAAATCTTCCGCAGTTTTCTTCATTTTCTTAAGTACTTCAGCAGATACTTGAGGAGCCGCCATTTGTTGGCCTTTTGCTTCTACCCACGCATCACCGTTGTCCGCCTTAACGATTTTGTAAGGCATGATTTCGATATCACGCTGAACTTCTTCGTCTTCAAAACGACGACCGATTAGACGCTTAATAGCAAATAGCGTGTTCTCTGGGTTTGTAACTGCTTGACGTTTTGCAGGTTGACCTACTAGCGTTTCGCCGTCTGTATAAGCGATAACCGATGCGGTTGTGCGCTCACCTTCAGCATTTTCGATTACGCGTGGTTTGTCGCCATCGAGCACTGCAACACATGAATTTGTTGTACCTAAATCAATACCAATAATTTTACTCATAATAATACCTCTCCTCTTCGCATTATTTTTTCTAATGCAAAGTATGTAATTCTATTCTTTATTTGAGTGCAAGTATTTCACTCTTGCACTCTAGATGTCGCTACACTGCATGTGTAGGCAGCAATACTTTTTAGATAAGGCTAGTGAGATCCAATTTCAAATCGAATTCTAAAATCGCCTTATCACATTTCACTTCTCAATGATTATTTGTTGATTGAGATTTTACGTGGCTGCATTGCTTCTGGAACTTCACGAACAAGATCAACGTGCAATAAACCATTTTCCATGCTTGCGGCCTTAACGGTTACGTAGTCAGCAAGTTGGAACTTACGTTCAAAGTTACGCTCTGCGATGCCTTGATAAACGTAGTTTGGTTTGGTTTCTACAGACTTAACTTCACCAGAAACGATAAGCATATTTTCGTTCTGAGTAAGAGTTAGTGCATCTTCAGAAAAGCCTGCAACAGCCATCGTTATACGATAGTTATTTTCGTCTTTCTGTTCGATATTGTATGGAGGGTATCCATTAGAAGATGGCTTTTTCGCGCTATTTTCCGCTAGGTTGAATAGGCGATCAAAACCAATGGCATGACGGTATAGGGGAGAAAAATCTACATTACGCATAATACTATCCTCATAAATAAGCAATAGTTCTTGATGTTTGATTCACCAAGACCGGAGACATACTCTGTTGCACCTCATTGGCGCCTTAAGACATATGTTCCATGTGTTAACAGGTTAAAGGAGCTTGTTGATATCGACTATTGCAACGTCAACGTCCTTTGATTACAGTTGCCTTTACTTCCCTAATTAGGCGAAGTAGACAACTCAGGAACTCCATTCGGCAGTTCGTGTAATCAATATATGCTTCCGAGATAAACCTGTCAACACTAATATTAGTTTTTTTTATTCTTCTTTTTCTTTGGGCAGTACCGCAACTGTGATCATATCTTTCAGAACGATTTGTTTCGCTAACTGTTGAACATCAGCCGCAGTCACCGCCGATACTAACTGTTTAAACGTCTGCTCATTAGCAAGGTTCTCGGGATAACTTGAAGCTTTGTACATCAGACCAAACCAAAAACCATTATTCTCGTAGCTCTGTTCAATACCATCAATCATAGGCGTCACTGCACGCTTAAGCTCATCATTCGATACACCCGTTTCCTGGATGTCTCTGATCAACTTACGATAGATATCAAACACGATATCGACATTATCAACTGTGGTATTGCTGTTCAAACTAAGATAACCGTAGTCCTTGTACAGTAGTGACTGTGACGAATCTACCCATGGTGAATACGCCTTACCCGTCTTTTCTCGAATAGCATCGTTGACGCGCAGCTGCAAAATAGAACGCAGTACCGCGAATCCAACCACTTGCTTATAATCGCGTCCATCAGGCAAAGAGAAGTAGCCCGACGCTAGTGCCGTGTTCTGTTCTCCTTGGTGATACAACGTGTAATGCTCACCAACGTTAAGCTGGATATCATCTCTTGGTCTAGGAACAAAGTCTTGTGCCTTGATATTTAACGCTCCAAACGTCTGAGCGACATAATCCACCGCCTGTTGTTGGGTGATGTTACCCAGCAAAGACACTTCGATTGGACCTTGATTAACAGAGCGATCGACAAACTGCTTCAATGCGGTTAACGGTAGTTTGTCGATTACCTCCACTTTCGGGTATTCCCAGCGAGGGTCATCTTGATACAACACCTTGCCAACATTAAAACCTAATACGCCCTCTGGAGTTGTCGGGTAACTGTCATAAACTGACTTGAGGCTCTGTACAGCAAGAGCATGACCGCTTGGTCTGTATCCAGGATGTGTCAAAAATGCCGCTGCCACTTTTAGTTGGTCTAGAGTATCTTGTGGTGGCACTCGGTAGTGACCTTCGATAGCATCATCAGTCAGGTAGTAACTGGCACCAATTTGTCGCCCTGAGAAAATTGACCGTAAATCGTTAATATCATGAGCTTCCAAGCCACCAGCGATGAAGGCAGAGTCAAACAAGGTAGCTAATGGGGAATCTTTCTTTGCAAGATCAAGCTTGCCTTTGCCCACTCGAACACTGATATAGACCGCATTGGATTCAAACTCAGTTGGTTTAACATTGAGATAAACGCCATTGTCGAATCGATATCGTGTCACATCTCCAAAGGCGGTTTTCTCAATTAGCTTGGCTGTCCCTGGTTGCCCAAAGTTCTGATACGCAAACTGTACTTTTTCTGCTTCTGCATATGGCTTAACTTGCGTCGATTCACTGTCTTTGTATGCCTCAAGTACCGTCTTGGCCGTAACCTTGGACTGGGGTTTGTCCATCACATAAATTCTTGGATGCTTATCGCTCCAATGCTTGTTGAATATTTGGTTATACGCAGAAATCTCTTTCGGTAACACATCACTTTCGAATAATGACAATGCAAATTCATTGCTCGTTGATACCGCTTTATTATTGATATCATTAACGACACCTGCTACGTAGCTCGAACTCAGCGTATCTTTAGTGGCTTCAGCATCCAGCTTTAATAATGTGTGATATTTATCTAATTGACGCTGAATTTCTTGTTTAGAAAACCCGTACTTAACCGCCTGCCTTAGGGATGATTCCAGCATATTGACCCCAGCCTGCCATTGGTCCGACTTTGTCGCGACACTCAGTTGATTACTCGTAACAACATCAAACTGATTGTAAGAGCCAACATAGGGAGATAACAGTTCGCCTTGGCTTGCGAAAGCGGTTGTCTCTAGACGGTATTGAAGCGCCTGATTAGCTACATAAAGCATGAACTCTTCAACTCGCTTGGCACGAGAATCAGGCGCTCGATTTATAGGCTCTAAGTAGTTAAATTCAACATGTGTCGTCACATTGCTATCTTTAAAGACTCTTGCTTCGGCTGTGGTTGGAAACATCACTTGCTTGCTATAAGGAACAATGTCATGACCTTTGTTATCCCAGCTTGCAAATTGTTTCTCTACCATAGAGAACACAGATTGGACGTCAACATCTCCGGCAATAACTAGGGTTGTATGATTAGGCGTGTAATAGTTATGGTAGAACGCTTTTAATCTCGATTGATTAACTTCCTTCATTCCTTCTAACGTGCCAAGTGGAATACGATCGATAATATTCGCCCCTTGAAGTACATAGCTAGACCAATCTTTAAGTATTCTTAAATCTAAAGTTGTTCGTTCGCGAACTTCTGAAGAAATAACGGGTAACTCACGAGCAATAGCATCCTTATCTAGTGTTAATTCTGATGCCGTTTCTCTCATCAAAAACAAGGCCGTCGATAGCGTCTCTTTATCGTTTTTTGGCAGATCTAACATGTAAACCGTCTGCTTAAAGTTCGTTTCTGCGTTACTGTCCTTACCAAAAGACAGTCCGTGTCGCTCTAGAATCTGAATCATGTCGCCTTCAGGCACATTAGTAGAACCGTTAAACGCCATATGCTCTAAAAAGTGCGCAAGACCCGGTTGTTTGCCAGTTTCTTGTAGCGATCCCGCACCAACTCGCATTCGAATCGAAATCGCTTTTTTCGGTTTTACGTTCTGAATTACGACAACCCGCATACCATTGTCTAAGACTTTTACATGCAATTTCTCATTCAACGGCAAATCAGACTGTTCAAACCAAAGGGTTGCTTTATTATTCGGCGTCTCAACATGCGCATTGGTTGCATATGAGAATGATAGAAGGAGCAAGGTAACGATAAATACTGATGATTTCA
This sequence comes from Vibrio sp. La 4.2.2, assembly GCF_027586995.1. Classification (NCBI taxonomy): domain Bacteria; kingdom Pseudomonadati; phylum Pseudomonadota; class Gammaproteobacteria; order Vibrionales; family Vibrionaceae; genus Vibrio; species Vibrio sp. La 4.2.2. The sequence continues at coordinate 473,401 of NZ_JAPPTJ010000001.1, forward strand.
TCAGATAAGCTCGACCTAATTGAGGAAAAACCATATCAAAAATTCCCTGAAAGTTGGTGTTGTCACTTGGGCGTAACAATACACAGATAGTGTGCATAGTTTCTTATTGTATTAAAAACTAACCAATGTCTTTGTAATAGTCTGTAGTAGCGTGTTTCGCAATTACATTGTTGCGAGGCATATGTGACAAATCACCTATTTCATAATTTTTGATAAATCTTTACCCACTATGGTATGGATTGCATAAGAAAATTCTGCTCTTATGGAAAGGATTATTAACGACGTCATCGAGCGTGAGAGTCGACAAATAACCGTCCCAAAGAAGGACGACGACAGCCACACTCCCCCGAAACGTCTTTTGTGCTTGTAATATAAGGAGTTATACAATGCCGAAGGAAAATCAATATTCCCACATTTCTAGTAACGCTCGTCTTCGTAATACCACCGCGATGATCCTAGCGGGAGGTAAGGGAACACGGCTTAAAGAACTCACCTCAACTATTGCTAAACCAGCGGTCTCATTTGGCGGCAAATTCAAAATCATCGACTTTGCCTTGTCAAACTGTATTAACTCTGGTATCCGCAAAGTTGGTGTACTCACTCAGTACATGGCTCAGGACCTAATTAGCCATATACAATCAGGTTGGCAATCGTCCTATTCTGCCTTAGGTGAAGGTGTCCATATCATTCCTGCGCAACAACGTGTTGGCGAAAACTGGTATCGAGGCACTGCGGACGCTATTTACCAAAACCTCGACCTGATAAAACGACACGATCAAACTGAGCGCATCTTGATTCTTGGTGGAGACCATATCTACAAGATGGACTACTCTCGAATGATCAACTTCCATGTGGAAAGCGGCGCTGATGTCACCGTGGCTTGTATTCAAAAACCCATCGAGCAAGCATCTGAATTTGGCGTAATGGGATTAAACGACGAAGGCGATATCATCAACTTTGTAGAGAAACCAGCAAACCCAACCCCTATGCCTAACGATGACTCTAAGGCTCTCATTTCAATGGGCATCTACATTTTTAACGTAGATGTTCTAGATGCTGAATTGCGTCAGGCTCTTACCTGTCCTGACTATAAGCACGATTTCGGACACAACATCATCCCTAGTCTTATCGGTCGCAGCAATCTCAAAGGCTATGTGTTTACAGAACGTGGTCACCCGGGCGCCAATGGCTATTGGCGAGATGTCGGTCATGTAGATGAATATTATGCTGCCACGATGGACTTACTCGCTCCGACACCAGAATTAGATATCTATGACAAGAGCTGGCCTATTATGACCAACCAAGTTCAGCGTCCTGGAGCTAAGTTTCTGTTTAATGACCCAAATCGTCGTGGATATGCCGTAGACTCAGTGGTTTGCGCCGGCGCAATTATCTCGGGTGCACAGGTTACACATACTTTGGTCTCTTCTGATGTTCGCATCGATGATTTTACCGAAATCACTGACAGCATTTTGCTGCCAAGTGCTTCGGTAGGACAAAACTGCAAGCTGAAGAAAGTGATTGTCGGCGAAAACTGTCACATTCCAAACAGTATGGAAATCGGCTTTGACGTGGAACTGGATAAGCATCGCTTTACTGTTACTGACGAAGGCATCGTCCTCGTAACTCAGGACATGTTCCCGCTGAAAGAAGACAGCCCTCTCGTTTCCGAAGGTGAGAAAAACGCTCAAACCGCGTAACGGCTTCTCGCATTCCTCTATCAAAACGCCCTAAACTATCAGGGCGTTTTGTGTTTATTAGGTTATACGTTGCGTGAGTTCTTAATAGCTACGATCATCACAAGAAGTACAAAGTACAGTCCAAGAAGCGGAAATGCAGAACCGATAGGCAAAGTCGAAGCAACAAACGAGACCAACGCCGTACACAACCAACTGCCCGAAAAAACAATGGCGTTAGCGACTCCGGCAATATGCGGGAAAGGTAATAACGCCTTTCCCAGATATAACGGAAATAGCATTCCCAGAGAAACTATAATCACGGCAACTGGCAACAAGAACGCCAACAAATTCAACCCATAAATATATTGAAATGACATACCAATCACTAACGCGGCTAGCGACGCAGTGATTGCAACGTTGGTTTTCCGTTCAGCGGATACACTAAATAAAAAACGATTTGCCAAATTACCTAGCAACCAACATGCACCCAACGCTAATGCAATATTGCCATAAAATACCGGACTATAACCCAAACGAGATTGGATGATAAAAGGGCCGACGGTATTGAACGCTGGCAAAATACTGTAGAAAACACCACAAATGATGGCTGTACGTTGAAAGTTTCGATTAAAAACGATCTCGGTAAGATTGCTTTTAATTTGCTCCCCACGTAATGGCTGCACAATTTGCAGTGTTTCACGAAAAAACAAGCAAAGAAAAACGCCTCCTAATGCGACCCAGATTGCCAGAGCAATAAAGACAGATTGCCAACCAAACATAGATTCTAAATGACCGCCTACAAACGGGGACAAGGTAATTCCCATCGCAAACGAAATCGTAATCCAGTTAACCGCTTTCAGATACTCCGCTCCATGATACATATCTTTGATCACTGCCCTGCCTCCAACACAAATCAGAGACACGGCTAGTCCTTCAACCAATCGAAGTACAATTAAGCTGTAGATGTTGGGAGAAATGATGGACAGGAGCAAGGCAGCAACCAGCAAGAAGACTCCTATAAGCATTGGTGTCTTGCGGCCGTATGCATCGACAATAAAACCAGCAACTAACTGCCCAAGGCCAAACCCCAACATTGCTGACGTAAATGACCATTGAGTTACCGTTTCAGTAGACGAAAACTCGGTTTTGATGGAAGGAAGAGATGGCACCACAATATCCACTACTATCCCACCTAGAGAGATGAGCAGGTACATAAGAATTGCGAGGTTATTTCTTTGCTGGTTAGTCATAGCAAGTAATAAAAATATCAATTTGGTGGTATATCTACTCTTTTAATCCTAGTCCTCCTCAACGTCTAGATAACGAAAATTCACAACTAACTCAGCGTAACGTTAATCTCACCATAGCGTTTTATCGATTCAATCCAAGAGTTTACTTCGTTGTCGTCAGGCATTTCCGCATCGACATCATACGTTTTGCCAATTTCGGTCGCTTTTCCTTTGCCAAAATTATGATAAGGAAGCACCTCGACCTTTTGGATATTTGTCATAGACTTCGCATGCTGTGCTATTGCCGCAAAGTGGTCATCAGAAAGGTTGTAACCGGGGATCATAGGGCAACGTAGAATCACTGATGCGTTGATTTCGTTAAGCAGCTGAAGGTTGGTATCTACCAAGCGGCGGGTCATGCCCGTTAGCGTTTTATGAAGCTCATCTCCGGTGGCCTTGTAGTCAAATAAGAACAGATCGACATACGGCGCTATCATTCGATAATGTTCCGTTTTGGAAGCACCATTGGTTTCAACACACACATGCACATCATTAGCTTTGCACATTTTCGCCAACGCTAAACAAAATTCGAATTGCTTAAGCGCTTCCCCACCGGATAATGTAATACCGCCGCCTGACTTGTCGAAATACACCTTGTCTTTAATGACCTCAGCAAAAACCTGTTCTACCGTCATCTCCTTCCCATAGATCTTGAGTGCATCTTGCATACAAGCATCAACGCATTGACCACAGGTTTGGCAAGCGTCAAAATCAACATTGTGGTTACCTTCAGCATCAAAACTATGTACATTGTTAGGACATACTTGCTCGCAACGACGACAACCAACACATTTATCCGCATTGAACGCGAGCTGTTTCTGAGCGCTCAGTGATTCAGGATTGTGGCACCACACACACTTCATTTGACAACCTTTCATAAACACTGCCGTTCTAACACCTGGGCCGTCATTGACACTGAATTTCTGGATGTCGAATACCACACCTGTAGTTGATGATTGAGCGAAGGATGTTTGAGAAGTAGAGTCTTTGATGAGCATGTTTTGCCTCATAACTGTCGCAAGAAAAAAGGGCGAACCTAAACTGCCGTGTTCGCCCAATCGGAGGTGTTTAGTCGTTAAGCGTGCGATTTAGAATTTCTAGCTGTACGTCTTTATCTAGGTTGACGAATTTGGCACTAAATCCACCCACACGAACCACAAGATTCGGGTATTTTTCGGGATTGTGATAAGCATCTTCAAGCTCACCTTTGCCCACTACGCTGACCATAATTTGTGGCCCGCCCTGTTCAAAGTAGCCATCCAGTAAAGCTTCAACGATCATGCGTTTGTTTTGGTACATATTCTTACTGAACTTCATGTTTTGCACCGAACCCGCATGTATCTCGGCTTTCAATTTTGCCAGCGAGTTTAGCATCGCCGTTGGTCCGTTTTTATCAGCACCACTTTGCGGATTGTTGGCATTACTCATATAAACACCAGTATGACGGCCATCAGCCGACGCGCTGGTTGCACGTCCCCACTCAGTGTTCACTTGGTTATTGATGATAACGACTAAGTAGCTGTCCATACCCACCTTTGCCGCGGAATCTTTAATGCCGTTGCATATGTACTCGTGCATTTCCACCGCGATATCATCGACATACGCATCATCATTACCAAACTTAGGTGCGTTGATCAGATCGTATTTCATACGGTCATAACCATCAAAATTGACGCGTAGTGCCTGAATAAGCTCGCTATAACTGTATTTTTTGTCCTCAAAGATGACTTTTTTGATTGCCGCTAAAGAATCGTAAGCGTTGGTGTTGCCGTACGTTTCGTTAGTACCACCCAACTTATACACGCCACCATCCAGTAGAGCTTTACTACGACCAATACAGTCATCCGTCAAAATACTGGTAAACAAGAAACCCACTTCCTGATTCATCACTTGATAAGAGAATGCTTGAGCTTTCGAGGTCAGTTCAATATAGAAATCCAGCAGGTCTTTGTAGTTCTTGACCACATCATCAAAGCTTGTGACTTGCTCAGGTTGTAGCAATGTGGTGCCGCCACTTTTGTTTTGACCGTCCCAGAAGTCCGTGCCGCCTGTAAGCGAAATGTTTAGAATTTTTAGGATGTTGATACACGTGTTCGGAGTTCCAACACTTTTACCAGATAGCACAAATTCACCACAGCCGAATGGAACATAGTGTTGTGCATCTTGTTCGGAAATCTGCATCGAGTTCATTACGGCAGGTACGTTCACATCATCATTATATAGAATCGGATAGGTCAGACCTTCGCCAATCGCTTCTAGGGCATCTTGGTAAACTCCCTGATTCATCCCTTTGTAAATTCGAAGAGTAAACTGCGGCTCAGTATCTTTGTTCTCACGCACTGCCTGAATCGCAAGCTTGCAATATACATCTGCGGTTTCAGGATTGCGTCGACCAAGACCACCAACAACGACTCGACCATTAACCGTGGTTTTACGAGCTTCAATAAGGCGATAGTGTGATCGAATATAATTGATAGCTTGACGTTCAGTAATGCGCCCAGCCTCCAAGTCAGCTACCAGTAAATCACCTAAATAATCATCCATACGACCAAAGTTCACCACCCCAGAACATAAGCTATACAACCATGAGAGCTGGATACCTTGTAAGAATGTTTGTGGTTTATCATTGCGAATGGCATTGAGCGCATCGATCAAGTCATTCATTTGATGTTTTCGCGTTAGGTCAGTGGTGGCTTCAAGCTCTTTCGCACACAGTTTGATATGGTGATCAATGACCTTCTCAACAATATCAAAGCAACCCAAGAAGGATTCATGCAGCGCAATGGCTTTTGTATCGTGACAAGCGCGAGCAGAATCGAGCTTGTCACCAATTAGGCGGCGCATACCGCCGATACCATTATCAATCAGCTTATTGTAATCAAGGTACATGCCGCTAAGGCGTGCTGTGGCAATAGCAGGATAGTTTACGTCAACAAACTTACCAAGCGTGGCTTCGGTTAACGTTTGGCGGAAGTAAATGGAGCGCGTGTCTCTCTCTTTCCAGTAGTCCAACAATACGTCTACTCGGCTATGCTCTTCAGGAGAAAGTTCCGTTTTAAAGGCTTCAAGTTTGTCAAAATTACAGTAGTGACCCACGCCACCGACAGAAGTCACACTACCAAAACCAATAGGCAGAGCGTCTAGACGACCCACGACGATATCTTCCGATTCGATTTGGCGGAACAACACAGGATAGAGTTCAGACAAGCAAGCCACTTCTCGTTTATAAAGATTTTCTTCGCTTTGATGGGCTCGCGTATAAGCTTCCATAATTTCAAGCTGCAGTATTGCTGGCTTCTCGCATGGAATTTTCTTGTTTACGTCTACTTGGCTTGGATTATTTTCGATTTTGGATGACATGGTAGGGCTCCTCGTATCTTTATGAGATAACCATAAATCCACACTAAAAATATGTAAATACAAATATTGGTGATTTTGCCAAAAGAATGATCGAGATCATGCATCAAAAAATGTTACTAACCACTTTGTTTTGGAATGGGCTTTTCTGGTAACATCTTGAGTATTAACGGATGGTCTCTCGATACCTTTTACTAGATATGTGTTAACAGGTATCGGCTTAAGAGGCTTTGGTCAGCAATTTGTATAGTTGTAAATGAAGTAATGAAATACGTAGAAGTTTATCAAGCAATCAAGGCTGACATTATCAATGGCCTTTCTCCAGCTTGGTCTCAGCTCGAAGGTGAGCACGCACTATCAGATAAATTTGGTGTCAGTCGCCCAACGTTAAGAAAAGCGATTGAGAAGTTAAAACAAGAGTCTTTTGTGCACTCTAGACAAGGTTCTGGTATTTTTGTCAATCCGCCAGAGTTTTACCAAGACAACAATTTAACTAGTATTTCTGAGCGAATTAATAAAGACACTGACTTAAAAAACATCGTGCTAGAATTTAGTTCAGTCCTAGCAGATCAATCACTTGCAGATAAGTTTCGTTTAGAAGCTGGCGCTAATCTTCATCACTTCAAAAGAATGCGTATCATCAATGGTGAACCCGCTATTCTTGAAGAAACTTGGATGCCAAAGAGTTTATTTCCTGACTTCACAGAAGCTCACTGTGAGCACTCTGTTCTTACCTACGTGGAGCAAGTTGCAGGGCATAACATAAGTCATGATGCAAAAACCATCTCCGGCAAGATGCTGAATGACAAAGAAGCATTCCTGCTAAGAGTCGAGCCCGGACACTTGTGCCTTTCTATCCAACATAATGTGTATCTCCTGCATTCAGTACTCGCGCAATACACCATTGAAACCTTGGCTTCAAACGAACTGACCACTGTATCAATACGCTGATTTATCAGTTATTTAAATCACCATATAGGCGGCTTTATCCTATTAAAACCGCCTGTGTTCTCTCCTCAACTACCCCACGCCTTTGGTTAAGACCCAGTCAAAAACCACCACTTGACTTAACAAATATTTTTGTGACTTTGGAAGTGCTTTGGTTTCCAATATTCGTTATCCACCTCACAGTTCACCACAAATCAATATACCCACACACAATATAATGATTTAGATCAATCTCTATCTACAAAACCATTACTAAGATTATTTTAAATTTGTAAATACATAAATTAAAAATCCCTACCAAGAAGAGATCTACATTATGATGAAAGAGATCCTAAACGCGCAGCTAATCAAGCTTGATTTGGCGGCAACCGACAAGGACGCGGTATTCAATGAATTAGCAGATGTGCTAGTCAATGCTGGCAAAGTATCTGACAAACAACAATTTGTGAAAGATGTCTGGGCACGCGAAGAAACTGGTAACACAGGTTTTGAAGATGGCATTGCACTACCACATGCCAAGAGCGCCTCAGTTGTTTCGCCAGCGATTGCCGTTGGTATCAGCAAACAAGGCATCGAATACGGCGCGGAAGACGGACAACCTTCTAATATCTTCTTTATGATTGCTTCGCCTGAAAAAGCGAGCAACTTCCATGTCGAAGTCCTTGCGAAATTATCTTCAAAGATAGTTGAGCCAACATTTTTAGAAAACCTACGAAGCGCGACATCTAATGAAGAGGCGCTTGCCTTATTAGTGGCAGACGACAAAGCATCGCAACCAACTGTCGAAGCTACCAAAGGCTTTATTATTGGTGTGACGGGTTGTCCGGTAGGGGTTGCACACACTTACTTAGCAGCAGAGGGCATCGAAAATGCTGCCGCCGAAATGGGGTACGAGTGCAAAGTTGAAACAAACGGCTCTGTCGGTGTTAAAAACATCCCTACCGAAGAAGAAATTGCGCGTGCCGATGCCATTGTTGTGGCTTGCGATAAACAAGTTGATCTTAATCGCTTTAAAGGTAAGCGCGTTATTATCACTGGCGTCAAAAAAGCCATCAAAGATGCTGACAAGTTGATTGAACAAGCCCTTGCCGCCCCTCTCTATGCGGGTGATGGTAAGTCTAGCGCGAGCCAAGCGACAACGAGTCCTGGTGGGTCAGGCAAAGACCTATACAAGTACCTAATGAATGGCGTATCTCACATGATCCCATTTGTAGTCGTCGGCGGTATTTTGATTGCCATTTCCCTAGCTATCGGCGGAGAACCAACCCCGGGCGGCCTTGCTATTCCTGAAGGCAGTTTGTGGAACAAGATCCTTGATGTCGGTGTGGTCGGCTTCACCCTAATGATTCCGGTTCTAGCCGGTTATATTGCTTACGCTATCGCGGACCGTCCAGGGCTTGCACCGGGCCTCATTGGTGGCTGGATTGCCAACAACGGTTCATTCTATGACGCTGATGCTGGTACAGGTTTTATTGGTGCAATCATTGCTGGTCTCTTGGTTGGTTACTTCGTGAAATGGATTGTCAGCTTCAATTACTCGAAGATGATTCAACCACTGGTCCCTATTATGATCGCGCCAATCGCTGGCTCGCTCTTTATTGCCGCCGTATTCATCTTCATCATCGGTGCCCCAATCGCGGGCATCATGGAAACCATGAACAACGTCCTAGCGAACTTATCAACCGGGAACGTAATCATCATTGGTTTGGTCATCGGTTTGATGCAAGGTTTCGATATGGGTGGTCCATTTGGTAAAGTGGCCTTCCTATTCAGTGTTGGTCTGATTGCCGAAGGACAAACTCAGTTTATGGGTGCACAAGCGGCAGCCATTCCAGTTGCTCCATTAGGTATGGCATTAGCTGCATTCCTCGGTAGCCGCATGAAACTGTTCGAACGCGAAGAAGTCGAAAACGCAAAAGCAGCAACCGCTATGGGCATGGTCGGTATCTCCGAAGGCGCCATTCCGTTCGCTGCACGTGACCCATTTGCTGTAATCCCTGCGAACATGATTGGTTCAGCAGTAGCTTGTGTGCTTGGCTTTACCTTCGGTCTAACTTGTAACGTTGCACACGGTGGCCCAATCGTCGTTCTACTTGGTGCGTTCAACAAACCTGTTCTAGCATTGCTCGCAATGGCTATCGGTGTTGTCACTACGGCCGCTGTTGCGATTACGCTGAAGAAGATTCGCTATAACAAAGCGCAAAAAGAACAAGCGACACAGTTAGCAATGAGCTAAGTCCCTTGCATATTCGTAGTCTCAACCATAAGTAACCAGGCGACGTCATAAGCCAGCAGTGAACTCTGCTGGCTTTTTAGTTTAGCCAAATACGCACAGGTCGGCGCACTACAATCATGACCGTCCGAGTTATCGTTTACACATTAAATAGAGTTTCGATTTGGGGGTTGCAGATACGCTTTTTCCACTAAGAAACGCGGCCTGTTCCTCATCTAGCCAAAAGGGTAAAGCTACGGGCCATGCAGTCACATCAATATGACGTTTTAGAGCTTCAATATCCGGCTTAGTTACTAAACTGGCATTTAGCGATTGGCATGTTTGCTTCGCTACTTCATAAGAGAAACGTTGCCAACGTTGGTTAGCTTCCCAGTTAGAAATGCGTGGACTCTCCGGATAGGTAGGAATAAAGAAAGTCTGTTCGCCAACTTGTTGTTGGGTCTCAATAACAACCTTTGGTTCGTTGTAACTCTGAAGGACTGATGTCACTTGACTACGATTCGCAGAGATGAATACGTGCTGCCGGAGAAAAGTCTCTTTTTTAATCAGGCTTGAAATATAACGTCCAACCACCTTGGCATCGATATATTGAAAGTAAGGACCACTCAAGCATCGGTAGTACTCTCCGTCAAAAGATTGCACTAGGTTACTTTGCGTAGCAATTGCCACCTTTCGGTGAGTATCATCAACATGAAATGGATTAGAAGAGGCTCCGCATTGCACCCAATAAAAAGCAGGCTTTTCGTCAGGTTCATCATTTCCATACAGCCCCTGACCAATAGGACAGTCCGGTGATAGAAGCGGCAAAAATGATGAGTATCGCGTTGTATCACAACGCTCTTGTACGTACTCGGTAGCCGCACTTTCATGTTCAAGCGCTAACAGTGGAAAGCTATTGATAAGTAAGACGGTTAGAGCGAACCGTTTGTAGTGTGAAGCAAGCAAAGTGTACATTCCCAAAGCGAGTTCCTTTACAGCACTTCTGGAACGATCATGACCTCTCGCTCTAGCGTTTCATCAATGCATTCGTTTAGCCATTGGATTCGTGCTTGTAGCTGTTTACATTGAAGCTTAGCGGAAGAAGCTTTCTGCCTGTCGTGAGCAACATTTTCTAGATAAAGCAGAATGTTGTTCAGCGCTTGTTGAGTTTGGTGCAAGCCACTGAGCAAATGTGAATGTATGACATCACTAGAATCCATACTTCCGCTTGCCATCAATTTTGCGCACAGCTCATCTCGTGTTGCAGGAAATGCTAGCTTTCGCCCAAGCCAATTGGCAAGTGCCTCTCTCCCCTCTTTTTCAACTATATATTGTCGTTCTGTTGGCTGATAGCTGTGCTCGGTCGTACTCGTACTAATCCAACCATACGAGGTCATTCGTTTTAGTTCGGTATATACCTGTTGAGAGTTAACTTGCCAGTATGGTAACGCATTGATAGTTCGAACTAACGTCGCACCATTCACCGCTTTTGTACTAAGGTGAGTCAATAAAATGTATTTGAGTGCCATATTCGCCAGATGATTCAAGGAGTTGGTTTAACATTCTCTAGAGCTAAGTTCAAAACCTTCTCTATTCATCATCTAAGGCAACATTTATTTTTTTATCTGTTTCGTATTGATTCAGTGCGTACACAGACCAAATAACCGCAGGTATCCAACCAATTAAAGTTATTTGCAGAATCAAACAGATCACCCCCGCTACAGGTTTTCCGATTGTGAAAAATTGCAACCATGGAATAAGAATCGCTATTAATAGTCTCATTAGTGTTTCTCTATTGACCAAAAAGTTGGTCATCTACCATTGAAAATATTGCACTAGTATATCTTTCACTCGAAAACATTGATGTCCGATTATTCTTGCTTTGTTTCCTTCATTCTTAATAGGTTGGCATCTATTAGAATCCGCGAACTCGGCCAATGCGCCAATTAATTACGGCAACCTAAAAATAAAGCCAGAAGAAATCAGGCGATCTCCTCTGGCAGTTCATTTAGAATTTAAACCCTACGGTAAAACCAAATTGGGCGTTCTCTTTCACTGGGGTTCGCACTTCTTGATTTCCTGTCATATAAAGACTTTGTACTCTTGCATCTGCATAGATCCCCACCGGCGTTGTTAGCCTTAAACCCGCAGCAGACGTCAGATAATTTCCTGAAAAATTGCCACTATATGAATCAATATTATCTTGGGTGTCGCTAGTAATAGCGACTAAAAGTCCCACATTGTGCGACTCAATAGAACCACTTACGTGTGCACCGCCAAAAGCAGCATAAGGCTTTAGGTCCCACCCATCCGCGATATTAAAAGCATAACCTATTTCACCTTCAATTCGCGCGTCGTAGCCATCCGTCTTGCCACCATACAACGCCTTAGATGAGTACTGATTGTGCTCACCATCGAATCTCATTAATGAACCATTAACCGAGAAAATCCGATTAAAATCATAACCAACCTCTATTTTTGGCTGTGCCTTTAGTGTCCCTACCCCATCCACTTTCATCCCTGTTGTTGCTCCGGCCCCGATACGCAAACCAGCATAGTCATTGCTTGCTTGAGCCATGCTCGAGAAACCCGTTACCAATGCAACTAACAGTACTTTTTTCATTTACTACCTCTGTCTTTAGAAATGACGCGCAAATAGCGCAAGTGACAACCGCCTAACCCCGCTAAAAAGCGGGGGAAGAAGGAGGAAGAGGTATGTACTACCTTGAAGCTAAGTGGGCTAATTCGACAGGTAGTTTAATCTCGTCGACTGGGCAATCATGGGCTAGCGTTTGGTCGCGCTTGGCAACACGCTCCAATGCAGCTTGTTCCCAACCTTGAATCCGCTTAGTGGCTTCGCCGTGTATAGGAGCAATACCCGTGTCATACACTTCAATAAACACATCGTTATTCTTAATCTTTGAATAGCAGGTGTGTTGGTCACCATAAGGACAGTTTGAAATCACAACATACAGGTCTTTTTCTGCGTACCACTCAATCGCCGTTCCATCTTTCACAGGTGGGGTTGGACACATTCGAGCTCGCGTAATTCTGTTCTCATCTTGGGTAAAGCGATTGCCTTGAAAGATATTCCAATCATTACGGTCCGAGAAAAATTGAATCACTTCCTGACGCAAGGTGTCATCTTCAATGTTAGCAATGGCAGGAATTCGCCCAAAGCCATGAATAAAGTTCTCATGACAAGAGTTACGCACGTTTTCTTTACCTTGTGCCAATCCAATCAACTCAGGAGAGCAATGCGCTGCTAACCAAATATGCGAGAAACCTTCTGGTAATTCGTCATATGGGAACTCATCTTCCACCAGCGTCGCCATCTTTTCGAAATGACGGCTTTGAGACCAAATACCGGAATAGAGTCTTTGGTTAAGCCCTTCAACAGCTGTAGAGCTTAAGTGACAGCTGTATTGCTCTAAGTCTGGGGTTACCATCAGCACGTCCATAATCTGAGTACGACCATTGTTACCTTTTGCGTTTGGACGCTGCTCAATACGAATAACCTGACCTTTTTTCACTAAGAAGGCATTACCGGTTTCTGCTTCAAGTACGTCCGTGTAAACCAATTGACGTTTTTTACCAGACTTAGTCGCCCTCACTTTTTGGTAGAAGTCCAAGTCTGGGCTGATTGCTCTCGCAAACGTCTCTACTGGGTCAACATCAGAGTTATAACTAGAGTCGAAGTTTTCTACTTGATTTACATGTTTATGGCACATAAGTATTTACCTATGATTGCAACATCCATGTAGGCTACGGCCGAGGGTTCCTGGCTCGACTTCAGAAATTTAGTGAGCGTCCTTGCTCAGTTTTTGTCCTTTAGAAGATTGATGTCTGTTACTTACTATTGCGCTTTGAAGATTTAAACAACGTCTTAATCTTGCGCTTTATTAAGCCTACGAGGGGCTTTCCTAGAATGGCGATGGAGCCAAATAAAATGACTTCATTAATGGCAAACCCAATGCCGACTATCGATACCGTTTGTTCTGCAGACCAACTCATTGAAGCACCTAACGCTCCAAGTCCTGCTGGCACAGCAAACATTCCTATGTTGGTGATAATGAAGGCAACCAGCGCCACCTTCTTTATCGGAGTATCAACCAACATTGTTAAATTTGAGTCTGGTTGATTCGACATAAAGACCCCTCTCTATTTAATCGAGTTATCTTTGGTCGCAATGCGTTGGTAGATTCGTTCTTCCCAACCACCGATATCTCCCAAGTGTTTGGTTTCCGGTTGAATTCCCGTGTCATAAACGCTCACATACACTGGGTTTGGACGGGCCTCTGGGTAAGGCAATGCTTGGTCTGCATAAGGACAATTACTTACCACTACATAAATGTCTTTTTCAGCATAGAACTCACAGCCGACACCATCATCAACCGTCGGTGTAGGGGCTAAGACACAGCGCGTAATACCATTGTCGTCTTGAGTGAATTTATTCGGTTGGAACATGTTCACATCATTTCGGTCAGCAAACGTCTGTACCACTTGACGTCGTAGCGTTTCATTTTCAATAGCTGCAATTGCCGGGACTCGGTTGAAGCCTTGAATAAAGTTCTCTTGGCAGCTATTCACGTTGCCTTCTTCGCCATAACACATATGTAGCCATTCAGGGCAGCAATGCGCTGCAAAGAAGATGTGACTAAAATCTTCATCCATTTTTTCGTATGGAAACTCATCTTCAACCAAGGTTACGATTTTCTCCATATAACGGCTTTGTGACCAAACTGCGCTGTACAACCTTTGATTCAGACCTTCTACCGCGCTGGTATTTAGGTGGTCACCATATTGTTCAAGATCTGGAGTGACAAAATGAACGTCAATGATTTGAGTGCGATTATTGTGTAGGGTTGGACGCTGTTCAAAACGAATGACCTGACCTGCTTTCACCAAAAATGCATTACCCGTGTGAGGTAACAACACATCATCATAGACATGCTGGCGTGTGCCATTGGCTTTAGTGCCACGAACGTCTTCATAGAAAGCGACGTTTGGTGAGACTTTACGCTCATAGGTTTTTACTGGGTCAATGTCTTCGTTGTATACAGATTTGATGTCAGTTGTCATGGTCTTTACCTTCTCTAACTATAATAAAGCGCGTCCGTTCAACTATGTATTGTCAAAACGTTGTTGCCGTTTCCCCCTCTGACAACGCTTATATTAGTCATTTTTTCTGAAATACAAATTCAGTAAACCTTAAAAATAATTGACAGAACAAAACAAAAACCTTAGCAGCTACCCCGAGTTGCAAAGCTCATGAATTCACCTAACATTAAGTGTTATCTACAAGATGAAGAACTTAGGTGTAAGTTTTACTGACATGTTAACTGTTAATCTGCTCCAACTTCAGGCATTCGTTCTCGCTGCGGAAACAGGTTCGTTTTCTGCCGCAGCTAGAAAAATGAAAAAAACTCATTCAGCAATAAGCATGACCATCTCCAATTTAGAGTTAGATGTTAATCAAGCGTTGTTTGATCGTGCCACGCGAAACCCCACCTTGACGGCAGCTGGAGAAGTTCTTCTAAAAGAGGCCAAACTTGTCTTAGCACAATGTGAGAATTTTGAGCGCTTGGCTAATGAACTTGACCCAGAAGAGGAAACGGAATTTACCTTGGCGCTGGATAGTGTTTACAGCGTTCCGATGGAAAAAGAGATTCTGACGTTGCTCGCCGACAAATTTCCAAAGCTTAAACTCAAACTGGTCGAGAAGCCTTCCTCCGGAGTTATTGCATCAGTAGTAAAAGGTGAGGCTAACATTGGTTTCACTCTGCTAGAGCAGCCTATTTTCAGCAATCTAGGATCCATCGCTCTACCTTCAGCGGAGCTACTATACGTGGCTAGTCCCGAGCACCCACTAGCCAAGCTGGAAAAGGTGACACTCGTGGACTTACAACGTCACAGGCAAGCCTATCTTTCCCACGACGTCAACGTTAAGGATACCAGCATCTCAGCCAACGTCTGGGAGTGTGAGTCTATATCAGCGGCCAAGACAGCTATCGCCTATGGAACTTGCTGGGGTATGGCGGTTGAACCCTTTATTAGACCGCAAATTACTTCAGGGAAGCTCGTAAAACTCAATGTTGAGTCATCGCTGAAAAAGAGTATTCCTGCGGCTTTGATATGGAAAATTGGTGATGAGTCAGGGCGGGTTCACAACGCAATTCGCGCTTTGTATACCGAGCAGAAGCTGGACTAAAAGACCAGTAACTTTCTCGTCATATATTATAATTGAACGATTGTTCAAAATATTTGCGATACTAATAAAAACGAGTTAGGATTTTTCTATCAAGTCGGATTCTGATGAAGCAAAAAAGCTTCCATTCAATGCATTAGGAGATGCTATGAGTAACGAATATATCCCACCTAAAGTTTGGACTCACGACAGTGAAAGCGGCGGCCAATGGGCTAGCATTAACAGGCCGGATTCTGGAGCACGCCATGAACAAGCACTGCCTGTTGGAGAGCATGCTTTACAGCTTTACTCTCTCGCTACACCAAATGGGCAGAAGGTTACCATCATGCTAGAAGAGCTGCTTGCTCTGGGTAAATCTGACGCTGAATACGACGCTTACTTAATCAACATTGGCGAAGGCGATCAATTTGGTTCTGGCTTTGTAGACGTTAACCCAAACTCGAAGATCCCTGCACTGCTTGATCGTTCCGGTGACACACCTGTACGAGTATTTGAATCGGGTAACATCCTACTCTATTTAGCAGAGAAGTTCGGTGCTTTACTGCCGAGCGATCCTGCTAAGCGCGTTGAAGCGATGAACTGGTTATTCTGGCTTCAAGGCTCTGCCCCTTATCTTGGCGGCGGTTTCGGCCACTTCTACGCTTACGCACCAGAAAAGTTCGAATACCCAATTAACCGTTTCACTATGGAAACAAAACGCCAGTTACATTTATTGGACGCTAGACTCGCTGAGAATCAATACCTTGGTGGCGACGAATACAGCATTG
The DNA here is from genome assembly GCF_027586995.1 of Vibrio sp. La 4.2.2. NCBI lineage: Bacteria > Pseudomonadati > Pseudomonadota > Gammaproteobacteria > Vibrionales > Vibrionaceae > Vibrio > Vibrio sp. La 4.2.2. The sequence goes on from NZ_JAPPTJ010000001.1 coordinate 489,861, forward strand.
CTGATATCGCAACTTGGCCTTGGTATGGCAATCTAGTGATTAACAACCAATACAATGCCGCTGAGTTTTTAGACGTAGAAAGCTATCCAAACCTCATTCGCTGGGCTAAAGACATCGCAGCACGACCAGCCGTTCAACGTGGTCGTATTGTTAACCGCTCTTGGGGCGAAGAATGGGAAACACTCACTGAGCGCCATAGCGCTGCTGATATTGACGCAGTATTGGCGAAGCTGCCTAAGTAAATAGCACCATTGAATCAATTTAAGAGCGAGTTCTTCCCAGTTCTCGCTCTTCGTTTGTATCTTGATAATTAAAAATACACCCTAAAACCCGCTCTGGCCTCAAGCTCTATATCAAATTGATCCAAATAGATCGCCGGCGTCACGTCCACATAAAACCCCACAGGCTTCACTCTAAATTCCGCTCCAATTCCCGGTGTAAAGGCGATATAACGACTATTGCGATTCACATAGTGCCCACCTGCGAAAAAATAAATCGGCGTATTCTGTATGCCAAAAACTTTGTTGACACCAAAGCCCATTTTATCGTCGAGGCTGACGTTAAAACGTAAATCATTATGTTTAACATCGAGTCCCCAATAAGGGTCGCCGACGAATAAACCAATACCGGTGTCTGCTTTAGCCATTGATACCGAAAATAGTGTAATGACTAAGAGTAGTCTGATACGTTTTTTCATTACTGTTCCACTGCTTGTAAAAGCCGCCAAAGTAAGTCAGTAATTTCAATATATTGTTAGCGGTCTATGGGCTTGACCTATGTTTCACAGTGCTGAATAACACTTGAGCAGAATTGACGCAGGCGTAACGCGGTAGAAATAGTTGCTCACATTTAGAATGTAAAACAAGAAAGTAGAAGGTAGGGTGCAACGAAAAACGACCGCCATAGGACGGTCGTTTGGAAACACTATATTATCTTAAAGTACCGTAATGATGTCTTCTTGAGCTAAGCGCGCCTTTGGTAAGCCGTAGTTGTAGTCTTCACCATCTTTGTGGTAACCAAGAGCTAAAGCAAAGTCACATACATAACCGCCCAATTCATCTTTAAAGATGTCACCGATCAATGCGGAATCGACACCTTCCATCGGAGTAGACGCAATCCCCATGCGCGCTAGAGTGTGTAAAAGGTTGCCCAGTGCAATATACGTTTGTGCTTTGGTCCACTGACCGTTGTAACCATTTTCATCGGTATTCAGCTCCGCAAAGCCAAACGCGCCATTCAACATTTGGTCAAACATTTCTGCAGGCAGGTGACCGGAAGTAACCTCTACATCCACCACTTTCTTATAGTCGTCTTTGGTGAAGTGTGGGTTATGCGCAAACAGAATCGTATGTGACGCTTCTTTGGCATGCGGTTGATTGAACTGATGCATGTTGGCGAACGTATCGTGAAATCGCTGCTTAGCTTCATCACTTTCAATCACAATAAACTTCCAAGGCTGTGAGTTAATTGAAGATGCAGAAAGGCGAATCGCTTCTTTAATGACTTCCATATCTTCCGCAGAAATACGTTTAGCTGCGTCGTATTTTTTAGCTGTATAGCGGTTGTTTAGGTCTTTTATGATTTGATGAGTCACTGTGCTCTCTCCACTTATAGAATCTCTAATAGCTTGGGGGAATTATGCTTTTTCGGTGAGTTTCAGTACCGTAAGCCGCTACTCTAACCCTTAAGCCAAGCTTGTTGATGAGGTGTAGGTTAGGCGTATTGAAGGCGAAGAAAAAGAACCAAACGATCCAGACATTATGGATAATTAATTCCACAATGCTAAAACGGTCAAGATTCAAACTTGCTCTGCTTATTTTCTCTTCAATCCGCGATCTCATCGACAACATTTTGAATAACATAGGACTATGCTAGTAATAAGACTTACAACGTGAGGGCATGGTTATGAAGTACAAACATATACTAGTAGCAGTAGAGCTTTCCAAAGAGAGCCACGTGTTAATAGATAGAGCCGTTTTTCTATCCGAGCTTCTGGATGCTGATGTGTCATTGATACACGTTGATGGCACCCATGGAGAGATTTATCCTGAACTAGTTGATATCAGACTCAACCCAGATCAGCGACCACTTCATTTAGAAACCATGGACCAACTGCATGAGTTTGCCGAGTACGCCAAATGTCCGGTTAAGCACTTCATTGTGGGTACTGGTGACTTGGGAGATAAGCTAAAGAGCGCCATTGCCGAGCATGGTTTTGATCTCATTATTTGTGGCCATCATCATGATTTTTGGAGCAAAATTGTTTCTAGCTCTCGACAACTTATTAATACGTCACCAGTGGATGTTCTTGTTGTGCCACTTGAAGAATAAAGTTAGATTCAAGGGCATACACACCTAGCTAGGCTGCTCATATGCAGCCTTTATTTTGCCTGCTTTCTTAATTTCTTCTCTGCCTGCTATACTGTTGAACAGTCGTTCAACAGTATAGATTTCTTCCGTTATGGCCAAACCAGCAAAATTTAATCGTAGTGAAGTTATCCATAAAGCCATGTTGCTTTATTGGGAAAAAGGATTCCACGCCACATCAATGCGTTGCCTGCAAGATGCTATCGATATGCGCCCAGGAAGTATTTATGCAGAGTTTGGTAGCAAGGAAGGCTTGTTTAAAGCAGCGATTGAGCATTATTCGACTCAGGGACAGGCTCGTTTAGACGATCTCGTAAAGCAGTTTTCTTCACCTCTTCAAGGACTTAAGGCTTTTATCTTACAGACTGTGCAGCCTTGTAGTGTGGATAACCCTAACGCTATGTGTATGTTGGCTAAAACCGTCGCAGAACTTACCGAAGAAAATGAAGAGTTATTAGAGCTTGCGCGTTACTCACTTAGAAAAAATGAAGCCAAGTTTGCTGAAATTATTGCCGAAGCCCAATCCCTCGGAGAGGTCAATCAAGAACTCTCTCCTATGCGACTAGCGCAGCACCTTCAGATTCAGATTATGGGAATAAAGACCTATATTCACGCTACCGACTGTTCGCAGGCTCAAACTAGAGTTTTGGTTGAAGAGCTCTTCTCCGGATACATGTTTAGAGTTAAGTAATAAACAGCTTAACCCATCAACCTATGTGTGGTTGATGGGTATGTTTTCTCCTCTTACTCAAAAATGACACCCATTATTCTGTTAACGGTGCACTATTTAGAACGGATGAAAATCAGCATCGGCATCATAATTACAAACATCACTCCAACTAATTGGAACGTATGAACGTACGCAACCATCTGAGATTGTTCGTGCAACATCATTTGATACTGTTGCAACGCCAGTGGGTCGGTCATTGATAAGCCTTGCGATGCCGCCCAGTTTTGCAGTGCAGGATTATAGGTATTAAAACCTTCGCTTAGCGCATGCCATTGCTGCTGGCTATCACGGTACTGGTAAGTGGTGGCAATTGAGATACCAAATGAGCTACCGATAGTTCGGAACAAGTTAAAGATACTAGCGCCCGCTACCGACTCTTCTCTTGGTAATGTCAGATACGCCAAAGACGATAACGTTGAGAAGGTCAAACCTAAGCCTAAGCCTTGAATAATACTTGGCGTTACGATCCAAAAAGTATCAATCTCCATCGAATACAGAGTCATGAGATACGAACCGATACCAATGCAGGTCAATCCAAATACTATCTTGAGTCGCGGATCAAACTGAGGATTCAGCCGAATCACCAGAATCAGCATACAAGCCGAGGCAAGACCTCTTGGAGCCATGAGCATTCCCGTTGTTGCAACCGGATAGTCCAGCAAGCTTTCTAAGAACATTGGCTGCTGAGTAGTCAAGCCAAACATGGCCATGGAGACGACTGCCATCATCAGCGACGACACCATCAAGTTCTTATCTCGCAACAGCCAAAGAGGTGCAATGGGACTCTTAGTTTTCCAGCTGCGATACGCCCACATAATCAAACCTATCACAGACAGGACAATTGCGGTTTGAATGATTCGGGAGTCTAACCAGTCTTCGTCATTACCTTTATCGAGGACAAACTGCAGCGCACCTACACCTAGTGCCATAAATCCAATGATCCACCAATCAAAGTTGGGTTTAGATTTATTCGATAGGTGGATGTATTTATAGATAAGCGCGGTACAAACCAAACCAAAAGGCAAATTCACATAGAAGATCCAACGCCAGTTGAGGTTATCCGTAATAACACCGCCAACAACTGGGCCTAAGATAGGCCCAAGCAGGATACCAATTGAAAAAATGGCCATGGCTTTACCTTTCTGCTCAGATGGATAAATCTGAACCAAGGTAGATTGAGCCAAAGGAATAACCGAAGCACCGAACGCGCCTTGAATAATCCGGAATAGTACCATCTCTTCCAAGGAACTAGCTTGGCCACACAGTGCACTCGCGATAACGAAACCGATAACAGCAACGAGCATCACTTTACGCTCGCCAAATCGCGACACCCAGAAGCTGGTCATAGGGATAAAAATAGCTTCCGCCATACTGTATCCCGTTAACACCCAGGTAATTTGGTCCGCCGTTGCCCCCAAAGCTCCCATCATATGTGACAGTGACACATTCGCCACTGTCATATCGATTAAAACCATGATGGCAGACAACATGACCGCTACGGTAGCGATACCTCGTTTATCAGCGGTGATTTGGTTGGTCATTTCGAGTCACTTTTCAGATCGACAGTCACCTCGACACTTGCACCTACACGAAGTTGAGGCGAGTTTTTTGGCACCTCCAATTTAAGTCGCACAGGGAAGCGTTGTTTGATTTTCACCCAATTACCTGTCGCATTTTCAGGGGGCATAAGAGAAAACGAGGTACCGCTGGCTGGCGATAAACTTTCTATCGTCGCGTTCCATACCAAATCAGGATACATGTCGATCTTGATCTCAGCCTTCTGACCTGGTTTAAGATGAGTGAGATCTGTCTCCTTGAAGTTAGCTCGGACCCAGTAGCTGTTGTCAATGATCACTGGAAACAGCGTTTGACCAACAGAAACAACCGTTCCTACGTGCGCACTAACTTCTCCTGATAGTCCATCTACTGGCGAGGTAATATCGGTATAACTGAGGTTGAGTTCAGCCTGAGCAAGCTGCGCTGCCGCTTGTTGGACGATAGCAGCTTCCAGTCCTTGCTCACCTCGATTCGCAATAGCTTTCTCAACATTTGCTCTTGCTTGCTCCAGGCTTGCCTGAGCATTAGCTAATTTATTCTTAGCAGTATCTAAGTCTTGTGGAGACGCCAATTTTCGAGTGACCAATGAGTCGGTACGCTTGTATTCGATCTGCGCTTCGCTCAAGTTTGCTCGCGCTGCATCCAGTCCAGCAACCGCTTCCGTCACCTGTTTGTCAGCGACATCATGCTGCTGTACCGCTAACTGGTATGCTGCTTTTGCTTGCTTTACTGCAAGTAAGTATGGTCGTTGGTCAATTCTAAGTAGCAAGTCGCCTTTGTTGATGCGCTGGAAATCCGCAACTTCAACAGAGACAACCTGTCCTTGAACCTGAGGAGCAACAGAGAGGATCTTCGCTCTAACATAAGCATCTTCGGTACTAGGATGACTGTCTGCATAGATCCATGACCAATACAGAGCACCAAATACTGCTGCACAAACAAGTAGAAAGAGAATTTTTGTCAAGCTAGAACGGGATGATTTTTTCTGATCGGAGTTATCACTCATTTACATAACCTACCTTTATATTTATGTGATCAGTGTAGGATTTTTTTATCACCAAACAATATTATGAGTTGAAACTTTATTAACCACTTTTACAGATTGAAAAATTCACTGAACAGTGTGCAATTGATATTAATCAAAATAGCTTATATCGATGAATTTTATAGGATTTAGTTGCTACGTTCGTATAAGTAGTGCTACTGTTTTTTCAGTTTTTTACCGTACCAGTACCTATCTTAAATGAATCTTAGCCAGCTAGATTTAAGTAATCTTCTGATATTAAAACACTTATTAGAGAAGAAGCATGTTTCTAATACCGCGTTGACACTGAATATCAGTCAACCGACCGTCAGTCGCGCTCTTCAAAAAGGCCGTGATTTATTTAAAGACGAACTTTTGGTTCGCACTACTCACGGTTATGAATTGACTCCCAAAGGCGAACTAATTCGACAAGACATAGGCTCTATTCTGGCTATGTTGGACAATCTAGTTGATGGTTCTGAATTTAACCCAAGCGAATCACGCAAGACCATCAAGTTTTTCGGTTTAGTCCCTCAGGTGAATTGGCTATTGCCTCCCGTATTCAAGCACCTTAGAGAACACGCGCCTAATATGGTCCTCGATATTGATACTGTCCCTCAAAAGCATTTCGATAAATTAATTGCGGGCGAAGTACACTTTTCTATCTCGAGCCAAACGCCGCCGGCAGCCGATCAAAACCTGTATCGAATGCTCATCGCCACTCGTGATTTTCGCCTGCTTATGAACAAAGACCACCCTTTGGCTCAGCAACCCTTAACTCCTGATAATTTAAAAGATTGTCACTTTGGGCAAATATCGCTCCATGGCGACCGAGCTCTCTCTATCCAAAGTCGTTTTAACGACATCGGTTTGTCCACCAATGACCGACCGCTCTCTACACCATTGAGATTAAGTAACTTCAATGCTGCGCCAAAAATGGCTGAAATGTCAGACGTAATTTTCCACCTCCCTACGCCGTTTGCAGAGGATGCCGCACGCAGTCATAACGTGGTGACGAGAGAAGTACCTGAGGAATTACGCTCACCTTACAGTGACATTTATTTGTATTGGCATAAACGCTACCACAATGACCCCATGTGCCAATGGGTTAGAGAAATATTCAAAACGCTCTATCCAAATTAATTTTTGTTACGCAAAATCATTGAAGAAAACAGCCAATTTTCACAGCAAATTCACCTTAACTACACCTCATTTACCTCCATGCTATTTGTGAATAGTGATTATGCAATATCCGGATGCTAGTTATATTGAGCCAATTTATGGATTGATATCTAATGACAATAGTTATCATTAGCAATACCTTTCCCATAAAAATACTCCAACTATTAGGTTTAATATGACCCGCATAACACATGCAATTACGCCCTTAGCAGTGGCGATTTCGACAATCCTTTCTTACCCAGTAATTGCCCAAACAGACTCAGAAAGTCATTCGGATACGCGTATCGACGAACAGATGGTTATTACTGCCACGCATACTGAAGTATCGACAACGAAAGCACCGGCTTCAATCTCAGTCATCACCGAAGAAGATATCCTATCCGAACCAGGTCTAGCACTGAATGACTTAGTCAAAAACATTGCTGGTGTTGAAAGTCAAATGGACGGAGGTAGAGCTGGACGTGAAATGATTTCTATTCGAGGCATGGATGCTGGGTTCACTATGATTCTAGTAAACGGTCGTAAACTCAGCTCTTCGAACGCAGTATTCCGTGGCAATGACTTTGATCTTGCAGCGGTTCCTAAAGAGAGTATTCAGCGCATTGAGATCATTCGTGGTCCAATGTCCGCGCTTTATGGTTCAGAGGCGCTAGGAGGCGTAATCAACGTTATCACCAAGAAGCCAACCAATGAATGGCAATCTCAAGTCAGTGGTGATTATGGATATCGCGACGACGATGGTGGTTCTGAATACACCGCAGGATTTAATACATCTGGCGCGTTACTAGAAGATGAACTGTTTTTATCACTTTCTATGAATAAGTCTTCTCGTGATCCGTGGCACGCCTTTTCTGGTCAGGGGGTTAGCGATAATGGAAATGTCTATGACCGTTCTCAAGCAACCACTTTAGAACAGCGAGACACCCTTACAGCAAGTGGTAGTCTCCAGTGGTATATCAACAACGAGCACGATCTCGCGTTTGACTTTAGCTACGCTGACGACCAGCGTGATGGCGTGATTGAGTCAACCAATGGTCTAACAGACTCTGAGTCTAAAGTCGTTCGCAATACTCAAGCTTTGACCTACAACGGCACCTATGATTGGGGTGATGCGTTACTGCGATATAATCGTGATGCATCTGAAACCAAAGACAATTTCAATGACAGAAATGCCGACCTAGGTTTATATGATGTAAATGAAGTCAATCATACTGTTGACGGACACGGCACTACAGTCGTTGGCAATCACACATTGACGTTTGGTGGAGAGTGGAAATACACCGAACTAAAGAACCCAGACAGCCTGACTCAAACCGGCAAAGCAACGGTTAACCAGCAAGCACTATTTATCCAGGATCAATGGGCATTGAGCCAGAAAAACACACTAACTTACGGTACGCGTGTTGATATGCATGAAAGTTTTGGTACTCACTGGAGTCCACGAGCCTACCTCGTTCATTCTGCAACGGATCAATGGACGATCAAAGGTGGCGTAGGTACTGCATTTAAAGCCCCCTCTTTAACTCAGTTATCCTCTGAAAACATCGTTAACAGCTGTAAGGGTAACTGCCTACTCGTCGGTAACCCTGACCTGCAGCCTGAAACAAGTCTTAACTATGAGCTCTCTACAAGCTATGTCGATACTTATTGGTCGATGGAAGCTGGATTATTTAGAAATGAAGTTTCCAATCTAATTGACCGAGACCTCGATAATCCAGTTGATAATGTAGGTGGTCGAGATGTCTATACCTACAAGAATATTGATGAAGCGATTATTCAGGGTGCGGAGTTCAGCGGTGAGTATGATATTTTGGCAAATCTTCGTCTGAACGGCACCTACACCTACCTTACTACGGAAGACAAAACTACCGGTGAAGAACTAGAGAACCGCCCAAATCACATGGCAATGGCAAGGTTGGTTTGGGAACCTGTCGATTCAATCAGCACATTCGCTCGCGTTAACTACACAAGTAGAACTTTGCTCTCGGTTGACGATAACGTATACCGCCCGTCTTACGTGACCGCCGACCTTGGTATGAACTACTTTGTTAACAACGACTGGCGGCTAAGAGCTGGCGTTAAGAATGTCACCAATGAACAATTCGACGACTACGATGTGACACGCCGTGGCTATGTAGTCACACCACGTAATTGGTACGTCGGAACAACGTTAAACTTCTAATCCATCAAAACCACTTCCACGCCAACCACCAATCAGGTTGGCGTTTTTTCACCTGAAAAAATTCCTCACGACCAACATATTCCGTTCACACTACTTAACCCATTAATTCAATTCATTAATTTTCCCAAATGCTTCACAGACATTCGTCATTTATGGTCTAAACTCAAACAATAAACATTTTATATAATTATCAGAAACAAGGATTGTCTATGTCTTACTTTCCCAAAGCAGATGGTGTCATCGCTAAAGGACTCATCGTTGCGCTACCTATTCTCCTCCTTTCAGGTTGCGAAAAAACCGTCGAAGCCCCTCCAGCAGTCAAGCCCAGTGTAAAAGTTCTCGAAGTGACCATGAAAGAAATCACACCAAGTGAAGAGTTCGTGGGTCGCACTGAGGCAACTCAAGACATCGAACTTAAAGCAAAGGTAAGAGGCAACTTACTAAAAGCCTATTTTGAAGAAGGCAGTATGGTTGAAGAAGGACAATTGTTGTTTGAGATTGACCCTGAACAATATGAAGCCGCCCTCAAGTCCTCCAAAGCACTTGTGGCTCAATCACGTGCTGCCTATGACACAGCAGTTCGTAACTTTAAACGTGGCGAAGGATTGATTAAAGACAAGTACATCAGCCAAGCGGATTACGACAATCTATTATCCGCCAAACTGCAAAATGCAGCAGCGCTACAGAGTGCCAACGCTGAGTTAGACAATGCCAAACTTGAACTGGGTTACACCAAGATTCATGCGCCATTTGCCGGAAGAATTGGCCGTGCAGAAGTGTTTTCAGGTGATTTGATCATTCCTGAACAAACCGAAATGGTGAACTTGGTACAAATGGAACCGATTTGGGTCAACTTCCAGTTACCAGAAAAAGTCATTATCAACGCTCAAAAAGCAGCTCGTGACGCTCAAAATCAATACAAAATCGAAGACCTACCAGTAAAACTGCGATTCCCTGACGGGTCGATGTTTGAAGAAACAGGCATGATAGATTTCATCGATAACCGTGTTGACGCCACTACCGGTACTCTGGCTGTCCGTGCTGAGTTTGCCAATACAGAACACCTAATTGTGCCCGGACTTTACGTGACGGCAATAATCGAAGCTCCACGAGTTCAAGAAGTTATGCTCATCCCCCAACGCGCGGTGCAAGAAGACCAGCAAGGTCGTTATGTATTAACTGTTAGTAAGGAAAACGTCGTCAAACGTAAAAACGTCACTTTGGGTAAACGATATGGTGTTGACTGGGAGCTAGAAGAAGGCTTAGAGAAAGGTGAACTGGTCATAACTGAAGGGTTACAAAAAGCCCGTGTAGGCGCTGAAGTCGAGTACGAAATGGATACCGTACAGCCTTTCGATGAAAACGACTCTTAAGGACAAGTTATGATTAGTAAGTTTTTTATACATAGGCCGAAGTTTGCCTTCGTTATCTCTATAGTCCTGACTTTGTCCGGTCTGTTGTCGATTCCTGCTCTGCCCGTGGCAGAATTCCCTAACATCTCCCCTCCGATGGTCTCCGTGACTACATCCTATCCGGGTGCGAGTGCTGAGGTTGTTGCCGACACCGTTTCTAAGGTTATCGAGGCCGAAGTCAACGGGGTGGAAAACATGATTTACATGGAGTCCAAGGGCGCAAACGATGGTAGCTACTCGCTCAATGTTACCTTTGAGGTGGGAACCAATGTCGATATGGCACAGGTTAACGTCCAAAACCGGGTACAACAAGCCATGCCTAGGCTTCCCCAAGAAGTTCAACGAAACGGGGTAAAAGTTGAGAAACAAGACCCAAACATCTTAATGATGCTTAACTTGGTATCACCAGATGGAAGTCTAGATAACCTATTTTTAAACAACTACATGGGCATCAATATTAAGGATAACCTTGCTCGTGTTAACGGTGTCTCTAAAGTAAGCATTATCGGTGGTATGGATTACTCCATGCGGATCTGGCTCAACCCCGATCGCATGGCAAGTTTAGGTGTTACCGTAGAAGAGGCCATTGCCTCAATTCAAGAGCAGAATATCCAAGTTGCGGCGGGACGTATTGGCGCAGCACCAGTACCTCGAGATCAACAATTTCAGTACACCCTCTCCACCAAAGGTCGCTTGAGCCACCCAGAAGAGTTTGAACAAATCATCATCCGTTCGAACCCAGATGGTAGCGCAGTTTATATGAGTGATATTGCGCGTATTGAGCTTGGTGCTGCAAGTTACGATGCGGAAGCGATGCTGGATAACAAACCATCTGCACTACTTTTCATTTACCAATCAAGTGGCGCAAATGCACTCGAAGTAGCGAAAGGTGTCCACGAAGAATTATCCCGTCTTCGCGAGCAATTTCCTGAAGATATGGACTACAAAGTTCTCTACGACACCACTCAGTTCGTAGAAACGTCCATCGATGAAATGATTGAAACACTGTTGATTGCCGTAGCACTGGTTATCTTCGTTGTGTATATATTCTTGCAGGATGTTCGACAAACGTTAGTTCCTGCTATCGCCATTCCGGTGTCTTTAGTTGGTACATTTGCATTCCTACTGGCAACAGGCATGAGCATCAATACCGTGTCGCTCTTCGCCTTGATCCTCGCGATCGGTATCGTAGTAGATGATGCTATCGTTGTTGTAGAAAACACCACTCGTTTAATGGAGGAAGAAGGGCTCAACGCCGTCGATGCCACAACCAAATCCATGCAGGAGGTAACGGGGCCCGTTATCGCTACAACTCTGGTGCTACTCGCGGTATTCGCGCCAACGGCAGTTATGCCCGGTATAACTGGGCAAATGTACGCGCAGTTCTCTATCACCATCTGTATTTCGGTTCTAATTTCCTCGGTGAACGCATTAACACTCAGCCCTGCGTTATGTGCTTCACTACTTAAGCCACCAAAAACGCATGAAAAAGGGTTCCATGCCAAATTCAACGTTTTGTTTGAGAAGGCAACCGGAAAGTACACCAACTTTGTTTCGGGAATGGTGCGTAAACTAATGCTCGTTGGCGTCGTCTATGTCGCCTTGATCGGTGCAACGGGCTATCTGGCTACTTCGCTCCCTACCGGATTTGTCCCTACGGAAGATAAAAAAGCATTCTTCGTCGATGTGCAATTACCTAATGGCTCTTCCATCAACCGTACCAAAGAAGTTATGACTCAAATGGTAGACGAACTAAACCAAATGGATGGCGTAACCAATGTGATTTCAGCAAGTGGTTATTCGATTATTTCTGGCGCGGTATCGTCTAATGCAGGCTTGATGGTTGTCATTCTTTCTCATTGGGATGAGCGACAAGATCCATCCTTGGTAGAATCGCAAATCGTACGACGAGCTAACGCCGCACTATCGCAATACAGTGAAGCGACGGCGGCTGGTTTCTCCCTACCAGCGTTACCGGGTGTAGGTACGGTTTCCGGTGTAGAGTTCTATATCCAAGATACCTTGGGCAGAACGCCAGCCGAGCTCGCAGGTGTCATGCGAGCAATGTCCATCCAAGCAACTTCTGAGCCTGAGCTAACAACGGCGTTTAGTACGTTCCAGGCTGACGTACCACAACTATTCGTCGACGTAGATAGAAACAAAGCCAAAGTACAAGGTGTTGAACTAAGCAGTATTTTCACTACATTACAAACGATGCTTGGTTCAATGTATGTAAACGACTTCAACCGATTTGGTAAGGTTTTCCGTGTGAACATGCAAGCGGAAACCGAATTTCGCGATTCAGACCGAGACATCGCTCGTTTCTACATCCGAAACAAATACGATGTTATGGTGCCGCTTAATACCTTGGTTAACGTAGAGCCTAAGCTAGGCCCTGAATACATCAACCAATTCAACTTATATAGCGCGGTTAAAGTCAACGCATTCCCAGCACCAGGCTACAGTTCAGGACAGGCGATTGATGCTGTGAAGCGAATCGCGGATACGACTTTCCCGAACGGCTACACCTATGAGTGGTCAGGGCAAACTTACCAAGAGTTAAAAGCAGGTAACTTAGCGCCATTCATCTTTACCTTAGCACTTATCTTTACCTATCTATTCTTAGTTGCACAGTATGAAAGTTGGACGATTCCAGTGTCAGTTATGCTCGCTGTTCCAATCGCTATTCTAGGGGCATTTATCTACATTTGGATAATGGGGTCTGACGTTAACTTATACACCCAAATCGGCTTGGTACTACTAATCGGTCTTGCCTGTAAGAACGCGATTCTGATTGTAGAGTTCGCCAAACAGCTCAGGGAAAGCGGTATGAGTATCACCGACTCAGCCATTAAGGCCGCGCGACTGCGTTTCCGGGCGGTCTTGATGACAGCCTTCTCGTTCATCTTGGGGGTAATCCCACTGGTCATCGCAACCGGTGCAGGTGCTGCAAGTCGCGTCTCTTTAGGTTATGCGGTGATGGGCGGTATGATTGCGGCCACTATTGTAGGTACCTGTCTTGTTCCAGTGTTCTACGTGATGTTGCAATCACTTCGAGAGAAGGTAAAAGGACGTAGCTCTTAATGCACTCCAACAAAAAAGCCTGATTTATCAGGCTTTTTTATTACTTCTTAAACAGAGACTACGACTTATCAAGTTCGAGTGTAATTCTCACAAAGTTGTCGTCTTCGTATTGTATCTGGTAGCTAAAGATATCATTGGCATATATCGTTTTTAGGAACAGGTGCTTTTCACGTACCGTTCCTCTAAATAAAATCGATATTCCTGATAACAATTGGTTACGTGCACCGAAATGTGCGTTTAGGTCCGTTGATAGCACGCACAGCAAACAACCATTCTCATCATGGTTGAGATCCACTTTCTCAGGACTCGATAACAGCACTGTGGTACCCAGTTTCTTTTCCAACTCACGAATTAATAATAGATAGCTATCTAAATGTGGCTGCGAAACGTCAGGCTTAGCTTCAACTCCTCGTAATAAAACATCTTCTAAATCTACTTGCGATTTCTTTGCTTGCAAGCTCATGGCTTTTAATTGCTTTCTAATCGCTTTGTATTTATTGCTTTTTAGTTTCGGCTTTAGCCATCGAACCAATAACTCGTTCTTCTTCGCAAGATCGAATAATTGGGATTTGGACTCTAACTTCTTGAATTCTAGATGTAACAAGGCGTGCAAAGACACCTCGGTCAATAACTGAATTGATACCGAGTTAGACGTACTCATTTGCTTTGAACTGGATCCTTTGTTCTGCATTGTAGTCTGTTGGTATTAAAGAAAGGGAATGGTGCCGAGAGAGGGACTCGAACCCTCACACCAAAGGCACTAGCACCTCATGCTAGCGTGTCTACCAATTTCACCATCTCGGCATCGATAAATGCATCACTAAATCGCATCTATTTATCACCGCTGTTTTAGCGGATTCCGAAATGTTAACTGACGATTTTTTACTTGTATAGCGTTTCAATAGATAAAATCAATAAAACCAGTTCGTTTGATGAACAAATAATCACATTGGCGATTTCACATCCACTCATTTTGAGTATACGAACCTAAACACCCACGCTTGGGTACGTGATTAATACCAACCAAATGCTCAATACATTAATGAAAATGATATCTGAATTATAGTTCACTTAGTGTATTGGTGTGATCAAGCCAGATAATATATCCCCTTACATATTCAAGCTGAACGCTTACATCGACGCATATTGACGAAGTATAAAGCCCATCTGCACAAGGTTTGCCTACATACCTAATCGATATTGAGTACAAATTACGAGTCAGCCTTTGAAAGAACGAGTCACAAAAGTCAGACGCTCAACATGACTGACAGGCCGTACGACGATAATTAAGAGAGCAGAATAGCACTCATAAATCTCGCGTCGTACAGTCCTTATTACAAGAAAGCGATAGGTTCGAGCCATAATATTGCTCCAACACCTAAGTTAATTTCAATCCAACAATGCTAAGGATAGCCTGAAACAAGGCAATGACATGTTCAGACTATTGAAACACTCATTACTGGTTACCAGCGCCGTCCCAACGCTGGCCTTTGCAAGTGAACGCCAATCATCCGATAGGCTTAAACTTGGTCCTCAGGAAGTTCCCTTGTACCTACTCGGTACCGATCTGAAGCCATACCACGATGTCGCAAAGCCGAACGAGTAATCGAATCATGAAAAACAAATTAACTGCAGTACTCCGTTTCTTAACCAAGTGGATGTTAATAGTCAGTGGTTTTCTATCACTAAGCTATTTCTTTTCATTACTATCGAAAGTACATGGTAAAGACCTTCCTGAAAGCTATTTCAGCGATGGTATGCCTAGCATATTAGGGCTTCTTAACTCAGAGCTCTTTATGGGTATTATTTTCGTTATCACCATTTCTATCATCGTTTACGTCTTATACCTGTTGTGGCAATTACACGAAGTCGCGGTTCACCGTAGTCAATACATGCAGAGCGCTCACGCCAACCTAGTATTTGCACTATCCCTTTGTGGGTTATTTATCGACAAATTATGGTGGGTATTAGCTGTGATTATTGCCTTCACTAACTGGGAAGCGTTGGCTTCAGCATTAAGTAAGGTCATTCACACCGGAATCCACGGCGACAAAAAGCAGGAGCAATCGTCATGAAAGAAATTATGCTTCCGTATGTCCTGATTGTTTGGTTACTAGTGAAATTAGGCGTCATTAAGTGGACCCTCCGTAATGCGGTGATTAGCGTTGGATTTGGTGCCTTTTTAGCATTTATGCTGTTTACTGCGCACCGATTTTGGTCACCCGCTGATTTGACAGACAGCACCACAGTAAAAGCGCCTCATGCGGTACTAAGCCCTTTGTTTGGGCAGCAAGTCAAAGACATTTACGTGACTCATAACCAACGAGTCAAGAAAGGTGAGTTACTGTACACGCTAGAGTCAGAAGACACAGACGAAGAGTTGAAGAGCTTGAACTCTAGCCTTATTGCAGCTGAACATCGAATTATCAGCATAGAAGAGCAGATTGCGATTGATGTTAAGAACCATCAACGCTTAATCAATCTAGATGAATTTAGCTCTGAACAAGAAAGAGATGAGCTGCATACCAAAATACAACAAGGGAATGCAGACCTAATGGCGGCTCGCTCCGATGTTGATGGTATACAAGCTCAGATCAATCAAAAGCAATGGTTAAACGACCGTAACCAGATTAGAGCACCTTTTGATGGTGTCGTAGGTGTTATTAACATTGCCAAAGGCTCTCGTACTGGCAACTTGTATCTCTATAACATCGAGAAGAAATTCGTCGAAATGCGCGTAAGTGACCAAACTTTCCGACATATAAAGGAAGGTCAATTTGCTGAGTTTTATGTTAATTCTCATCCAGGTGAAGTATTTCGCGGTCGAGTGCACAGCATTACAACCAATACCGGTGAAGCGACCGTATCTGCTCGCGGTAACACGCAACAAGTCCGCCAGCATGTAGGAAACAATACCGGTGCACATGGTCGTACTGTTGTTATTGAATTTAATGAACCGGAAGGCTACGACGTGCCACTTGGCGCCACAGGTTCAGGCTGGATATCAGCAAGCAAGCCGTCCCAGGCGCTTGGTTTTATGGACATCATCGGTGGTGCAACAGTACGATTGAAAGCACTTAAAGCTTATCTAAGCGCTATTTAATGTTAACCCTTTTAAGGCCCGCGCATAGTTGGAACTCTGATTGGAACTGGTAAGGAAAATTGGGCCTACAACACCTCACTTATGTGGGGTGTTTTTTTATCTTTAACCAGATATTTCTCGTCATTATGCCAGCTTAATAGTCTCTTACCCTAGATACACAAATAGCAACCCAATCCATTCGAATAGCGAATACAAACCAACTAACTCCTATCGGAACTTTTCATTATCTTTTGCATCGCTCTCAACAAGAAGAGTATCAATAAAAGGTAATTAAAATGAAAAAGACAGCAATCGTTCTAGCGTTAACTTCAGTATTTGCAACTAATGCTATGGCAGAAGGTGTAACGGGCGGTGTGGAACTAGATGCTAAGTTCGTAGATGGTGCAGCCGAATATAAAGCAGACAATGGCTCGGGTATCAAAGCGTTCATCGGTTATGAAGGTTTCGGTGCTTCGGCTAAACGCAAAGCAAACTTTGAAAATGAGTACAACCTTAACTACACCCATGATTTTGGTAACATCTGGCTAAAAGGCGAATATGAGTTCGTTGATAAGAAGAGTCGTCAACAGCCAGCTAACGACCAAAACAAATTTGGTATTACCGTTGGTGGTAACGTTGCGGAACTATTCGATACCTCATTGCGTTTGCGTAAAGACACAGATTTAAACTCAGGTAATGGCAGTGAGCGTAGCAACATCTATCGTTTTGATTTAGCGGCAGGCAAGCAAGTCACAGAGCGCGTCTACTTAAATGCTAAACTGGTCGGTCAAAAGCAAACTAATAAAGCACTAATTACTCGTGACAACAAAACGAAAGACACTATCTACAATGTTGAGCTTCGTGCTACCTTCACGGCGATCGATAACCTAATCCCTTATGTAGAAGTCGGTAACGAGGGTCAATTCGGTGATGGTAAGCGCAATACCTACGGCAAAGTAGGCGTTGTTTTCCCATTCTAATTTGACACTATTAGTTAAAGCGCAAAGATATTCGAAGGAATGAATATCTTACAGCGAACCCATTTTTCCTTCTTCACCCCTTCGAACAGTCTTACCGCTCAATATCTTCAAAACAACACTAGAACTGGTAATTAAACTCTACCCTCTGGTCACCTTCAAAATAGCTTTGTTCTTGCGTCCAGTTGGCAAAATAGCGCACGTTAAAGCGAGGCGTAAACTGATAAGACACCGCAAATTCATTAGTAAAGATAGAACTCATTCCTACGCCGTATGCATTGTCGACATAAGATTTAGAACCAGATAGAGTCGTTAACCACATCGGATTGTAGTTAAGCCATAGCTTATCCGTAATCGCATATTTGGTATAAGCCCCCACTACTGCGTATGTTCCTGGAACTGTGTAACCATTATCTTGTGGTTCAGTTTGACAATCGTTAGCATCGGTGCAGCTAGGAAAATTCCCATTGCGTACATTGACGCCCAACCCTGCAAGTGGATAGAGGTTAAGGTTGCCCCATTTTGGCAATGCTTGAATAAAACTATAGGACGCATTCAAACTTTCTTGCTCCACGTTATAGTTCAGATCAAGTTGACTACCGCGACCATTGGTGGTGTCCACACTAAAGTTTCGAAAACGAACGCTATCAATTGAATTATCACGACTACCCGTTCCAGACCAACCGAGATATTCTCCAGCTATTCCCTTCACTTCGATGATGTTCATCGCCATGGTATCAGGGTTACCTGTATCGTATGTGCGTCCGACTTTGATGTTTAAACCTTTGTCCGATGTCCCAGCACCCGCTTGAGTATAAACCGCTAAAGGGTCAGACATATCTTGGATTTCAGTATCAGAATTTTGGTCTGCAAAAGAAGAAAAAGAACAAACTGCGACTGTGGCCGCCGTTAGAAAAGAAATGTGTGCACGCATATAAACTCACCCTAATACAAAACAAACCTCCTTTTGTATTACCAACACTACTTTCTCGATTGGCAGCACCTCATCCATAAAATGCTGGGGAAGCCTAAAAGCGAGAGGCTATAACCTCAATTAACTCAAGGTTATAGCCTCTATTACTCTGCGATTATTGACTCGAATATAAGTTAATAAGAATCAGCCAGTTAGTTATCAATTATATCGTCTCAAAGACTGACAAAAGTGTTAATTACATCACTCGATCACCAGCTATCATCAATCGCAGCGTCAACAATAGCATCCTCAACCACAGCGTCTTCATAGTCTGAAATAATCGCATCTTCAACAACTGCTTCACCAATTAACTGATCACATTCTGCATCCGCATATGCACCATCAATTACACCAACGGCACCACCAATCATTGCTCCTGATTTGGCATCACCGGCGACTGCTCCTACGACACCACCAACTATCGCACCATCAACAGCATCAGTAATTACATTACCTCCATCGCAAGGATGATAGGCAAACACGTTTGCTGAACAAGTGACAAGAATAGCGCTTAACCATAACCTTGTTTGAAGCTGTTTTATTTTCATCAATTCAGCCTCTATTGTTTGTGCAATTGACTAATGATGGCGTCGATCGCCGAAAGCATCTCACCATCCCATACATCATTGATGGAAGTTGGAGCGCTAGCTTGTCTAACGATGACTACGTTTTCCGTTGGGTCTACATAAATCCACTGTCCAAAGATACCCAGAGCTGTATAAGCTTGGTTGCTATTGTTAGTGTGCCAAAATTGGTTTCGGTAGCTCCAGCCTTCAAAAACTTCGCCTTTCGCTCCATATCCTCCTTTCTCGAAAGCATCAACATCACCGCCATTTTGCGTCGATTGAATGGCTTCTTTAGGTAATACTTGTTCGCCCACTAGATTCTTGCCTTGAGAGACCAACATCTGACCAAATTTGGCTAAGTCGCGCGCTGTCGCGTTGAGTCCACCCGATGCCAAAGCCGTCCCTTCATCGTCAACAATAATGAAGGCGTCTCGCTCCATACCTAGTTTTGACCAGATTCTTTCCGACAACACTACATTAAAGGGTTTACCTTCAACACGTTCAATCAACCAAGCCACCACGTCAGTGTTGGCTGAAATGTAATGGAATTCTTCTCCATGTTGGCGTGACCCCTCTTTATTCAGTGTGCTCAAAAATTCATGAATGGTTTTAGGACCGTTATAGTCTTTTTCCATTGGGGCAAAGCCAATGGTTTTCATATGCTGAAATACTTCCGCGTTAGGATCTTCGTATTTTTCTGAGTATTTGACGTTATTGCTCATATCCATCACTTTACCAACCGAAGCATCACCGAATGCTGACCCTTTTAGCTCCGGAATGTACTCAGATATCTGTACTTGGCGCTTAAGTTTTCCTTCCGCTACTAGCGTCGCTGCAATGATTCCTGTAAACGACTTCGTCACTGACATCATTTGATGCTGAGTTCGCTCTGTTTGGCCATCGAAATACTGCTCATGCACAATTTTCCCATCTTTCAATACAACGAAGGCATCCGCACGATGCTTCTCCAACATACCTTGTAAAGTCATCGGCTTGCCTTGATGAAGAAAATGGACGTCACCTAATTGCTGCTCAGCATATGAGAGTAAAATGGGAGTGCTCGCTCCTGAGTCAACATTTTTGGTTTTCATGAACTCTTGCATATTTTTATAGGTGTATCGATTTTGGTCTGCCGCCAATAGGTTCGATTCATTGATGCCCATTTCAACACGTGTTTTTCCTTCTGCTGGGTTTGCATTTGCACCAAACGATCCCATAAGTACAGCAAGTGAAAGGGTTAAAATAGATTTTCTCATAGTAGCCTCAAGTAATTGGGTGCCGAACACCATCGATTTATAGTGCAAACTTTATCCTCAATACTCATTCCTTCAAAAATAGCTACCATTGAAAATTCGAATAAATTAACACAAAGAACTGTCCAAAAAGATATCGAAAATTGGTGTATTCGAACCGCAAATAAAACCTGCCAAACATCTCAATAGATCGACTAGTAACTCATTTGTTATTAAAAATTCACGAGCGTAATATCCGGACAATTTCCAATAACTCGGTGGCTGACATGTTTAAAATGTTCATAGAAAGACCTAAATTCGCGATAGTGATAGCCCTACTCATTTCGCTAATAGGAGCCATTTCTGCAGCAAACTCACCCATAGGCAGGTATCCAGATGTCGCACCTGTTACTGTCGAAGTCCGAACCTTTATGGATGGAGCAAGTGCTAATGTCATGGCTAAATCCGTCGCGCCCGAAATAGAAAAACAAGTCAACGGCGTATCTGGTATGGAATATATGAAATCCACCAGCGGAGCCGACGGTACCTATACGCTGGAAGTGGTGTTTGAAAGTGGGACAGACTCAGACAAAGCAGTGAACCTCGTCCAAAATCGCGTAAACCTTGCGCTACCGGAGTTGCCTGGGGATGTCATGCGCAATGGTGTCAAGGTAGAAAAACTCTCTAACGGTTTAATGCTTGGGATATCTATCACCGACCCGTCAGGCGGCGCCTCTGCTATTGATATCAGCGCCTTCTCTGGAGGCCCATTAAAAGAGAAAATCCAACGTGTGAACGGCGTGTCGAAAGTAGATGTCCTCGGAGAGAAGAAGTACTCCATTCGAGTTTGGCTCAATCCAGATAAAATGAAGTATTACTCTATCAACGTAGGAGACATCAATGATGCTATCGCTACACAAAACAAGATAGCTTCAGCAGGCAGCCTCGTTGATGACAAACTGGAGTTCCCAATCACTGTGAATGGTGGTCTCGCCACTCCAGAGGAGTTTGGAGATATTGTAGTTCGCTCAGACGAGCTGGGTAAGACCATCTATTTGAAAGACGTTGCTAACATTGAGCTTGGTAGTGAAATATACACAGCCAATGCCTATGGCGAAAATGCTAACGGAACGGTTTTATTCATTTACAAAACGCCAGAAGCAAACGCGATGAATGTCGCTAAAGAGATTAAGGCACTGTTAGAGCAACCTAACCCGTACCAAATTAAAGTCGTTTATGATGCCACTACCTTCATCGATGGTGCTATTTATAGCGTGCTGGAGACCTTAGTACTTGCGGTTGCAATCGTGTCTTTAGTTACTCTGATTTTCATGCAAAACTTCAGGCTAACACTAATTACCGTTACGGCCATTCCAGTATCTTTAATCGGAACCTTCGCCGTCATGAGTGCGTTAGGTATTCAAGTTAATATCATCTCTATGTTTGGCTTAGTCATGGCAATAGGGATCGTCGTAGACGCTGCCATCATTGTCATTGAGAACGCAGAGCATCAGCTTCACGAGAACCCCGAACTTAGCGTTAAGCAGGCCGTCTCTAAAGCATTGGATATCACTTTCTCACCAATTATCGCTTCAATGCTAGTCTTGCTCGCTGTATTCACTCCATCGTTGTTTATTCCAGGAATGGCTGGAACCATTTACTCTGAGTTTGGCATAGTGCTGTGTGCCTCGGTTGTTGTTTCGACCTTAGTGGCCTTGACGCTAACAACAGCACTTTGTTCGTTATTTATGAAACCACCCAAAAAGAACATCATCGCCAAATCTGTTGAATGGGTGATTACTCAGAAAATTCGTGCCTTTGCTGGTTTAGCGTGGACAGCGACCCGTCTGCCTTTGATAACGATCTTACTATTGGCTGGTGGCCTTTATCTCTCCATTGACCGTGGTGTAAACCTGCCTACTGGCCTGCTTCCCGAAGAAGATACCAGCGCCATTTTTGTTGTTGGCAGTTTCCCTCAAGGTACTGCTCTTGCAGCAACAGATCAGTATTTGGCAACATTAACTCAGCAACTCAACAAAATTCCAGGAATCTCGACCAGTGTTGAAGCGTCAGGTTTTAACTTACTGACCAATACCGCCGAGATGAGCAGTTTTATGATGTTACTGTCATTGGATGACATGCTGAGTCGTCAAGCAAGTGATGCGGAATTGACGGAACAAATTAACCATGTTTTGTCTGAGAATACCGATATCCAAGCGTTCGCATTTAAACCGCCAGTAATCCCGGAATTAGGGATGGTTGATGGTGTTAATTTCGTCCTGCTAGCACCAGAACTGAGTCCCGTTGAGTTATACGAACTAACTCTGGAATTCAATTCTCGCTTGATGGAAGACGAGCGAGTTGGTTTAGCGATGGGACAATTTGAAGTCACCAAACCATCGATGAAACTGAACATCAAACGGCAAGACCTCCTCAAATATGGCGCTACGTTTGCTGAAGTAGTGGAAGGTATGCAAACGCATTTTGGTGGTATGTATATCAACACGTTTAATATGGATGGTCGCAATTACAAGGTCATGGTGCAAAACGATCCCAAATTCCGATTAGACCCAGAAGCTTTAAAGAAAACCGGACTTTCTAAGGCTAACGGCACCCGAATAACTTACGATAAATTCTTTGATTTTGAAGAGATCAAAGTGCCTAACTTCATCACCCGATACAATGCAGAACAAGGTGTTTTCATTGATGTCATCCCTGCCGTTTCCACCGGCCAAGCCATTAGTGCAATTCAAGAGCTAGCGGATGAGTTAGGTTATCGAGTGGAGTTTACTGGTGCTGCTAAAGAAGAAGTCTCAGCGGGCAATACAGTGGCTATTGTGATGGGCTTAGCGATGCTCGTGACATTTCTTGTTCTTGTCGCCCAATACGAATCTTGGCTAATTCCATTGGCGATTATGCTTACCGTCCCCACTGCCATTATTGGAATTGTAGAAGGCGTTATACATATTCAAGGCAACATCAATATTCTCACGCAACTCGCCGCTATACTACTAATTGGTATGACAGTTCGAAATGCGATTCTCATCGTAGAGTTTGCCAAAACACTACGAGACGACAATAACTTCACCATCAAAGAAGCAGCCGTACAAGCGTTACGTCTTCGTGCTAGAGCAGTATTTATGACGGCATTTTCATTTGGTGTCGGACTTATACCACTGATGTTAGCTAACGCAGTTGGCTCTGGAGGTCAACAAGCGTTAGGTTGGGCATCATTTGGCGGAATAGTTTCAGCAACTTTCATTGGCTGTATCATGGCGAGCGTGTTCTTTGTCGTCATTCAACAAATTCGGGAACACTTTAAGTCTATTCCCGCTTAAGCAAACTCGCAGAGCCTTCCCTAGGCTCTGCGACCAATTTGTTATGATGTTGGCGCTCGGCGAAGCGATGACAACGAGAAGCCAGTAACCAGCATTGTGCCACTAATAACCAGAACTGTTCCAACAATGGTATTCACACCTATTGGCTCTCCTAAGAATAGATTTCCCCATAAAATACCAAACATTGGGATAAGGAACGTTACTGATAAAGCCGAAGACGGACCAATGTCGTTAACTAACCGGAAATACAACAGATAAGCTGCGCCAGTGCATACAACACCAAGTAACACGACCGAGATCCAAACTTCTTGAGTAGGTGTTTCTCGCATTGGCACAAATGGAATCAACGGCAACACGATAAGACAAGCAGCCCACATGCTACCGTGTGCATTATTAAATGCAGGAACAGACGGTGCATTTTTCGCATAATTGGTTGCGATGCCATAACAACAGGCCGCCATCACGCCAGCAATTATCGGCAATGTCGCTTGCTCACCAATACGAACTGCATCCCAACCAACCAATACCGCAACTCCAACAATCCCAACCAATAAACCAAGTGCACCGCGCTTAGTTAGCGGTGTTTTGGTCCAAAATACACCAATAACTGCCCCCCAGATCGCTGCGGTAGAGTTGAGTATAGAAAGAGTGGATGCGTTGAGTGTTTGTGCGGCATAGGCAAATAACAAGAAAGGCAATGCCGTATTAAACAGCCCGATAATAAAAAAGTGTTTGGTGTGCTTGGTAAACTCAAGTTTCTTTTTTAAATAAACACTGATGATAAGAAGCGCAAGGGCAGCAAAGAAGACCCGCGCCTCAATGAGCACAGCAGGCCCCATGACATTAGCGGCAATACGCATGAAGAGAAAAGATCCACCCCATATTGATGCCAATAGTACGAGTCTTAAAAAGCTTGCCAAATTCATGGTTGTTACTTATGTCTGATAATCGTTGTCCTTACTTTGCGTGATGGTTAGAAAAACCACAACCCCTACCAAAGGCTTATTCCGCTTACACTACCGAAAATGGCGAATAGATGATGTCGAGAGCACCATCTATTCAGCATTGAAGTGCGCGTTAGAAATCGTAAGTCATACTCAACCTGACCTCACGACCAGGCCCTGGAACGCCATTTGAAAGATAAGGTTCGTAATACACATCTGCGATATTCTTCACGGTAGCTCTTAGCATAAGATCCTTGTGCGCTTGAGGCTGCCAGCTGACATAAATATCCTGAAGAGTGTATTGTTCACTCGCTTGGGCAAAGTAGATGGAATCTTCAACATTTTCTTGTGCATCATACCAACGCAATTTATAGCCTGTAGTGAGCCCTTTAATCCACTCATAGCCCAAGCCAAGTTTTACACTCATCGGTGGAATGCCGTACATATATTGATCTTCGCCACTAGAATCTGTCAATGAGCCCTTGTGTTTGCCTGCGATGTAGCTTGCACTGATATCGGCGAAAAATGCGGCAACACGATACTGTGCTTGCACATCAACACCATAGTTACGATAGCCATCCAAATTCACTTTCCAGCTCTGCAACGTATTCGGGTCACTGTCCAGATTCACACCAGTTCGGTTCATTACATTGTTGGTGACATCGTTATAGAAGCCAGTGATTTCCGTCGATAACATATCTTTGTTAGCAAACAGACCAGACAGGCTGTTGATCATAGATGCACGATAGGCATGAATGCGCTGTGCTTCCAATTCTCTTGCTGTCGCAGAGGCTTTGGCACGCGCATATTGCACCGCGTAGATATCATCAACTGAAGGGGCTTTCATTTGATAGGCATAGGCAAAGTTCAATAACGTTTGATCCGTAAGATCATAATCCAATTGAATCCTTGGGCTGAATCCGGCATGCGACACTTTACTGTAGTCGTGCCCTGCAGCCGGGTCATTGTAGTCCGGCGCAGGATTTTCTTTGCCTTTAGACGTAACATAGTCATAGCGTAAAGATGGGGTTACACGAAAACTATCGGTGACTTCAATTTTATCAGCCAAGTAAGCGGAATACGTGGTTTGCGTGCCCGATGGATCGTAATAAGGGATGAAGATACCGTAGTTTTTCTTCGGCTTATTATAGATCTTGGTAGCATTATGAACGAGCGTATCTCGATTGTTTTTCTCATATTGCAGACCAGCAGTAATGGTATGGCGACCAATTTTCATTTCATTGTTAATGTCGACATAATCTCGCTGATACGATGCCCACGATTCATGACCATACGCGCCAATGGATACGAACATCTTCTTCCAAGCAACATCAGGACGACGCCAGTGCCTCTCATTGTCACTATGTGCCGCTGTGATTTTTAGGTTCACTAAAGGTGAACTTGGGTTATATGAATATCGGGCCGATGTGGTTTTATCTGTGTATTCGTTTTGCACCGTGTAGGCGTATTTTGCCGCTTCTAATGAGCCGTATTTGCGAATATTGTAGTCACTTATCTTGGCAAAAGCTCCACGGCGGGTCGCCCAAGGTTGTCGACCCTCATCGCTATAAAAGGTATGGCTGATTTCAAAGAGATGGACTGCATTCTCGTATCCGATTTTAAATAGACCATTGTTTTGGCTATATGCAGAGTATTCAAGCGAGTCTCCTCCACCAACTCGAATATCATTAGCGTCTTTCCACGTTCCAGAAGCGAGTGCGTAAATTCCATTGTCCGCTTTACCGAACGCCGTGACACCGATATGAGTCTGGTCATCGTTATCGTTGTAACCTAAATGAACTCGAGCACCAACTTTACGGCCCGCTTTTAGCAGTTCATCTACCGACTTCGTTCTAATCCGGATAGTACCACCAAACTTACTACCCGCTTGAACATCGTGAGCGCCTTTGGTGACTTCAGCTTCACCAATTAAGTACGGGTCAAAAAAGAACGAACCATATCGATATTGCTCAAAACCAATAGGTGCACCATCAACATACACGCCAAGATCACTAGGGTCAGAAAACCCCCAAATGCTAATGCGTTCGCCACCAGCACGAGCACCACCGTCAAAAGAGACTCCTGGGATATCTTCAAACAGCTCTGCTATGTTTGTTGGCTGTTCAATTTCAATCTTTTCTTGAGTCACCAAGGTTTCACCCGGTTTATCAATCGTTAACGGCCTCGTGTAGCCTGTCCCGTAGACATCCATGACTTCGGTATCATCATTTGTTGAGCTCTCTGCCACCGCAAAAAACGTCACTTGAGGAAGAGCAAAAGCAAGCAAAATCGCTTTTCTAAGAGTTACATTCATCATTATATTTATGTAGTTATCAGGAGTCGCGAATAGTACATTTACTCCACCTATAGATCAAAATGATAATCATTATCATTACAATATCTATACTCAACTCTACAAACAATGACGTTATGAAATTAAAATGCCCAATCTATGAATACAACAGAGTGGGCACCAACGCAGTGAAACCTATCAACCCGACAGGCCACTTTCTTTTATTTGCCGGTTAAACTCTCGATCAGCGAGTTCTTGCTCATCGTAAAGGTCTTCCAAAACGACTTGATCCATTTCCATCACATCAAAGAATTGATCCTTACAATAACTCGCATTCCACTTAGGTAACATATCGGGATCATTAGCAATGTTACTCACGTGTTCTGCGGCAAAATGTGCATAATGCTCAAACAATTCTTCGTCAGTGCCATTCGCTACCCATGCTAATTTTTTAAACCACACTGCAGATTGTTGCTCTGAAATATGCTCATTTACCTTGCAAACAGACATCGCCACCAACGACTCGGTATAATTTTCATAGTGGGGCAACGTATTATGAACATGTGCACCGCAAGCAATAGCTAATGAAGGAATGAAGGTGGCTAAAATCATCGTGGTCTTTTTCATCGTTTTTGTTCCTCTGGCTGTGTACACATTTGACTAACGTGACCTTTCTGTTCTGCTTCTTGAATGAGTTGCTCACCTAAAGCAACACCTTGAAGATACAGAGGATCTTCCTCATTAAATACGTAAGGTTCGTTAAGCACATCTTCAGAAAGTCCCTCTATTGTTTCACGGACTATTTTCGAGTTGTGTTCGGTATACTCTAAGGTCATAGAGCCAGTTCCAACACAATACACATTGACGGTTTCCACTGCGGCCGCAGCCATTATTGCGTTGTCTCGGCTAAATAATGTGTCGTGAGAGTGTTGCGCTGCCATTGCTTTAAACGTGCATAGATATAGCGCTGTTACTACAATCGTAAGTCGTCGCATAAATAGGTTACTCGTTGTTGAAGTTTGGGAAGGAGTTTGAGTTTGTGAGCACAGGAGCTCTATGCCCACAAACAAAGTCACTACTCTTGTTCTGGTTTGGTATTGCCTTCACGAGTGTCGCGATATGGGTCTGCTGAATCTTTACGATGCACGGAACGAGGTTCCAATCCATGAGCTTCGCGCATTTTATCAACCATTCGCTGCTTCTCGCCCATCCCTTGCTTCATGCTTTCTGGCAATACTTCCGTTGGCACGATCAGGTCACGATCCAACGGCCACTCTTTCAATAGTTGAGGGTGGTAACCTTCGGGGTAATACAGTGCTTCATCAATTTCTAAATCACGAATCTCTTGCTCTTGAATATCGGCTCGTGAATTTTTCGGCATTGGAACGCGAAATACTTCACCGTCATTGAGATTAAACTGGGGAGCTCGGTTATTTGGAAAATCTGGAATAATCCCCTCTCGGACCCATGCTTTGTCCGGTGTAATGTTCGCGACTATCATATCGGGGGCGCCAAAGTGATATGGACCTTTCCAATGTTCACGTACCTGAGCCACAGTTTCGTTATTGTAGTAAGGGTCAAACTCCATATGAGTAGTCATAAACAAACGTGGTTGTATTTGATCTGCTAGCCATCCCGCCGCATAACCTGACGTATGATGAGTATCAATGGTATAGCGTGTTAGGAAAGCAGGCACTCCTTGAACGATGGACGCTAATCCGACGAGCTCAGTCTGAACCTCGGTTACGAACAAATCGCAACCTTTGGCATACTGAATATCAAGTTCGGTAGGTCGACCATCCCCAGTCCAGACAAAACAGAGCGACTCCTCGTCATTGATTGTCCAATCAAGGCGATACGCTGAGGCACCATCTTTTGCGTGAGAACGTCTCCAATGTGATACTTTGACGCCATCAACATCATAGATAATGCCGCCATCGTCTTTGAAGTCGAACTCAACAACTTCTATATCATTACCTGATGGGAAAACATCAAACGCGTCTTGATGCCAAGAAAGCATTTGCAACATGCCTTCTACCATATGTCGCGTCCCATCTTCCGGGTTGCGACCTGATGGACCATAAATCGTTAGTGGTTTTTCCCACCGTCCATTCCAACCTCCAAATTGGTACAAATAAGGAAGAGAGCCAAAATGGTCTACATGCAAATGAGTTATGAAAATTTTGTCCAGTTCGTTTAGCGCAACACCAGCCCCAATATAGTTAGCAATTGACGCCTCACCAATATCGAACACGAAATTGTCACCGTTGCCTAACTCTACGTATATGGAGGTATTAGCTTGACCTGGGCGAATCATAGGGGATGTCCCCATGAAGGTCACACGCATTTCATTAGTTAACAGCTCTTCCGTCCTTGGGTACCAATTGGCGGCAGTAACCATATGATCCATTGGTTCAATGCCATCAAACATTAGACCTTCTTTCCAGAGTTCTTCGCCAGTCTGGATATCTGTTTTGAGCCCTCCTTGCAAAATGGCATGTATTTCCTCTGGTGAAGAATAGATTTTCCCACCCTGTTTCATCAACTCTTCGGTATTGACGTTTTGTTCGTAGTTATAGTGCTTGTAACCTGAGAAACTAGCTGAATTTTCAGACTGATAATGTTCAAAAGGCGTTTGAGCTAAAACTGGCGCCGATAGAAGAATCGAGCCAGCAACAGCAGTCATTATATGGATTTTTGGCATAATAATTCCTCCTCTCCCATAACAGGGAAAAGTAATAAATGAATATAAATGAGAGAAATCAGTTGTTGCTGAGCAACGAATATTCTGTTGCTTCTAACGGTTCAACGTTGCAGTTTTGGGAGTAGGCGAAACCACTAAAGATGAGTGCGATTAAAGCCATAATTGAGACAATACGGACATTTTTCATTTTCTCGAAATCTCTTAATTGAATGGAAAAATCACATCCGTGTGTCTATGTTCACCATCTTAACCATAACCTAAGATACGAAAAATAGAGCAAATTTAGCTTTATATATAAATTTAGTTTATGTGTTTTAATCTAAATTCGAATCAGCGCACTCCAACTAAGGTCAATTGACAGTCACCTTTGCTCTGCTAGGATAAGAAATAACACTCACTAAATCAGGTCGTTATGGACTTAAATCTACTTACAACTTTTGGCGCGGTTTATCGTCATCGCTCTATAACAATGGCAGCAGAAGAGTTGGAACTGACTCAGCCAGCAGTAAGTGCGGCATTAAAACGATTAGAAGTCGTGGTGGGGAAAACGCTATTTGTCCGTTCTGGACGTGGAATTGCACCAACAGGAGCGGCCATTGCGTTGGCAGATAAGATTGAGACGCCCCTTGCCATTCTAGAGACCATTGAGAAAAAACAGGAAGTCACTCGAGTCTATTGCAACGAAAGCCTGATGCACCTGCTTTGTGATTTGCCGGGATTGTCGTTTATCGAAACCCCGCTAAGCGAGCAGCAACTTCTCGCTGACATCGATTCGCAGAAAGTCCATCTCGCAATCGACATTGCCACTAGCAAAAGCCAATCACATATCGTTGAAGACATTTTTGATGAGCCTGCGGTGTGTGTTTGCCGAAAAGACCATCCGAATATTGGCACATCACTAACAACGGAACAGTACCTCGAACAACAACATATTGCGCTAAAAATACGTCGTAACAACGTTAACATGATGGATTTTTTAGCAGAAAAACCAATGCCGATAAGAACGATAAAGGCTGAAACAGGGTCCGTTTCAAGTATGTTAGCACTCGCAGCGACAACGGATCTGCTGGGCGCATCAACCTTGTCCTTAGCGAATCACCTCGCGCCCATGCTGGGTCTCAAAGTCATGCCCATTCCCCTTGATATTCGCAATGTGCAATATCGCATGATCTATCACCGTCGATTCGTCAATGATGAGGACCATAAAGCGACGCGAGAAAAAATCATATCAACGATCCAAAATCATCAGTTCCAATGACGTATTGCTTGAACTATGTTTAAGTAAATTAAGATAAAATTATTTGTTCAAGGAGTGAACATGAAGCGAGTTCTGTTACTTTTTAGCCACCTTGCAGCCTTATTCTTTGGGTTTATGTTGGGTATTTATGTCCTGCCGATTCTTACTCAGCCTGATTCCCCCTCAATCGCAAGCGTCACTGCGGATGCCAATCAAATCGTCGTCAAAGGGACATTCGATAAAGACCGACAAGACAGCGATCTTTTTCATTGGGGTGAAGGCGATATCAGTTTTACCAATGACAGCGCTATGTTTATTGGCGAACTTGCTCCGGGGCCTGACTACAAACTGTACCTATCTCCAATATATGTGGAAACGGAAGCGGACTTTAATACTAACAAAGCCAACATGTTACAGGTGGGAGATGTGAAAACCTTCGATAGATTCTTGCTATCGCTGCCAGAAGGCACAGATTTAAGCCAGTACACGGCAGCGATCATTTGGTGTGAAAGCTTTGGCGAGTTTATTACCTCAGCGAAATTACAAGCAAACTAACTTCATAACCAGAAGCTAAGGGTTTAGCGCACCATCAACTAATACCGCATAGGAGCTGTAATCAGAATTAAGTATGGTTGCAGCGGCTCGGTAACCCGGCTTCAAAATACCCACGTCGTCCAGATTAAGCGCCTCGGCTGGATAGGTTGAAGCCATTCTCAATACCTCAGCCTCATTCAGTCCCCAGGCAATGGCATTAGCGACAGACTGGTCCATGCCAATATGCGCACCAGCTAGAGATCCACTTGAGTTCACCAATTTTCCATCTTGTACCGAAATTTCTTCACCATCTAAGACAAAGCGATTGGTTCTACTGCCGACACTCGCCATCGCATCGGTCACAATAAGCAGCTTCCCTTCTGGCTTAAGCTTATGAGCCATCAAAACGTTTTGCGTTGCAACATGAATACCGTCGACAATAATTGAGCACCAAGCATGATCGGTCATTAATGCTGTGCCAACAGTACCAGGCTCACGCCCTTCAAGCGGCGACATCGCATTAAACAAATGCGTAAAACCATTTACCGAAGCAAGTTTTTCTGCCGTTAACTGATGCTGAGTTGCGTTACTGTGCCCACAAGACACCACAACGTGATGCTGCTGCAACCAATTTAGTGCCTGCGTATCGACATTCTCTGCCGCTAACGTGACCAAGCTAACCCCTCGCTCTAACCACGGAAAAGCTTCTAACTGTTCAATCGTTGGGCTATAAAACTTATTGGCATCGTGCGCACCTTTTTTGTCTTTATTAAGCCAAGGTCCTTCTAGGTGAACACCTAATACACCTGCCACACCCTGCTCGATCGCACTCTCCGCAGCAATCAACGCCGTTTTCATTTCCTCTGGCGTTGCGCTGATCAAGGTTGGTAATAGATAGGCTGTACCGTGTTGACGATGGGCTCGACAAATAGTGTCTATACCATCAACAGTTGTATCAGAGTTAAACATGACATCGCCGCCGCCATTCACTTGAATATCGATAAATCCCGGCGCAACAATTTTGTCGCCAACATCAGTAACAATGACTGAGCTAGGCAATGTAGACGTGGGGACTATGTCTACAATCCGGTCTCCTTTCCAAACCAATGCAGAGTCGGAATGGTACTGCTCGCCATCGAAAATCGTCTTGGCTGTGATTGCTTGTATCGTCATTTGTCTATCTATTCCTTCCATCAACAACCTATGAGGCTGTGAAACACTATTTTTTAACCCATTTCGCTATGAGAATTGGGCTGCAGCACCCAATAAACATGCATCATAATCACCGGTTGCCTTAACGACATCTATTCGAAATGCTGCTGGCATTGTTTCGATATAGTCTAGAACTAATGGAATGTACACCTCCGTTAGCCCTATTCCTCCACCTAGACAAATAAGATCTAAGTCTAGTGTAGCTTTCAAATTGCAACACAGCTGAGCAACCGCATGCGCACTCTTTTTGATGATGTCCATTGCTTGCGCATTGTCACTGGCGAGTTCAAACAACTCAATATTTGAGATTGTCGGGTGAATAGCTTGACGAGCAGCTCGGTTAATTGCCGTTCCGGAGGCAATGCTTTCAACACAACCACGTTGCCCACAGCCACAAACAGGACCATTGATATCAATATTGGTATGGCCGATATGTCCAGCGAGATGCTGACTCCCTTTATACAGTTGCCCGTTAAGAACCAAACCACCACCTACACCAGTTGATACCGTTATGTAAGCCATATTGTTTACGGGGGTTTTGAGAGAGCGATATTCATACCAAGCAGCCGCTTGAGCATCATTGAGAATAGCAACAGGCTTATCTGTTTGTGCTTCTATCTCTTTATGTAAAGGAAACGGTTGAGGGAAGGCAAGAGTATCGGGATTAATAGAAGTAATGCCTTCTGGTTTCACCCATCCCGTAGTAGAAATCCCAATCTGTGTGACCTGGTGTATCCATGACCGACACTGTACAAGAATTTGACTAGCAAACTCTTGTACACATGTCGTCTCAGGCGTCGCTAGCTGAGCACGCTCTATCAGTTCACCATTTTGAACCAATCCTAGAGCGACTTTAGTACCACCAATATCAATAGCTAACGTGCTCATACTGTTTCACCTCTGCTTGAGTTGCCGCATTGAACCATTGAGTCACCACTTCTAATCTTGTCAGTGCAGAGCCTACTGTAACGGCTATCGCACCATTGGCAATCGCTTTTGCTGCTAACTCCGGCGTATTGTATCGCCCTTCTGCCATGGTAAAGAAGCCTTCGGCTGCAAATCTTCGAACTAGATTTAGATCGGGCTCGGTAGGCTCTTCGCCACCCACATAGCCTGACAACGTCGAACCAATGATTTCCACACCTTGCTCATAAGCCCAAGCGCCATCCTCAAAACATGAACAATCCGCCATACCAAAACAAGGCGTGCGTTGAATGGCATCTACAATCACCGCTCTAGATTCAGGACGAACTCGACTGGTTGCATCAAACGCAATAATTGTTGCGCCCGCGGCTGCTAGCGCTTCCACATCCTCAACATAAGGAGTAATTCTAACTGGACTGTCAATAAGGTCACGTTTCACGATACCGATAATTGGTATAGTCACATTAGCTGCTACAGCCGCAACATTTTTAACACCTTCGATACGTAAAGCTTTGGCACCCGCTTGCTGCGCAGCTAGAGCCATGGCAACAATAAATTCGGTTTTCTCGAGTGGACTTCCGACAACTGGCTGAATAGATACTACCGTTTGCCCACGCAATTGCTCTTTTAATTCTCTGATTTTTAGACTTTTATCTCTCACTTCGAGCCTCTCGTCTTATGTTGGCGTCAACGAAATATTGGACATGCTTCCTTGTCCCAAAACCGCTTAACGAGTCTTTAAACAGATAAGTTAGGCTAAATTTTGTCCGTGATCACAGTTTGTGAAAAGTTGATTTGAAAATAATCTTCACGACCATAATAATCCATAACGAAGATTTTTTTCAAACAAAATAAAATTTTTTTTTGAAACTCGCGAATCTCGCCAAACAATGGACAAAAGGGAAGAACATGAAAGCTATAAATAAAATTACTATCGCTATGCTGACATTAGGATGTGCAGTTTCAGTACAAGCGGCGACAACACTTAAGATGGGCATGCAAGCCTCTGTTGGATCTGTGGAATATACCTCTGCGAAACTTCTTGCCGATACAGTAGAAGAGATGAGTAACGGCGACATTAAAATTGCTTTATACCCTAGCGCGCAACTTGGTGATGACCGCGCTATGCTTCAGCAATTAACCCTTGGCGATCTCGATATTACTTACGCTGAATTTGGCCGTATGGGTCTATGGATCCCACGAGCAGAAGCAGTAACCCTACCTTACGTTGCCAAAGACTACGAACACCTACGTCGCATGTTTGATTCAGATTTTGGTCAAGGCGTACGTGAAGAAATGCTGACTAAATTCAACTGGCGTGCTCTAGATACTTGGTACAACGGTACTCGTGAAACCACCTCTAACCGTCCTCTAAACACGATTGAAGATTTCAAAGGTCTGAAGCTACGCGTTCCTAACGCTAAACCGAACCTAAACTACGCAAAACTTTCTGGTGCTTCACCAACACCAATGGCGTTCTCAGAAGTGTATCTAGCACTGCAAACCAACGCGGTTGACGGTCAAGAAAACCCATTGCCAACCATTAAGACAATGAAGTTCTACGAAGTTCAGGACAACCTCGCCATTACTAACCACATTGTTAACGACCAAATGGTGATTATTTCTGAGTCAACATGGCAAAAACTGTCTGATGCCGATAAGAAGATCATTACTGACGCAGTAGCAAAAGCGGGAGCCGCTCATACCGCATCGGTTAAAAAACAAGAAGCAGAGCTTATCTCTTTCTTTGAATCTGAGGGCGTGAAAGTCACTTACCCTGATCTCGCACCATTCCGTGAAGCAATGCAGCCTCTATATACGGAATTCGAAGAAAAGATTGGCGAGCCTATCGTTAAGAAACTTGCTGCAATGTAATTGCCGCAATCAATTCGACGTTCGCTTGAATTGAAGTTGTAATCTCGGCTGGCCGCTTTGGTCAGCCTTGGAGCCTAAAATGATACGCAAAATATTTGATAATATTGAAGAAATCATAACAGTGCCGCTGATGGCAGCCCTGTTAGTGGTGCTGACTTGGCAAATAGGAACACGCTGGTTGCTGAACGATCCTTCTTTGTGGAGTGAGGAATTAGCTCGTGTGCTGTTTATGTATATGTCACTCATCGGTTG
This sequence comes from Vibrio sp. La 4.2.2, assembly GCF_027586995.1. Lineage (NCBI taxonomy): Bacteria > Pseudomonadati > Pseudomonadota > Gammaproteobacteria > Vibrionales > Vibrionaceae > Vibrio > Vibrio sp. La 4.2.2. The sequence continues at coordinate 525,542 of NZ_JAPPTJ010000001.1, forward strand.
CGCGATGGCCATCAAACGAGGCACCCACGTCAACATCACCTTTTTTTCGGATAAGCTTCCACAAAATATCCGTTATTCATTAGTAATCGCACTCGAACTCGCTGTGTTGGTGTCCATTTTCGCCATCATTTACCTCGGGTATCAGCACGTACAACGTACTGCTTTCTTTGAACTCATCACCTTAGGCATTTCTAGTAAATGGATGAACTACAGCCTACCTCTTGGTGGCGTGTTCATGGTCGTCCGACAGTTACAAAAGATCTTCTCGATTGGAGCTGAGTTTAAACAAGCTAAAAGCGAAGACGCTTCTAGCTCATCGCAAGTTGCCCAGAGGTAAGGAGTTCTCATGGCAGGTTCAATTTTCGGCTGGCTAGCTCTGTTATTTGCAGGTATGCCCGTTGGCTTCTCACTGATATTTGTTGCTTTAGTATTCTTGGTATTAACCAACAGTACTGGAATCAACTTTGCAGCTCAGCAAATGCTTGGCGGCATTGATAACTTTACCTTACTAGCAGTACCGTTCTTTGTTCTCACTGGACACTTGATGAACAGCGCGGGAATAACCGAACGTATCTTCAACTTTGCTAAATCTATGGTCGGCCACGTGACCGGTAGCTTAGGGCATGTAAACATCATGGCAAGCTTACTGTTCTCTGGTATGTCAGGCTCTGCTCTCGCGGATGCCGGCGGCTTAGGTCAGCTGGAAATCAAATCCATGCGCGACGCAAAGTATCATGATGACTTTGCAGGTGGTTTAACCGCAGCATCTTGTATCATCGGGCCGCTAGTACCGCCGTCTGTGCCACTTGTTATTTATGGTGTAGTTTCCAATACCTCTATTGGTGCGCTGTTCTTGGCGGGTGCAGTTCCCGGCATCCTATGTTGTGGTGCGTTAATGGTGATGAGCTACTTCATCTGTAAAAAACGCGGTTACATGACGCTGCCAAAAGCATCTCGCAAAGAGCAGTTTAAGTCGCTAAAAGAAGCCTTTTTATCCCTGCTTACACCCGTGATCATCATCGGTGGTATTTTCTCAGGTAAATTCACACCAACAGAAGCAGCGGTCGTATCCTCTCTTTACGCTCTGTTTTTGGGCACGGTAGTATACAAGCAGCTCACACTCGCAGGTTTCGTAGACATTCTAAAAGAAACTGTCAATACCACGGCTGTTGTTGCGCTTATGGTTATGGGCGTCACCGTCTTCGGTTGGATTGTCGCTCGTGAACAATTGCCGCAAATGCTAGCAGACTATTTCCTAACCATCAGTGATAACCCACTGGTACTGCTTCTACTGATTAACCTATTACTGCTGTTCCTAGGAACCTTTATTGAATCACTAGCGTTATTGCTGTTGTTGGTACCATTCCTCGTACCGGTTGCGGCGGCTGTTGGGATCGATCCTGTTCACTTCGGTGTGATGGCTATTCTTAACCTTATGATTGGTATTTTGACACCACCAATGGGTATGGCGTTGTATGTTGTATCTCGCGTTGGTGACATTCCATTCCATGTATTAACCCGAGGCGTTATCCCTCTTCTAGTGCCACTGTTCATCGTACTGGCATTAGTAGCAATCTTCCCTCAAGTGACGCTTTTCTTACCAGAGCTGTTCTTAGGATACGGACAATAACAATTACGCAGGCCAGCATTGGCCTGCCATTAATCGCAATTTGAAGGCCAATAAAATGAGAAAACTACAAGGACTTATCGCAGCACCACACACTCCTTTTGATGCAAGTAATCGAGTGAACTTTGCTGCGATTGACCAAATCGCAGAGCTGCTTGTAGAGCAAGGTGTAACAGGCGCATACGTTTGTGGCACAACCGGTGAAGGTATTCACTGCTCCGTTGAAGAACGTAAAGCCATCGCTGAGCGTTGGGTAACAGCATCAAAAGGTCAGTTAGACCTGATTGTTCATACTGGCGCATTGAGTATTGTAGATTCCTTGGAGCTAACCAAGCACGCAGAGACCCTCGACATTATGGCAACATCTGCCATTGGTCCATGCTTCTTTAAACCTGGTTCAGTTGAAGACTTAGTGGACTACTGCGCCCAAATAGCGGCCGCTGCACCTTCAAAAGGCTTCTACTACTATCATTCAGGAATGTCAGGGGTCAATTTAGATCTTGAGCAGTTCCTAATCCAAGGTGATCAGAAAATTCCAAACCTTCTAGGTGCAAAATTTAATCACATGGACCTTTACGAATATCAACGCTGCATGCGAGTTGCTGATGGAAAATTTGATATCCCGTTTGGCGTAGATGAGTTCTTACCAGCAGGTCTTGCCGTAGGCGCAGTGGGCGCAGTGGGCAGTACCTACAATTACGCTGCTCCGCTTTATTTGGAGATTATTGAAGCTTTCAATCAAGGCGATCAACCACGTGTAACAGCACTCATGGATAAAGTCATTGCTATTATTCGTATTCTTGTAGAGTATGGCGGCGTTGCCGCTGGTAAGGCAGCAATGGAAATTCATGGTATCGATGCTGGTGACCCGCGCTCACCAATTCGAGCATTGACCGCGGCTCAAAAAGCGGATGTGGTAGCGAAAATGCGAGACATCGGCTTTTAACGCCTACGCGCACAAAAGGAGGCAGTTGCCTCCTTTTTAGGCTTTCAGGCAAACCGTATATCATTTCTCTATGAAATGCCGCGAATTATATTAATTGTTGGTGTTAAACCGTTAGGGAGTCTGATATTTTTAATCTAGGTACAAGAATTAAGGGGATACCGTGGGATCACCGAACAATCTGCTGGTTCGTTTGCGCTCCAACATGGAACCACTCAGTAAGAAATTAAGACAAGTCGCGGACTACATTCTTGAGAATGCTCATGAAGTGCAGTTCCAGACCATCACAGATCTTGCTCGAAATACCCAAACCAGTGAAGCGACTGTAGTACGTCTTTGCCGCGATATGGGTTACAAAGGTTATTCCGACTTCCGTATGGCCTTAGCAGTCGACCTAAGCCAAAACGCCAGTAAGTCTGCTCCTGTTAAAGATGGTGACATCTGCGATATTTCGGCAAGCAGTGCGGTTGATAGTCTCCAAGATACCGCAAAACTGATTGACAGAAAGGCCCTGGATAGGATTTGTACTTTGGTACATTCCGCCGACTTTATTGGTTGTGTCGGTGTAGGCGCATCAAGCATCGTGGGTCGATACCTAGCTTACCGACTTATCCGAATCGGTAAGAAAGCGATTATGTACGAAGACACTCACTTGGCAGCCATGAATGCTAGCCGCTCTACACAAGGGGACTTGTGGTTTTCTGTATCAAGTTCAGGCTCCACCAAAGAAGTCGTTCATGCAGCAAAGCAGGCGTTCAGTAAAAATGTCCCTGTGGTTGCACTAACTAACATTAATCACAGTCCGCTCTCGGCAATTTCAACGGAAATGTTAGTAGCAGCTAGACCGGAAGGCCCCTTAACTGGTGGGGCATTTGCTTCCAAAGTAGGCGCTTTATTATTGGTGGATGTCCTCGTCAATTCACTTTTGGACAAGTACCCTGAATACAGTGACTCTGTTATGGAAACCGCCGAAGTTGTGGTACCACTCATGTCATAAACGCTAGCAAATCTCCATTTTAGGCCCATCTTTTGATGGGCTTTTTGTTGCAGGAAAAACCTTCCTAACCACGATTAGATAAAAATTATTTTTATTGTTAACTTGATCAAAGAATATTTTCTCCAAAGATCGATAATGTGTATACATTTTGGCCAAACAGGCCATCACCTATCGATAAGGAAATATCATGAAGACAAGGAACTCGCTTTTTGCACTCGCTCTTTCATCATTGATTGTCACTGGCAACACTCTCGCATCTGAGTCATGGCCAGATTTACCCGAAGGCATCAAAAGCGGCGTCAGTGCACAGATAGGCGACAAAGTGTATGCCGGTCTTGGTTCCTCTGGCAGCGCATTCTATTTGCTCGACCTCGCTAATATCGATAAGGGATGGCAAAAGCAGGCCGACTTTATAGGCCCCGCAAGAAATGGCGCGACGGCAACCGCGGTTAACGACAAGATCTATATTTTTGGAGGCGCAGGAAAAGAGCAGGCTGATGCCACCTCTCCTATTTTGTTCGACACGGTTTATCAGTTCGACACCACAAACGACACCTGGTCTCAAGTAAAAAGTACCAGCCCAGTTGGTTTACTTGGCGCCGCTTCGTATTCTCCTAACGGTAGTCAGATTGTTTTCTTCGGCGGCTATAACAAAGCCTATTTCGATCAGTATCTTTACGACATCAACACCACCGATAAGAAAGCGCAGCCAAACAAATGGCAATCCATTGTCGACAACTATATGGGCATGGCACCTCGAGATTACAAATGGAACGATAAAGTCGTTAGCTACAACCCAGAAACGAATCAATGGAATACCCTAATTGTTTCGCCTTATCTGCCGAACTGTGGCAGCGCGTTAGTATCCAATGGCAATACTGCCACGCTGGTCAGCGGTGAAATCAAGCCAGGACTTAGAACCGCAGAAGTAAAACAGTTTAACTTTGGCGCGGCGCAACCGTGGAAAAGTCTTCACTCTCTTCCTGCACCTCAATCCTCAAATGTACAAGAAGGTGTAGCGGGTGCTTTTAGTGGCGAATCAAACGGCGTGGTTTTGGTCGCAGGTGGTGCCAACTTCCACGGCGCTAAGCACGCCTTTGAACAAGGCAAACTTTTCGCTCATAACGGCTTTAGTAAAGCATTCAATCCTGAGATTTATGTCCTGAAAGACAACTTATGGCAGCAAGCAAACAATCTCCCTGAAGGCTCCGCCTACGGCGCATCATTTACCACACCAAAGGGTGTGCTGATCGCAGGTGGTGAAATGGCTGACCGCTCAGCAAGCAAAAAAGTGTATCTGCTGAGCTGGAATGGCAAATCTGTTGATATTCAAGATTAGGAAATAACCCAAAATGACTATCTGTTTGACCGCATTACCACCCCTACCTATCTCAATGAAAAACGGTATTGGAGGACTGCTTGGCCGCCGCCTCTATACTGGCCTAGGCAGCGCAGGGAAGCGTTTTTATTATTTGGATATGGATGACGTTGAGCTTGGTTGGCAACTCGCTCAGCCCTTTCCAGGATGCGATCGCAACGATGCCGCTAGCGTAACAACAGACACAGGGATCTATGTGTTCTCAGGCGCAGGTAAAATGGACACAGACCCTCACATCCGCGTGCTGACAGATAGTTATTTTTTCTCTAAAGAGACGCAAACGTGGTCCAAGCTCGATACTACCATACCGGTAGGATTACTCGGTGCCAGTGCCACTTCGATTTCAGACCACCAGCTCATTTTCATTGGAGGATATTGCAAAGAAACGTTCGATTCGTTGTTCGCTAGACTCTCTAAGGTCAGCTCTGCCACTGATGAGCGCTCAATATTAGACTCATTTATGTCTCAACCCATCGAGGCCTACGGTTGGAATCCGCATATCTGGATGTTCGATACTCGGACACTCGGTTGGTCAAAGCTAGCAGATAACCCCTATTTGCCTAATTGTGGCGCAGGACTGATAGAGAAAGATCAACAAATTCTGCTCATTGAAGGTGAGATCAAGCCGGGTCTAAGAAGTTTGGAAACCAAACGATTCCAAATTAGAGCTAACGGATCCGTTGAATGTGATTTACTGCCCACCATTGTCCAAAATGAACCAAAACATGAGGGGATAGCTGGGGGTTTTGTGGGACTCATCGACAACATACCCACCGTCGCAGGAGGCGCTTTTTTTGTTGGCAGCCAACAACGCTTTCAACAAGGGCACTTATTCAGCCATCAAGGGCTTGTAAAACACTATAGCAACGCCATTTGGCAACTCAATGGATCTCAATGGAACAAAATTGGAAACCTTAGCGACGGACAGGCGTACGGAGTGAGTGTATCCATTGATAATGGTATCGCCATACTAGGAGGAGAAAACCAACAGGGAGAATCCATAACTGACTGTTTTATCATGAGTAATTAGAAAGCTGTGATGCTAATTCCAATTAGAAAATTAATAACCAAATGTCCGATGCACACTAACAATAAATTGACAGAGAAAACCGTTTCTATTCGCATAGTGTTTGAGCCTTAAACACCTAGTTGGCGCATTTGCGCATAGACACAGAGGCAGTACGCTCCCCCTTGTACTGCCTCTTATTTTTCAGTTGTGCAACCAATCAAATACCCAGTAAATACACCTAGATTACACCCTATTTACTTCCTCTCTCTATAACGTGACCGAACTTATAAAATCAGCTTTCCATTTTTCATTCAATACGTTGTGTGATCTTTATGTCAAATAGCCATAACTTTTATATGGATAATATTGAGAGTGTTACAAATTGTAAATGGGAAATATTAATGCTCTATTTTGAATTTATGTTCCTGCTCTTGATGCTCTATATCGGGTCAAGAAAAGGGGGAATCGGCTTAGGTGTAGTCTCCGGCATAGGTCTCACCATTGAAGTCTTTATCTTTAAGATGCCGCCAACCTCTCCTCCGGTCACAGTCATGTTGATCATTCTGGCGGTTGTGACGTGCGCATCTATCTTAGAAGCCGCCGGGGGACTAAAGTTTATGCTGCAAGTAGCAGAGCGCTTGCTGCGTAAGAATCCGAAACGCGTGACGCTCATAGCACCTTTTGTGACTTACAGTATGACCTTCTTGCTAGGAACTGGTCACGCAGTCTACTCCATCATGCCGATTATCGGTGATGTTGCGTTAAAGAACGGTATTCGTCCAGAACGCCCGATGGCTGCAGCTTCGGTAGCTTCACAAATCGCCATTACCGCTTCACCTATTTCTGCCGCTGTCGTGTATTACCTCGCACAATTATCGGATCTACGACCAGATATTACCTTGCTATCCATACTCATGGTCACCGTTCCCGCTACTTTATTCGGCACACTTTTGATGTCACTTTATAGTATGAAACGAGGCAAGGAATTAGAGGACGATCCTGAATATCAAGCTCGCTTAAAAGACCCTGAATGGCGCGAGCGCATTTTGAACACAACGGCGACGTCGTTAGACGAAGTTCTACCTGCATCAGCACGTAACTCAGTCTTACTGTTTTTACTGTCTATCGTCGTCATCGTTATTATTGCAATGGTTCCTGAAGTGAGAACCATTGGTGACGCAGCAAAACCGATCAGTATGGCCGTTATTATTCAAATGATGATGCTCTGCTTCGGCGGTATCATTCTGCTCGCAACCAAAACAGATCCACGCCATGTGCCGAATGGTGTGGTCTTCAAATCAGGAATGGTCGCTGCCATTGCGATCTTTGGTATCGCTTGGATGTCAGACACTTATTTCCAATATGCAATGCCACAATTTAAATCAGGAATCGTCGAAATGGTAACGGATTACCCTTGGACGTTTGCATTGGCACTATTCATTGTATCGGTTGTTGTTAATTCGCAAGCAGCCACTGCTCGAATGATGCTTCCTGTGGGTTTAGGACTGGGGTTGGATCCAGCACTGCTCATTGGTTTAATGCCAGCGGTCTATGGATATTTCTTCATTCCAAACTATCCATCGGATATCGCAACCGTGAATTTCGATTCTTCCGGTACCACTAAGATCGGTAAATGGTACTTCAACCATTCCTTTATGAGTGTCGGTTTGATAGGCGTCGTTGCCGCCTGTTGCGCGGGTTACATTCTCGGTCAAATGGTTATTGGATACTAATCTAGCTACCTAACTCATCTCACTAAAATGCAAAAACGGTGACCTTGATACAGTCACCGTTTAGTATTCTCGTTGAGACCTAGAATTTCCAGGACACACCCAAGTCAACACCCACACCAACATCAACGCCATCTTTAAATTTGACTTCTGGCGTAGCAAATAAGTCAACATCAAGGTTTTTAACTGGCTCCCAACGGAGTCCCACAGGCGCATGCACGTCGACACGTTCGCTATTCCAGTTATAACCCACACCACCCTCAACGAACCAGCTGATATTGTGCTCTTGAGATAGTGGCTTCTGTAAAAACGCCATACCACCGTTTACGTAGTTATCGTTAACACCAATGATAATGTTGTCAAACTGGAACGTAATACCACGTTTGGTATCAGCGCCTAGCTCGAAAGCCTGTGCAGTGGTCGCCGTTAGCGCCAAAATACCGGTTGTTGCAACTAGAGCGTGTTTGATAAGTGTGTTTTTCAATGTTGTAACCTCAGTAAGGCCATCCTGAGCAATGTATTCCTTGAGTTTATGAATCTACTCAAAATCGAGTAATGTCGTTTGATGCAGGTATTCTATTCAAACGACTCATAGCGACTTACCATTTTGTGCCACGCGGTTCAGAAAGTGCGCGCTACCTATTCCTAGATCTATAAAACTCATTAATATCTCAACCCTAGCTCGGCTCATACATTTGCCGAACCACTTTCATTACACTGCCCATCTAATGAAGCAACGAGAGATAGCCAATGATAACAACCAACCACAACTCTAGCGGCTTGCCATCAAAGGCTATGGGAATAACCAACCTATCCGCGGACTGGATTGGAGAACAGATACGCCTCATTAGACAGGGAGTCGAACAGAAGCAAGGACAAAACATAGAAAAGATAAACAAAGCGTGCCAAAGCTGGGAAACCCTACTCGACCATGGTCTCACACCAGCAACTATTCATCACCTCGCTGACACCACTCCCGCCGATTTGATGTTTCTTAGGTACTACGCAATTACACCAGAGAAGTAACGCGTCGTTCCAATTAACACACTAACCAAAAATCAACGACACACCCGATTCCAGCTGCGGTTTTTTCCTTCCAAGTACATGGACCGTACCTGCGAGGTCTGGAGTGAGGTTTCCGTCAAACTTAATAGTGATATGACCTAGGTTTTTCAGGTTGGTATTTGCCGCACTGCCCACAGAGGTCACCACATAGGGCTCGTCATCAATCAATAAGGTGCTTTCAGTAGACAGTTCGCCGGAGTACTCCGCTTGATCATGAATAAAGCAATAGTCAGCCACATCTTCTGGCGCAGAATCATTAAACAGTATCAACATATCATCTTGAAGCGCCTCTTGTGCAAACTCTCCGACGCTCACAATATTGGCTCGAAATTGATAACCCATCATCATCCCTTATTGATAAATAAACATTGAGACGAACCAAGCAAACAGGACTGTTGGAGCCCCCGTCAGGAAGCGAGAATAAAGCACCGAAGGCACACCAATTTCTACCGTTTCTTGCTTAGCTTCTGCCAGTCCAAGCCCTACGGGTATAAAATCACACGCAGCTTGAGCGTTAATGGCAAACAGAGCGGGAAGCGCCAAGTGAGGCGGAATATGTCCCGCACCAATTTGCACCCCAACTAACACACCAATGACTTGAGCGATCACTGCCCCAGGGCCTAAAAATGGTGAAAGTAACGGAAAAGAGCAGATCAATGCCAACGTCACCAGTCCCAAAGGATTCTGAGCCAACGGCGACAGCAGGTTGGCAATCACATCACCAATCCCCGATGCCATGATGACGCCAATCAGCATTGAAACAAATGCCATAAAGGGCAGAATAGTCTTAAGCACCGTGTCGATAGTGTCGCGGCCAGCTTGATAAAAAACCGACATGACCGAGCCCATGCCAACCCCGACCTTAGCGATCAGCCCGTCCGACTGGGCGCTTAACTTCTGAGACGTATCGTATTGAGGAGGCGTCTCAGATTGGCTAACCGGCTCAGCGTGACTATTGGATTCACCTTCAACCAATTCGATACACTGAGGAGTTACCGAAGAGGCATAGATATCTGCTTTGATGAATTGAGCAAGAGGACCACTTTGCCCTGTCGCGTGGATGTTTAATGTCGGGATGCCTTTTTTAGGATACAGCCCACATCGCAACGTTCCTCCGCAGTCGACAACCGCTAATGCAACATCCTCATCTTCAAGCACCTGTCTAAAACCGTCGACACTCTCCAATCCCGTTAGATTTTCTAAGGCAGTGACCAAATCAGGTTTGGTTCCTCCGGTCACGTAGAGAATTTTCTTTCCGGCAATAATAGGCACAAACAGTGGACCACCCCAGCCTCCATTTCCCGCAGAGACTTTTAACATCATGCTCATGAGCCCTCCTTAGAAATTTCGACCTTGTCAGATAGCGCCCTGCCTTGTTGTTTGCAGATGATGCTTGTCGTCAAATCAGTGATCCAACCTCGAAAAAAGTTAGTCACTAAACCAACAAACAAATAGCTGACAGCAAGCGGGGCCAACGGCAGATTAAGCTGAGTGATTCCGGCAGCAATACCTAAATAGATAAACAACTCCCCCGGATTGACGTGAGGGAACATGCCGTTCATGGAGTGACAACTGTAAGATGCAGCCGCGTAATAAGAGGGTTTGTACTTTTCAGGAAGAAAACGTCCAAGACTTAGTGTCATTGGATTACAAAAAATGAAAGTCCCAATAAAAGGTAAAACCAAATAACGAGATACTGGATTGCCTGCACACTTTGTCGCTAACCTTTCAATTCTATGTTGACCAATAAAACGAATAAGTGCATTCATGGCGACAAGCAGACAGACCAATAACGGCAAGATGCCAGTGACCATATCAGAAAGAACCTCGCCCCCTTTTTCGAATAGTCCAATAAACCATTCTGCGCCTAGAATCATGTAGTCCAAAGTTATCCTCCTTACACTTTGAACCATATTGTTCCTCTTATCATTATCAAAATGAAAGAAATATACTTTCGCAACGTGAAGGGAGTCACCAATTAACTTTTTATGTGAAAAAATATATCACTTAATGTAAAAGTAAATGCGTAAACAAGGAAGAGTTTTGCGACGGAGATACTGTAGGCAAGATTCCTACAGTATCACTGGGGGAAGTACACTAGACGAGATAAACTTTGATGTTGTTTGATTCTAGCTCTGCTAGATGTTCTGGAGAAATATTACTATCGGTGATAACGACATCGATGTCTTTCAAAGGCACAACAACATTAGGACTACGACGACCAAATTTGTTGCTATCTAAAACGACAATCACTTCGTTGGCCGCTTCGTACATTGCTTGGCTCACTTGATAAGCTTCATTGTATGTGGTCGTTCCACTGTTAAGATCAAAACCATCAGCACCGATAAATAGCTTGTCAAAAGTGAACTGACTAAAAGCTTGTTCAGCCAATTTGCCATGAAACGAAGCAGAGATACGACGATAGGTTCCGCCTGGAATAATCACGGTATGCTCGCGCTCTAATTGTGCCATCGCGTTTACAATGTGCATGCTATTGGTCATTAGAGTGAGCGCTAGTTTATCTTCCAAATGAGGAACCATTTGTAATGTAGTACTACCGCAGTCGAGTATTATAGAATCACCATCACGTATAAGCTCACACGCTTTCTTTGCAATGGCGGATTTGAGGTCGAGATTCAAGGTCTGCTTCTCATCCATTGACCGATCCTCGATTGAGGCTTGACCAATCTTACTTGCACCACAAGCTTCTGCGCTCCCATAGCGTCTTACAACCAACCCTTCCTCTTCCAATGTCCGCAAATCCGTACGAATGGTCGCTCCTGATGTTTCAAAAATGTTTGCCAAATCATTTACCGAGGTCTTACCCTCGTGTTTCAGATAGTTCACCAACTTCTGACGTCTATTTTCAATGTTCATATGCACCATCACTAATTTTTTTTAAACTATACACAATTTCCCTTTCACTGTGAAAGAAAGAAACCTAAGTTTATATTTCTTGGTACATTCTGCGACCTAGTTAACCTTCGTAGGCAACAGAGATGGCTTCTTGCGTCCCTTTCGCTAGTTCATTCATTACCGCAGCGGATAATGGGTAACTTAGCCCAACAATTTTGTCCAAAGTCTTAGGTCTAGCAAAAACAGAGATTCCATTTAGGACTTTGGCATCCACTATGGTTTGTTGGTCATTCTCAGCAACCACAATGAGCGTTCTCGCCTTCCAACGACTTTTAGTTCTGCCGATCTTTACATGCCCTTTCTGTGACATAGATTGAACCATTCGATTGAAAGAGCGGATTTGAAAAAATCCCAAAGCAATTTGACCAATCCAAGCCACAATGGCCACTAGAATTAATGTAGTTGTTGAGTCCACAAAACACCTCTCTAACTGTTTAAATAAGGGCAGATATTCTGCCCTTGAAATTGCTACCTAACGTAGCATCAGGAGCACAAGACATCACCTAGTGGGGGAACTAGAACATCACCTGTCCGCCAGTGATATTAATCGATTGTCCTGTACAGTACGCGGCTTGTTCACTCGCGTAAAACTTCAGTACGTTCAATACATCTTGATAATCGCAGCCTGCTTTTAGCGGCACTTTATCAATATAAATTTGCTCAACTTCCTCTTCACTGACACCCAGTTTTTTCGCATATTGAGGCTTCAGTGATTGGAACATAGGGCTCTGTAGCAAGTTACCTAGCATTAATGAATGCACGGTAATTTTGTGCTCAGCCAAATCAAGAGCTAAAGATTGCGTCAAGCCAACGCCACCAAATTTAGCCGCCGAATAACCACTGTTGTGTTTCGACCCAACTTTGCCTGATTTAGAGTTAATTTGAATAATGCGTCCACCACGATTTTCACGAATCATGACTTTTGACGCTTCACGTGCACACAGGAAGTAACCTGTTAGATTAACGCTTAATGAGCGTTGCCATGCATCCATAGGGAAGGTGTCAATTTTGGCGGCGGTAGCAGTGCCTGCACTGTAAACCATCAAATCGATTCTACCAAACACCTCGTCCACACTTTTGGTCATATTGATAACCGACATCTCATCGGTCGCGTCGGCGGCAATACCAAACGCCATGCCTTCGCCATAAGTTTGATTAATCTTATCAGCAATCTGCTGAGCATTATCACCGTTTAAATCTGCTACGGCTACGCGATAGCCATCTGCTGCCAAGCCTTCACATAAAAAGGCACCCAATGTTTGTCCGCCACCGACTACTAACGCTGTTTTACACATAAATACTCCGACATTCTTACAAATTTAATTCTTTAAAAAGGGCCTCTACATTCCACTTTGGGAGAGTGTTTCAAAGCATCTGCAGAGGCCAAAATACCGATTGGAATCTAGTTAACCTTATGAGAAAGAGATGGTTTCTCCGATGTTGCAGTGAGGAACAGATCCACTCACATGCAAACACCCTGGATATTCCGCTTCGTTCAAGCTATCGAACCGAATCGTGATGTGGCCGAGTTCTGAAAGGTTCTTATTCACCACCTCACCAACAGCAGTGATAGGGAATTCATTCGAACCAAGCTGTAACGTTCCGCCAACATTAATATTGCCTTTCAAGCTATCGTGAGAGTGGATAAAACAGTACTCAGCGGCATCTGCCGGTGCCATTTCACCGAATAGAATCATCATGTTGTCTGCCAACGCTTCTTCTGCGAGTTCACCGACATGCTTGATGGTTGATTGGTATAATTTGGTCATTTTTAGATTCCTTTGGGAGTTACTGTTTTACTTATTGATAGATGAACATTGATACAAACCAAGCGACTAATACGGTTGGAGCACCAGTTAAGAATCGCGAGTAAAGTACTGATGGAACGCCAATTTCGACAGTTCGCGGTTTTGCTTCTGCTAAGCCAAGACCAACAGGGATAAAGTCACACGCCGCTTGTGCGTTAATCGCAAATAATGCTGGTAACGCTAAGTGCGGAGGGATATTGCCTGCACCGATTTGTACACCGACAAGCACACCGATAACCTGTGCGATTACTGCACCAGGGCCTAAGAACGGTGATAGCAGCGGGAAAGAACAGATCAGAGCTAGAGTAACGAGACCAAATGGACTTTGTGCTAATGGTGTCAGCGCTGACGCGATCAAATCACCGAAGCCTGAAGCCATGATTACGCCGATAAGCATGGATACAAACGCCATGAATGGCAGAATGGTTTTCAATACAGTATCAATCGTGTCACGGCCAGCTTGGAAAAACGTCGACATGACCGAGCCCATACCAATACCGATACGTGCCAACAGGCTATCGCTTTGTTCAGTCAGTTTTTTGTCCGTCGCAAAACGAGCTGACTCGTTTGCCGCTGGCTCCGGAGTTAGGGTCACTGTTGGTTGCGCATCAGAAAGCTGAATGTTCTCCGGTTTCACACCAGAGACGTAGATATCTTCTTTGATGTATTGCGCTAGAGGACCACTTTGCCCTGTCGAGTGAATGTTTACTGTTGGAATACGTTTCTTCGGATATAAACCACAACGTAACGTCCCACCACAGTCAATAATCGCGACAGCAACCTCTTCATCTGGTACTGAAGTTTTGAAACCATCTACTGCTTCATAACCCGTCAGTTCGGCAATACGGTCAACGATATCTGGTCGAGTACCACCAGTGATGTAGACAATTTTCTTGCCTGCTTCGATTGGCAAACATAGAGGACCACCCCAGCCGCCATTACCTTTATTAATAATTAATGAGTTTGACATGACACAGGCCTCTTATGATTGGAAGTGAACAGTACGTTCTAGTTGAACACCTTGCTGACGCTCTACCATTGCAGTAGTAAAGTCAGTCACCCAACCTCTAAAGAAGTTAGTTACCATGCCGACTAGTAGATAACTCACAGCTAGAGGACCTAGTGGTAGACCCAGCTGAGTAATACCGTTAGCGATACCAAGGTAAACAAACAATTCACCAGGGTTAATGTGAGGGAACAGGCCATTCATGGAGTGGCAACTGTACGAAGAAGCCGCGTAGTAAGAAGGTTTGTATCTCTCAGGAAGAAAACGACCCAAGCTCAACGTCATTGGGTTACAGAAAATGAAGGTACCGACAACAGGCAGAACCAGATAACGAGATACAGGGTTGCCAGCACTACGCTGTGCCAGTTTTTCTACTTTGTCTTGTCCAACGAGACGTATCAATGCGTTCATGGCGACAAGTAATGAAATTAAGAGAGGAAGTATGCCTGTTACCATTCCGGTAAAGACCTCTCCGCCTTGTTGGAATAGCCCGATAAACCATTCCGCTGAGTGAATTATAAAGTCCATGTTGACCTCTTTTGTTTCAAGGATAAGTGCTGATTGCCTTTTTACTTTTTCATTATTATTTTCATTTTGAAAGTTAATATTTTTCATTTATTGATTCAAATCACAAAATAAATGAAAGCAAAAATAAAAATAATGAAAGTAATAAAAGAGATGAGATTGAGCGCGAGAGAGTATATACCTTTAAAAATCAGACATATACAAACACCCCCTTTGAATCAGATTTCAATAACAGCCAATCGTTCTGCATTCCTTTCCATGAAATGAAAATCTTAACTTTCAACTAGACACCAAGATTGAGAGAGATCCCAATAATGAAAATAATGAAAATTACAACTTGCTCTTTACCAGAGGTGTGAAACACTAGGCAGCAATATCTATATCGTTCAGCTCGTAGGACACATCGCCATGCAAGTCGTCAAGACAGAAGTCATCGAATACGCCACACAAGTCATTAATGCCGAGATAGCAGAAGCTCAGAAGCTATTGGGACGATTGGAGGACAATTTTGCGCAAGCGGTGTCGCACATCGTTAACTGTCAAAGCAAGATAATTGTGTCTGGAATAGGCAAGTCTGGGCACATTGGCAAGAAGATGGCCGCAACACTGGCTTCAACGGGTTCACCTGCCTTTTTCGTTCATCCGGCGGAAGCACTTCACGGAGACCTAGGGATGATCACTAAAGGAGACTTAGTGATCTTGATTTCAAACTCAGGCGAATCTGCCGAATTTAAGACTATGCTGCCGATATTAAAAGAGCGCGGGATTTCTATCATCGGTATGACTGGCAACACTTTATCTCATTTGGCGCAGAACAGTGATTGTGTGGTCAACATCGCCATAGACAGCGAAGCATGTCCACTCGGACTCGCTCCAACATCCAGCGCAGTCAACACATTAATCATGGGTGATGCTTTAGCGATTACTGCAATGAAAATTCGCAAATTCGACAGTATTGATTTTGCACAGTCTCACCCTGCTGGTGCTCTCGGAGCGAAACTACTTACGACAGTCGGCAACGTAATCTCAGAGTTTGAACACAATGCCATTTGCCAACCAGAACAAAGCTTAGCAGAAGCGATCAGCGTACTATGTGAGAGTGGTAAAGGGCTTATCGCCATTTGTCGTCAAACGACGCTCGTAGGTGTCTTCACGGACGGAGATTTAAGACGAGCGCTCGCCAATGGCGCCGTTCTAGAAGACAAAATTGAACAGCATATGACCACCAACGGCAAACAAACAAGTGCGCGAGTAAAAGCATACGATGCGTTGAACTTAATGCTTGATAATGCCATTTCAGCACTACCTGTTGTCAATGAACGCGATGAGTGTGTTGGCGTAATTAGCATCTCGGATATTCATCGTCGAGGTATCAAGTAGACAAGTTCGGGAAAACACTATGAGTAGCAGCTCAGGCTTACCTTCTATCAAAGCGCTCAAAACCTTCGTGGCAGTGGCGCACAACCTCAGTTTTTCAAAGGCTGCACAGGAGCTGTGTGTAACTCAAGGAGCCGTCAGTAAACAAGTCGCGGCACTAGAGCAGCAACTTGGTCAAGCACTGTTTGAGCGACACATTGATGGGATTCGACTTACATCTATTGGTGAGCAATATTTGCCTAGTATTATCGAAGCCTTGGAAAGTGTTCAATCTGCAACGGCAAGGCTCAAGCAGTCTGAAAACAACGAGGCGGTATTAAACCTTGATGTCACGCCATCTTTTGCCAGCTTATGGTTGATCAACGCATTGCAAGACTTTCGATCGCAAAACGCTAGTATACGAATCAACCTAAAAACAGGTGATGGTCCCATTAAAGGCTTGAACGCGCGAAGTGACATCATAATCCGCTGTTTACCAATCGCTACCCATTACGAAAATGCCACTCTGCTACACATAGAGACGCTGCGCTTGGTCGGCTCAACAGATCTTATCGAGCGTCATCCTATTCGCAGCCACCAAGATTTGGAAGTTTACCAATTTATCCCCCATATTACTCGACCGCAACTATGGGAAAAGTTTCGAAATCAATTTTGCCCTGATACACCGATGAATTTTTATGGCGTCGGATTCGAGCATTTCTTTATGTCTTTGGAGGCTGTAAAAGCAAACTGTGGGCTCGCTCTTCTTCCTGATTTTATGGTCGACCCTTTAATTGAAGCAAAGCAGTTGAGTAACCCTCTCGCTCTTAGTTTAGTGAGTCAGTACGGTTACTATGCCATCACCCCAAATCATCGTCGCGACAACAAGCTAGTCTATCTGTTCAACCAATGGCTAGAAGAGCAGTTTCGTTGCTAGTCACAGTGACCCCACGACCATTAATTAAAAAGCCCAGCATTACAGCTGGGCTTTGAAGAGTGTTGCATTAAAAGAGTTTGTTAGTCCATCAAACCCGCTTCTTTGTAGTACTTCACTGCACCTGGATGCAATGGTGCTGACAAACCATCTTTGATCATTTCTTCTTTCTTCAGGTTAGCGAAAGCAGGGTGAAGACGTTTGAAATCATCAAAGTTTTCAAATACAGACTTAACGATGGCATAAACCACATCATCAGGCACGGCAGTAGATGTAACGAATGTTGCACCCACACCAAACGTCATCACATCGTCTGGATTACCGTTATACATACCCCCCGGAACGGTCGCTTTACGGTAGAAGCTATTGTCTTCAACCAACTTATCTACCACTGGTCCAGTAACCGATACAATGCGGCTATCACAAGACGTTGTCGCTTCCTTAATCGCACCACTTGGGTGGCCTACGGTGTAGATCATTGCGTCGATTTTGTTGTCACACAATGCTTTAGACTGCTCAGATGCTTTTAGCTCTGAAGTCAGTTTGAATACATCTTTGTCCCAACCGTAACCTTGCATCAAGACTTCCATAGTCCCGCGCTGACCGGAGCCAGGGTTACCGATATTGACTCGCTTACCTTTAAGATCTTCGAAGCTTTCAATACCAGAATCCGCACGCGCCACCACAGTGAATGGTTCAGCGTGAACAGAGAATACCGCTCTAAGATCTTTATATGGACCAGCATCCGCAAACTTACTGGTGCCATTGTATGCATGATATTGCCAGTCTGACTGGGCGATACCTAAATCCAATTCGCCAGCTCGAATGGTATTGATGTTGTATATCGAACCGCCGGTACTTTCTACCGAACAACGCACACCGAATTCAGCTCGGTTTTTATTTACAAGACGACAAATAGCACCACCCGTTGGATAGTAAAC
The DNA here is from genome assembly GCF_027586995.1 of Vibrio sp. La 4.2.2. Taxonomy (NCBI): domain Bacteria; kingdom Pseudomonadati; phylum Pseudomonadota; class Gammaproteobacteria; order Vibrionales; family Vibrionaceae; genus Vibrio; species Vibrio sp. La 4.2.2. The sequence goes on from NZ_JAPPTJ010000001.1 coordinate 543,777, forward strand.
CCCTGTTACGCCACCGGTTCCGATAGTTACAAATCGGTCTTCTGCCTGCGCGAGAGTTGCTCCTCCCATGGCAATACATGCAGCAGACACGGTCAACATGGTTTTTAATTTGGTCATAGTTATTCCTTTCCTGTCGTAGGGTTCAGAAACCAGTAAACTCCTTAATTACTGGCGAATGGCAAGACTGTTTCTAAATTCAGTAGCGCTCAGTAAATCTATATTAAGCGCCGCTGACGTCTTACAAAGCTGGTTCACTAAAGATGCATTGTTTGTAGCAATAGCACCTTGATTGTCATAATGATTATTTTCAAACCCAACTCTAACGTCAGCCCCCATAAGCATAGCAGCCGTTAAACAATTGTGTTCAAATTGACCAAACGCACAGACCGCCCAACGGTGACGCAGTTCAAATAATCGACAACTAAGAAATGGCACAAGATCTTGAGGTGTTGCTACTTGTCCCTGCTTATAGCGTCCGAGAACAAGTAATAGGTGATGGTCGTGATCAGGCAAGACCTTTTGATCTATCAGTCGAAAATAACGATCAAGATCGTCAGCACTGTAAAGAATGTATTGAGCAATAATGCCTTGCTGTGCAACCCAATGAAAAAACTCGGCCGACTCGCTCAAGTGTTCATCATTTGGAATCAACTCACTTAACGCAAATGACGCCGCTTCTGGTTTGACGGCTTTGATCAATTGCCTTTGTTGCTCAGGTTGATATTGGCCCACCGCTTCTGTTGTTAATTGCACCATAATGCTGTCTCCAACAGCATCTTTTAGTTCGTTATACAGCGGGAGGTTGTCTGCAACGTCTAACGAGTGCAGCCCTTTTTCATTGCGAGCATGCAGATGTACCATTGCGGCACCTGCACTTCGGCAAGCAATAACATCTTGGATAATCTCTCCACGAGTGACGGGCAGTGCAGGATGATCTTTCTGCGTTTTTCTTGCGCCATTAGGCGCAACGATAATAGCCGACTGCGATGGCATTGTTAGGTTACTCATAAGCGGGCCCACTTTTCTTCTGCTAACAGTAGCGTTTTTTTCAGCTTGGTCACCAGTTCATCCATTTCGATCTCACTAATAATAAACGGAGGCGCAAGTAAAATATGGTGACCGTGTGTACCGTCGATTGTCCCAGCCATTGGGTAACACATTAAACCATTCTCCATCGCCAACGATTTAATCCATTTGTGCGCTTTAGTTTGGATAGCAAGCGGGGCTTTTGAACGTTTGTCGGAAACCAATTCAATGCCGATAAACAATCCTCTACCTCGAATATCACCAATCATATCGAGATTCCCCAATGCTTCGGAGAGCTTTTGCTTAAGCATTTCCCCTTTAGAAACCACCTGAGCTAGCAAGTCATCTTCTATGATGGTTTCCACTGTAGCGAGTGCCGCCGCACACGCCATTGGGTGTCCCATAAAGGTATGACCATGTTGGAAAAAACCGGAACCATTAGCTATTTCCTGATAGATTTTTTCGTGAACAAGTACAGCGCCAATGGGCTGATATCCAGCTCCCAAACCTTTCGCCATGGTCACAATGTCGGGTATTACTTCGTCTTGCTCAAATGCGAAGAAAGACCCCGTTCGGCCGACTCCACACATCACTTCATCTAAAATCAGCAATACATCATATTGGTCACAAATCTCTCTTATGCGCTGCAGATAGCCCTGAGTCGCAGGTACTGCCCCCGCAGTTGCCCCTACGACGGGTTCGGCGATAAATGCCATCACATTTTCCGCCCCAAGTTCGAGTATCTTAGCTTCAAGTTCATTAGCAATACGCTGACTGTATTGGTCTTCAGTTTCTGACGCCCATTGTTCACGATAGGCATAACAAGGCGCAATATGGTGAGCAGAGGAAAGCAGAGGACGAAACGGTTCTCGTCGCCACTCATTGCCTCCAACAGAGAGCGCCCCTAATGTATTGCCATGATAACTTTGTCGCCTTGCGATAAATTGCGTTTTGGACACCATACCGCGCTCAACGTAATACTGGCGTGCCATTTTAAGCGCTGACTCCACCGCTTCTGAACCACCACTAACAAAGTACACATGCTGCAAAGATTCTGGGGCTAACGACACGATTCGCTGCGCTAATTTCTCACTGCTTTCACTGGTAAAGAACCCTGTATGAGCATATGGAATAGTCTCTAATTGAGCTTGAATCGCCGCCTTTACTCGCTGATGGTTGTGACCAAGGTTGGAGACCGCCGCCCCTCCGCATCCATCTAAATAATATCGACCTTCTGAATCAATCAAATACACGCCTTCGCCAAAGCTCACTTTTGGCAAAGTATCTGAACAATGTCGGTGAAATACACTACCCACGCAGCCGCCCTCAGTTAACCACTTATCCTTTATTGGTTAATTTTTGTTCTAACATGGCTATTTTACAAACGAATAATTATCAACCGCTATGAGGAAATGGAATGGCTGCGTCACGAAGCTTCTCCTAATTGTTAAAGCAAACCTTGGTGCGATATTACTCTCATAGTGAGCTAATTGTTTGTAACACATACGAAACCTTGTCTATTCTTAAAAGCCTTATCTCTGCATTTTCGGTACAAGGACTCGTACTTATGCATACAGACAACCAAGAAAAACCTGTGGTGCTTGTCGTTGATGACATTCCCGATAATATCCATGCCATTGCTGGCTCTTTGAATGAACATTACAAAGTAAAAGCGGCGACAAGCGGCGCGAAAGCTATACAAATCGCCCTCTCTACACCTAAACCTCATATGATATTGCTCGATATCATGATGCCCGAAATGGACGGTTATGAGGTTTGCGAAACACTAAAAGCCAATCCACTAACCGCTGATATTCCCATTATTTTTGTCACCGCGAAAAGTGAAGTGGTCGACGAGCAGAAAGGCTTTGAGTTGGGCGCGGTGGACTATATTACCAAACCCATTAGTCCACCCATTGTGTTAGCTCGAGTGAAGACACATATTGCGCTGTACGACCAACATCTCGAACTTGCTATCAAAGTACGTGAAAGAACGGCTCAGCTTGAACAAAGCCGTTTGGAAGTCATCCAACGCTTGGGACGAGCGGCAGAGTACAAAGATAACGAGACTGGTATGCACGTCGTGCGGATGAGCCACTACTCACGCATTCTCGCCTCACAACTAAACGTTAGTAAGCGCTGGGTTGAACTGGTATTTCAAGCCGCACCAATGCACGACATCGGCAAAATTGGTATTCCAGATAACGTGTTAAGAAAGCCAGGTAAACTCGATGCCGACGAATGGGCCGTCATGCAGAAGCATGTCGAAATTGGCGGTGACATTATTGGTGACAGCGATTCGCTGCTATTACAAATGGCGCAAGAAATTGCGTTAAACCATCATGAAAAATGGGACGGCAGTGGCTACCCCAACCAATTGAAAGGAGAGCAAATCCCGCTTAGTGCAAGAATCGTCGCAATAGCCGATGTGTTTGACGCACTGACCAGTGTGCGTCCCTATAAAAAGGCTTGGTCCATTGAGGAAACGCTCGCATTACTAGAGCGCGATGCAGGAACTCACTTCGATCCAAGTTTAGTACCAATTTTCATCAGCAAATTGGATGATATTCTCGCCATTCGAGATGCTTTTAAAGACTAGAACTACATTGGTTTAAAGGATTTCCATGAATTTTCCTATCGGACAAAATCTCGACTCAAAACGCATTCTTATTGGCTTTTTCATCGCAGTGACATTATTGGTGATAGCCGGGTCAATAGGTTGGTCAAAACTCAATCTTCGTTTTGAAACTGTCGACAATTACGCTCAAAGCGCTCAACTTCGTGCCGCCATAGATAGCATTAAGCTGCATGAGCGCAATTACGCACTATCGCCCACCCATCCGCAGGCTGAAAAAACCTTTGAACATATTGATATGGCCTACCTGCTTGCCGATTCCCAGCTTTCCGAGCAGGTCAATCAAGAAGTAAAGGCGCTACTTCAAGATTACAAGACGACTTTTACCGAATACGTAGAACTTAACGACCAAGAAAGAACCACCCGCGTTGCTCTTACCTCAAATTCGGACACGTCTATTTATGATGTAGAAGAGATGCAGGTCGATCTTAAAGTCTCGATAGAAAAACAGGTCGCGTTAGTCGAAAGCATGCGTCAACACATTGATGCTAGTGCTCAAATCGCTATTGAAAGCCATCATTTAGCAAGTCGTATTTCTACAATTCGAAGTCATGAAAAGTCTTTTATCCTCGAACCGAATAATGAAGATTACAAACAACTGCAATTTGGCCTCAATGAAGTGCGTAACCAAATTAGAGCTCTGCAACCAAAGATGGTTACGCAGGCTGCTAAGGACAAACTGACACTGGTTGATAACGCTCGAAATCGGTATTTAACTGCGGTCATTCAGCTCAGAAACCTCAAACTAGTTACCGCTCCAATGCAGCAGCACATCGCCGCCCAGATCGATTCGGCGGGGGAAGAGTTTACACGAGCGAGTGTAGTGCTGAGAACGAGCTTACAAAAAGAGTTAGCCGCCTATCAACAAGAACTAAATGACATACAACAACAAACCAACGTCAAACTCTCCACTACCGCTCAATTGCTGACATTACGTTCCCTATTTAGCGATACCACTCAGTACGAACGCGACTTCTCCTTGGTACAAACACTCAACGAACAGCAAGATATTGCCGAGCAAATTGAAGGAACTATCAAAGAGAGCCAACAACGATTGGCAGATTTGATACCGCATATTTCAGATGCGACCCAACAACAAACGCTTGGGAAAATTAAGGGGCAGTTGACGCAATATCTCGCTTTATTCGAACAGTTATTTACGCAGAAACAAGCTATCGCCCAACAATCATCGGCGCTTGATAATGCCTATCTGAAAGCCTTCAAAGTTATTGAACCTGATTTTGAACACCAGCAAAACATTGTAGAGAACTCATCTCAAATCTCTTTCTATCTTGCCATCGGTGGCATCATTTTCATGAGCACCATAGTTTTTATTGTTTTGCTCGCCAATAAATCCCACGCTGCGCTTGAAAAGTCTGCCGATAAGCTCGCTATTGCCAGAGATGAAGCAGACTACGCAAACCAAGCTAAATCGGATTTTTTGGCGAACATGAGCCATGAGATCAGAACCCCAATGAACGCCATCATAGGCATGAGTTACCTCGCTTTAAAAACAGATTTAACTAAGGCACAACGCAACTATATTCAAAAAGTAAAGCTGTCAGCTGATACCTTACTCGGACTTATCAACGACATTCTCGATTTCTCAAAAATCGAAGCGGGTAAACTCGACATTGAGCACGTAGATTTTAGACTCGAAAACGTCTTGGACAATATTTCTAATTTGGTTGGGCTTAAGGCGTCGGAGCAGGGTTTAGAGCTGCTTATTCATACTTCAAAAGACGTACCAACAGCACTTTACGGTGACCCATTAAGATTGGGGCAAATCTTGACCAATCTTGCCAATAACGCTGTGAAGTTTACCGAACAAGGCGAAGTCAAAATCACTATCACCGCAGACAACTTAGAGAATGACGATGTCACGTTAAGATTTGCGGTCTCTGACACTGGCATTGGAATGACACCAGAACAAACTCAAAAGCTCTTCAATAAGTTCACCCAGGCCGACAGTTCCACCACACGCAAGTATGGGGGAACCGGATTAGGCTTAGCCATCAGTAAGGAGCTTTGTTTGTTGATGGGCGGAGACATTGAGGTTAGGAGTCAATTTGGCGAAGGCTCAACCTTTGAGTTCACAATTAACATGAAGCGCAGCCAAGTGCTAGAAACCAAACCGATTGTCGTGCCAACATCATTGAACCACCTCAACATCCTGATTGTGGATGACAACGCTAGTGCGCGCCTTATCGTTGAAGATATTCTGCAATCACTCAACTTTAATGTTCGAAGCGCTAATGGAGTTGATAGCGCAATCGACGCACTCAATCACGCTGCACAATCAGATTCGGCATTTGATGTGGTTATTACGGATTGGCAGATGCCCGGTAAAGATGGAGTTGAACTCATTCATGCTATCCAGCAATCTGAGTCCCTCAATCCTAAAATCTTGATGCTCACAGCCTATGATCGCCAGCTTCTGGCTGACTCAGTTCAAGAGCGTGGCCTTATCGTACCAAGTATTCTCGATAAGCCAGTAACGGCCTCTCACTTGTTCGATGCGATAGTTGGCTTATATGATATAGAAAACCACCGTAGCAGCCGTGACGAGCTTGAGCAGCAAACCCATTTGGCTAATGTCCAACACCTAGCAGGAGCTCATCTATTACTCGTTGAAGACAACGAAATTAACCAAGAATTAGCGGTAGAACTTTTGGAAAGCCAAAACATCCAAGTCACCGTAGCTCAAAATGGGCAAGTCGCGATCGACTTGTATAAACAAATGACGTTCGATGGCATTCTTATGGACTGCCAAATGCCTGTACTCGACGGCTACAGCGCAACAGAGATAATAAGAAACACACTCAATGACCAAGCTATCCCTATCATTGCCATGACCGCCGACGTGATGGAGCGTGATAGAGAACGCGCCTACCAGTCAGGGATGAACGACATCATAGCTAAACCAATCGATGTAGGCATCATGTTCAGCACCCTTGCTCGATGGATCACCTCGCCTCAACGCGAAATTGGGTCAGAAATAAGCATTTCCAGCTCCGACTCTAATGTTAATACTCAACCAGTGAAACTTCATGACATTAACACCATCACCTTGTCCCAAGGTCTTGCTCGTGCGAATAACAACCACCAGCTATATCGCCGACTGTTGCAACGCTTTTATGAGCACTACTCTGATTTATCTCAAGTTAGAGAACAACTCGCTAATGCAGCGTCCTCCGATTTAAAACGCTACATCCATAGCTTAAAAGGCGTCTCAGGAAATATAGGTGCGAACGAGTTATTTGAGCTCTGTAGTGCATTAGAATCTGATATCAACAATGAACAACTTCAAAAGAAGCTACTCAATGCTCTGTATCAAACCACTGAGGCAATAAGAGAGAGTGGCATTTTACTCTCTCATATAGCGGCTAACGATAACCCTGAGCACACAGCGAGCTTTGACCCAACGCTATATGAAAGATTACAGAACGCTATTGAACAGAACGATACCGATGCACTTGAGATAGTGCAAAACATAGAGCAAAGCCAATTACTGGGGCTTACCCAAAATCAACTAAAGCAACTTGATGGCGCTCTACAAGAATTCGATTTTGATAAAGCTTTAGCACTCATTAAATCTAAACACTAATTGGACTTACTTATCTCACTGGCAGCTTCGTCTTTGCTTTTACTTGACCAAAGGCGAAGCTCGATTCGATGGAGGCGATATTTGGCAGGCGAGTTAATTGCTTGCGGATAAACTGCTCGTAGCTTTTTAGCGACTCACTGACTACATGCAACAAGTAGTCGTGGTTGCCCGTCATCAAAAAGCACTCCAACACTTCATCAATCATTTCAATGTGATGTTCAAAGTCTCGCATGTTCTCTTCTGTCGGCTTTTCGAGTTTCACCAATACAAAGACATTAATAGGCAGCCCGCACGCTTCTTGGTCAACACTGGCATGATAACCTCGAATGACTCCTTGCTTCTCCAAGGACCGAACTCGGCGCAAACAGGGGGACGGCGACAGAGCAACCCGATCTGCCAACTCTTGATTAGTTAGCCGAGCGTTGCTCTGCAACTCAGCCAGTATTCTTTTGTCGATCTCATCCATTAGCATTTTCCATCAATTTATAACCAATATGCGCAATATAATTGCTCAAAATTGGTGAGTTACTTCTTAAATCGCAATCTTTAACATTTTTATAACACTAAAATTATAAGAGGTACAATAAAGGATGGAACTATGAATACCTCAACTCAACTTAGCCCGCTGCGTAAAACAACCAAACACGAACAAGCAGAAGCTCTTGCCATTGAGCAAGCAAAACACTTTGGCATCGACCCAAATAGTGAATACGGCACCACGCTGGTTGAACTAGCGACCACACTATACAAAGCCAACACGAAAACACACGACCTTTGGGCATTGACCGTTGATGGACTTTCAGAGCTCGACAAAAGTGACCGAATCGCCTGGTTTAACGCCAAGCGATTTTTGTCATTTCAGATCGCGAAGATCCTCGACAACCTGCAAAACCCCATGCGCACTACTTATCAATCCATTGCCACCAATAATGGTCATTTTGCCTCTAAGGGTGCCTACCCTATCTTCGACAATGTTGCCGCTATATTCTCAGCCAGCCCTGTGATTACGCGTACCGCAACATATTTGTTTGCGTGTACCGAATGGATTGAAGATGCATTCAACGGTAAAGAGCCGCTTCACGATATTTACTCTCGACTGCTCAACCCAACATCAATCTCACTGGCTAACCACATGGTTGACCTAGAGGCAGGCTCAAGAGCTAATGAGTACCTTGCATGGAACTTTAACTCTGGCATGGCGGCGATTGATGGGTTGTTGAGCCACTTACTTGGCCATGAAGATATTGTGCTGGCATCACGCAACATCTACGGTGGCTCTTATCAGCTATTAGAAGACTGGTTTGGAAAACCCTCAAACCTGAATGTAGCGGTTGAATGGGTCGATGGTTACTCTGGAGATGAGTTTGCGGCTCGTCTTGATGAGGTTGCCGACAAATACGCCGACCGCCTTGCCGCTGGTAAGAAAATATACGTTTATCTAGAATCACCTTGTAATCCACATGGATACGTCTTAGATGTTGCTAGCATCAGTAAAGCGGCTCACCTTCGTGGTTGGGACATTATCGTTGACTCAACGGTTGGTACCCCGCTCCTGCACCCAGTACTAAAACGCGATGACGTGATGGAACGACCTGATTTCGTAGTTCATTCCTACACCAAAGAGCTAGCTGGTTCAGGGACCACAACCGCTGGGGTCGTCATCGGCCGTAACGAAGCCATGTTTGTACCAAAAGGAGAAGAAGTCACCTTCACCAAACCTAACGGCGATGAGATCATCATTCCATGGAACGAAACGCTCTTTTGGAATGTGTATTACATTAAAGGTGCATTCTTAGACGCCGACAAAGCATTTGAAGTACTCAATGGTATGAAAACTTACGAAATGCGTGTGGTGCAGAAAACCATCAATACTCTCACCTTGGCGAAGATCTTCGATGCTCACCCAGACATCAACGTATCATGCCCAGCTCTACCTGACAGTGATAACTACGAACACTGCCAGAACAACATGCACTTGGGCTTGCCTGCGGCTCTGTTTACCATCGATATGGAAGGCAATGGCAATCGTGCACCAATCAATCGTGCTGGGTTCAAACAGTTCTTTGACATGCTTGAGCCAGCTATCGGCATGCAAGTAAGTCTGGGACAAACTAACACCGTTGCGCTTTGCCCAGCCCTAACGACCCACTCCGAACTTAGCGACCAAGCGCTAAATGAAGCTGGTATCAAGCCAACCACAATGCGGATCTCCATCGGTTTGGAAGATCCTAGAATGTTTGTCGCTCATATTATCGAGGCAGCCAAATTGTCCATCGATCGTAAACATGTCGACTTCTCATCCAGCTTCCCTTGCGCTGACAGTATCGATGAGATCTACATGCAAACCTACATGGATGTGCACCAGAGGTTTGCTAAGAGTTTGCCGAGGTTTAGTGAGCTTAGTCAGTAAATGATAGCCATCCTGCCCAATTAAACTTGGGCAGGACGCACATTTCAATTTTCAAAATTGAGCCTAGTCAATAAACCTGCATTTAGTATTTCATTAAATTTAAAATAGTAAACTTTGAGCTAGTTTAAGATTTTAAAATCAAAGACCTCACCAATCGTGATCCTATTCATATTTCGAACGAATATCTTGTTAAATATCGGTTAAGTAAACACTTATTCACGTCTTTTTTAGGTTTACATAAGTTTACCTTACAGTTGCTCAACTACCTCAAAAGGAGTAGATTTGAGTCATAAAGTTAAAAAATGTAAACCTAAGTATGAATGTTAAACAAGTACCTTTTAGCGAAGAAGACAGAGCGGCATTAGCCAATTATTTTAGAGTTGCTGACACTATTGCTGACCTAATTGGTCCTCATTGTGAAGTCGTGATTCACTCTTTTGAAAGCTTAGAAAACTCTGTTGTTAAAATCGTTAATGGTCACCATACAGGCCGAAAAATAGGTTCACCGGTTACCGATTTAGGTTTACGAATGTGGCGTGCTTTTGAAAAAACAGGAGAAGTCTCTCCTAAGAGTTATTTTACCAATGCCGCGGATGGTTCGTTATTAAAGTCAACAACCTGTGTTTTGGCTGGCCCAAATAACAAAGCCATAGGGATGCTTTGCATCAACATGAATTTATCGTTTCCTTTCCCTGAGATCATCAAAACACTGATGCCTCAATGCTCAACATCACAGACGTTAGTCCACGAGAACTTTAGCAATAATGCCAATGATGTCATCGCTCAAGCGCTCACTGCGGCCATCGCTGAAGTTGACCAAAACAGCGCGATTACCACAAAAGGTCGAAACAAGGCCATTACGCGCTGTTTGTTTGACAACGGCATCTTTGAACTAAAGGAAACAACCACACAAGTATCTGAGCAACTTGGAATCAGTCGACAAGCGGTTTACAAGTTCATCCGAGAATTTAAATCTGAATAAAATCAATAATTAGGAGTTTACAGTGAAACAAATTATCGCCACAGAAAAAGCACCAGCAGCAATCGGTCCTTATTCACAAGGCACCATTTACGGCGACGTAGTTTATACCTCTGGTCAATTACCCCTTGTACCAGAAACAATGCAATTTGTAGAAGGTGGAATCAAAGAACAAGCTAAGCAATCTCTAGAAAACCTTAAAGCTGTTTTAGAAGAAAGTGGAGCAGGATTAGACACTGTGATTAAAACAACGTGCTTCCTCTCAGATATGGAAAACTTCGCCGCATTCAACGAAGTGTATACCGAAGTATTTGGGACAGAAAATGCACCAGCTCGCTCATGTGTTGAAGCAGCAAGATTACCAAAAGATGCCTTGGTTGAAATCGAAGCCATTGCTCATAAGAAATAACCATGGGGAACAATAGGAGTATCTCATGAGTCTTACATTTATAGCGTTATGCGTCTTGTTTTTGGGATTTTACGCCGTCCTAGCAAACTTTAAAAAGCAAAAGAAAAGCTTTAATTTCCGAGTACTAAGTGCGTTAGTCGCGGGCCTACTGTTTGGTGGTGCGATTCAACTGGTCTTAGGTTTTGGTAACGAAGCAACAACAGGCTTCGCCGAATTCATTTCTATCTTCGGCAAAGGCTACATCAAGCTTCTACAAATGATTGTTATCCCACTCGTCTTCGTTGCGATGATCTCTTCGATCATGAACGTAGATGGAAGTGGTGCACTGTCTAAAATTGCGCCGAAAATTATTGGTATCCTCATTTTCACGGTAGCAATTTCTGCAGTCGTCGGCATCGCAAGTATCTATATCTTCGGCATTGATGCAAACGCTCTAGTAAGCACTATTGGTACTAACAGTGCTATCGAAGCTCGTGGCGACAGATTGATTGCAACTCAAGATGCCATGGCAAGCAGCGGTCTTTCTGGCCTAGTGTTGTCTATCATTCCTGCAAACATCTTTGACATGCTAACTGGCTCGCAAAGAACATCAACGCTATCGACTGTTCTGTTTGGCATGTTCTTAGGCTACAGCATTCTGCAAGTGAAAAAACGTAAGCCAGAGAAAGTGCAGAGCTTTGTTGATTTCATCAATGCAGCGAAAGAAGTGGTACTGTCCATGGTTCGTGAAATCTTGAAGCTAACGCCATACGGTGTATTTGCTCTGATGACAACTTTCATGATGACTAACGACCTATTCGCACTGGCTGAAATGGGCCGCTTCCTAGTAGCAAGCTATGTTGCTATCGCAGTGATGTTTGTTATCCACTTTGTCATGGTGTCAATGTTTGGCCTGTCTCCAGCGAAGTTTGCTAAGAAATCATGGCCTGTTCTTGTGTTTGGTTTTGGCTCGCGTTCAAGTATGGCGGCTATCCCTCTAAACGTGGAAACTCAAACACAGCGCCTAGGTGTTGATGAAGAAACCGCTAATATGTCAGCGACATTTGGTACCAGTATCGGTCAAAACGGTTGTGCCGGTATCTACCCAGCAATGCTTGCGATTATGGCTGCACAAGTCATGGGTATGCCTGTTGACCTAAGTTTCATAATCCAACTTGTCGCGGTAATTGCAATTGCCTCTTTTGGCATCGCGGGTGTTGGTGGCGGTGCAACCTTTGCAGCGGTTGCTGTATTGACTATCATGGGCTTAGACATCACCGTTGTTGCTATCTTGGTATCGATTGAAGCACTGATCGACATGGCGCGTACTGCACTGAACATCTCTGGTTCGATGTTGTCCGGTGTGGTTACTGCGAAGAAAAACGGCACACTCGACTTAGAACAATACAACGCAGAAGGCGCAGCAACGCCAACAAAAGAAAGCGAAGCAATTGTTTAACGTCTTATATTAATAATACGAGCACCCTCTCCTCTGGGTGCTCTTTTCAGTCTTATTTTAGGTAATAGTTATGAAAGTTGTAGTGGTTGGCGGTAACGCTGCTGGAATGAGTTTTGCGGCAAAATACAAGCGCAATCAACCAAGTGACGATGTCATTGTTATTGAAAAACGTGATTACATCTCTTTTGGTGGTTGTGGTCTTCCTTATTTCGCAGGTGGCTTTTTTGACGACACTGAGCGCATGATCTCACGAACACCAGAACAAGCCATCGCATCGGGTTTGGACGTCCGTCTTAACAGCGAAGTAATCTCCTTAAGCTGCACGGAAAAGCAAATCAGTGTTCGTCATGATGGTAAAGATGCGCTTATTGGCTATGACAAACTCATAATTTGTTCCGGCGCTCGTCCAATCGTCCCACCATTTGGTGAATACAACCGCGAGAATGTCTACACCCTAACGAGTCAAGAAGACGGCCTAGCCGTAAAAGAAGCATTTAAAGACACCAGCAAACAGCGAGTTTGTATTATTGGTGCTGGCTTCATTGGCCTAGAAGTATTCGATGCTGCACATATGCTTGACAAAGATGTCACTATCGTTGAACGTGAAAACACTGTCATGAGTCGTCAATTTAGCCCTGAGATGATTGATGTTGTCGAAGCGACCGTGCGTGAATCTGGCGCGACCTTGAAAACAGGTTGTAGCGTCAATACCATTCGCGATGCACAAAATGGTAGTTACATCGTTGCAACTGACAACGGTGATATCGAAGCGGACATTGTTATTCTATCTCTCGGCTTCAAACCAAACACCGAAGCGTTCAATCTACCAAAAGCAGCGAATGGCGCGCTCTTGGTTGACGAGTTTGGTAAAACAAACGATGAGCACATCTATGCGGTCGGTGACTGCGCTGTTGCACACCATATGGCGCTGGGACAGTCAGTGTACGTACCACTAGCCACCACAGCGAACAAACAAGCTCGTATGATGGCAGATCATTTAGCAGGTAAGGACGCTTATTTAAACGGCTTCTTAGGTTCATCTTGCTTGAAGGTTCTCGATTACGAACTGGCGTGTACTGGCGTTTCCGAGATGATGGCGAAAGAGCACGGATTGGAAGTTAAGACATCAACCATCCAAGACAAAAACCAGACCGACTATTACCCAGGACAAGAAGACATAAAGATCAAACTGGTGTACGAGCCGACGACCAACATTCTACTTGGTGGTGAGATCATCGGTAAGAAAGGTGCAGTTGGGCGCATCAATGCACTCGCGGTCGCCATTACCGCTAAGATGACGACTCAACAACTAGGTTATCTGGATTTTTGTTACGCCCCACCATTCGCAAGAACATGGGATGCTCTCAACGTAGCAGGTAACGTCGCCAAATAGCCAACATTAAAAAGCGAGGATCTCCTCGCTTTTTTCATTATTCACTACTGAATCTCATCGTTTAATCTAGCCCACTATCAGCCTGTCCATGTGAACATTCTCGTAGGTTTTTTGTCCATACATATAAACGTAACAAAATATATTTATCCTCGGCGAGTTAATTATTCAAGGAGGAAATATGAACTCGCTTAGAACCACTTTTGCTTCGGTTATCGTAGCAAGCATCGCACTATCTGGATGTGCATCAAACTCTTCTTCAAAGACAGCTTCCAATGCCGTTGAGGCGTTCAATATTCAATGTAAAACATCAGTTGTCCCTGAACCTTCAGAAATGTCAATTTCCGGTCTTACCTTGGTCGGCACATCCATCGCAGATGCCCCGTTTGGTACATCTGCTGCAGAGATTGTCAGTTACGATAGCTGCACCGACAAGCTATATGTGGTCAATGCACAAGCAAAGAAAGTCGATGTACTTTCGCTTGATAAACAAGGTAAGCCAAGTTCGACAGGTCAGATTGATCTAGTATCCGCAGCACAGCAATCCGGCATTAAAATTGGCGCAGCGAATAGTGTATCGGCTCATGAAGGACTGGTCGCTGTCGCTATCGAGAATAGTAATAAGCAAGACAAAGGCATTATTGCCTTGTATCGCTCCGATACCTTAGCGCTCATTACCACCTACCAAGCAGGCTCACTGCCAGACATGGTCAGCTTCTCCAAAGACGGCCGTTACCTTGCTAGTGCAAACGAAGGTGAACCCAACGCAGACTACTCTGTCGACCCAGAAGGATCTGTCACTTTGGTCGACCTAAACAATGGACCTCAAAAAGCACTAGTGACTCAAATTGATTTTCGCGAGTTTAATCAGGGCCAATCTCGTCACTCAGAACTTAGCTCTAAAGTTCGCATCTCTCATCCTAACGCGACTGTTGCTCAAGACTTAGAGCCGGAATATTTAACGTTTGATGATAAAGGCTCGCTCTATGTAGCTCTTCAAGAAAACAATGCGATGGCGACTATTGATGTTGCTTCAGCGAGTGTTAAAAGTATCGTTGGCTTAGGTGGCAAATCTTGGCAAACAGAGAAGCTTGATGCCTCTAATAAAGACAACATTGTGGGCAACTTGAAGAGCTACCCAATGTTAGAAGGCCTGTATATGCCCGACAGCATAGCTAGCTATAGCGTAAATGGCGAAACTTATGTTGTGACTGCGAATGAAGGTGATGGCCGTGAGTATGGTTTCAACACCACACAACAACAATGTGATAAACAAGGTTTCAAGTGGGACGGTGACGAACAGCAAAATGCTGAGGACTACGCTAACAAGCAAGACTTCTGTATCGCTTACGTTGATGAGGTTCGTGGCAAGAAGCTCAAAGTGGATCCGAATCATCCTCTGGCAATCGCTCTAAAAGACAACGCACAATTAGCACGCCTTAAAGTGATCAAGTCAAACCAAACATTGGCAGCAGATGAAAAAGTGCAAGCCTTTGGCGCTCGCTCCTTCTCTATCTGGAATGAAACGGGTGAACGGGTTTATGACAGTGGCGATGAATTTGCCAATATTGTATTCATGAAGGAAGCGAAGTACTTCAACAGCACTAATGATAATAACAACTCCGCAGATGACCGCAGTGATGATAAAGGTGTCGAGCCAGAAGCTATTGAAGTTGCAAATATTAATGGTCGTCACTACGCGTTCATTGGCTTAGAACGTCATGGCGGCATTATGGTCTATGATGTTACAGAACCTGCACAAGCCCTGTTTATCACCTACGTTAATAACCGTGACTTCTCCCAGCCAGTTTGCACTCAAGTAGATGATGGCGATTGTGATAATGACCAATACAACCCAAAGGCAGGCGATCTTGGGCCTGAATCCATCGAGTACTTCACACGTCAGGGCAACCACTTCATTGCCGTCGGTAATGAAGTCAGTGGTACGACATCGGTCTTTAGAATCGATCTTTAATCACGCTCTGGGCTCTGACCGTTTTTGTCAGAGCCCAGAGCATAACCGTGTTAATCGTCACGACAAAAAAACAGATTTGATGACAACGGGTTAATTATCTATAAAGCGCCTCCTGTTTCTTATAACCACGGCGGCGCTTATCATGCAAAAGCTCATCGATTCTTTATTCTCTCAAGGCTATTACATTTGGGACGATTTTCTGTCTCCCGATCAAGTTGATGCGCTCAAAGAGTGTCTGCCAGAGAACTGGAAAAAAGCGTGTATCGGTCGCAACGACGAAGTCATGCGTGAAAGCGCAATTCGCAGTGACAAAATCTGCTGGCTATCGAGCGATCTTGGTGAACCAGTTCAACAATTTCTTAGTAAGATGGAGATCATTCGCCAAGCCGCAAACCAGAATTTTTTCTTGGGCCTATTTGAATATGAAGCGCACTTTGCAAAATATGAAAAGGGTGATTTCTACCAGAAACACCTAGATTGCTTCCGCGGTAACGAGAATCGCCGTTTGACGACAGTGTTCTACATGAACGATGAATGGACAGAGCAAGATGGTGGTGATTTAGTTGTCTACGACTTAGATGACAATGAGCTGACGCGAATCAAACCAAAATCAGGCCGATTATTTGTGTTTTTCTCAGAGCAGTTCCCTCACGAAGTACTGCCAACTCACCGCGAGCGTTTTAGCATCGCAGGTTGGTTCAGAACCAATGGTGTGAAAGACAACATGTTGGATATAGCTCAGTAGCCATCATCCCCTGCTAGGATGCTATTCCATTCTGCCCGTCATAGGTGTTTTCGAACTCAATACACCACTTTAATCAAATTAATTGCTAGAAGTGTCCGCCACCGGATACTTCTTCTCTACGTTCCCCTATACACTCTCCCTCAACGACGGCAAGAAACGCATTCATAATGTCCGTAAGCCTCTATAATCTATAAGAAGATATAAGAAGAGGCGGTTATGACAAAGACGATAGCGGTTGAACAATTGAGATGGACGACGTCGTTGTCGCCAGAGTTGTCACAAGAACTAGTTTCTGTTGCCCAGCGAATTTCAATCGAAGACCCTGCGTTGGCAAGCTCAAGTCTCATAAATAGGGGCATCAACTTTATAGAAAGTGGAACATTAGCGATTTGTATACAAACTCCAAATTTAAAAACTGCAAATTGCCTATTAGTGGGTCAAGATGGCTGGTTCGGAAATTATATTGACCCCAATGCCTCTTTGTTGCCTTTTATATTTATTGAAATAGAACCTTGTAGCATTATTCATTTTAGTAACCAACGCTTGCGTCCAATATGTGAAAAAAATGCTGAAATCTACAAGTGGTTTTATTCATTAACGTTTGAGTCAAAAGAGAAATGGCTACAAAGCCAGTTGATATATAGCGCGAACATCACAGAAAGAATTGTTTATCAGTTGATAGATATATTGGCTCATATGAACACCAAAGAATCGATGGTCGAAATTTCAGTGTCACAACAACAATTAAGTGACATGACGGGTATCGCACGCCAACGGGTAAACGAAGTAATGAAAGAACTAGAGAGAAATCATCTTGTTACTTTATATAGAGGCAAGATTCGCATCGATTCGCCACAGAGGCTGGCTGCTTATATGGACGGCATTGATCTAAGTATACGCGATCCAAGACTGTATATTTAGTCGTTACCAATTCTATCCAATAATGTGACTACATTTTTGGAAAATGCTTAAACAACTTTTATCAGGTTCTCCTGAGGAATAAACACAGCAGTAGGTTATATATGCCGTTTATCTATGCCATTAAAATTCACACTGATACCAAGGATGACGTAAATAAGAAATTTCGTGTTAATAGACTTGAAGGTGAGGTTATCGTTGACCATTTGGGTCAGGTTTATATTTGCCCTCAGTTAAGTACGACTAAATGGAAATTTTACCCAAAGTCTAGCCAACTTATCGTTAGACAGGATCAACGCTGGAATACTGTTATTGAAGAAACGCTGCTGTTTATGGAAGCGCACTATTCCGTTTCAGTAACAGATAGAAAACCAAGCTGGATTAATATCAGCCAACCTTTTCGATGTCCCAAAATGGCTCTGTATATCAAGAGTCTGGATTTCGTCGCCTAAGTAAACTCAAAGACCATTTTCAATTAAGAGAAACTCTATGAATGTACTACGCTCGTTGTTTTGTTTTGTTACCCTTGGAACCGTCAGTACGTTACTTGGGTGTGGAGGAAGTAGTCCAACTAATCCAGAAGCTACCCTACCGCAACCTCAAAGTATGGTTATTCGTACATTTGACTTTATCGCTAGTCCCAGTGAATACACTGAAACTGACGTAATTGCTATGTCTCTAAAGGGAGAGAAACATGACTTGTTGAAAAACCAGTACTCTCGTCATATCGGTTACTCGAAAACCGTACAATTTCGAGACACAGACGACTTGGTTAACTTGTTAAACATTGAACTTATAAGTCGAAATGAACAGCAGGTGCTAGCTAATACTCAAATTGAACTAGTGGATAAAGCTCGCTATTGGGTTTTTAGTCTAGGTAATACCGACACCGATGACTATCAACTATACGCTCTACACCAACCCAACGTTCAACCCGTGGACGGCAAAGTGCCCGTTTTTATCCTAGATCTTGATGTTCACAAGCATATAGGTAAAACCGCGGTTCACATTGGTCAACAATCGCCGCCTATTGATATCTCGTCACACGGTGACTTCAAACAAATAAATATGTCAAAAGATCTTATGAATTTTGACCTCACCGTAAACTACAGCGACACCACGACCTTGGACTGCACAGTTTGGACTCCAGAAAAAGACTCAGTATGGAACGATAGTGCTTGGGTGGTATTCATCGTAAATGAACAGTGTCATCTTCGACATGTTGACCAGTAATTTAAAGGTATGATCATGCTCAGCATCTTATTAGCCGCTTATGTGTCCCTAGCCAATATTCACAAACACGCCATTGATAGAAAAGTAAAAAGCAGCAAGCTTTTAGAATGGAACGTTACAGAGCCTAGACGCGACGTTCCATAAACTTATGACTTCTAACTATGGTCTTGCTTTGAACTCGCAGTAAACTCGAGTACTTTTTCAGCACACACATCAATGCAGCGCCCACAGCTAATGCAATCTTGGCTCATAACACGTCTGTCCCCCTGTTTAAGGGGCTGCCTAAGAACATCGGGTTCAGGGCACACGTTATAACAATCCATACATTTAGTGCACGCCTCGCGGTGAGTTGCTTTAATTCTGATAACGCTCTTACGACCGATGACGCCGTAAGTTGCACCCAGTGGGCACAAATGCCCGCACCAACCGTGTTCAACCAAAACGAGATCAAGTAAGAAAACCAATAGAATCAATATCCAGCCAGCACCCATCCCAAATACCAATCCACGATGTAACGATGCCACAGGATCAATCCACGCCCACAACAGTGAACCAGAAACCGCACTGCCCAGTAGAATCACCGGAATCAACCAATAGCGAAGTTTTGGAGACCATTTATAACTTGCCTTAAGATTTAGTTTACGTCGCATCCACGCTGCTAAATCGGTGACCATATTGAGAGGGCAAACCCAAGCACAGAACGCACGAGGAGCAATAAGAGCGTAAAACACAACAACAATAGCAACACCAATGAGAGCATTCACTTCTGGCCAGTGCCCTGTGGCCAATGTTTGCATCACGAGGAGTGGATCACTGAGAGGAATCACCCCAAATAACATGCTGGATGATAGGTTGCCTTCAAGAATTCCCCATGTTGGCCCCACCATGAATAGACCTATAATGGCCAGTTGGCATAACCTTCTTAAAATCAAAAAACGATGTGCCTTCCACCAGCCAAGCTCTTTTATCGCGTCTTTACCCGCATCTTTTGCGAGATTCTTAGCCATGGTTATTTCCTCCCGTCATTAATGCGGATGTGCTCACTCGGCGCTATCTCTGGTGTTTCAGGGAAGGTACCATCACGAAGTTCTACCTTTTCTTCCCATCCAAGCTGATAGTGGTCGCCCATATGGCCTTTAGCAAGTTCAATAGGCACAACCTTTATGACAGGTACATCGGTAACACATGCCTGCTCACATTTACCGCAGCCTGTACAGTGGTCAGAGTGAACCGTTGGAATAAACTTGGCATGGTAACCAGTGCGCTGATTGCGAATTGGCTCAAGGGTAATTGCTTTATCGATGACCGGACACACTCGATAGCAAACATCGCAGCGCAACCCCTGCCAGTTCAAACACTCTTCATGGTCAATAAGTACCGCGAGCCCCATACGGGAGTCGTCGATATTAGTAAGTGAATGATCAAGCGCACCACTTGGACACGCCACCACACAAGGAATGTCCTCACACATTTCGCAAGGAATATCACGGGCGGTAAAATATGGCGTTCCTGATGCTACAGGAGATAAAAGGGTTGCAAGCTTTAGCGTATCGTACGGGCAGGCCTGGACGCATAAACCGCAGCGCAAACACGCTTGGTCAAATTGGTCGCCAGCAAGCGCTCCAGGTGGCCGAATAGGCACTCCTCCACTGGTTTTTGCTTGCCCTTGCTTGGATTGTAACCCTAGTAAAGTCGCCGCAGCGCCAACACCAACAGCTGTTCTCGCTGCGTCACGTAGAAATCTGCGACGGCTTTCAGAAGACTTATTGTTTTGCCTAGACATGCTCAGATCCTTTCACTTTTAGTCAAAGGTATTATTTAATTATACTACTTCCGAGCTCATTCAGATGAGCTGTATTAGGCGAATTGTAACTCTTCTAACTGATGTCCCTACTATACGAAAGGGTTATACTGAGGGTTGATTGATTAATATCAACAATGGATAGCTATCGTTATCACAAATTGAGAATTTAAGGTTGTAGTTCCAGAGGATTGAGGTGCAGCAAGGGAGCCGCACCTTTCGTGCTTACGCGCTCTTTTTAATGTCGTTTTTTGGACCACTTTTCGGGTTGATTGGCAATTTTGTTTCCGTCGTCTCTTTTGATTTTAGACTCACTACTTCATCATCCGGAAACTCCGCCGTTTCGCCAAAGAATTTACCGCCCGGTTCAATACTCAAGTTGTTACTCCAGACTTTGCCCTTAACTCGACCATTAGCGAGAATCTGAATATGCTCCGCATGACAATTGCCTTCGACAATACCGTTAACAATTAACTGCTTTGCGAATATTTCACCTTTCACTCGTCCCGACTCAGCAACAACTAATGAGCCTTCGACGTGAACTTGTCCATCGACGATTCCATCGACTTGAATATCACTTTCTAATTTGAGTTTTCCGCTAATAGTACAGCCTTTGGCGATGAGAGTTGCAGCTGCTGAGCGACTCTTTGTTCCACTGTTTTTACTAAAGATTCCCATCGTATTCCTCGTTCCTTTTTAAAGATATCTTCAAATTCATGTACACCCCACTCCACAAAAGGCCTAGGGTTTAGCGCTCGCCCAACAAAGCGAACTTCATAGTGTAAATGCGGTCCAGATGACAGACCTGTGTTGCCGGAAATGGCGATCAAATCCCCTTTACGGACAAATTGCCCATTCTTAACTTTGAAGCTCTTAAGATGTGAGTAAGAACTGGAAAAGCCGAATGAATGTTGCAGTCGAAGAAAGTTGCCAGAGCCTTTACTACTGCGCCTCGTTACCTCAACCACGCCGTCTGCAGGTGCGTAGATTGATGTGCCTGTGTTCACAGCAAAATCCAGCCCTCGGTGCATTTTAACTTTCCCGGTCACAGGATGAGTACGCTTGCCAAATTGAGACGACATTCGATGTTTCCCCACGGGCGAACCGCTCGGGATCTGGGTCAACATCACCATTCGGATATTAGAGTGGATTGCCGCAGCATCCAGACGGGACTCCAACTCAATATCACCGCCTTGGTCAGACACTCCCAGTACTTTCTCTAAATCAGAAAGTCGTTCAGAGACTAACGCTATGCGCTCTTCTCTATCAGATAGGTCGTTCTCTAAGGTTTGTTTCAGGTCCTGCAAATTTGCCAGTTCGTCACCCAATGTTTGCGACTCACTGGCAAGCTCTTTTTGTTTGAGCTCAGCGTAGTCCACAACTTGATAAAGGTGTTGAATAAGCAACGCGCCGCCAAACACCACCGCAACACTGACTCCAAGCAAGCTTTTTAAGCTCCGGCGCATCGATTTACTCAACTGCCAGTGCTTGGAGCCGTTAATGGTTGAAACTGAAATCGTTAGTTGGTCTTTCATGTTTGATGCTGTCTTATCCGTGACTGTTGCAGAATTTCCCTACAAACCAAGTTCACTGTATTGCTTGATTTTGTTGAACTAAGCGTTAATTTACGGAATACAGATGACAGGTACTAGTCAGAAAGTTCAAGGAAATGTCAGGACGTGACTTTGTGTCAAACAATCAATAAAAACTATATGTTAGGTTTAACAACTGGTTAAAAAGATCCGCGCCGAAGTAATCATATTCTGCTCGCTATCTGACAGCTTGTCAGACTCCCCCTGAAATTAATCACTATCTCACCTCCCAACGAATACCAATATCCAAAACGTCTTGACTTCATAACTTTATGAAAATTAGCTAGAAAATAATCAACTGGCTTCTAATATTGACTATATAAGTGATATTTGAGGGTTTTCTATGAAACGGTCGTTGTTCATTGTTTTCTCTATCTTGTTTTCTCTGGTGGGATGCCAAAGTGACGACAATGGCAAAGCACTAGGTACACTTGAGCGAGACCGCATTACATTTTCTTCTACCGCGAATGAAATCATTCGTGAATTGCCTATTCGTGAAGGGAGTATGGTAAAAACAGGAGATGTTCTAGTTCGCTTAGACACCAAACGGCAAGAAGCCGTATTGGCTCATTCGATAGCTGAAGAAGCAAAAGCCAGTGCTTACTTACTTCGCCTAACCAATGGTGAAAGACCTGAAGATATTGCAGCTGCGCAAGCTAAAGTAGATATGGCCCAAGCTCGATTGATCGAAGCGGAAAAGAACTACTCTCGAGCAGAAGAGTTAGTGCGCAAAAAACTCGCAAGTCAATCGCAAAAGGACCAAGCGTTGGCTAACCGCGACTCAGCAAGAGCGGAGCTAAACTCGGCAACAGAAGAGTTCTCAAAGCTGACAGCCGGTACCCGACCCGAAGATATCACACAAGCAGAAGCTGCCTTGGCTGCTGCCAAGGCCGACGTTGCATTACAAACCCAGCAGTTGGATGAGCTCACTATCGTCGCGACACGTGATGGCGTGCTTGATAACCTGCCATACAATCTTGGCGAACGAGTCGCTACTGGTTCCTTTGTTGCCGTGGTGCTAGCAGACCGGGTACCCTACGCGCGTGTCTATGTTCCTTCTTCAGTCAGGGTGAAGTTTGTCCCTGGTCTTGAAGTGCCTGTTCATGTGGACGGGTTAGAGCAAATACTAACTGGCACAGTTCGTTGGGTCGCATCCGATCCATCATTCACCCCTTATTATGCTCTAACTGAAGATGAGCGCTCACGCTTGATGTATCTGGCAGAGATCGACTTACCCGACAGTGCTCAAACACTTCCTACCGGAGTACCAGCTCAAGTTGACTTAGCGGGGCTGAAGTAGATGAGCGAGATTGCCGTTACAGCAACCAATATCACCAAAAAGTTCGGTGACTTTACAGCCATCAATGGCATTAACTTGTCGGTTCCCAAAGGCAGTATTTATGGGTTTCTAGGGCCCAATGGTTGCGGGAAATCGACCACTATTCGCATGCTAACAGGCCTGCTTAGTCCTACCGAGGGCACCGTTAATGTTTTGGGATTGAATATTCCCCAACAGTCAGAACAACTGAGATTAAAGATTGGTTATATGACACAGAAATTCTCTTTGTATGACGATCTTTCTGTTCAGGAGAACTTGCAGTTTATTGGGCAAATATTCGGAATGAACCGCTCTTTTTGTAGCAACAGAATAGAAGAGCAACTGAGTATCTACGGTCTGTCCAACCTCAAGAAACAACGAGTCAGCGGCATGAGTGGTGGCCAAAAACAGCGTTTATCCCTTGCGGCTGCGACCATGCACAGACCAGAACTGCTTTTTTTAGATGAGCCGACTTCAGCCGTGGATCCTGAGAATCGTCGAGAATTTTGGGAACAACTGTTTGATCTTAGTGATCAAGGCACCACTATCCTAGTCACCACCCACTATATGGATGAAGCTGAGCGCTGTCATCGATTAGCCATTATGGAAGCGGGAGAAATGCGTGCAGATGATGAGCCTGAAGTGCTGATGAATAATATGGGAGTCAACATCATAGAAGTGCGAGCGCCCCAATTACGAGCATTGAAAGAGAAGCTCATCGCTTGTGAAGAGGTTCGATCTGCAGCTCAGTTAGGAATTCGCTTACGCGTACTGATCTATCAATCCGTCGCTGACCCCATCTTGTGGCTTAAAACGCGCTTCCCTGATTTAGCTCAAGCTGAGCTCACACCGGCAAGACCAAGTTTAGAAGATGTCTTTGTTTCCGTCACAGGTAAGGGCAGACAATGAAAAGCTTAACGCGCATGAGCGCCATAATGGTCAAAGAAATTCGCCAGCTCTCAAGGGATCGTATTACGTTTGGGATGGTTGTCATGATACCGCTCATTCAGCTTATTTTATTTGGATTTGCAATGAATACGGACGTGCGGAATATTCCGATTGCGATCGTTGATCAAAGCCAATCAGCCCCAGGGCGAATTATTGTTGAAGCTGTCAAGGTCACTCAGGTAGTCACCGTTAAAGCGCAATATCCAACGGTTGAGGAAGCAGAGGTTGCCATTCGTGAGGGTGTGGTACGTGCGGCGTTAATCTTACCTAACAACCTAACGCAACGTATTACTCATAAGCAGACACTAGGCCAATGGCTGGTCGACGGTTCCGATACTATGATTAGTTCTGCGCTTTTGGGCTTGCAAAACATGCCTATCAAAGAATTTGCGATAGCAGGCTACCAACCACACTCTCCAAAAACCTTCGAAGCAACCCTACTCTATAATCCAAGTCGCCGATCCGCAGTGAATATTGTCCCTGGACTCTTAGGTGTGATACTGACAATGACGATGATTTTGTTTACCAGTGCAGCCATCGTGCGAGAACGCGAACGAGGCAATCTGGAGTTATTAATCACCACACCTATTCATTCCCTTGAGCTAATGATCGGTAAGATAGTCCCTTATATCTTTATCGGACTGATTCAGATCTTCATTATTTTAGGACTCGGCTGGGCGATTTTCAGCGTTCCCATAAATGGTCAAGTGAGTCAAATTCTGATGGGAAGTTTGCTATTTATAGCCGCTAGCTTAACTCTGGGTTTGGTGATTTCAACCATCGCGCAGACTCAGTTGCAAGCCATGCAAATGACCGTGTTTATCTTGCTGCCTTCTATCTTGCTCTCTGGATTTATGTTTCCTTATGAAGCGATGCCGAATGCCGCTCAATGGGTCGCTGAAGCTTTACCAGCTACTCACTTTATGCGCATGATACGCGGCATTATTTTACGTGGCGCTGATTTGTCTGACGTATGGCGTGATACCGTCTGGCTGGCTGGATTTACCGTAGTCGGTCTTATTGTTGCCGCCTTTAGATTCAAGAAAACTCTCGATTAACAGACAACGACACAGGACGTTGCTATGGACAATAAAAAGCTAGAAAGCAAACCTAACAAGAAGTTCGACCTAAACTTACTGCGAGTGTTTATTTCTACTTACGAAACAGAATCTGTGACCAAATCAGCAGAGCGACTCGACCTGACGCAATCTGCGGTGAGTAATGCGCTGACACGCCTTAAAGAAAATGTTGGCAAAGAACTATTCTCGAGAACAGGCCGAGGCATCAAACCGACACGCTATGCCAAAGAACTGTATGAGCAGACCCATGACCATATCATGAGTATAGAGAAAGTGATTCAAGGTCTAGAAGCGTTTGATCCAAAGAAAACACAACGTACATTCGTCGTATATTGTCATGAAGCCGCTATGTTAAGGCTTCAGAAACGTCTCCATGTCTGTACTACCTATCCAAATATCGAGATCATCTTAAAAGAACTACCTCCCAAAGATGCCAGAATCTACGAAGATCTTCAGATGGAGAAAGTGGATCTAGTTATTGATGTGTCGCCATCAGACAGCAAAGTATTTCAATCAGAATTACTGCACAGTGAAGGGCTAACATGCGTCGCCAGTAAGAATCATCCACGCATACAGCAAGGTAAATTCGATAAATCCAACTATATGACCGAGAGTCATGTTCTACTGAATATCAGGCGCCACAATCTCACATTTGTGGAATGGTTGGTCAGCGAAGTATTGCCACCACGAAAAGTATTTAGCCAACACTCTTCATTGCTTGGAATGCTTCCTTCAGTATCCAATTCACAAGCGATTGCGGTCATACCTTTATCTGTTGCGGAGCAGTATAGCGATATATTCCAACTGCAAACTTTTCCTTTCCCATTTGAAACTAAAACCTTTGATTCCTATATGGTTTGGCCAAGTAAAATGAGTCACAACTCTGCCATTACATGGTTAAGACAGCAGATGGTACATCATCTGAAAGAGAGTTAAACAAAGGCGGGTTATAAAGATTAAAAAAGGCAGCACTATGTGCTGCCTTTTCAATTCGGGTTTGTCGCTAAGCGACAATGTATTCGGTAACGATTAGAAGTTAAACGTTACACCTGCACGGATACGGTTTTCTGTTTTGAAATCCGTGTATTGTGCATTCGCATATGTTTTATCAAGAATTTGATAATCTACGTATGGAGCCCATGATTCAAAGCCAGTGTACTTAACTTGGAATGTGTGTTCCCACTTAGTGTCTGCTTTGTCAGTACCATTGCCTGTATATGCACCACCGTCTTTTTGGTTGATGTAAGCAGGGTTATACTCAAGTGCGAAGTCGTTTAGGTTATAACCAACCCATAGGTCAACTTGGTTAGTGTCGTTTGTTTTAACACCTGGAGTTGTGCTGCTAGACGCTGCTTGGTAACGGTAACGAGCTGCAGTATAGAAGTTGCCTTCAGCATACGTTGCTTTTAGGTATGGACGGTATTCCATGTGGTCAGAACCGTTCCAGTATACGAAACCAGGAGTTAACGTGAAGTTATCGTTAATTGCCCAGTTGTAGTTTAGTTCTGTTTCGAAAGCAGCAACGCTTTTACCAGAATTGCTAAACAGTTTATCACCTTGAGCTTGAGTACCTTCAAGGTGGATTTGCCAATCTTCTGCAAAGTCAAAACCAGCACGTACACGAGTTTCGTAAGTTTTAGCTTCTGTTTTGTAAGCACCACGAACGTCAACGTAGTTTGCGCTTGCAGGAAGGGCTACAGCAGCAACAAGTGCCGCCGCTAATGTCATTTTAAAAGTTTTCATGAAAAGCTCCGTATAGAACAGGAATGCCAAAAGGCATTAATTTAACGTGCGAGCGTTTAGGCCACTGCCAAGCATCCTTAGACGCCACACTAAAACTGAGCTCAGCATATTTTGTTGAGCATCATTTTTGTCAGAGGAATGTCAAAGTAGAGTTTGAAGTGATGGGCATCACATCATAATTGAACCAAAAGCTAATTTACGGAACAAAATATTCTCAAATCGATAACAAAAATAGATTATACACCTATTTTTGATTCAAATTAATCATAAATGAAACCGCATTAATCATTAACGATGAATTCATACCATAAATACGATTACTGATTGGAGTAAGATGTGTGATAGTTGGAGTAATTGTAATCAGATTCATTCACTTGCATTGAGGTGTCATTATCGGAGGTCGTTTGCTGACTCTCTGAAGATTCCGTATTTGGCTGCTCTTTATTCAAAGTGTCTGCCTCTTCAAGTGCAAAAAGAGGTAATTCTCTTTTATAAAGCTTGTTTAATGCCTTGATTAGCGAATGTTTCACCATCGGCCCAAACTGAAGTTTTTTAATGACGGGTTTTGCTAACGATTGAAGTCCCACGACGGAGTCCACTCCTAATGTCGAACCCACCGAGTCTCTTGCTGATTTTGCAGCCTCATAACCTAAATAGGCGGACATAAACAGCCAAATATAAGCGATAGCAGCGCCATTAGGCTTAATGTCTCGCCATGCTTCACCTGCATAATACATAGCTTCCACATTGCCTTTCTCAGCCGCACGTTCTAACCAATAGCAAGCTCTGTCAGTATTTTGTTCAACACCAACACCATTTAGGTAATTCAGACCCAGTTTGGTCATGCCCTCTTCACTTTGCTTTTCCGCAGCTTTTTCAAACCAAAGAGTCGATTGTTTAGGCGATGGTGTTGGGTTATCAGGAGAAATACTCCAGTCGCCCATATAGAGAATGGCCTCTAAATTTCCTTCTTCAGCAACTTCTTGGATGGTAGATACACCTTTGGGAATATTGCGCTCGGTACCTCGCCCATAAATTAAAGCCTTCGCAGCCTCAAATTTGGCATGAGAATCCCCTTCAGTACCAGCAATACAAAGGCGCCAATAGTTTGCTTGCTCACGTAATACCAAGTCTTCGCGCTTTTTATCACTGAGACGAACAATGCCGTACATCGCCGTGACGTTATCCAACTGCGCACCTTTATGGTACCAATACAGCGCTTCTTTCACATTCTTGCGTTCGGCTTCTTTCGCTAAATACAAAATTGTAGGTACATGGCCCGTTTCCGCTTTATAAACACGCTCTTGCCTTTCTTGTTGACGCGCTTTTTCAATAGCACGTCGGTAGGCAGCTTCACGCTCAAGACGCTCTTGCTCCATCCTCTTGCGTCTCAAGGATAACGAGAACATCCAGATAAATGCCAAGATGAGCGAAAGACTGGTTGCACCTATTGCAATAGAAAGTGTCGACATTGATTAATAGCTTTTTGGGTAACGGTTACTCTATATAGTAACGGCAGGAAGGGAGATTAATTAAGTGATATAGGCGATCTATTACACGCTTTTACAACTTAGTTTGGAGAAATGACGTTGGCTGAATATCTGTTTAGAGAAAAAGCCTCGAACCATTGCCGCTTTCTATACCGAGCAGAATGATTCGAGACGGGGTAAATTCTAAGTTATCTTACTTACGGCTGTTAATTGCTTTAACAAACGTTTCCTGAGCACCTTCGACGTTAAGAGCTTTCGCTTCATCTAGCAGGCTCAGAGCTTTAGGGATGTTGTCCTCGGCGACGGCTTTTTGGATCGCACTATGATAATAGCTTGTCGTCTCTGGTTGAATGGTTGCTGGAGCTGCTTTCACACCAGTTGCTACAACGCCAGTCGTTGCCGCTGTAACAGGTGCCACCATGGAATTATCAACTTTTCTAGACCCCAATGTGAGGGTCTCTATTTCTAAATTCAGTTCACCGACATAACTATGTTTAAACTTAGGGTCAGTAACAATAGGTAACGGCTCCCCGCTTTCTTCTGCTCTCACCTTGGCAGGATGTGGTACTGAAATTAATTGGCCGACATCTGAACTGTTAGTGAACACAATCATGTAAGGTAATGACTGTGCGTCGACTTCAAAACTCGTTACATAACGGTTCGCATCGAACATGTCTGAATAGCGAATATTGAATTCATCAAGAGTGATAGTTCTTACCACATTATATTCTTTGTCGAGTAATTGAACTGTCGGTGCTAACACTCGTTTTTTGAGCATTTTACTGCTCAGGGTTACCTTTACTTTGCCAGAACGAGGAGAGAACTCGAACGCATTGAAAAAGCTCTTACCGGTTTTGAACTCCCATACAGGAGATGATTCATCAATTACAAAACCAACATCTTCAGTCTTATCCAACTCCACCCAAGCAAAATCTTTTTTACTGATACAGCAAACGTCTTCTGACTTCATTTGAGCATCTGTGATGGTGGGCTCAACACCAGAGTTACTCGCACAACCAACCACACTTAGTCCAAGTACTAGCGCCAAAATATTTTTGTTCATAATATTCCACCATTTTAGAAAAAGAAGGCAGTCCTTAGACTGCCTTGTTAGATTAAGACTTCATCTAGTAAATTCAACTAGGTTGATTAGAACCAGATTTCAGCTTCGATACCGAATCGAGTATCACTACCTTTCGATGATTGCGACCATCCATAAGAATCATCGCTAGATGACATATAAGCAATGTATGGTTTGATCTGTGGACGTCCCCAGTAGTCTGCATTCACAGTGAAAACAGGTGCTAATGTAGCTGAGTAGAAATACGTTGTATCGTCTGTACGCCATCCCTTAGCTGTTTCGCTTGCCGCTGTTAAAACTGCTTCCCAACGGAAGTTGTCACTTACTCGGTACGTAGGAGTTAAGCCCAAGAATGCGCGAGTTACGCCATCCTGCGCGCCCCAAACCTGGCCACGATCATTGTTATCAATGTTCCAATAAACAATTTCTGAACCAAGTTGAACGTTTTCAGTAATGTTGGCAACACCGTAAGACGTTAAGAATAGAGAGACATCGTCTTCTGCCCATCCACCATTCCAGTTACCGAAGTTTGTACCTTTAGTGGCCGCAATGCCTTTACCATAAGTAACACCCGTTAATGACCAGCCATCAAAACCGTAGTAGTCGCGAGAATAAGTAATACCAGCGCCAATACCATTTTCAGCTGCATCTGGTGTATTAGTATCTACACGATATTGATCTGAATGAGCACGTACTTGGTACTTAAGGTCGAAATCAAAGCTTCCGCCGAGTCCTTTAATACCATATAAGTAAAGGTCTAGTGACGTTAATGTTGTACTACGACCATCATCTAGCGTATTACAGTATTTGCCGTTTACAGTCTCGTCATAATCCGGACCGTTATCCGGTGTAACTGTGTTCACACAATAACCATCACCAGGATCAGCAGAAACTACTGCAAAACCTAAGTTATCCGCAAAATCTAGGCCTTTATATTCTACACCCGCACCTAGACCCGAAGACTGCTTCCAATATTCTTTCGTGATAATACCTGCTTGACGGTTCAAGTAACGTTTACCAGCCCAGATGCTGGTGCCTTCAGCAAACATTGAAAGGTCACCAAGCTCTACATACGCTTCTTTAAACTCTAATTGACCTGACGAAAGGTGACTGTCGTTACCGCCTGAAGAACCATAGAAACCACGACCATTACCACCCTCGTTGTTACCATATTCTGTCTTTAGAACGTATTTAGACCAAGCGCCGTTTTCGTAGTTATTGCCTTTAGTTACCGTAAACTCTACTTGGTTAGGGTTACCAGAGAAAGCTGCACCCGCTGCGCGATAGTCACGGCGGTGCTCCCAAGTTTCATTAAGTTGTAGCGACTCACCTACGTTATATAGAAGGTGTCCATAACCATTAACTTGCCAACCTTCTTGTACTTTGTCTTCCGCCATCACAGCGCCTGAAGCTAAAGCACCCACCACTGCAGCAGCAATTACACTTACTTTTTTCATTAGAAAACTCCGTTTAACTTATCGTTATATTCAATTTCATTTTCCAAAACGCCGCAGAGGCAGTACTGATGCGTTTAGGTCTGAAATATTTATCGGTTTAGGGTCCCGAGTTGATTGAACGGTGTCAGATTAACCAAGTAGTAAGTGCGATACGTCCTCCACCCTGAAGATTGTTAAGGGGGATGAGAAAGGATGAGAAAAATAACCGTATGGTGTTTTTTAAGGATAAGTCACAAAAAAAGGGGGGAGGAGTAGCGGATTTGGTAATGTTTTGACGCACAAAATACGTCTTACATCACTTTTTACAAAATAACGCCAAATAAACTGAAATTAAATTACATTTAAAATTCTGTGATCTTAACTTGACCTAATGTTTACAAAGCTATTAACTATTGAAAGTTAAGTAATGTCATTCACGAACAAATAGAAAAAAATCTTATGACACAACATCAATCAAGCCCATATCCATTAGGGGCGACGCTGGATAAACGAGGATGTAACTTCGCGATCCATGCTCCAGATTGCCCAGATATTCAATTAGCTCTCTTTGATGACAACGATAATGTTCAATTGTTCCCACTCCCTAATGAATATGCTGGAGTAAGGCATACCCACATTAGCGAAGTCAAGGCTGGGCAACGTTATGGTTTTGTCATAGAAACGTGTGAAGAGCGTCATTTCATATCAGATCCTTACGCAAAATCGTTGGACAAAGCCCTGCACTATATTCCGCCATTTGATGCATCAAAAAGCTTTGAACTACCGAAATGTGTGGTCATTGCTGACGACTTCGATTGGCAAGACACTGAGCTACCAAGAATCCCTCGCGAAGAAATGGTGCTGTTCGAAACTCATGTAAAAGGCTCCACTAAGCTCAATGAAAAGGTCCCATCGCAGAATAGAGGTAAGTATCTAGGCTTAGTCAGCGAAGAGATGCTGAGGTTTTATAAGCAGCAGAATATCAATTCTATACAATTGCTCCCTGTCGCTGCCTGTATGCATGAACCTCACCTGCTCAACATGGATAAAGTTAACTATTGGGGCTATAACCCATATGTCTTTATGGCACCAGATCCGCGCTATGCAGATTCAGATGCTGTCCTAGAACTAAAATCAGCTATTCGTGAACTTCACCGCCATGGTATTGAGGTCATTCTTGATGTGGTCTACAACCATACTGCAGAGGGTGGAGATAACGGAGCGGTCTTCAATCTGAAAGCCTTGGATTCTAAATTCTATCTACGCCATGGTGAGTTCTTTGCTAACTTTACCGGTTGCGGAAACACGGTTGACCTCAATTATCAGCCAGCACTCAACCTTGTTATGGATACACTCCGTTATTGGGTTCAAGAGTTCAACGTCGATGGCTTCCGTTTTGACCTTGCTGCGACGCTCGGTCGTAACGGAGATAACTTTAACCGTGACGCTGCCTTCTTTAGAGCTGTCGCGCAAGATCCTGTATTAAAACAGACTAAGTTAATTGCAGAGCCATGGGATATCGGTCCTAACGGTTATCAAGTAGGTAACTTCCCATTTGGTTGGAATGAGTGTAATGACCGTTTGCGAGACATTACGCGCAGTTTCTGGCGGGGCGATCAAGGTTACTTGAAAGAGTTCGCTACCCGATTAATGGGTTCTCGAGACCTATACAGTGCGGCAAATTGGCCATATAAACTGACCGTGAACTACATCACCTACCACGATGGTTTCACTATGCAAGACTTGGTGTCATACAAGCATAAGCATAATGAGGCCAATGGTGAACAAAACCGTGATGGACACGGTGATAATCGCTCGGACAATTATGGCGCAGAGGGCGACACAGATAACCCAGTCATCTTGGCAACTCGCGAGAAGCAAAAGCGTAACTTTATGGCAACGCTGCTCTTCTCGTTTGGTATTCCCCATATTTTGACCGCAGATGTCCTCTCACACACCCAAAAAGGTAATAACAACGCCTATTGCCAAGACAATGAGATCAGTTGGTTGGACTGGAGCTCAAGCGAGCCGAAAGAGCACTTCAGACAATGGCTAGCAGACATGCTTGCCGCTCGCCAAGAGTATATGGTGCCTTTCATCCGCGCATTTAGCGGTGAGAAGCGTAACGACAATCGCATTTTCTGGAGCCGTGTGGATGGAAAATTAATGAGCATGGAAGATTGGAATCGACTCAGTAGCGTCGCACTACATATTGGTATTGGGGATGACGGCGATGAGATGGTTTACTTAATTAACCAAACCAAAGCACCTGCTCGTTTTACCTTGCCAAACGATCGAAACCAGACTTGGAAGACCATTTGCGATACTCATATTGCAGAGTCTGAAGTAGGACATGCTGAAGGTGAAATACTTCAAGCTCCAATGTCGATGGCTATTTTGCACTTCTCTCCAACAGATTCATGATCTAACGTTAGTCCATTCATCAATAAGAGGTTGTTTTTCAACCTCTTATTTTTATCAATTGATCTCTACTAACTTTACGTCAAATAATTGTTTTGTATCCCTTATCTAAGACGTAGTACCATTT
The DNA here is from genome assembly GCF_027586995.1 of Vibrio sp. La 4.2.2. Taxonomy (NCBI): domain Bacteria; kingdom Pseudomonadati; phylum Pseudomonadota; class Gammaproteobacteria; order Vibrionales; family Vibrionaceae; genus Vibrio; species Vibrio sp. La 4.2.2. The sequence continues at coordinate 577,578 of NZ_JAPPTJ010000001.1, forward strand.
CCGCATGCTCAAATGGTTTAATACAATATGTCTCTGCCGAAAATCCTACTACGAGCTCTAAAACCGCTCACTTTTGCTCTTATTGCAGCGCTTGTTTTTATCTCCTATCAGCAATATCAACATTCTCTTCAACTCGCGAAATCTCAATCTCAGTCCAATGTGAAAATGGCAACGGCACTAGTTTGGTCACAAATTGAAGCGACCTTTGCAAAAGTGGATTTACTGCAAAAGAATATTGACGACGCACGTTTTGCTTCACTTGTTACGCAAACACTAGACAACACGTACCTGTATAAAAGTATTAGTGTGTTCGACCCGATCGCTCAAACCTATGTCGATAATCATGGAGAAGGTATTAGCGAGCAGACAAAGTCATCGATTCAGTGGCACTCCTTCGATGCTCTTTCGCACCAGTATGCTGTTTCGACCCTATATCAAAAGCAAGATGGGCTCTGGGTATTTGCTATCAAACAGCAACTTAGTCACCCCAGGCTAGAAGTCTGGTTTGAGGTAGACGCTCAGCATATCACCCAATATCTCGCGAATATGAAAACGCTTAAAGAAGGCTATGTATTCGTAATAGATGGCACCAATGGCCGACTTATTTTCCATCCTAATCCTCTGAGAATCGGCACAGAATCCATCAGCTACCTAAAGGGTCTAGAACAGAAGATCACCTATGGACAAACTAGAGGTAGCTACGAATACCACTACAATGGCGAACTCAAAGTCAGTATGTTTGACGCAAGAAACCCAATGAAATGGATATTCGTTTCTGGAACGAGTCGAGCAGATATTCTGTTTACGTCTTATCAGATTTCACTCACCGCTTTGGTGATATTAGCGCTGTTATCGCTGGCTCTATCTATTAACTACATCAGTTACCAGCTCAACCACTCTTTAGCAAGACTCAACCAGGCGCCTGACATTGCTCATTTTAAACACGATCTTCGCGCCATCTTTGACCGCTTTATCTTCCACAAAGGCGTACAATTTTGTCTATACGAACAAGATACTGGGAGCTTTAAAACCGTCGACTTTCATGGCAATACCAAAGTTATTCATCAATGCCAGTCATTGCCGTCCATCTTCACCTCACGTCAATTGAACTATGTATATAACAGTAACAATGATGCGTTAGCGCGAAAGCTTCAAGTGAATGGGCGTCATTACATATTGCCGCTATTTCAGAGGGATACCCTAATTGGCGTGATATACGTTAAGAGTGCGTTTTTTGCCTTTGATGGCGTAATAAGGGCTATTCGAGATTTCTCTGAAGTCGCTCTTTCAAACTTATTGCTGTTCCAATACCTCAACGATAAGGATTCACTTACTGGACTGGACAACAAGCTCACCATGCGTTCAGAGTTGACCCAGCAACTCAGAAATTCTAGCGCTTACTTTGCTTTGATCGATATAAATGGATTAAAAAGAATCAATGCTGACTATGGCGATATGATTGGCGACACGATTATTCTGTATGTAGCAGACATCATCAAACGCAGCTTCCCAAAGCCAAAGTCACATTGCATTGCTCGCTATGAAAGCGGACTATTTGCGGTACTATTCGAGGCAAACGACAACGTCGATGCGAAAAAGCAGCTTGAATGGTTAAGACAGCTGATAGAAAAGCTACCTTTGAACATTCATGATGAATGGATTACAGCAACCGTCTCTATTGGCGTTACAGCAACAGGAGATAGTACAGATGGCATTATTGGTAGAGCTACTCAAAGCCTACAGCAGGCAAAACTAAAAGGTCGTAATCAAGTCCATATTCATCAAGCATAAAAATAGCCCCTCGGTTGAGGGGCTATTTTTACTTAGAAGACACCAAGCATCTCACATAAGTACTTAGCAGCAGGACCTAACCTCGTATTGGATTTCCACAGCACATCCGCAGAGTTCATCATTTCATAGCGCTGGAATTCAGGCCTAAAATCAATCAAGGTACCCATCGCTTGCTTTTCAACAGTGAAATCTTTAGGCACAATCGCCCAACCGATACCCTGCTCCACCAGCTTGATCACATCTTCTTGATCGTCTGCTTGCCAAATATCTTGAGAAAACGCGCCCTGAGCCTGAAGCACCGTATTCTGCATCATGCTGCGACATACAATTTGTCGTTCGCCAATAAGGGTTTCATTGCTCACTTGCTGCATGTCGGCAAAAATCGAATCTGGGCTACAAATACAGACCCACTCAATATTAGCGATAGAAACAAAGTCTAGCCCTTCTGGCACCGCGTCGGCCGCTAGGTTGAAACCAAGTTCCACTTCATCTTTGATAATCGCGTTAGTGAGATGGTGTGCTGCAAGCCTCGAAACATCGACTTGTGTGAAAGGAAAGCGTTGAGACATTTTCTCAATTGCGGATTCCAACAAAGAAAATGGCAATAAAGGATCAATGGCTATCTTAAGTGTATCTTCGACACTATCAACGCTAGCTTGAGAGTAATTACGAATTCGTTCAGCTTGTCTTAATAGCACCTTAGCTTGCGATAACATTCGCTCACCCTGCGGCGTCAGCTTAGGGTACTTGGTACTGCGATCGAAGAGCGTAATCCCGAGATCGACCTCCAGATTATTGACACCAATGCTCACTGAGCTTTGGCTTTTTCCTAAATGCCTCGCAGCAGCAGAAAATGAGCCTTGTTCTGCCGCAGCGACAAAAGCAACAAGCTGTTCAATATTCAGCATACCCAACCCTTTGACTATATTATTAACAAGCGCACCATCGTAAAACAATAGCACAAAAATTGCACCCAAAGATAAACCAAAACAATAATGCCAGTACCGATTATTTGCGCTATAAATCAATAAAATGGCTTAGCTGGCATCTAGAAAGCTTCTCCAAAACGGATATAAAAGCTGGTATTTCCCATCTTTGATACCGCCGCGTCTACGCCAACAGTAAATCGCTCTTTGGCATTCAATAGGTAACGAACACCGACGCCAGCCGACGGCACAACTTCAGACTGAACCGAGTGCGTGTAGTACCGGTCCTGATTACCTATCAACGCCGCACCAGCGAAAGCCACACCGCTCCAGAGTGTGGAGAACTTATGCCTATATTCAATTTCAGCTTGGTACACTGAACTGCCTCGGTATTTATTCCAATCGGCACCACGTAAACTGGGGGTCACAAACTCATATTCTGGCGCATCACCTAACATTTCCTTACCCATAACTCGGTACGCCAGCACATCATCTCCAATTGGGAAATATTGACTAATTTCTGCATCCAGTCTGGTAAAGCGTTTGCCCGTCCGTTTGTCTCTTGAGTAGTGCAAGGTACTCAAATCGACGTTTAATCCCTGCGTCGCCCCCATCATATTATCGCGAGAGTCGTAGGTCATAAGCAGTCCGAGCGCACTATTGCTGCCACTCATTTCTTGCTCAAACGCTTTTTTAATTTCTGGATCGGTATGCTCATTAAGGCTTGCGTTACCACCACTCCACAAACCTTGCACCCCCAGATACAGATCATCAATGATTTGCTTACGTACCTCTGCGTAAACAAAGTTAGAGTAGGATGAATATTGAGCGGCTTTAGGTAACTGCATTCCGACGCGCCCTGTGTATTTCAAATTGAGACCAAAGTGTCCAGCATAGAAACCCGCACGCCACGCATCATGCGCGAAAACATGTTCATGTCCTATGATTGCCATGCCACTGCCTGTATCAGTGTATTGACCGTAAAACATACTGGTAGAGGGGTTTTTAGCGCCTTCGGCTCGGTCGTGAAGGTACATGGCATTAACGCCAAGACCCAGACCAAGTGCATCATCAGTAATTGGAACAGGAAATGCGGCGAACTTGCGGTCAGGAAGCTCATCTGATGTTTCCACCGATTCTTCGGGCTTGTCCTGACTCTCTGTTGAAGTCTTCGATTCGCTCGCATCGCAATAAGGGGCAAAAGCTAGTATTGATATAGCCATCAAAGTCGATGAAAAGTTTGGCGTGTTCAAATGAAATCTCTGTGCGTTATTGAAAATCGTACGTAGCACTTAGATTCCATTCTTTTGAGACCACTTAGGCTCATTGAGTGCAGTTTGGTGGAGGTATCACCAATCGACATCCTACTAAATATTAGTTTGAGGAAAAAGACCAAGTATCCGCATAGTTAATAGGTAATTTTCAAAACTGGCAATTCAGAACAAACAATAGTCGATCATATATATATTAATAACACACAAAATGAGCAACGCATTCATTGAAGTTATTGAAAACGTATATTTAGATCATATTCTTACGAAAATATGGCATTAGAGTCATCACTCCTCCGACCAATTCGAAAATATAATAGATCGATCTTCAAAATGTAATATTTTTTTTATAAAGTTTGCGCAATTCGATGAGATGTGAAGGAGAGCACATTGTGAATTCAAAAAATGTAATGCGAAGCCCTGCGGATAGATTGAGACATACTATTTTGTTCGAGCTATTACTGTTACTTATTGCAGCACCAATTTGTATGTTTGTTTTCGGAGCTAACGTCAAAACCGCAGCGTTAACTGCATTTTCGCTGTCGTTGATCGCTATGGTCTGGAACTACATTTACAATTATGCTTTTGATCGAGCTTTGATTTACTTACGAGGGACATCAAAAAAGACCCCCACTCAACGTGTCTACCACGCATTACTGTTCGAGTTAGGGTTACTAGTCGCGACTATTCCATTGTTGGCATGGAGCTTAAACCTATCATTAATCGATGCCGTGCTAGCTGACTTGGGCTTCGTAATTGTGGCTCTATTTTACGCCTATTTCTTTAATCTGGTTTACGATGCAGTATTTCCGATCGTCGACCACAACAATGACAAGCATGCATTGTAATTTTTTGATTAAATTCCATATTAGTATTGCGGCGAAGATTGCAATCAATCCATAACATAGGCAATCTAGTGTACGCTAAACTATTAGAATAATTCTGCTAGGATAAAATAAAATGAAAGCTTCTAAGATTCTTGCTTGTGCATTACTCGCCGGTTGCAGCACCATGGCTGTTGCTGATGTGACGATCAAAATCCCAGACTCTGTTGATCTACTATCAGTCAATGCTGGAGACCCAGTTACAAAATCCAACGGTTTCTTCTCTTCTGGAAAAACTGCTACGCTTCCAGATGGTGTAAATCAAATTGTATTTCGCTTCGAGCCTTTGTTTGATTTGAATCGAGAAGAACGTGTTACGGTTCCAAGCAAAGCAATCATCGCTCGATTTGATGCTAGCAATACAGAACTCACTCTAGAAGTGCCCACCTACCAGAATGAACGCCAGGCTAAAAAGGACATTGATAGTTTTAAATGGTCTTTGGTCGACGCTGATGGCAATGCTATTCCAGTGACTCAGGATAAACTGATTAAGGACGGTATGCAGATAGGTCGTGATTACGACCGAGAAGCCGAGGATTACAACCGTAAAGGTGGCGTAGCCGCTATCGCTGTAGCAGGCACTGTTTCCGCAGTAACGCTACCCGCAACTTTACCTGCTAATTCAGCAAACGCAGAAATCGCAGTACCAGGTGGCGCAGCAGACAATACGGCTGAAGAGATGCTAATCTTTTGGTACAACAAGGCAGATGCTGACACTAAAGCCCGCTTTAAAGAATACATCAGCAGCAACTAATCTACCTTATTCAAAAGCCGCTCTTAATGGAGCGGCTTTTTCGATCATACGAGAATAATACGTGAAAAAAATCGTCCTATTGGGTGACAGCTTGACGGCTGGATGGGGTTTAGCCACAAATCAAAACTGGTCAGATAAACTCATTGCAACCCATCCAGATATTGAGTTTATCAACTGCGGTGTACCTGGCGACACGACAACAGGAATGCTATCTAGATTCAAACAACAAGTTTTAGACCAAGCTCCTGATGCCGTAGTTCTATTTGGCGGGCTGAACGACCTCAACTGGGGCACAGATATCAGTGTGGTTGCCAGTAACCTCAACGCTATGATTGCTCAGTCTCAACATCATGGTATTCAACCCATTTTAATCGTCACTTCTGCTATCGACCCAGTTGGTTCGCTCCCAATGTTTGGCAATCGTAAAGACACCGTTGAAGCCATACGCAGTGCTATTAAGCAGTTGAGCCAAAAACATGTCGAAAAGTTGAAAGCAATGTACAGCAGCGGAGAGAATGGGCTTGAGGTCGTGGATATCTACCAAACGTTTGAACAATATGCATGCGAAAGAGGCTACGCATCGCTATACCAAGCCGATGGTATTCATTTATCACCGCTTGGCGCTCAGCTTATCTATAATGCGCTGGACGAAATAAACTGGTAAGCAAAAGGGTCATCAGTACACACTGATGACCCTTTTCTATTTACGACCTATTTGATTATTTAGTCAACTCGATGACGTTAGACTATGCCCAAAAGCTCATTGCAATTATGGTCAAAGCGCCGATACAAGCGATATTCAAGATAATACCAATACGCATCATCTCTTGCTGTTTAATATGACCAGAGGCAAAAACAATCGCATTCGGAGGTGTCGCTACCGGAAGCATAAACGCACAAGAGGCTGCCACTGCAATTAACACCGACAAAATCACTGGTGACATTCCAAACGCTTCAGCGACACTCGCAAAAACCGGAATCAGCAACGCCGCGCTCGCCGTGTTACTGGCAAACTCAGTTAAGAAGACCACGAACGCCGCAATCACCAAGATAATCACCAACATGTTGAACTGAGAGATCATGTCACTTAATTCATTGGCAAGAAAAACACTCGTTCCCGTCGCCTTAAGGACATTACTCAAACAGATACCACCACCAAACAGCAGTAAGACACCCCAGTCTGCGGTCTTCTCAATATCCTTCCAATGAACTACTCGAGCAAAGTTCACCGCAACAATAGCGCCAAGAGCAACGATGGTGTCAAATTTCGCATACCCGCCCAACATTGCATTGATCGGTTTGCTGAATATCCACAAGAATACGGTAAGACCAAAGATAAGCAGAGTAACTACTTTTCCTTTATCCCAATTCACTTGCTCATGATTGATTTCGAACTCACCATCAAGCTTAGGTTTTAATACAAAGAACAAGACAGCTAATGCAATAGGGAGCAGAATGATTGATGTTGGTAAGCCAAATGCCATCCAGTCAGTAAAAGAGAGCCCTACCTCCGCTGCGGCGATCGCGTTAGGTGGACTTCCAACCATTGTTGCAATACCACCAATACTCGCACTATAAGCAATGCCAAGTAGTACAAAAACGTACGTGTTGTGGCCGCTTTCTTCATTTACTTTACTTAATACACCAAGCACCAATGGCAACATCATTGCCGCGGTAGCAGTATTACTGATCCACATAGATAAAAGTGCGGTAACGCCAAACAGCATGAACACCGCAACGCTCATCTTACCTTTTGCCATTACTAGCACTTTATCGGCAATAACCTTGTCTAAGCCTTGCCTATGCATAGCAGCTGCTAGTGCAAAACCACCCAAGAACAAAAATATGATGGAATTGGCAAAGTTATTTAAAGCGGTCTGCGTATCAAATACACCGAACAAAACCGCAATCACCGGCACCAATATAGCAGTCACAGTCACGTGAAGCGCTTCGGTCAACCACAGCACAGCAATAAACGCTAAGATACTAATTCCCAGCACGACACTGGGTTCAAATGGTAAGGTGTTATAGAGCACAGCAAACAGCACGACGTCGGCAAGAATAATCATGCTATTACGGTTAAAGAACCACTCTCGGGTATTGGAGGGTAAGGGGACACTATCGTTTCTATTCATTATTATGGCTTCCTTTGATTAGACGGGCGAAAGCGACCTTGAAACACGCTTCAATGTCGCGGCCCTAACGCCATAAACGAGATAATGAAACCGGAAGTTAGATTCGATCAGAAGGCTGACTGTATCCGATGTAGTTATATTAAAGAGGATACGACACTGATACTCAGTTTCTACGCTTATGGGACCAAGCTATGATCCCATATAGAAAACCAAGCGCATAATGAAAAATTATCAATCTGTTAACCACATCAACAATATGGATATAATTACAACATCTTGATTTTATTAAGCACCAATCAGCTTATCAAAGCTCGATTTTGCCTCCTGACATTGCATAACGCGACCATGTCCTTGTCCATGTGTCGTGACCAACTCTACATTGACCATCTCTTGCGCTGCTTTCTTCGACACGGAATATTTAGTGAAACGATCCTTTTCATCATGAACGATAATAGTTGGCGCATTGCGAAGTGCTAATTTGTTATAGGGATCGATGGTTTGCAGAGGGTATTGATATTGGGTTTGAATATCATCGACTACCGCTTCAAACAAACGCATCGAATAGCCAGAACGCGCGACGCTACCAAACAAATTATCAAGATAGTCGAGAACCGGCGCGATAAGCAGCAAAGGTTTATCATGAAGTTTCGCGTGCTTACATTCAATCGCCGAAGCCGTGCCCATGCTGTGCCCAACTAACCCAGCAACATCGTCTTCATTGTCTAGCAGACCTTCTAAACCGCCGACAAAAGCAGGAATATGCCCAAACGCACCTTCACTTTCACCATGAGCAGGATGATCATACGCAAGCGCAGTAAACCCTCGACTTGCGATGTGCTCCATTAGCGGGAAGAATTGGCTTGCCGTACCAGACCAACCATGAGTCAAAATCCACACAGGACCTGTACCAAGACGATATGTCTTTAACATCCCTTCTGGCGTCGCGATCTCACCCTTTACCAATCCCTGAGGCTCAGAATTCTTTGGTTTAGAACGAACAGGCGTCAACAATAGCTTCTTCGCGGTGTTCTTCGCATGATTAGGCGCCAACTTATGATGAGCGCGCGTTGTAAGGTTAATCATGCGCTTTTTAAAACTGAATTTATTAGAAGTGTTGAAGTAAATTTTGTCACTCATGACTGACTCTTCCTTGCAGCACAATTCGAACGGTCGTGCTTTTTTATCTTAAAAAAATGTTTATTAGCTCGACCAAGACTCAAAAGACTTAGTCACACTATTCCAAAACCTTTGGCTACTTTCTTCTTGCCCAACGAGGGAGTAAAAAACATGCGCACTAAGATAGTGCCCATAAAGTTCAAATGCCGCTTGCTTAACATCCAGATCTTTTTTCAACTCACCAGTTTCGACGGCCTTCTCGATTTGTATCGTTAAGTAGCTGATCCAGCGATAAATCGCCTTGCGTAGAGAAACTTGCAGTTCGTCTTGACGATTATCACGCCAAGCATCGATAAACATACAGCTGCCTTGGAAAGATTGATTCCAACACATCCAGTTATCAATCAAATGCTTAAGCTTATCAATAACCAACTCATGCTGATGCTCTCTAACAGGGGCGATCACACGAGTCTGAAACGTAGCGTCGGCATACTCAACCACCGCTACCTGTAAGTTCACTTTGGAATTAAAATGCGCAAATAGACCACTCTTTGACATCTGACACTGCTTAGCCAGTTCACCGATCGTCAGGCTTTCTAAGCCTTCACGACTCGCTATGCCGAACGCTTGATTAAGAATGTGCTCTTTGGTCAGCTTACCTTTGCTCATTTAAATCTCTAATAAAACGAATACACCACCAATTTAGCACGGTCGTACTTTTTTACAATCCTTGATTTATTGGGATGAGAAGATGTGGAATAATTATTCAATGCTACTGCGCTGATAATATGGAATGTTTATGGACTCTTTGGTCGACCAACTGCTGTTTTCTATCACCATCACGGGCCCAATTTGTCTTATGATCATTTTGGGAGTAGTGTTCAAACGAATCGGTCTGATCAACGATAATTTTATCGACGTGGCGTCTAAGTTAGTCTTTAAAGTTACCCTACCTGCCATGCTATTTTTAAGCATCGTCAACTCCGAGCACAATTTCTCCGCAGCGAGCCAATTCATTACTTTTAGTATTATTGCCAATATACTTTTCTTCATTTTCACATACACCTCTGTTGGCGCCATGTTTCGTCACTCCACGGATAAAGGCGTCATTATTCAAGGAAGTTTTCGAGCTAATACCGGGATTATAGGCTTGGCTTACGTCGCCAACGCATACGGAGAAAAAGGGGTCGCTTTAGCGGCTATCTATGTTGCTGTCACTACCTTTATTTATAATGTTCAAGCGGTGATTTGCCTTACCCCAAAAGGCACAGACTCTGGTGTTTCAGCCGGAAAAATCATGCTGACTACATTGACCAAAAACCCATTAATTATCGCAATTGTGTCTGGTCTGGTATTCTACATGTTGTCGATTCCCGTGCCTGATATAGCCATTGATGCTGGTAATTATTTCGCCAGAATGACATTGCCATTAGCCCTCCTTTGTACCGGAGGGTCGCTAGACTTAAGCTCGATGAAAAAAGAACAGAAACCAGCATGGCTCGCCAGTAGTTACAAACTTATTTTGGCTCCATTTGTGGTGACAACAGCAGGCTACTGGTTCGGTTTTAGAGGTTTGGAGTTAGGCATTCTATTTTTTATGAGTGCATCGCCAGTCGCTGCTGCAAGCTACGTCATGGCTCGCTCTATGGGAGGAAACTCAGTGCTTGCAGCGAATATCATCGCACTGACAACAGTGCTTTCGACGCTTACTTGCACTGTCGGTATCATTATTCTGACCTCTTTACACGCTATCTAAAGCAAACAGAGCTAAATACCATTACAATCATTCAAAAAGTCATAACCTGAGCCTGTTTTAATTTATTGTCATTCTATCGGCTCAATCTAGGTTTGGAGATAAACATGAACAAAGACCTTATTATCAACGCGCTACAAAAAGTACGTGAGCAAAAACCACTCGTCGTCAATATCACGAATTTTGTTGTCATGAATAACACCGCCAATGCGCTATTAGCCGTAGGTGCTTCACCAATCATGTCACACTCAAAGCAAGAAATGGCGGAAATGATGTCATTCGCAGGCGCACTAGTCATCAATATTGGAACTTTAGATAGTGTGTGGCGTCCTGGTATGTTCTTCGCCGTAGAACAAGCCAATGAAAATAATAAGCCAGTTGTACTCGATCCTGTTGGATGTGGCGCAACCAAATTAAGAACCTCAACCGCTCGTCAACTTGCAGAACTCGCTGACAACTTAATCATTCGTGGTAACGCATCAGAAATCATTGCCATGGCAGGGGAGAAATCACAAAACAAAGGTGTTGATGCACTGGATTCAAGTGAGGCAGCTTTATCTGCGGCGCGCGCATTAGTAGAGGCCTACAACTGCTGTGTCGTAATCTCAGGTGAAACCGACTACGTCGTCAATAAAGAAGCCACTCACGCACTGAGTAATGGTCATGAGATGATGCCTTTTGTCACCGGTATGGGGTGCTCACTATCAGCGGTAACAGGAGCATTTGCTGCGGTTGGTGAAACCACAGGCCTCGCGGCTGCGGCAATATTTGCCATCGCAGGTGAAATCGCGGCTGAACAATCAAAAGGCCCAGGTTCACTGCAAATGAATTTGCTTGATGCTCTGTATCAGCTTTGTGATGAAGAAGTGCTACGCCGTCTCCACATTAAAGAATGTTAAGGACAAACGATGACTCGCAACCCTTATCGACTCTATCTTGTAACAGACGAAAATCAAGACCTCGATACGTTAATAGAAGTCGTGAAGCAGGCTGTTGAAGGTGGAGTGACAATGGTGCAAATACGTGAAAAGCATCATGATATTAGGACCTTCATCACCAAAGCAGCAGCTGTCAAAAAGGTGCTTGAGGGTACTAACGTTCCATTGATCATCAATGACCGAGTAGACGTCGCCCTTGCCATCGATGCAGATGGCGTGCATTTGGGACAGACCGATATGCCAGCGACCCTAGCTCGAACCCTTATCGGTGAGGATAAGATTCTTGGTCTTTCTATTGAAAGCGAAACGCAACTGCAACAAGCGAAACAGCTTCCAATCGACTATATTGGGCTAAGCGCCATATTCTCAACGACAACCAAAACCAACATAAAAACTGAATGGGGGCTTGAAGGGCTTACGAATGCACTTCAACAGATAGAGCTACCTATTGTTGCTATTGGTGGTATCAACGAATCAAACTTGTTAGATGTGGCAAAAACTGGTGTTCATGGTGTCGCGATCGTTTCAGCAATTAGTCATGCCGGCTCACCCAAACAAGCAGCTCAGCAACTGTTAACTATTATGGAAAAGGTCGAGTAAGGAATCGAATGCACGATAAACTGTCCACATCCGCACTAGCAAAAAGTCGAAACCAAGAGTCTAAAGTACTGTTTACGCTTTTGAAGCGCGCAGGTTATATCAGCTGGCACGAGTCCAGTTGGTTACTGACTGACATTGGGCATCGTTTCGGCGGTGACTATGTGGACAGTGAAAAATATGGACGCTTTATCGTGTGGCCGGCAAACCTTGTAATCGACGATACACTTATTAGTGACTCAACACTGACTGCAACACAACTTGGTGAACACTTTGCGCTTCCGGCTAAAAAGATCAATCTTCTACTTAGTGAGCTAGGTTGGATAAAGCGTGACGATAGCCAATGGAAGGCGACGGCCATTGGCCTTCGCGCTGGTGCTCGTCTTCGTAAAGATAAACAGAACAACAATGAGTTTGTGGTTTGGCACCCCTCTGTATTGCGCCACGCTCGATTAAAACAGTCCGTCATCGAATTTAAAGGTCACGATGCAGAAGCGCACTCTACTGAAAAATCCTTCTCGAGTTTTCGGCAAAAATTCGCGGCAAAGCACCGCACTCTCGATGGTCATTACGTTCAATCGAAAGGCGAGCTAATTATTGATAACTGGTTATATATGGCTGGCGTTGTTCATGCTTATCAACGGCAGTTACCAATAGAACAAGATGTCGTGAGTGATTTTTACTTACCACAAGGGAAAGTCTACCTACAATATTGGGGCTCAGATAGCGATGCAGCAGACGACAGGACCATTGAACACACACGTACGCTTTATCAAGAGCATGACCTGAGTCTTATTGAAATATTCCCAGACGATATTCAGAATTTGGATGAGCTATTACCGAAAAAATTAAAGCCGTTTGGTATCAAAGCATACTGATTAGCTCTAATCGCTGTAATCAAGCCTTCGCTAAAAGTAACAGAGGCACGAGTTGCGCCCATGCTGCCCACCAATCATAAAAGGAGTGGCCGCAACCACTGCACTATAGCTTTCTTTCAACGAGTTCGCAGATGACTCTCCTTCAGCACTGGCCACCAACTGGGTTTCACTGGTAGTAATCAAAGTGCTGGTTGTTCTGATAAACGCATCTTTATAGGCCGGTAGAGCTTTCACCTCGGCTAAATCGAGACTTGCTGCTTCGAAGTTTTCATACGGACCAATCAAGCAACGATCTCCGTCTATTTCAGGTTTTAACCATATCGATTTACTGACATTTTGCTGCAAGTTGCTAGGTACTGCACGCAAACTTCCCGATTGAACGAACCCACATTGTATCCAGAAAGACTTATCACTCTCGCTTGGCACACTGCGTCCCCATAACCCTTCTCCAATAGGACATTCACTTTCTAAGACTGGAAACGGCAGGTTTACTTTGTTGGCACTGTCACAAACGTAAGGTTGCGTTTCGGCTAGAGCTGGATTCGCAAATAGAAACATTAGTGTCGTCAACAAGAATGAAATGACTGTTTTCATGAGTTTGCTCCCTTACACCAAATTAGACAGATTCCTTCATCTAAGCCTAGGAGGTCTGAAAACATTGTCAAAAGTCTATTTTTTAACCACAAGCTCTTCATCAGATTCGAGTTAGCTCACAACGAAAATGTTGAATAACCTTTAAAATATCGTATCGCAATTGTTAGCGCCTGATTTTATTTAGCTTTTGAAGGATCAAAACATGATGAAAAAAAGTCGATGGCAGACCCTTTTTGTACTCCCTTTTATCGCCACGTCTACTTTCGCTTCGGAAACGGTATCTTCGGATACCTTTAACTTCACTCAATCCACAGTAGGTTATGCAGCATTACTTATTTTTGGTATTGCTTATACCCTTGTCATGATGGAGGAATACCTTAAATTACGTAAGTCAAAACCTGTTCTGCTCGCAGCAGGCTTAATTTGGATAATAATCGGATTAGTCTATAAAGACCTTGGTCAAATAGAAGTCGCAAAATCCGCACTAGAACATAATCTACTTGAATACGCCGAGCTCTTACTTTTCTTATTGGTAGCAATGACCTACATATCGGCGATGGAAGAGCGGCGACTATTCGATGCACTTCAATCTTGGATGGTCGGAAAAGGCTTTAACTTTCGAACCTTATTTTGGTTAACAGGTATCCTCTCTTTCTTCATCTCCCCTATTGCCGATAACCTCACCACCGCACTATTAATGTGTGCCGTGGTACTTAAAGTGGGGGGAAGCAATCTACGATTTGTAAATATTGCCTGTATTAACATCGTGGTCGCAGCTAATGCGGGCGGTGCATTCAGCCCATTTGGTGATATTACCACCTTAATGGTTTGGCAAGCGGGGCATGTGTCTTTCTCCGAATTTATGCCTCTGTTCGTCCCCTCAGTGATTAACTACATTGTGCCTGCCGTGATCATGTCGCTGTTTGTTCCTAAGACACAACCTGATGCGGTCCATGCTCACGTAGAACTAAAACGTGGAGCGTTTCGCATTGTTGGACTCTTTATTCTCACCATTGCAACGGCCGTTGCCTTCCACGCAGTGCTTCATTTCCCTCCGGTCATGGGCATGATGATGGGACTAGCTTACCTACAGTTCTTCGGGTTCTTCCTGCGTAAAACGTTGCCTCGCTCCATTGCTAAGAAGAAAGCCATCGCTATAGCAAACAACGACGAAACCGCACTGAAACGACTAGGTTCCATCGTACCGTTTGATGTATTTAGACGAGTCTCTCATGCCGAATGGGATACATTGCTATTCTTCTATGGAGTGGTGATGTGTGTCGGTGGGTTAAGTTTGCTAGGTTATCTAAGTGTGGTCTCAGAAATCATGTATACCCAATGGGATCCCGTTTGGGCCAACGTAATGGTAGGTATTCTTTCGGCCATCGTCGATAACATTCCAGTAATGTTTGCGGTATTGACTATGAACCCAGAGCTCTCTATGGGCAACTGGCTGCTCGTAACGTTAACGGCAGGTGTCGGCGGTAGCTTGCTGTCTATCGGTTCAGCAGCTGGCGTTGCATTAATGGGTGCTGCCCACGGCAAATACACTTTCTTCGGACATTTGAAGTGGATGCCGGTGATTGCCCTCGGCTACGCTGCCAGTATTCTCGCTCACCTTTCGATGAACGGAGGACTGTTCTAAACCGATTGTCGAAGGCATTATTGTTAAATACAAAGACCGCTATCCTAGTTTGACTGGGATAGCGGTCTTTTTTAAGTCAACCATCATTTCTGGCGAAACACCCAAATAGGTCCAATCAGCAAGAACTGTAAATCATCAAAAAACGATGGCTTTTTTCCTTCAATCTTGTGTCCAACAAACTGCATTATCCAAAGTACCACAAACATACCAATACAGACGGTAAGCACCGACATTCCCAGCATTGCAGCGAAGGTAATAATTGCCAAACATGCAAGAGTAAAGATCAGCATCTGAATAAATACAGACCGTGATAAACGAAAATAGAAAACCATCACAGGTAGCATCACAATCCATACCCAGTTAATAGACATGCCACCAAGTGGTAACTGAGGTAGACACCAGATCAACCCCACAATAGAAAGATAGATACCGGGAACTGCGATTTTGTGTATTTTTCGATTAGTACTGTTCTGGTGACTCTCTCCGTAAGCATCTAACCACTGCTGTAACGACTTCATTTGACTTCCTTGTTATTCGGCTGGTGTTAATACTCTAGACCAAAATCAACAACTCTTCCTATTCATCCACCTACTCCACCCTATTAGCCTCACTTACAGGTGCTAATTTAAGCTATTAACGTTAGTTGTCTATTATGGCCTCAACAAAACACAACACAACACAACACCAAACATGTGAGGTCATTATGAAAAAGTCAGTCCTAAGTCTAGCTCTTGTCGCAACACTATCAGCAGGTTACGTCGCAGATGTAACAGCATGCACATCAGCAATCTACAATAACGGTGATGCTAGTCTCTCAGTGAGAACCATGGATTGGTTTGGACACGATGATGCTGTGGTCGTCGGCACAGGTAAAGGCATCTCAAATCAATACAGCACAACTAAAGAGTCAGTTAACACGACCAGTAAATACGCGTCTATCAAAATCAAATCATTCGAACCAGAAATTGTCGCCGAAGCAATGAACCAAGAAGGTTTGGTCGCTCGTATTCTTTATCTTGGATTGGAATACACCGAAATGGCACCTAACCGCGCCGGCGTGCTTGATGTAGATGCATCACAATTCGCAAATTACGCGGTCGATAACTTCGCTTCCGTTGAAGAGGTCGTTGCTACACTGGACAAGATTGATGTTGTCCAAGACAAAGTATGTGATTTGCCAGGCCATGAAAATGAATGCCTTCCAGCGCCTGTGCATTATCACCTCACCGACGCCAATGGTGATAGCGCAGTGATTGAGTTTGTTGGTGGCGAGGTCAAAATCTATCACGGCGATATGACAGATGCACCGAGTGTCCAGTACTTATCCAATGATCCTGAATTCGGTTTCCATATCAACTTGGATAAAGAGAAAGCAGAATCGGGCGCAACGATCCGCGCTTATGATAGACGACTACGCGCCAAAGAAGTGGTTGAAGATATGTATAAGCGTGACGTTACAGACAGTGGCGAAGCCTTGAATAGCCTGAAAGCTGCTGGAGCAACGGTCTTTGCTGGCTATGACCAAATTGACCCATATCTTAATGATGTATTCCCTACACTATGGACAGTCTATACAGACCAGAATGCGAAAGCGATTTACCTAGACCGTTACGACACATGGCAAGTAGAGAGTTACAACTTTACGATGTTCGATAACAATCAAGCCGCAGAAGTCGTTCTCGGTGCTCATCCTAAAGCAGAAGCTGCTAACTAGTCACCTAGATGCGTAGTTAATATCCAAGGCTACATCATGGTTCGTTGATTACAGCGAACCACGATATGCACCAAAAACATATCAATAATTAGATTTAATGATTTCAAAATATATCTTTATCTCTCTATGATTTACCCAGACCTAAGGAAATAAACCAATTGTCGTGCTAGGGAGAGTCATACGGTCAAACGAACGGTCGGGCAGCGTCCTCAATGCTCGAACAGTACAATAGAGACACGAAAGGTTATTGAAATGAAAAAACTGACAATCATCGCTTCCCTGACAGCTACCCTGTTCACTTCTGCGTCAATCGCTCACGATCTTGGTGACCATTTACCTAAGAAAGGGCAACCGACTGAGACTCAAATCTTGAACGGCGGCTCGACAAAAGTTACCAAAGATAACTTTATCCTTGCGGAGTCCGACAAATACTTTTTCGAGCAGCAAGAGAAGTCCGGCATCAACCAGTTTACTCACGATCGTCAACTACTCACCATGGATACTCAGACCGTCGTACGCCAGAATCGAGATACGCTCTATTCAAAATCAATCTGGGATGCCGAGGGTGGCGTAACATTCGAACTACCAATACTCGATTCCTATCAGACTCTTCAGATCATCGATGAACAGCATCGCACTGTCGCTGTCCTATATGCAGAGAAAGGGAAAAATAGGATTACCATTACGCCAGAGATGCTCTCTTCTGGTAAGCATGTTTGGGTCATCGCACGCACCCAAGTTGCTTCCAACTCCCCTGCTGATATTAAGGCCGGAAATGCAAAGCAAGATATGATTAAAGGGACCGCCAACTTTGCAAACCCTTATATACCAAAAGGATTTGACCAGTTTGATAGAGAAAATGTTCGTTTATCTTTAGAAGCCGATGTACTCAAGCTCGACTTTACCAAGGCGATGGGTGGACCTGAAGGCAAGCCTCTAAAACCAGAACAGAATCTAGAACAACGTAAAGTCGAACTTTTTCATGCAAGAGGCTTAACGTCAATGGGATTCGGAGGACTGCCGAGCGAGCACGCTTACTACAAAGTTTTACTTGCTGAGGATCGCTCAGGTCAGTGTCAAACAATGAACTTCGACGCCCCACCACTGGGTAAAAACGGTTTCTTCTCAATCACGACTTACGGCGCAGATGCCTACGTTCACACTGAGAAATTTGCGTTATCAAGTCGTGAAGATGAACTCAGACAAAATAGCGATGGCAGCTATACCGTCAACTTTAATTGTGGTTCTCAAGCCATCAACAACATTGAGGTGGAACAAGGCTGGACGGGAATACTACGAATGTATAAACCTAATTCCGATACCGAAATCGTGACATATGCAAAAGGTGTGGAGCAACCTCACTCAAAATAACGTCGTTCCGTTATCGTTAGCATCAGCAGCGCTAGTTGACATCTAGCTAGCGCTGCAAATTTACAATGTAAAACCTAGGAAATATAAAGAAACAGCCTCGAATAATACCCTTCCAATGAACAAAGTGTCCCTTCATGCTTTACCTCTCTACAAAATTCAAGCACAGTAGAAACACCTTCTTTTCTCGGAGATCAGTATGCTACTTAATACCGAGCGACTTCAATATCTGGTTTGTATTGCCGAGACGGGTTCATTTTCTGCGGCGGCCAGAAAACTCAATGTCAGTGCATCCGCTGTGAATCAAGCGGTACAATCGATGGAAATTGATATTGGCATTCGTCTATTTGAACGTGTTGCCGGAAAGTCTCCCTCACTGACACCTGAAGGAAAAGCGCTGTACTTCCAAGCGCTTGAAATTGTTCCCCGCTTGCAAGCTATAGAACGAAAAGCACGTGCGCTGCAAAGTGGTGAAGAGCCCTCGCTGACGATTGCTACTCACAGTATGACCTTATACCCAAGGTTTACCGAACTAATGTCTTCATTAACCCTGCAGTTTCCAGAACTGGAGTTGATTTTAGTTGATGCAGAAAAGCACCAACTATCAACCAATGATGAGAGCTTAGGCGCTGACATCATGATTGCTCCTGGTGGGTTATGCCCCCAACGAGGCTCAAATGCACAAATCATAGATAATATCGAATGGTGCTTCATAACCTCACCTAATCATCCGTTGGCAAAGCTCAAAGGTGAGATTACACCAGAAGATCTAGAACACTATCCCCAGTTACTATCCTTAGAAGGTAAAGTTGCGACTGGCGAACTACTGGAATCGCTGCGTTTCAGCCCTCGCCTCATTCGTTACGAAGCCCCTGATCAACTGCAAGACATGCTGCTTTATGGTGCTGGTTTTGCCGCTTACCCAATCAAACTGGCTCAACCATTTATCGACCATGGTCTAGTAACCAAGTTAAATGTAGGACATTATGATAGTTCTATGGTGTGGCCAGTGGAGCTGTCGTGGCGCAGTGGACTCGGCACAGTTGGAACGTGGTTTATAGAACAAGTATTAGAACAGGAGCGTTAAATGCTAGAGCAAGACAACACCCAATTAATGATCATTGATGTACAAGGCAAGCTTGCCCAAATCATGCACGATAAAGAGCACTTGTTCGCCAACCTAAATACGTTGACCAAGGCTGCACAACTCATGGAATTACCCATTGTTTGGGTAGAGCAAATCCCAGATAAATTAGGTCATACTATCGATGAAATTCACCATGAACTTCCCCACCTATCCCCCATTGCAAAAGATGTGTTCAGCGCCTGGGGTGAGATAGCTGTTCAAGAGACGCTCCAACGTAACAATAGAAAACAAATACTATTGGTCGGTATTGAAGCACATATTTGTGTCCATCAAACTGCTTGCGATTTGATGGACCAAGGATATGAAGTTCACCTTGTTGTCGACGCTATTTCTTCGCGTGCACCAGAAAACAAAGAGCTCGCAATCCAACGCCTGTCAAAACAAGGGGCCGTGTTAACTTCCACTGAAATGGCACTCTTTGAACTACAAAAAGTCGCCCGAGGCGATCAGTTTAAGCAATTGCTAAAACTAATTAAGTAATCGCTGCTAATTTAAACGATTAACGCTGTTTTTACTAAAACTTTAGTATTTACTGATGAAGATTGTTTACAATAGAACCCAATAGATAGGATTAGTTTTTTCGGTATGATGCCGAAGGGTGTGATTGAATGGCAACATTAAAAGACATCGCTAATGAAGCAGGTGTTTCATTAGCGACAGTATCTCGCGTACTGAATGATGACCCTAGTTTGAGTGTAAAAGAACAAACTAAGCTGCGAATTTTAGAGATCGCAGAAGCCTTAGAATATAAGACCAGCAGTTCGAAGAAATCGATCCAGCCTAAGAAGCATAGCCACCATTTCATGGCCATTTATAATTATAAGCAGGAAGCGGAAGTTAACGACCCTTACTACTTATCCATTCGTCATGGTATAGAAACACAGTGTGAAAAGCTGGGCATAAAACTGGTTAATTGCTACGAAGGAGAGTTAGCTCATTCAGATGCTAAAATCACCGGAATACTGTTTGTTGGACGTTGCCCTGAGACGGTTCGCTCCGAAGCTGAAAGCATCACAGACAATATCTGCTTCATTGATTTCTCTGACCCAAACTCAAAGTACGACTCGGTTGATATCGACCTCACTAAAATTAGCAAAGAAATCATAGACTTTTTTATCAATCAAGGGTTCAATCGGATCGGCTTTATCGGTGGTCAAGATACACCTAATAGTTCTGACATCCGAGAGATGGCATTTGTAGAATATGGCAGCTTAAAAGGCGTGGTATCGCTTGATGATATTTACCGTGGAGAGTTTACGAGTCAATCAGGCTACGAATCTGCGAAAAAGATGTTTTCCAACAATAACTTCCCTCGAGCACTGTTTATCGCTTCAGATTCTATTGCTATTGGTGTATTGCGCGCAATTCATGAACACGGCCTCAAGATACCAGAAGACATATCTCTTATCAGCGTCAACGATATTCCTACAGCAAAGTTCACCTTTCCTTCACTTTCTACCGTCAGGATTCACTCTGAGATGATGGGTATTCAAGGTGTTAACCTGTTGATGGAAAAAGCAAGAGATGGACGTGCACTGCCATTGAAAGTCTATGTACCCAGTAAACTAAAACTACGAGGCACAACAAAAGAATAGGCATTTTCGTATTTTTTAGTAAAACTTATCTATCTATTCTACATTCCATCTTAGTTCGACTCATTGACATCGATTAGCCAACTTTATTTAAAGTTGGCTCACCATTCCCCCTCTTCGTAAAATCATCAAACACCACGAAAAAGCTATAATTAATTGTATTTAAACAATTAAATTCATTATTTCTACCTAAAGACCTACTACTTATATCAAGTTAAGCCCACCCCTATCATTCACTCCGTTTATTTAAACCCGATCACAACTTTAACTCTCTTGAACGCTTAAATCGTGATCAAGTTAAAGTAAAAAACAAAATTCAATATATTTTAGTAAAACTTTTACTAAAATTACCTCATATCCTAAACGGGCATTTTTAACACAGCATCGACACGGTTTACCTGTCGAGGGAGATTTAACGTGAACAACTGGGAAAACTTTCTTCATCTTCATGAGAATCGCATGGCTCCACGCGCGTATTTCTTCTCATATCCCTCAGTTAACGCCGCTCGAACATTTCAGCGAGAGCTTAGTAGTCACTTTATGCTGCTTAGCGGTCAGTGGCAGTTTCAACTTTTTCATAACCCTATTCTTGTTCCCGACGAGTTTTACTCTCAACCAATGACACAATGGGGACAGATCACCGTACCTAACATGTGGCAAATGGAAGGACACGGTGACCTTCAATACACTGACGAAGGCTTCCCGTTTCCAATTGACGTACCTTTTGTACCCACTGATAACCCAACAGGTGCATACCAACGTACTTTCACTCTCGGCGACAACTGGCAAGACAAACAAACCATCCTCAAATTCGATGGCGTAGAGACCTACTTCGAAGTTTACGTTAATGGCAACTATGTTGGTTTTAGTAAAGGCAGTCGACTCACCGCAGAATTCGACATTTCATCCGTTGCTCAAGTTGGTGACAACCTGCTAAGCGTTCGAGTCATGCAATGGGCTGATTCGACTTACATTGAAGACCAAGATATGTGGTGGACCGGTGGGATCTTCCGTGATGTCTACTTAGTAGGGAAAGAACCACTGCATGTGCAGGATGTCTCTATTCGTACTGACTTCAGCGCTGACTATTCGCAAGCGACATTGTCGTGTGAACTGATGCTAGAAAACCTTTCGTCTGCGCGTAGCGATGCTGTTTCAGTTGATTATGAGCTAAAGGATAATCAACTGAGTATTGCCGCTGGAACCATTGACCACATATCAGTACAAGGTGCTACCACAACTAACTTCATTATTAATGTCGATGAACCTACTCATTGGACAGCTGAGAACCCTTACCTTTATCAACTTTTTATCACTTTGAAGAACAACCAAGGTGAGACCATAGAAGTCATTCCACAACGAGTTGGCTTTCGAGATATCAAAGTTAAAAATGGCCTGTTCTACGTTAACAACCAATACGTCATGCTGCATGGCGTTAACCGACACGATAACGATCATTTAAAAGGCCGTGCAGTAGGCATGGATCGTGTTGAAAAAGACATCATCTTAATGAAGCAGCACAACATCAACTCCGTGCGAACTGCTCACTATCCTAATGACCCGCGATTCTACGAACTCTGCGACATCTATGGTTTGTTCGTTATGGCAGAGACTGATGTGGAAACCCATGGATTCGCCAATGTTGGCGATCTTAGCCGCATCACCAACGATCCTGCATGGGAAGCCGTCTTCGTAGACCGTGCTGAACGTCATGTTCACGCACAAAAGAACCACCCTTCCATCATCATGTGGTCTTTAGGCAATGAATCTGGCTATGGATGTAACATCAAAGCGATGTACAACGCTACTAAAGCCATTGATGACACGCGTCTTGTTCACTATGAAGAAGACCGTGACGCCGAAGTCGTTGACGTTATCTCAACCATGTACTCTCGCGCTCAATTGATGAACTACTTTGGCGAACACCCCCACGAAAAGCCGCGCATCATCTGCGAATACGCTCACGCAATGGGCAACGGCCCTGGTGGTCTGACCGAGTATCAAAATGTGTTCTACGCTCACGATCATATTCAAGGACATTTCGTTTGGGAATGGTGTGATCACGGCATTCTCGCCACCGATGAAAAGGGACAAAGTTTCTATAAGTATGGTGGGGACTTTGGTGATTACCCAAACAATTACAATTTCTGTATGGACGGATTGGTTTACTCAGACCAAACACCTGGACCGGGGTTGAAAGAATACAAACAAGTCATCGCTCCAGTGAAAATTACCGAGGTAGATGCACACCTAGGTACCTTCATCGTTAGCAATAAACTTTGGTTTACCAACCTAGACGACTACACCATCACCGCTGATATTCGTGCAGAAGGTGAAACGCTTCGCAGTGTTCAATTTAAGGTTGCGGATCTTAGCGTAAATAGCGAGCGTCAAATCGAAATTAGTCTTCCTCAACTCGATGACCGTGAAACATTTATCAACTTCACCGTGCGTAAAGATAGCCGCACTTTATATAGCCAAGCAAATCATGATATTGCCGTTTACCAATATCAAATCAAAGAAAATACCGCACAAGAAACCGAGTTTGTTTGTACAAATACCACACCTCTTTCGCTAGAGGAGAGCCGATTAGCGTACCTAATTTCTGGTCACAACTTCACAATGACTTTCTCGAAAGTCAACGGCAAGCTCTCTTCGTGGGTAGTAAACGGGAAACAGTTTATCGAATCAGAGCCTAAGCTCAATTTCTTCAAACCGATGATCGATAACCATAAACAAGAACACGAAGGTCTATGGGAGCCTGCTCACTTACCAATCATGCAAGAGCATTTCCGAACCATTGAAGTAGAGCAGATCGACGGGCGCATTGAAGTTCGCACCACCAGCATTATTGCACCGCCTGTGTTCGATTTTGGCATGCGAACCGAATATCGTTATCAGATTTCACCTCAAGGTCAGCTCAACATTGAGCTTCAAGGTAAGCGTTATGGTGACTATCCACATGTGATTCCTGTTATTGGTTTTGAACTAGGTATCAATCAACAGTTCGACCAAGTGAAATACTATGGCCGAGGCCCAGAAGAGAATTACCTCGACAGCCAACAAGCCAATATTATCGACGTGTATCAAAGCACGGTCGCGGATATGTTCGAAAACTATCCATTCCCGCAAAACAACGGCAATCGTCAGCACGTGCGCTGGGCAGCTCTGACCAACCGTAACGGCAATGGCTTGTTTATTAAGCCACAACAAGAGCTCAACCTAAGCGCTTGGTTCTACAGCAATGAAAACCTGCACCAAGCCCAGCACACCAACGAGCTTAAACCAAGCGGTCACATCACACTAAACCTTGATCACAAGCTCATGGGCTTAGGCTCTAACTCGTGGGGAAGTGAAGTTCTCGACTCTTACCGTGTCTACATGGATACCTTCCGCTACGGTTTAACGTTACTTCCAATGCAGTCCGGAGACTGTAACGCCAATACGTTGGCCAACTATGACTTCAGTAACCAGTTTTTTACCCGCACAACCACAAACGAGGCATAACCCATGATCATCTTAGAGAGCTTAGAACAATTTAAGTCGGTCTATCGTGATGGCCGGAAGTGGAATCGTTGCATAGAAGCCATTGAAAATATTGGAAATATCAAAGATGGCGTAATGCACTCTATCGGGGATTCTCTGGTTTATATGATTGAAACCAATGAGAGCAAACGGACTGGACTCTTCGAGGGCAACCGTCGTTACTTTGATGTGCACTACTACTTGGCAGGTCATGAGGTTATTGAGTTTGCAAGCAAAGCCGACCTGACACTTGAGCAGCGATATCAAGACGAAACTGACCGAGAGTTTTTCTCTGGACAAGGTGAGCGACGTGAAGTCCATCAAGGACAGGTAGTGATTTTCGACAATAGCGAAGCGCATCGATTTGTCAGTAACGAGCCTGCTCGCAAGGTCGTGCTTAAAGTCACCATCGAAGATGGCTACTTCTTAAACAAATAACACTATTCGGGCCAGACACAAGTATCTGGCCCCCTCAAATAACTGCTCTTCAAGAATGAGAGTACAATAGACGTGATTCATTGGAGGACACTATGTCTGAATCTATGCGCGGCACAATAGGCAAGTTTGCCCTGTTGTCCATGACATTTGCGGCGGTTTTCAACGTTCGCAACATTGTAAACAACAACATTGAGTTGGGCCTAAGCTCAGCTCCTATTTTCCTATTAGCGACAGTCGTTTACTTCATCCCTTTCGTATTTATCATCGCTGAGTTTGTATCTGCAAACAAAAACTCTGAATCCGGCATGTACGATTGGCTCAAAAAGCCACTAGGCACCAAATCTGCCTATTTAGGTTCTTTCCTTTACTGGTTTGTGAACCTATTTTGGTTTGTATCCCTGCTTCCTAATGTTATTGCTTACGCGTCTTACGCGATGTTGGGTTACGAGTACACTTTCTCGCCACTAGTCACCTCTATTATTTCTATCGCACTGTTTGCGGCCGCTACTCACATCTCAACAAAAGGCGCGAGCTGGCTGGGTAAAATCGCTGAAATCGTTGCTTATGGTGTGTTTGCGTTATTTGCAGTTTACGTTCTCGGTGCATTGATGGCGCTGAGTGGTGACCACACGCCTGCTGAGCCAATTACACTGCAAGCCATGACACCAACCGTAAACTGGGCAACACTGGGCATTATGTGTTGGATTTTCCAAGCAGCAGGCGGGGCAGAAACCGCAGCGGCGTACCTTAACGATGTCAAAGGTGGTCACAAATCCTTTATCAAGGTCATCATCGCCGCAGGTGTTGTGATTGGTGGCATGTACGCTGTAGGCTCATTGTTAGTTAACGTTTTTGTCGCCCGCGAAAACCTGACCTACGCTGGCGGGATGGTAGAAATCTTTAGAGGAATGGCACAGTACTTCAACATCTCAGAAACTTTGGTCGGTCGTTTCGTTGGTATTGTTCTCTTTATCGCTATGTTCGGCTCAATGATGATGTGGACCGCGGCACCAGTAAAAATCCACTTCTCGGAAATTCCAAAAGGAGTCTACGGCGAGAAAACCACAGAACTCAACGAACACGGCGTTCCTGTGCGTGCAGCTTGGTGGCAATTTGCCTTTGTCTTCGTGATGTTGGTTATCAACGGTTTTGGTTCAGAATCAGTACAAGACATGATGAACACCGCGATCAACCTCACCGCAGGTACCGCGATGCTGCCACCAATCTTTATCATGGTCGCTTACTTCGTATTCCGCCTCAAACATGACGACACGCCACGCGACTTCCGCATGGGCTCTCGAAAATTCGGAATGGGCGTGGTTTCAGTACTGATTGCTATCTTCGTGATTAGTATGACAGCGTCGGCCTTCCCAACTGGAGTGGATTTAGTCAGAGCGTTCTTTATCAACGTCTTTATGACTGCTGTTTTCTCTGGTCTTGCTTGGTGGTGGATTTCCCGCTTTGAAAAGAAGCAAGCTGATAAATCTCGCCTCGAGGAGCAGCTGGAAAGTAAGCCGATTACTCAGTCTTAATTTGGCTACCGCACAATAATGAAAAGGCACGAGTTGGTTACTTGTGCCTTTTGAGTATCCGTGAACTATAGATTTATTCCGCGGAGTCGACAGCATTGTCGTTCTTTAGCTCAAAATAAAGCACTGACAATTTTTCAATACTCTCTGGTATCGACTCTAACGGCGCATTTCCATAACCTAACACAACCGAACCGCAGAGACGCTTGTGGTTGATAGGTTCATAATAATTCATCGGTCGCACCACGATATTATGAGATAGGGCGAGATCGGAAAATTGATGCTCATCGACGTCACTTTGCCACTGAACAGTAATGTGCAGCCCAGCTCCTTGGGAGACAACTTGCCACTCACTTCCAAAACGCTCAGTAATGCATTGCTTCATCAGGTGGTATTTTTGCTCATATCGACGGCGCATTTTGCGTATATGGCGAACCAACATACCTTCATCAATGAACTCAGCTAACGCGGCTTGTGTGTGCGATGGTGTGTCACCGGAAAGCGCGTCTTTTATTTCTAGACAGACTTTAACTAAACCTTCCGGAACCACCATATAGCCTATTCGTAATGCATTAAACATTACCTTACTCATTGAGCCGATATACACCATATGGTTAGCATTACCACTCTCTGCAGCCAACCCTTGCATACTTCGTAGCGGACGACTATCAAATTGGAACTCACTGTCATAGTCATCCTCAATAATCCAACTTTGGTTTTCTTGAGCCCAGCTGATTAACTGCAAACGTTGCTCCGTCTGAATAGAGCTACCCATTGGATATTGATTGCTTGGCGTTAAGTAAACACCTAGTGCTTTTTGGTTGATGATATGTTCGGTATTCAATCCATGCTCAGCTGTCACGTCGACAAATCCATATTCCATATTGAAGGTATCGAGCACCTTGACGACCTGACGATAACCGGGGAATTCAACCAACAACTTGTCGTTGTTTCCCAAGCTATTGATTGCCAGCAAAGCGATAGCTATAGATTGCTGAGCTCCAGAGGTAATAATGATTTGGTTTGGATTACACACAACAGAGCGACTGCTGATTAAATAACGATGCAACGCTTCACGAAGTGGTAGATACCCTTGTAGATCTTGGTTTCCCAATAGAGAGGTTCGGGTGCTATGACGTTGTAATAAGCGGTTCCATTGGGCTGTAGGAAACAGCGCTAATTCAGCGACACCAGGTGAAAATAAACCACTTTTAGGCGTGTTATCAACGCCCAACGCAATTTCAGTCTTGCCTTCGGGCGCGTTGAGATATTGGTCGGGCAGGCTTAAAGAAACAAAAAAGCCACTGTGCGGCTTCGATACTAGATAACCTTCCGCTACTAACTGCTCATAGGTTTGAATAATGGTATTGCGACTGACCTTAAGTTGGTTCGCCATCGTACGAGTGGACGGTAATTTGGCGCCCGATACCCAACGTCCATTGAGGATCCTTGAGCGTATTTGGCTAAAGAGATTGTGCTGAAGCGTGACACCGGATTTTGCCAATGAGATGTCGCTGATATCAATAACATTCAAACTGGATCCACCATTTTTATCTATTTGGACCTAACTAGAGTACCAAATATTATTTACTTTGGCGTTAACTGCAATCGAATGGAGAACGCCAGTGCTTTCAAACACGACAAGAACACAGATTAAGAAAAGCAGCCATAAAGCTGTCTTCGACCCACAAGCACTCTATGACATTATTGATGAGTCATTAATTGCCCACGTCGCCATCAATGATGACAACGGTCCTATCGTGATTCCTATGCTGGCATGGCGATTGGACAATAAAGTCTATATACACGGCGCCAAGAACAGTCGTTTGCTTCGTACGCTCAAAGCGGGACAAAAAACCTGCTTAACGTTTACCCTGTTTGATGGCTGGGTATTGGCCCGCTCCGCTTTCCATCATAGTGCACACTATCGAAGTGCAATCGTCTTTGGCCAATTTGAAAACATTGAAGAAAATAAAGAGAAAGACCGAGTGTTAAACCACTTTGTTGAGCATATTGCACCAGGTAGAACTGAAGAAGTTCGCCTCAGCAACGATAAAGAGCTCACCGCAACGGACGTGCTTGCTATTGAGCTCAACGAAGCTTCGGTGAAAATTGGCCGTCATGGAGTCAATGACGACAAAGAGGATCTCGATCTAAAAGCGTGGGCAGGCATTCTACCCTACCGCACCGTTATAGGACCGCTTGAGCCTTGCGATGATCTCCATCCTAGTATCGAAACACCTGATTATTCGAGTGCATACAAGAATCGTTGGCACGATCAGTAGGCTATTAACAGTTGTTGTTAAGCCGTCAATAAATGGTCGCTTCCAATACTAATAAGTGGCCATCACTCCGATTAGCACTCCCATCGCAACCGCTAATAAACCGATGAAATAGAAACTCCAGCAGAGGGGCCGTCTGCGTATTGCTTTCGCCTCTTGAAGATCTTTAACCATCGAAACACACTCGATAGGTAACAATCGCAACGGCACCGACTAAAATCAGTAAAAACACCAATAACTCTATTAACCATTCTTTGTCATTCCAACCAAGAAACTCAACCTCACTCTCATTTAATTCAAAATTGAGGTCATCATAGCCTTCGTCTAACTCACACATAGCCACTCCTGCTCATCACATTACACAGGTGCATACTACTCAGAGATAAGCGTTCAATATATCAAGTAATATCTAAATATCGTTCAGATAAACTTAACTTTACGTGCGAAAAAATGAGAGAAAAAAACGGTTCCTAATTGGGAACCGTTGAGATTGGAAAAGTGCGTCTACACCATGTGTCAATCAAGACTTAAATCAGTGATTCAAGTTAATTACAAGCTTAAGGTACCAAAGCATTGAAGTGCTTCAGTAAGGTTACTTTAGTGAATCGGACAGCACAGGACAAAATAGGTCCTATCAAGTATTCTGATATGTAGCACGAGAAACGTGTAAGAATAGTCAACATCTGATTAGTCAAAACTGCGATATACAACAAATTGTTGCAATTCACATCAGGTCAGAGACGCAATTATTGACTTTGAACACTGCTAAAAATGGGCTAGATGGTACTGTTTGCTTCGAAGTATTACTAAGAGATTGTTACCTCCATTTATGTCATCAAAGCAGAAAATTGCCAGCTTCGAATTCGCTAGAGTCATCGCTCTGATCGCCGTCATTTTCATCCATTGTCAGCTCTTTATGGATTACGGGTTTATTAACGGTGAGCCTTGGCTTAACTACATCACCAATCAACTTGCTCGATTTGCCGTTCCGTTGTTTTTCCTTATTGCTGGATATCTTATCTATCCCAAGCTAAACGAAAAGCCATATCAAACCACCAAGGCTTACACTTTGCCTTTGATGCTCATTTGGGTGATTTGGAGCGCGATTTATTTAGTATTGCCTTTCAATTTAGCCGTAGTGGCCGAACATGGTTATTTAGCTGAGCGTCAAGGTTATTGGAACTACTTGCTACAAAGTCCGCTCAACTCACTGTTTGAAGGCGGATTAGTACACTTGTGGTTTATTCCATCGCTTGCGTTAGCGGTTTTAATGATTGCATGGTTTGTAGACAATAAGTGCCGATCACTTCTACTGCCATTCGCCGCCATCTTCTACGTTCATGGCTTAATGGCGGGCAGTTACTTGAACATTACCGAAATCGAAACACCGATCTTTAGTCGAAATGGGCCATTTTTTAGCTTTTTGATGGTCGCAATAGGATTTGAAGTAAGACGTAGAGAGTGGTCAATAACCTCGACACAAGCGGTGGTGCTTGCGTTGTTTGGCATGTTGCTGCACTTCTTTGAAGCGTTTTATCTCAACTCTCTTGGGCAAGTGTTCAACATGAATGACTTCCTACTTGGCACTGTTTTTTGGTCGACTGGCATTTTCTTCTGGCTTCTGAATCATCCAAACTTGGGGAACCATAAAGTCTGGCATGACCTAGCGAAGTGGGTACTTCCTATTTATGTTGTACACCTGCTCGTCACTATCTACATGAATAATATTGCGGGAATGTTGGGCGCAACCCAGTGGACACGTGATCTCATTGTGTTCTTTGGAACGCTATTTGGCTCGTACCTGTTAGTTATCTTGTTAGAAAAAACACCACTTGCATTTAAAAAGCTAAGAGGTTTGCCTAAACCAATTACGCCAAGCTCTTGTGAACCTCGATAAGACCTGTTAGAAAGTGTCCAATTTCAATGATTGGACACTGCAATGAGCCACCCATCTCATCTAGAACTTCTTCTTAATACTCGTCGCTCTGTTCGTAAATACGACCAGAGCGCGACCTTTGACCACGATGCCGTTAAAAAGGCCCTTGAACACGCCACGCTAAGCCCGAACAGTAGCAACATGCAGATGTGGGCCTTCCACCGTGTGATCAGCGAAGACAAACGTGCTGCATTGAGTGAAATCTGCATGGGGCAAAATGCCGCTAAAACCGCAAACGAATTGGTTGTGGTGACGGTGACACCAAACAAATGGAAGCAGCGCGCCAAGATGAATGCTGACATTGTTCGCAGCAACTTTAACGGCCGCGAAGATGAGACCTCAAAGCGAGCATTTAAGTATTACGACAAACTGATCCCAATGGTTTATAACAATGATTCACTTGGCATCCGTGGGGTAGTGCGCAAAATATACAGCTTCTGGCTTGGCAGAAACAAACCGATGGTGCGTGAAGTCAGTAAGGAAGACGTTAGAGTCTGTTTACATAAAAGTGCAGCTCTTGCCTCTATGACCTTTATGTTGTCAATGCGCGAGCAGGGCTATGACACTTGCCCGATGGAAGGCTTTGACTCGGTGAGAGCAAAACAACTTCTCGGCTTAGGTGACAATGATGAAATTACCATGATCATCAGTTGTGGTGTTCGTACCGACGAAGGTATTTACGGCGACCGTCACCGCGTTCCCAACGAAGAGGTGATTTTTAGTCACTAAATGGGGTAAAGGTTCATACTTAAAATTGATAGTATTTAACTATTAATATAATATTTATAATCGATTTAACCTAAGTTTTTATTGCTCATATACTGGTCTCAACGAAACAAGATTCCACTCTGATTCAAAGAGGACAGTATTATGACAAACACTAATTATATCGGTCTAGACCAAGCAGCTTCTGACTCAATTGCGATTGAACTTAATCAGCTACTCGCTAACTATCAGGTGTTGTACATGAACACTCGTGGTTATCATTGGAATATCAAAGGTGAACAGTTCTTCGAATTGCACGCTAAGTTCGAGGAAATCTATACGGACTTACAAACGAAGATCGATGAGCTTGCTGAGCGTATTTTGACTATTGGACATACTCCAGACCATAGCTTTAGTCGCTATCTAGAGCTAAGTGCAATTGAAGAGCACCAAAATGCCTTTCGCGGTAAAGAGTGTGTCTCTGGCCTAGTAAATGGTTTCTCTGTGCTTATCAATAAACAGCGCGAAATCCTAGAGCAAGCTGGCGAGGCAAGTGACGAGGGTACTGCAGCATTGATGGGTGACTATATTCGCGAGCAAGAGAAATTACTCTGGATGTTGAATGCCTATCTTCAATAATTCAACCGCAACAAAAAAGGCGCTTAAGCGCCTTTTTTGTCATCAGTCTATCTGCGATGTTAGCGTGATATTCCCTGAATATCTATATCGACCATCTGGCCAAAGATGGGTCGGATAATGATAGTCCCTAGACTCCATTAAAGAGACTAAATCTGGCAATAAATGCCTCAACTCTTTGTGACTTTTTACTCGCATTTCATCACTTTGCAAATCAGCACTAGACCCTAAATGCGCCGCAGTTGCCAAGTAAAAGAACTCGACGGTTTTGCACGCATCATCACACGTTGGGTCATCATAACTGTACAGTCCCTTTTGCTCGGCTAGCTGCCATTGCTTATACAGCACACTTTGTTTTGTCTTTTGGTCGCTAAATACCGCTGGTAAATACGGCTGCCAACCCGCATTGACTATCAGATGATGTATCTCTTCTTGCGACGCATCTCGCCCAAACGTCGGTGCAGTTTCATCTGCCGATAAATCTTGCCCTAACATATGGTCAAAGTAGGGTTCGAGCTTTTCAAATGCATCATCACTAAAGCCTGATTTGCTCATCAACAAAGTAGCGTGATTACTTCTAAGCGGCTCTATGATATTCGGTTCATCAATCTGACCGTTTTGATCGTTGTCTAGCCATTGTGCGGTCACATTGGCGGCATGTTTGAGCTTATCTTGGGGTACCGATGAGGTGGCACAAATCGTAACCACGTCAAAGACTCGGGCTTTCTGGGTAAAGAAATCACCTGGGCATCCAGCAACAGGCGATTCGACAGAAGAAAACTCTCCCGCACTAGATAATGCACTGATAAAGAATAGTAAGCCTATACAACGTTTCATCCCTGCTCCTCAACCGTTGCTTATTTTTGGTCCTCATTCTAATAACAGTGATGAAGACTTACTGTATTAACAGGTCATTAATTGTCAGTGTTAGCCATTATTCTATTGCCTTAACAAATTAAATAGGTAACAATTATATTGTACACAATATATTTTTAAGGATATCGATATGATCAAGCTTCACCATCTCAATCACTCTCGTTCCAAAAGAATTATTTGGCTGCTAGAAGAGCTTGGTCTCGATTATGAAGTCGTCCCATATCAGCGTGACTCAGTGACATTTCTTGCACCACCCGAGCTGAAGTCGGTACACCCACTTGGCAAATCTCCAGTGATCGAATTAGACGGCCAAATCATCACAGAATCCGGTGCTATTACTGAATATCTTATCGAGCGATTTGGCGCAGACCAATTGGCACCAGATCGTCAAAGCCTTATCTACGCCGATTATCTGACTTGGCTACACTTTGCAGAAAGTTCTGCGATGCTTCCGCTACTTCTGAAAGTGTTTCTTGCAAAAGAGCCTGCAGAAACCGCCTTCCTATCAAGCTATGCAGATATAGAACAAAGCAAAGTACTGGATTATGTGAATCAGCAACTTGAAGGTAAACGCTATCTGATTGAAGATCGTTTGACTGGTGCAGACATCATGATGTCGTTCGTGGTGGATGTTGTCACGAATTTAGGCGTCATTAGCCAATACGCCAACATTCAGCGCTACTCAGAGCAGCTGGAGAAAAATCCAAACTACCAAAAAGCGATCGAAATTGAACTTCAACATAACCATTAAGCGGCGCTTGGTCATTCCTATTATGAGATAATCGCCGAACCACGCCGCTCCATATCAATCAGCATTACTGATATGAGCGGCATAATGCGTATCTCGCCCTATTTACCTGACGACCAAAACATCAGATCCGATTTATAATCATTAACTATGCTTCGCTTTGGCAGTGTCGAACCATGCTCACTAAGCCAACGATTCAGCACTTTGTATGCATACCATGCTCCGATTACATTGGCGATGGACAATCCTACCCAAGTCCCTTCTAACGACCAATATGACCCAAGCAAAGCAAGCGGTATTGTCAAACCGAGCGACTTCACTATGGTAAGTTTTAGCGACGTTCGAGGCGATTGCACCCCATTGAGAAAAGAGGTTGTAATGAGTAGTAGCCCAAACATAGGGAAACTTAAGCCGACAGTCCAAAAATAATAAACTCCTTGCGCCACAACCGCATCAGATTGGGTAAACAGCGTCATGATCGTCTGTGGAAATAGCGCCACAATAGTGAAGGCCGCTATCCCCCAATAAACGGTCAGTCGTCCTGCGTGAGCAACGATTTTATCCAGTCTATGCCAATGTTTAGCGCCAAAATTCTGAGCCACGAAAGGCGTCATCACAACACTCAATGACAAAATGCCCACCAGAATTAGCGATTCTATGCGCGTGACAATACCAAAAGCCGCGACCGCATCCTCGCCGTAACCAGACACGATGCGGGTTATCACTGCGATCGCGACTGGGTTCAAAAGCTGAGCCGCAATTGCGGGCATGGCAACGTATAACATGCCTCTAAGATCCTTTATCGCCTGTCGAATATCCATAAAGAAGCTGAGTGAGAGCAACGACTCGCGCACTAACATCGTCATCATCAAGAGGAAGATGACAGCCCAAGAAAGAACCGTAGCGTAGGCAGCTCCCGCTAACCCCATGGCAGGAAAAGGTCCAAAACCAAAAATCAGCACATAGTCGAAGACCACATTAACAATCCCACCAATCCCCATCACCAATGTCGAACGAATCATGATCCCTTTTGCCATCAGCGCCGCATTACCAATTAATCCTGCTACCAGCGCAAACATGCCGATAAACAGAGGCTCCATGTACTGCTTGACCAAAGGTAACATCACCTCAGTCACACCTAGCGCAAAGAATAGGGCATCCATAACCGACAAACCGATAATAGAGAGCAGCACGGTTAGAAAGACGAAAGCAACGATAGCGAGAGTAGTCAGCTGCTTAGCTTTTACCCATTGCTTTTCTCCCAGCACCTTCGCTACCGACGAAGACACGCCAGCAGCGGCGCCCATAAAGAAGGACACTACTAAGATGTATACTGGGTAAGAGAAGCTCATCGCAGCCAGTTCTTGCGTACCGAGCTTCCCGACAAAATAGGTGTCGATAAGCTGGAACATGAAGGTCATCAGCATGCCAAATGCGGCGGGAGCGGTCATGGAAATCAGTGCCGGACGTACCGGCGAGGTAATTATTTTCGCATCCATTGCGTTATCCCTATTCCCTATCGGTCGGATTAGCTCACGGTCAGTTGAGCCACCGCAGAAGCTACTTGATCCGCTAGCTCACCATTGGTGATTTTCTGCTGCTCAACATCAAAATTGTCGTAGAAACTAGGAATCGACACTGATGCTTTCACATCCGCGGCAAAATAAGGTGCAGATCCAGAGGCTGCAGCTAGCACGCTTTGCGCTCCACCTGGGCCAGGTGAGGTAGCTAAATACACCACAGGTTTGTTTTGAAACACTTGCATGTTGATGCGAGAGCTCCAATCAAACAGGTTTTTGTAGGCTGCGGTATACGAACCATTGTGCTCGGCAAGGGAGATAATCACTGCGTCAGCATCTCCAATCAACTGATAAAAGCGCTGCGCTTGTTCAGGAATTCCAGACTGTTTTTCACGATCTTCACTATAAATTGCGGCTTCAAAATCGTTGAGGTCGATAAGATTCACCTCTGCGTTCTCAAGTAGGTTTGCCGCGTAACCGGCTAGAGTTTGGTTAATGGATGATCGGCTATTGCTGGCACCAAATGCGAGTACTTTAATTACTTTTGTCATGATTGTTCTCCTAATTCTTGTATGCGTCTAAACCCACGTATTCAATAAACTCAATCACATTGTCGTCAGGGTCTCTGATAAAAAACGATAAACCCGTTGGATGGGTCATTGGACCACCACTAAGGGGGATGTTGAGCTCTGCCAAGTTGGCCATCACTTGATCAGCACTCGACACTTCAATTGCCACATGGGTGTAACCTGTGTGTTTAACGGGTACATCCATAAGTTGGTTTTTCTTTTCACCTGAATTCGCATTCAGAATAAAATTAATATTGATACCACTTGGATGCTCAACAATGGCTACAGGCTCGGGTCCTGCTGGTCCTGCGATGTATTCAAAACCTAGCTTGGCGTAAAAGTCTCTCGATTGTTCAAACTCACTCACTCGAATTCCTATGTGATTCACTCGGCTAATCTGCTTCATGTTGGCACTCCATTGTTCTACTTGTTCATGGTTAAATTCAGTGTAATTGCTAGTCATATGGAAATTAATGACTAAAATGTAAAATCATTATTTCCATATGACTAGGAATAAGCACGATGTACAACGGGAAGCTATTGGATGGTTACGTGGTCTTTGTCGAGGTTGTGGATAGTGGCAGTTTCACTGTCGCAGCGGAGCGGACACAGCACTCCACCTCATACATCAGCAAAGAAGTGACCAAGTTAGAAGAACGCTTAGGCGTGCGTCTACTTCAACGCACTACACGTACGCTGAAACTCACTCCTGAAGGGGAAAATTTTTACCAACATGCTCGTGATGTTGTCGATGCGGCACAAGCTGCGGAAGAGTCGTTGTCCGGTAGTCAAATTGAGCCGTCCGGCCTACTAAAAATCACCTGTCCTGTTGCCCTTGGGCTGTCCACTATGAGCGCGATCTTTACCCAGTATGCGCAACGTTATCCCAAGGTCACTTTAGATATCGATCTGAGCGATAAGAAAGTCGACGTCATTGAACAAGGAATCGATATTGCGATTCGTGCGTCTGATAGGCTTGAAGACTCCTCACTCATCAGTCGTAAACTCTTTACTGATAGAGGAATTACGGTGGCCTCTCCTGCTTACCTTCAGCAATATGGAACACCAAGAGCGCCTAGCGAATTGGCTCATCACAACATCATTAGTTATAGCTACGCGAAAAACAACAAACGCTGGGTTTATGAGAATCTTGATGGGAATGAAGCTTCGGTGGACATCACCAGTAGAATCACGGTCAACAGCGCTAAAATGGAACTAGAAATGTGCAAAGCCGGATTGGGCATCACCCGTTTGCCGCGATTTTATTTAGGTAACGAACTAGAAGCCGGAGAACTGATCGAACTGTTTGACGACTATCCAAAGCATCAACTTGGTGTCTACATGGTGTATCCGAGTAGAAAACACATGTCAGCAAAAGTAAGAGCGTTCAAAGACATTGTCGAAACAGAGCTGGTTCATTCCTTGTCTTTGCGTCAGAAGGAACTAAACAAAGGAATGGCGTAATAAGAAAAGAAAAAGCCGTCACTCCCAACTATGAAAAGAGTGACGGCTAAGTGCTGAAACCAATCTGGATAAGTGGCGATGGAGTCACTTATATAGATTGACCTCACCTCAGTGTCCGGTTTGTTGAGTGCTGAGTTCAACTCAACGGAGCTGAGAGGACGGTATAGCCAGTTCTTGTTTTAGAAACATCAAAGCCTTCATTGGTGAATATGAGCCTTTAAAGTTTCGTTGCCGGGTTCGTCCTGTTAGCTAATGAGATTCGAGCCTCATCGTTGCTTGTGTTATTTCTTGTCTTCTGGTTTGAACTCTTCGTTATCATCCACGGTCAGTGGTTTTCCATCTGGTCCAAAAATCGCAATCGCACTGCCCAAACTCACTAGACGCATAGCCAGTGATGGAGAAACTGCTTTCTGGACCCCTTTTTCTGCTAAGATCTCACCTTCCCAAGCTCGGTCCATGTAGCGACCACTTTGTGTAAACTCAATAACTGTTCTCATGATCTTTCCTCCGGTTTTAATATCTAGCTCGCGCAACGGTAAGTTCTACCGCTCGTAGTTGAGCCAGTGCTTTTGCAAGTTCGAGCTGTGCCTGAGCAAAATTAACGTCGTCGGTATACTTGTTAATGTTCTCTTCGGCTGCGCGGCGCGCCGCTTCCGCTCGAGCTTTATCAATATCTTTGCCGTGTAATGCCGTATCTGCGAGTACGGTAACCACGTCAGGCTGTACTTCTACCAAGCCACCCGATACATACAAGATCTGCTCTGGTTGCTTGAGATCACCAAGAATTCTTGCAACACCTGGCTTGATCTTGCTGATTAATGGGGAGTGGCCGGGACGAATCCCGAGCTCACCATCCGCTCCGGCAACGGCGATTGCATGAGCTGGCCCTGAATACAGCGTCCCTTCCGCACTCACCACATTGAGTTGAAAGGTTGTTTGTGAAACACCTATTGCCATCACGTCACCCCTTACAGTGTTTTCGCTTTCTCAAGTACTTCGTCGATAGAGCCGCAGTACATAAATGCTTGTTCTGGGATATCGTCATATTGACCGTTAAGCAGACCTTGGAAGCCCGCAATAGTGTCTTTCAAAGGCACAAACACCCCTGGCTGTCCAGTAAAGACCTCAGCTACGTGATACGGCTGCGTTAAGAAACGCTCTACCTTACGAGCTCGAGATACCAGTTGCTTGTCTTCTTCGGAAAGTTCATCCATACCCAAGATGGCAATGATATCTTTGAGCTCTTTATAACGTTGCAGTGTTTTTTGTACCGCTTGCGCTGTGTCGTAGTGCTCTTGACCAATTATTTGCGGATCAAGCTGGCGAGACGTTGAGTCAAGCGGGTCGATTGCAGGGTAAAGACCCAAAGCTGCAATGTTACGTGACAGTACAACCGTTGCGTCCAAGTGAGCAAACGTCGTTGCTGGCGATGGATCCGTTAAGTCATCCGCAGGTACGTACACCGCTTGAATCGAAGTAATCGAACCATTTTTGGTCGATGTGATACGCTCTTGCAGTACACCCATCTCTTCCGCCAGCGTTGGCTGATAACCTACTGCTGATGGCATACGACCGAGTAACGCTGATACCTCTGTACCCGCCAAGGTGTAACGATAGATGTTATCGACAAACAGCAACACATCACGACCTTCGTCACGGAAGCGTTCTGCCATGGTTAAGCCTGTCAAAGCAACACGAAGACGGTTACCCGGTGGCTCGTTCATCTGACCATAAACCATGGCCACTTTGTCTAAAACGCCCGCTTCTTTCATCTCGTAATAGAAGTCGTTACCTTCACGAGTACGCTCACCAACACCAGTGAACACCGAAAGCCCTGAGTGCGCTTTCGCGATGTTGTTGATAAGTTCCATCATGTTGACGGTCTTACCTACACCAGCGCCTCCGAACAGACCGATTTTACCGCCCTTAGCAAATGGACAAATCAAGTCGATAACTTTCACGCCAGTCTCAAGTAGTTCAGTACTGTTTGACTGATCTTCGTAGCTAGGCGCTGG
Source organism: Vibrio sp. La 4.2.2 (assembly GCF_027586995.1). Classification (NCBI taxonomy): domain Bacteria; kingdom Pseudomonadati; phylum Pseudomonadota; class Gammaproteobacteria; order Vibrionales; family Vibrionaceae; genus Vibrio; species Vibrio sp. La 4.2.2. Next base: position 616,924 of record NZ_JAPPTJ010000001.1, read on the forward strand.
ACGGTGAATCTCATACGACGCTTGTTCGCCAATTGGACCACACTCATCGATAGGTTGGCCTAGAACGTTCATAATACGCCCTAGTGTTTCCTCACCTACGGGTACGGTAATTGGGCTACCTGTAGTTTCTACTTGCAGACCACGTCTTAGGCCATCGGATGAGCCCATCGCGATACAGCGAACCACACCGCCACCAAGTTGTTGTTGTACTTCTAAAACAAGTGAGCTGTTTTCATCACCTACGACTTTTAGAGCGTCGTATACTCGCGGACCGCTGTTTTGTTCGAACTCTACGTCGACAACGGCACCGATGACTTTGACAATTTTGCCAATACTCATAATCTTACCTCTGAATCCTGTTACACCGCTTGAGCGCCGGCGGTAATCTCACTCAACTCTTGAGTGATCGCTGCCTGACGTGCTTTGTTGAACACGAGTTGCAAGTCATCAATTAACTGACCTGCATTGTCCGTTGCGGCTCTCATTGCAACCATTCGCGCTGCTTGCTCACAAGCAATGCTCTCTACCACACCTTGATACACAAGAGACTCAACGTAGCGCAGCATCAAATGGTCCAAGATATCTCTTGGTGCTTGCTCGTAGATGTAGTCCCAACGTGTCTCTTTTTCCGCTTCTTCTTGCTTAGGAAACGGTAACAACTGCATCACGGTAGGTTGTTGCGTCATGGTGTTTACAAATTGGCTATAAACCAGAAATAGTCGGTCTATCTGCCCTTCTGCGTAATGCTCCATCATGGCGTGGACAGTACCCAGTAGCTCTTCGAGCTTTGGGTGGTCTCCCAAACCTGAGGTTTGAGCAATGACACGCCCTGATGATTGAAAAAAGCTGATTGCTTTTGAACCAATCAATGTGGTGTCAACTTCGACACCTTGCTCCTGCCAGCTTTGCATTTCAGACAAAACTTTTCGGAACAAGTTGGTATTTAAACCGCCACATAAGCCTCGGTCTGAAGAGATAATGATGTAAGCAACACGCTTAACTTCTCTCTCTTGCAGATACGGATGGCTATATTCCAACGTACCGCCAGACACGTGACTGATTACTTTTTTCATGTTGTCTGCATAAGGTCGAGACGCTTCCATATTGTCTTGAACCTTACGCATTTTGCTTGCCGCCACCATCTCCATCGCACTGGTGATTTTCTGAGTACTTTGAATACTCGCAATCTTGGTGCGTATCTCTTTGGTATTTGCCATTACTGACTCCTACTTGGTTGATGGTTAATATTGCAGCGCAGAAAACTCTTCTAGCAGCGTATAAAGCTTGCCTTCGATTTCCTTGTTGTAATCACCAGTTTTGTTGATCTCTTCGAGTAGATCAGCTTGAGTCTGTTTGGCAAAAGCCACCAAACCATCTTCAAACTCCGCGAGCTTGTTCAGTGCCACATCTTCCAAGAAACCCTTTTCGGCTGCGAAGATGACTAATGCTTGATTCGCAACAGACATTGGTGCGTACTGCTTTTGCTTCATGAGTTCAGTCACTTTTTCACCGTGGTCAAGCTGCTTACGAGTCGCTTCATCTAAGTCAGATGAGAACTGCGCGAAGGCAGCTAGCTCGCGGTACTGAGCCAATGCGGTACGAATACCTCCAGAGAGCTTCTTGATGATCTTGGTTTGTGCTGCACCACCTACACGCGATACTGAGATACCAGGGTCAACAGCCGGGCGTAAGCCAGAGTTAAACAACTGAGTCTGCAAGAAGATTTGACCATCGGTAATTGAGATAACGTTAGTCGGTACAAACGCAGATACGTCACCCGCTTGCGTTTCGATGATCGGTAATGCGGTTAACGAGCCAGTACGACCTTTAACTTCACCATTAGTAAAACGCTCTACATAACCCTCATTAACTCGAGCTGCGCGCTCTAGAAGACGTGAGTGAAGATAGAAAACATCACCTGGGAACGCTTCACGACCCGGTGGGCGTTTTAGTAGTAGTGAGATTTGACGGTAAGCAACAGCTTGTTTAGACAGGTCATCGTAGATGATCAATGCATCTTCGCCGCGGTCACGGAAATATTCACCCATGGTGCAGCCTGAATATGGTGCCAGGTATTGTAATGCAGCAGATTCTGATGCTGACGCCACCACAATAATGGTGTTTGCTAGTGCGCCATGTTCCTCTAGCTTACGAACCACGTTAGCAATCGTTGAGGCTTTTTGGCCAATCGCGACATAAATACATTTAACGCCAGTGTCACGTTGGTTGATGATGGCATCGATAGCCATCGCCGTCTTACCTGTTTGACGGTCACCGATAATCAGCTCACGCTGACCTCGACCGATTGGCACCATAGCATCAACCGCTTTGTAACCAGTTTGAATTGGCTCATCCACTGATTTACGGTCGATTACACCCGGTGCAATCACTTCTACAGGGTCAAAGCGTTCAGCTTTCACTTCGCCTTTGCCATCGATAGGCTGACCCAAAGTGTTCACCACACGGCCAAGCAGCGCAGGGCCAACTGGCACTTCTAAGATACGACCCGTACCACGGACCTTCATCCCTTCACAAAGGTCAGCATAAGGGCCCATCACTACCGCACCAACAGAGTGGCGTTCTAAGTTAAGCGCTAGGGCAAAACGGTTATCTGGTAACTCAATCATCTCACCTTGCATAGCATCCGCAAGACCGTGAATGGTGATAATACCGTCACTGACCGAAATGATGGTTCCTTCATTTCTCGCCTCACTCGCCATGTCAAAATTGGCGATGCGCTCTCTGATCAGTTCACTAATTTCATTTGAATTCAATTGCATCTCTTTCCCCTACTATGCGTGTAGGTTGACAGCAAGACGGTGTAACGATGAGTAAATACTTCCATCTAACACCTGCTCGCCCGCTTTAATCATCACTCCACCAACAAGGGATGGATCAATTTGCTGTTCTATCGTTACCGTTTTGCCAAACTTAGCTTCAAGCGCGTTCTTTATGTCCACCAATTGGTCTTGTTCCAATGGCTCTGCGGTGTAAACCAAAACTTCCATGGTTTTTTCATATTCCGCTTTCATTTCAAAGAACAGCTCAACAGTGGTTGCCAGTAGCTTGAGTCTCTTGTTTTCAGCCATAACACGTAAGAAGTTCTTAACGTATTGGCTAAGCCACTCATCACACGAGGTCAGTATCATATCGAGCAAGACTTGCTCTGAACTTTCCTCTTCAAGGTCTTCAATCACCTCGACGACCGCTGGCTGTGATACCACCATTTTTAAAAGCCCTAACGCTTGTCCCCACTCATCGAGCAGTGCCTCATCAAGGGCAAAGTCAAACGCAGCTTTGGCATAGGGTTGAGCAATTGAGGTAAAGTCATTCATCTGATTTACCCCTACATTTCGCTAATCATGTGCTCAACAAGCTCACGGTTACTCTTAGAATCAAGGTTTTTGCGAATCAGTTTGCTGGCACTTTCAATCACTAAATCTGCCATTTCAGATTTCAGCTCCTGACGAACCTTGCTCTTTTCGCTCTCTACCTCAGCTTTACCTTCAGCGATGATTTTCGCTTTCTCTTTTTGCGCTAGCTCTGCTGCTTCTTCCACTAATTGGTTTTGACGTTGCTGTCCTAACTCAATAATGGATTGTGCTTTTTCGCGCGCTTCCGCAACGATGCTCTCACCGTTTGCTTTTGCTAGTTCAAGTTCTTTTGCCGCGGCTGCAGTATTCTTAATACCAGTCGCGATTTCGTCTCGACGCTCGTCAAGCAGTGTTACCAATGGTGGCCACACATATTTCATGCAAAGCCAAACGAAGATAACGAAGGAGATTGCTTGACCCAGCATGGTTGCATTTAGGTTCATAACATCCTCACCAATGTTTACTTATTAAAAATCAATTAAGCCACTGCGAAGATGATGTAGAGACCAATACCAACACCAATCATAGGAACCGCATCCACTAGACCCATCATGATGAAGAACTGAGTACGAAGCATCGGGGTTAAATCTGGTTGACGTGCCACACCCTCTAGGTATTTACCGGCAAGGTTACCGATACCTGCTGCCGCACCCGCCGCACCAAGACCAATTAGAAGTGCACCTGCTACATATAAAACAGCACTTACAATATCCATAACAACTCCTGAGAAATATATTTAGTAAATTAAGTTTGAATTAGTGATGTTCTTCTACTGCCATGCCCATATAGACGACAGTGAGAACCATAAATATAAACGCTTGTAATCCGACAATTAATATATGGAACAATGCCCACGGAACACTTAACGCCCATTGCATCCACCATGGCATTAGTGCGATAAGAATAAATATCATCTCACCCGCATACATATTGCCAAATAGTCGCAGACCTAATGAAATAGGTTTTGAAATTAGTGTGACTAATTCAAGAACCAGGTTCACCGGATATAACAAAGGATGTGAAAATGGCTGAGTAGTCAGTTCTTTAATAAATCCTTTTATGCCTTTATGTTTAAAGGTATAACCAAGGACTAGAATAAATACTCCTAACGCCATTGACATAGTGACATTAACATCCGCTGATGGTAGGTCTCTAAAGTGACCAAGTCCTATTGCTCGGGTAAAGGCTGGAATAAAATCGATAGGTAATAAATCGATAGCATTCATCAAGAATACCCAAACAAAGATAGTCAGAGCCAATGGACCTATTAGTTTATCTTGTGCTTGGAAAATTTCTTTTACCAGTCCGTCGACAAACTCAAACACCAATTCAACGAGACATTGCAATCGGCTAGGAACCCCACTTGTCGCCTTGGAAACCGCATAGCGAAAGCCTACGATAAAGACGATACCCAGTAACCAAACCATCAACATTGAGTCTAGGTTTATGCCCCAAAAACCATCACCCGAAGTCCAGAACGTCAAATGGTGTTCAATATAGTCATGTGCTGATTGAACGTTTTCCATTACGCTTTCCTCTGTAGTTCAATGGTTTGCTGATCTTTAAGCATTGGACTGATAAAGAAACCTAATACCGTAATGCAATATCCGGCTAATACAGTAACGTTACTCAGTTCCATAAATCGAAATGTCAAAATGAACATCACTATGGTGTAGATCATCTTGATATTGCGACTCAAACGCATCAGATCTTTTAAATTTTGTTGCGGCTTATATTTAGCTTTTAGCGACGCGAATATCATGCCTATGAACGGAGGTACAACTGCAATAATCACTCCGATTAACGCCGATTCTATATCTAGTTTGTCTTTAAAAAAGAGCTCGTAGAGTATAAATACCGACCCAAGCATCAACTGGCTGTATAATATCCGCTTCCCAGCTAGCATTATATCTTCGCTGGGGATACTAGCTTGCATCAGCAATCCTTAATTGTATTTAAAACATATTGATAAATTTAATTACCGACTAAATTAATTAATGGATAACTAAATTTATCATCGACGCAAAATGTAGTTATTTATCTACACAGCTTGCGAGAAGAAAGATACACCCAACAAAGTGATAATATAAATAATAATTAGCGAAACTTATCATTTCATTTTTGGAGGATTTATTTATTTGTATTCCATTAATGATCAAGCTACGTTTATATAGTAAGCCAATACTTACAGACTAACTTATTCACAAGGATGTGAACTCTTTAGTTATTTACATTTAACCTTTACTATTTTTTGATAAATACACTTATCAACTTAGATTATATTTGCTTAATTATATTTCACTCCTTGATCGTTTATTCTTCCCCACCCAACAGAATAGACTTTCAAGGAGTGATTTTTTTATTTCTAGTCCTTATAAATTTTCCTTCTACCACCACGCTTCGTTAATGTAACGCTTTGTCACTCAAGTTAACTACATTAGTAACAACCTAGCGACAAATCACTCAACAATCCCACCCACAACCCTTATATATCAATGACTTAATATGTTTTTATACATTCTTACATTTGTTCATTTTCAAAAATAGAAAGTAAGATATCAGTGATAGAGATCACATAGAGAAGTGCTATAACACTAATACTGATTATCTTGTAAACAATATTACTCATGGATACTCTCTTTGTATTTAAGATTTATCTCATTTACGGACTAGCATTTATAACGCTATTTTTCGCGATATTACTGCGCGATATGTCCAGCAGTGAAATAAAAATTGCTAAAGTTCTTCCTTACTTAGGCATTTCTGGATTGGTGCTTGGCTTCCATGAGTGGAGCGAATTGTATCTTGCTATTTACCAACAAGAGTTCGTCATTACGAAACCGATGGAAGTACTACTTCTATTAAAGTTTGTTATTGCCTATCTTCCTTTAAACCTATTCGCATGGAAGATGACCGAACTTCTAGATGCCACTATTGCTAAAACCGTTCGCCGTGTCTGGTTAGGCCTAGCGACTCTCTTACTCGCGGTTTCCTTCTATCAGTTTTCTACTCAAGATTTTTACGCCTTTACCATTAGCGCCACTCGCAACGCACGACTCCTTTTTAGCTTGATCGCTAGCTGTGTTGCAGGGGTTGGTCTTGCGTTGTATTCAAAACAGTTAGAAGAACAAGATGTTCCCAACCATCTGTACTTCTTGCTATCTGGCATTGCCTTTTTCATATACGGCCTCGGCAGCGCCCTTGTTTTTGCTCAGTATGGAGCTTGGGTCTTGGTCTTCCGCTGTGTTGGTGCTGTCATGCTATTGGCAACACTGTGGCAAGCATTGAAGATGTTTGATCTCGAAAGAAAACAACAAATAGAAGAGGCACTATCACTGTCTCTACAAAATCAGAAGTTAAAAGAGCTTGGAGAACTATCTTCAGCCATCGCCCATGAGATAAAAACACCTATTAGCAGTGCTCTTATGAGTTGTGATTTGTTAGAGCAGAATCGCGAGAACCAAGAAATCGCAGACCGTCAAATCGTCCGTATACGTCGAGGACTTGAGCGAGCGGCTTGCATAAGCCAAGAAGTACTACGTTACTCACATCAGCACAGTATTGAGCGGGAGCGAGTGCATGTTGAGAGCATAGTGAATGCCGCTCTCGATATGCTTCGCTACCGTCTTGCTCAATATGACCTGACGTTAGATATCGACCCTAAACTCTATGTCAGAGGCGATAAAGCCTTGCTTGAAGAAGTCGTTATCAACCTTGTATCCAATGCTCTTGATGCCAGCGCCAATCAACGCAAGCTAGCCATCAGAGTTCAAAAAGATCATGACAAAGTGTCATTGAAAGTACGCGACTGGGGTACAGGAATGTCCCCTAAAACCTTAGAGAAGGCGACACAACCTTTCTTTACCACTAAACCAAAAGGCAAAGGTACCGGTATGGGCCTTGCCCTCGTTAAACAAATTGCCACACAACATAACGGCTCTATTACATTCTCGAATGTTTGCCCGGGGCTACTTGTTGAGTTCAAACTACCAGGAGTTAAATAATGAAACTGCAACTACTTTTAGCTGAAGATGATACGGACTTAAGAGAAGTATTGGAGGAAGCATTATCACTTGAAGGCTTTGAAGTCACCGCCGTCGATAATGCCGAAGATGCTCTTGATCTCGCGAAAGAAAAGACGTTTGACCTAGCCCTATTCGATGTGGTGATGGGTGGAATCACTGGCATTGATGCGCTGACAACACTACGCCGATTCCAACCCAATATTGGTGTAATTGTCACTACCGCATTTGCTACGGTAGACCTTGCGGTTGACGCCATGAAAAAAGGCGCTGATGAGTTTCTGACTAAACCATTTAACCTATCCGCACTCTCCGTCACACTCAAACGTGTTCATGCAGAGCGCTCTCCTAAGGACGTGCAAAATGCCGAGTCTCGTGACCAAGTATTCAGCGCACTATCGAACCCAATTCGCCGCACCGTAGTGAGACAACTAAAAGTACACCACAAAATTAAGTTCATGGATCTATGCCGAATTGTCGGTATCGAGGATCATACGAAATTCAACTTCCACTTAAGACAACTTGTAAACTGTGGGCTGGTAACTAAGGACAACGGCAAGGTATACACTTTAACTACTTTGGGCCAGCAGGTTTATACCAGCATGCTTCAATAAGTTCGACAAACAGTAATCAGTTCTTGGTAGGCACTTCTATCGCGAGAGTGCCTACTCGATCATACAGGAGCTATTTGTGTGCTTTCGAATAGAGAATAATCACTCAGATAACTCTGAAATTGCCTCCTGTAACTCTTCTTCAGCATCCGCTAGTTTGCGCTCCTTTTTGTTGATTTTTTTCTGATCACCCTTAGCTTTTGCTTGCTCCAGCTCTTGAGCTCTTTCCGCTACCTTTTTCTTCTTGCTCTCCACTTTCTGCATTCGTTCCTTATAGAGCTTTTCATCAGTGCAGTAATTTTGAACATTCTCTATGGCTAATTCGAGGCTTTGGATCTCATGAGTGTTGTTATACTTTTTAGCATATTCCAGCTTGGTTTTGAGTCGCTGCTCTTTGGCCGCACACCCCGTCAACGCTTCTTGGGCAGACACACTGCCACTAACGGATACGGTAAGTGCTAGCAAGGTTAATGTCATTTTTCTCATAGTGTACCTAAATAGATTACGTCTCTTAGACTTCGGCTAAAGAAACTAGTGGCATAAAAAAGCAAACACCTCTTAGCTTAACATTAAGATACTATACGTAAAGATTAATTATCTAGATTGGCTTAAATTGGAGCCATGTGCCCAAAGTGACGCATGAGTGCATACACATGATGTATTTTCCTATCAATCGTATACTGCTTATAAACACACTCTAGGTATTCATCGGTTCACGTTCACAGACAAAACACAAACTATACAAAACTGGAACAACCAATAAGACAATCGGTAGCGAAAACAATAGACCATAGCCGAGTGTTAACGACATCGGCCCCATATAAACGTCAGTGCCACCTATACCGTAAGCGAGTGGTAATAAGCCCACTACTGTTGTCAAGGAGGTTAATAATATTGGGCGCAGTCGACTTACGGATGCCTCTATAACCGCATCAACACCACAATTTCCATCAGCTCTTAGTTCGTTGATTCGATTAATGAGAACCAAAGCGTTATTCACAACGACTCCAGCCATTCCGAGCACTCCTATCAACGCGAATAAAGACAACGCTTGAAAGTGCACAACCAATGCCATCAACGATGCAACAACAGCAAATGGAATCACTGCCATTACTAAGAGTGGTTGAAGTAGCGAATTAAACATGATCGCGAGAACAAAATAGATCGCCACCATAGCGGAAGGAAAAGCAACAATAAATCCACTCATGGTTTCATTAGTTTTTTCCGCTTCACCGCCAATATCAATAGTTACTGTAGCAGCGTATTTACCCTGTAGTTCAGTAAGTAACTCGTTCGACAGTGCTACTGAGCTTAGGGCATCATCCGTTATCTGTGCTGTTACAGTCACTTCTCGCTGTCCATTGTAATGTTTGATCAGTCTAGGGGAGTCAATTTGCTCTACTCTTGCCAAACGACTCAACGGGACTTGTTTTCCATCTGAGGTATAGATCTTTGTTGTCGCTAACTTTTCTAGAGAGCGGTAGTCTTCATTTAAAATCATACGGATATCGACTTCTCGGGTGCTTAACCACGTGGAAGAGACTTTCTCGCCATCAAAGGCAATACGTAGTGTATTGGCAAGGTCCGCTATCGTGAGTCCATATTTCGCTAGCCATGTGTGCTGTGGCACTATTTTTAATTGAGGATCTTTTAAGGCTTCACTGTTAGTAACATTCGCAAGACCAGAGTGCTCGGCTAACCATTTAGATACCAGCTCGACCGCTTGTTGACGATCATGCTCCAATCCTCCCAAGACACGCACTTCGATAGGCTCTCCTGGAGGCGGTCCTCCTGCATCAATGGAAAACTTAACAAACACCTGGTCACTGTAACTGGCAACCTTACGATTCAGTTCAGCGACGATCTCATCTGCTGTGCGCTTTCGCTGGCTATAATCACTCAAGTTGATTCGACCTGTACTCACCGGCGATTGATAAGTCATTTCAAAACTGTCGAGTTCGTCTACGGGTAGTGACTTTATTGCCTGCTCGATTCTCGCATGCATTACGCGAACATTTTCTAACGAGGTTCCCGGCTTTACCTCGGTATGTACCTCTACATATTTTGCAGCTTGTGAAGGAAAGATATCTAATTTAAGAGTCATCACTAGACTCGTCCCTGCTAATGCAACGACGATCGCCGCGGTAATAACAGACTTTTTGTAGCGAAGACATTTGGTCAACATCCGCTGATACCAGCCAGCTACCTTAGTGAATTTGCCTGAAGTAGCACGCTTTGATTCTAACGATCCAGAAAGGTGTGCAGGTAAGGTAAAGGTACATTCACCAAGAGAAAACAACAGTGCGGTAATAACCGTAATTGGGATAACGACAATCACTTTCCCCATAATGCCAGGAATAAACATCATCGGAATGAATACCAAGGCCGTGGTCGTCAAGCTGGCCAAAATAGGCTTAATGACCGCTTTAGTTCCCTCAATTGCAGCTTCAACTCCCCGTTTCCCCGCCTCTTTTTGTTGATAAATGCTTTCGGCAACAATCACTGAATCATCAACAATGATTCCTATAACTAACAACAATGCCGCCAAGGTAATACTATCGAGATTCAGCCCAAGCATCGGCAATACGATCATGACACCCAATATGCAAAATGGAATTGAAATAGAAACCCAAAAAGCAACTTGTCTTTTGAGTACCATGCTCAAAACTAGTAATACTAAGAGCAGACCAATAGCACCGTTGGTCGACACGATAGTAAAGCGATTGCTCATGTCATCAGCGAGGTTCATTCCATATTGGAAAGCGAACTGCCCCTGGTACGTAGTTTGTTCTTGCTCTAGCAACGCTTTGATACTGGCGACCGTTTTAGTGATATCCGCATTGCCGCTGTTAGAGATATCGAATAACACCGCATCTTGACCATTGATCACTCCTTGTTGCGTCGCTTTCGCAAAGGTATCAATCACTTGCGCAACATCGGAAACTTTCACTATAGTGCCGCTAGGGAGCGCCTTAATAACGATATTTCCAATTTCCTGCGCCGATTGCACTTGAGTCATCGTGATCAGCTTTTGCTCGCTGTTTTTAGCGCGTACCATTCCGCCCGATTGTGACAAGTTCGACTGAACAATTGCATTACTTATCTCGGCAAACGTTAATTGATAACGACTCGCCTTTGTAGGATCAATCTCTACCCAAAACTCTCGCTCGCTATACCCAGAGAGTGTGACGGTTTGAACACCTGATAGTGCGCTTATCGCACGTTCTAAGTGGTACGCATACTCTTGTAACTCTCCATTCCCTTGCGTCTCGCCAACAGCACTGATGCCGAACGATAGAACAGAAAATGAAGATGTTTGCTTTTGAGTCACTAGTGGCGGGTTAGTGATATCTTTCGGTAAACCACTCACCCTATCGACGGCTTGTTGAATATCGCGCATAACTTGTGTGGAATCGACATCTGGAAGAAACTCCAGTTCTATTGCAGAAAAGCCATCCACAGATTGAGAGGAAAAAAAGTTAATACCTTTTACCGTGCGTAACTCTTTCTCCAATGGATTAGTAACATTGACTTCAACATCGGAAGCCGTTGCTCCTGGGTAATGGGTCGTCACCTCAGCGGATTCGAAGGCAACATCGGGGTATTCTTGCAGTTTAAGAGTGTATAATGAAATCACTCCCATCATTAATACCATAATCGTAATAATTCGGGCGAGAAACGGGCGCCGAGCAAAATAGGAGATTAAAGAAAACATGGTCAAAATCGCCTCTTATTTCACGGAAGTTTTGATTTGCGAAACATCGGTCGTGGCATACATCGACATACCTGGTATCAGCTTAAAATCGGCGTTTTTTATATCAACTTCAATCGGATAAGCCATGTGCTGAACATCCATTTCCACTCCTATACGAGCAATGGATGCCACCACTTTTTGCTCTGGACTTGTCTCTGCCCAAAGTTCTATCGACTGTCCCACCGATAGCAAAGACATATCATGCTCACTAGCTAACAGACGTACCGTCAACGTATCAATACTCACAAGTCGATAAAGCAAATCACCTTGGTTTACCCAAGCACCAACTTGTGTATCACGGCTCACCACAAAGCCTTCAATATCGGCTCGGATACTTGTCTCTTCGAAGTTTTTCTGAGCAATATCAAGTTCAATTTGTGCCAGCTTAAGTAATGCTTTGGCATTGAGGTAATCAGCTTTGGCGATATCAAGTTCATTAACAGATAAGTTGTTGTTTTTAATAAGCTCTTGATAACGTTCGTATACGGAACGTTTGAGTTTGATCTCTGCTTGTGCCAGTTCCAGATTGGCCGTGGTACGAGCTAGTTCAAACTGAAAGTCTTGCTTTTTGATTTCAGCTATAACCGTGTACTGCTGAACCTTATCCCCGACCTCTACGTTCATGGTTTCAATCACGCCATTGACTTCGGCAACCACATTTACCGATGACAAACTGACCGTTTGCCCAATTAGTTCTATGGCTTGACCCCAAGGCGCCACCAGACTTAAAGCCAAACAAACTAATGATTTTGGTGTTTTCATATCACACACTCCCTTAGTAAATAAGAGCAGTGTGCAGGAGTCGATGTCGAGTTTTTGTCAAAGCTGTTTTACCACTTAGCAATCGCGTTTCGACAAAAAATCGACACAAGTTTGCTATCATCAATTCACGCTATTGAATTGGAAACATGTATGAGTGTGTTATCTGGAAGCCAGATCTTAGTCGTAGAAGACAATGAAGAACTACAAGGCATATTGGCGGACTTTCTTGAAGTCAAACAAGCGGAAGCGGACTTTGCAAGCAATGGTGAGTTAGGCCTATCGCTTGCTCTATCTCATGCTTTCGATGCCATTATTCTAGATGTAATGATGCCCAAAAAAGATGGAATGCAGGTAGCACGAGAACTGCGCCTTAAAGGCTGCACGACACCTATTCTTATGCTGACAGCACTAAATGGACAATCTGACTTATTGACCGGTTTCGATTCTGGAGTTGACGACTTTCTCACTAAGCCGTTCCAGTTTCCTGAACTCGAAGCCAGACTTACCGCGCTAATTAAGCGCTATCGTGGTCAAGTTGCCAAAAGCATGCTTAGATTTGGCGATATTGTTATTGATGAAAAAAGCCATCAAGTGACACGACAAGGCGAAAACATAGAGTTAAGCCCAGCGACCTATCAAATACTAGTAGCCCTAGTAAAAGCTCAAGGTGAAGTGGTATCGAGAGAGTCATTAATTCAGACTCTTTGGGGGGAAAATGTGCCCGATAAAGACGTATTACGAAGTCATATCTATTTACTGAGGAATGTCTTAGATAAGCCGTTCGACTTTCCATGCCTGATGACGGTACCTAAATTTGGCTTCAAACTGGTAATTCAATGATGAAAAGGTCAAAGTCACAACCTAGTTATTACTCCATAAAACAAGTCAAAGCTCGCTTGTTGCGAACCTTCTCTCTTATCGCTTTGGTCACTTCTTTTTTGGTTTTCTTTGCCTTTTCGCTTCACTTGGCCTTAGAGGAAGACGACCAGATCGAACATCACTTAGTGTCATTTGAAGAAATAGCCCAATCATACTATCAACTTCGCCAAGTAAATCAGGCTCAGCTCAGTAAAAGCGTTACCGCGTATTTTGATGCTAATATGCTACCGAAAAGAATCGCACAACAAGGACCTTTCCCATCAGGAAAAGTAACGAAATACAATACCTTCCTCGAAGATGGCTTTTTGGTCTATCACACCAAGTTTCAGTTTAACGAGCAAACTATCCCGCTTTACCTCACCATTGATTCGAGAGCAATGGACTTTGGAGATGACTCTTGGGACACATTGATGATCATTTCAATGCTACTGATGGTCTTTCTGATTTTTGTCTTGCGGTTATCGCTGAAAAGGGTCTTCGACACATTAATGTCGCCAATCTCATCCCTCAGCCACCAACTCGCAAGTAACCAAGTCGGAGCATTCTCTATCACAGAGCATTCAATTTTAGAGCTGCAAACACTCACCGAGCATCTTAATAGTTACACGCAAATGAAAGAGCGTGTCGCCAAACAAGAGCTTATGTTTGCCAAGTATGCGAGCCACGAGTTGAAAACGCCCATTGCCGTTGTATTGGGTGCCGCCAACTTACAGGCAATGAAACAAGATGAGGCTTTTCAAACCAAGCAACGTGAACGCATACTCAAAGCGGCAAACGGTATGCAACAGACCGTGGAACTGCTACTAAACATCGTTAAGCAAGAAAATGCGAGTCCCGATAGCTTATCGACCAAAGTCAATGAACAAGATTTGGAGCTAGCAAAATACTATTCAAGTGCTTCAAAAGATACAAAAGTAACGGTGCAGATCGAAGAAGGGACAGCGGTTAACCTACCATTGATAGCCGTGAGAATGATAGTCGGAAATTTACTAGACAATGCCATACGTTTTACAGCCAATGGGGAGATTTCCGTCCGTATCTCATCTCAGGAAATTTGCATTACTGATAACGGCTGTGGACTGAACAATAATAACGATATTGAGCATGGGCTGGGGCTGCTGATTGTTCATCGGATCGCAGAAAGCTATAGCTGGCAATTTACACTTTCGAACAATACTAACGGTAATGGATGCTGCGCGAGACTCATACGGATTGATAGCTAGACGCAAACGATAGGAACCAAGTCGTTCCTATCGTTACACGATCATCACCCGTAATCCTCAGTTATCGCTAGATTGCTTGACTAGATCTGGGAACTGTTCGAACAAAAAGTCTAAGAACAATCGAATGCGTTTGGGTTGGTATTTTTTACTCAAATAGACCACATTCAAATCCGCACTTGATACCGTTGTCGAAGCATTGAAGTTTTTCATATAGCCGTTAAGCACTGTTACCAAACGACGATGGTTAATGTCTGCCTGAACATCCAATAGTGACTTGAGAGCAATACCCGCTCCCTCTAACGCCCATCGACGAATCACTTCACCATCATCTGAAAAACGTTTGGGCGTTACCGTAATGGATTTTCGTTGGTCATTTTCTCGAAAGTGCCACGTCTTTAACTCTTCGTTATGACGCAACATCACTAAACAATCATGCCCAACCAAATCTTGAGGGGTAATAGGAGTCCCCCGCTTTGCTAGGTACTCTGGCGAGGCACACAACACACGGCGACTGGACGCTAATCTGCGAGAGATGAGGTTACTATCCGCCATTTCCCCATAGCGAATGACAATATCCATACCCGATTCGTTAACGTTCGACAGGTGGTCATTGAGGTAGAGATAAGGAATGACGTCAGGATAGCGTTCTGAAAACTCATTCAGAATGGGCACAATGTATTGTTTGCCAATGTCTTTTGGCGCAGACACTCTCAGCGCGCCTTTTACCTCTTTAACGCCACTTTGGATAATATTTTCCACTTCATTGACGTTATCCAATATATCCAAGCAAGCTTTGTAGTAGAGTTCTCCTGAGTCAGTTAACGATACGTGGCGAGTACTTCGATTAAGCAGTTTAACGCCATAACGCTCCTCCAAAGCCTGAAGCCTAGCCGTCATTGAGGCTGGCGACAATCCAAGGTCTCTGCCCGCAGCCGCTAACCCTTGGTGCTTAACAATGCTCGCGAACATCTCCATATCTGAAAACTTATCCATAGGCGCTCCATTATTTAACCAATCCGAATAATGATTTCGTATTTTACCCAATTATAAAACTAAGTCGAATAAATATAATGGGCGTTATCAAATGAAGTCATCGAATTGGGAGAAACAATAATGAACCGCGAAAAAACAACTTACGTCATTCTAGGTGGCACCTCAGGTATTGGAGAAGCTATCGCTCAGCTCGTTAATCACGAAGAGAATATCGTCCATGTTGCTAGTCGCTCAACTGGTCTAGATATCAGCAACGAGAAAGAGATGCACTGCTACTTCGAATCCATCGGTGCTTTCGACCACCTTATTGTCACTGCAGGATCAGCGGCGCCTGCAGGCAAAGTAACCGATGTAGCCATTGACGATGCTAAAGGAGCATTTGACGTCAAATTCTGGGGCTCCATCAACGCTGCAAAACAAGCTGCTCGCTTTATCAAGCCAAACGGCACCATTACGTTTACGACGGGCATGTTATCTCGAAAAGTCGTTCCTAACACTTATGCAAAAACCGCAATGAATGCCGCACTAGAAGCGGTGACAAAGATCTTGGCTAGAGAACTAGCGCCAATTCGCGTCAATGCCGTCAGCCCTGGCTTAACAAAAACCACCGCATACAAAGGAATGGATCAAACAACCCGCGATACCATGTACGAAAATGCCAAGAACAATCTACCTGTTGGCAAAGTTGGTGAAGCGCAAGATGTCGCAAAAGCGTATTTGTTTGCTATCGAAAACACCTATATGACTGGCGCCATTATTGATGTCGATGGCGGCGCGTTAATCAACTAAGTCAAAACCAAGCCTACTCTTATTACAGGTATTCATCATGAAGCTTTATATCTATGACCATTGCCCGTTCAGTGCACGTGTTCGCTACGTGGCAGGAATGCTCAACTTATCACTGGATATTGTCACACTAGATTATGACGACGACACAACTACAAAAAACATCATCGGCAGTAAGCAAGTTCCTGTGTTTGTCACAGGTAGCGGAAAAGCCATGGCGGAGAGTCTCGATATCATCGGTTATCTGCTCGACTTAGCAGATTCGGCAGAAAACAGTACGCCATCTCAAGACGTGATGAGATGGCAGAAGGATGCCTTCTTACCACTGCAGAAAATTGGATATCCACGTTGGAGCGCCTTGCCACTCAAAGAGTTCTCCACCGCCAGTGCAAAAAAAGCATGGCGTACTAAAAAAGAAACCTATGAGCTTAATTTCAACAGCTTGTTAGAAGACACATCGCAGATCGCCTCACAAGCAGAGGTGCTGATCACTCAGGCGAATGAACTTCTCCAACTAGGTACCGGAAGTCGCAGGAAATTGGTGGACGAGGCTATTGTATTTTCCATTTTAAGAGGCTTTTTCAGTGCACCTGAAGTGCGCTGGGAGCCAAGTGTTGCCGATTGGATGGTCACTCAAAGTCAAAGTACTCAGGTGAAGTTACTCAACAACGAACAATACCAATAACTCCGAAATTCAATATTTGTGGCCTTTGCCAGTCACGACGAAGGCTACGTAAGGTGTACGATTATGGAAAGCAAAAACTACGCAAATATTATCGTTTTCACAGGATTACTCGCCGCAGCAAGTGCCATCATTAACGCCGATCTTTACGATGGTACCTGGTCTGAAGTCGCTACCATTGCCGCCGCAATAATGATTCCCGTAACTGCCTACTTCAATAGGAAGAATGTCGCACTGTCTTTTCTTTTACCACTATTTTTTACCACCATTGTCGTTAGAAATGCTGATCAACATGATTGGTCAATGATTGGTTGGATAGCGGCAATATCTTATCTGCCGTTGCTCGCACAGTGTGTTGTAGTCCTGCGACGTACCTTTATCAAAGAAGGTCCGACAGAAACAGCATTAAGTATGCTGCGTATATTCATCGGTATGAACTGGTTAACGCACTGTACAGAAAAACTGTTTGTTTCTTCCCACGACGCTGGCTTGGTTAACTTTTTTGCCAACGGATTTGGTAACTTAGTGGTTGGACACCCATTAACGGATTCAACCGCCAATATTCTGATTGTGCTTGGCGGCCTAGTTGAACTGGCTACTGCTATTTCATTGGGACTAGGGGTACTTTCTCGGTTTGGAGCGTTCATGTCAGCAGGATATCTGATTGTTGCCCAGATAGTGGGTGGACACTTTGCCGTTGGTTATACGTGGATTTTACCGGGTGGAGGATGGGAATTGGCGTTCTATTACTTTATGGTCACCATACCATTTATGCTTCCAAACGTAGGTGGCTCTGTCGCTTTGGAACGGATGAAGTTCGCTCGCTCTTAATCAAGTAAAACAAGGGGGACTTACCATGTCCCCTTGTTCGATCACTACTAAAAACCAGTGCCTACTTGAAAATAAATGGCGTTATCCGATTCACTGGTAGCCACATCGATCCCTGCACGCAAGCCATAGCGACGGGCTATAAGGTAACGAAAACCAACACCATAGCTATAATGGTTATTGGTTGTAAAAATCGAGTCGCCATCATCAACGGCGGTACCTAATCCACCGAAAACAGAAGCTGACCAACGCATAGTCATTTGCCAAGTTAATTGGGTTTCTAACGAGGCTGTTGTGTCACCTTGGTATCGCTCTCTAGCAATGCCGCGCATATTGATATCAGGGTATACAGGTGTTGGTAAGTAACGCTCACTGGTACTTAGCGTGTTGTATTGCCCTTTGAAACCAAGGTTCCACGATTCTTTAATTGGAAAATAGTGTATCCCTTTAAATGTGAACGTATCAAAATCGTAGTCACTACCAAAACTCTTTCTAAACATGCGATATTCACCACTGTAATCCCCACCAGCAGAGGGGTATAAGAAGCTATTCCGTGTGTCATGTTCAACCAATAACCCCAGCATTGAAAATGTAGAATCTAATGAAGGATGGAACTCTCGCCGATGACGATCATGCTGACGTTCGATGGAATTTAGTGATAACGTAGATTGAATAAAAGCTTGTGAGATCCCTAATAACAATGGCGTGTCAGCGACTCTAAATTGCAATTTCTGTAGTTCTCCATACCCTTTCATATTCAGCTCAAACTTACTGACGTGTTCACCGCTACCATAGAAATCCATATTCACGTCACCATAAAATGCACCACCAAGATAGCGGATACTGTCACGCTTCCATGAGTGCCGATGACCCACAAATCCAGCCCAAGTACCATTATCTGTCCCAAAAGCACCACCTACAGTGATAGCTGGCGTTAGCAATTGTGCACCACCATTTACCGATGCCATCGACAACTTTCTACGCTTTTCTTTCTGCGCCTCCGATTCATGCAAGAATACTCCCATCACACCACCGCCATACCCAACGGCAGGTTCGGTCACGAGTATTGGTACAGGCAAAAAACCATAAGCATTTTCAGCTAGGTATTCGCCCATATCAAACTGATGATCAACTGGATCGGTAAAACTAGTAGCAACGCTTTGACTTGAAGCGATTGAAACCGTCAAAACAATAATAGAGAGGGAAGCTCTCACGGTAAGATCCTCGTTACTGGCAACATTAGGGAAAACAACTCATGTGTAAACGTTGGCGTATAATAACGAGGACGAAGATAAGATTTATCACTAAACAATAAGAGTGGAATAAAACTGAAATAGTGTATGACAATCAATCGCTTTATTTTTATTTTATCTAATCAGGCGGGCACTTACAGACCAGCCTGAACGAAAAACAGGTGCTCTCAGAGCACCTGTTTTTCATTAACTAAGCAATTTTACGAATAAAGTGCTTGTTCCGTCCTCAAACCTTTTATTAGGCTAAAACACATCAATAGCAGAACAAAAGTAAACGGCAGAGCCGTTGCCACCACGCCAGACTGCAATGCTTGAAGCGCCTCTTTACCGCCAATCCACAACATTACTGCTGCAATTGCCCCTTCAATACACGCCCAAAATATCCTCTGGGGTACTGGCGCATCAATCTTGCCGCCAGCAGTGATGCTATCGATAACCAACGAGCCAGAATCCGAAGACGTTATAAAGAAAATCAAAATAAGAACAATGGAGATCACGGACAAAATAGAACCAAATGGTAAAGCATCGTATACGTGAAATAGCGTTAATGAAATGTCGGTTAAACCATTCGCCCCCAACTCACCTACATCATTTGCCACTTGATCTATAGCGATCCCGCCAAATACTGACATCCATATTAACGTCACTGCAGTTGGAATAAAGATAACCGCTAACAAGAACTCTCGTACCGTACGTCCTTTCGAGACTCGAGCAATGAACATCCCAACGAATGGAGACCAAGAAATCCACCACGCCCAATAGAATACCGTCCAACCATGCATCCAGACAGTGTCTTCACGGCCATGAGGACTACTGAGCGCAATGATATTTTCTACGTAACCAAGCGTTGTATTCCAGATTGACGGCAGAGCGACATCCAGACTCACAGCCGTGACAAAAATCAGCAATAAGAAGGCCACAACCATATTGATGTTACTAAGAACCTTTACTCCACCATCAATACCACGCACCACTGACATAACCGCGATTAAGGTAACAAACGCGATCACCGCCAGTTGCATACCAATGCCACCGTCTAGACCAAATACATAGTTGATGCCACTTGTCGCTTGTTGAGCACCTAAACCCAGTGATGTCGCTAGACCAAACAAAGTCGCCAACACCGCCATGATATCAATCACGTGGCCTAGCCAACCCCAAGCTCGGTCACCGAATACTGGATAGAATGCTGAGCGAATAGATAGAGGCAACCCCTTGTTGTAGGTGAAAAACGCGAGTGATAACGCCACAATAGCGTAAATACCCCAACCATGGATGCCCCAGTGAAACAGCGTTGCCCCCATAGCAAGTGATTTAGCTGCTTCCGTATTGGGCTCTACATTGAGTGGTGTTCCCCACCAGTCAGTAAAATAAGCCGTTGGCTCCGCCACTCCCCAAAATAGTAAGCCGATACCCATACCAGCCGCAAACAGCATCGCCAACCATGAAATGGTTGAATGGTCAGTTGTTGCATTTTTACCACCGATACGAATTTTCCCAAGAGGAGAAATCAATAACGCGACGGCAAAGAATAGGAAAAAATTGGTTGCCCACATGAAGAAGACATCAAAGTCATTAATGATGCCATTTTTAAGACCATTGAGAGCGTTGAGTGCGGTTGCTGGCTCGACGATAAGAAGGGAAATTAGGCTGAGAATAACAAGCGCTGCGCTTGTTCCGAATACGGGGTTGTGTATATCGAAACCCCACTTTTGAATGTTGTCCTGACCTACTTGATAGTCAGTGGTTTCGATACTGTACTTCTTTAATGCATTGTCCATAAATACTACTACTACGTGTCCAAATTGCTTTCCTCGAAAAGGAAAAAACTAGAAACCGCCCTCCATTTAATTAGAACTCTAACAATTTATTTCGGACAAAATGCTATCACACGCACAAAAATGATTCAAATAGCTCAATTTTTCATAGTGAAAATTAGAAAACACTTAAAATCAGCCATAAAAAGCAATGAACTCTAATCATTAGAATACAAACTAATTGACATTGGACGTGCTTTATCCCACCAATCTGCATTAGTGAGAGCAGCGAATAACAGCATTAGCGTATGCCAGAAGTAACGAGGGCTATTTGGTCAGCTTTTCAGCAATAAGGTAGGTATGAAGCTCTGGGTGTTGGTCGAACTCCAAATGACGAATTGTGCAGCCAAGTTTAATGAAAAGCTCTAAAAAGCCATTAGTCCCAAGAGACGAGTAATACACTTCTGGCCCCATGAAATCATCAGTATGCTGCCCTGCTTCTTGTGTGCCTCCAAAAGAAAAAACAAACACACCGCCCGGATTTAGACTAGCAATAATCTTCGTTATAACAGTGACTTGCTGTTCTAGAGGAATATGCCAAATACTGTCCCATGCAGTGATAAAATCATAGTTACTTGGTAGATCAGCGATACAGATGTCTTGATGATAAAAGGGAACATCTGGATGACGTTCGCGAGCAAGCTGAATCATTTTACTCGAGATATCCATCCCCTCAGGTTGAAACCCTACTTGTTGCAACAGATTGATAAATCGTCCGGTACACCCACAACCGATATCGAGCGCCTTACCTCTAGACGAAATAAACTCAATCGCTCGTTTATGAGCTTCGATGCCATTATCGAGATTAAACTCTTCACTCAACCACAGGTGAGTAATCTGATCGTAAGCTTTCCCTATTTGTTCTGGCGTCATCTTGTTCCCAACTTGTCTATTTCCCTGAGTACTATTGCTATCTCACTATAAAACATATTGATGTTTAACGCTTTCTTTAGAGTGACCGCCAACGAATTTTGCAGAAATACCTTTAAGCCCATCCTAGACTCTTAATGACAAAATCCGAGGGAGAGTGAACATGCAGCAATTCTTGCGCCTAACATCCATCACGCACAGTTTTAAGGTGGGATTATCTCGGCGACTGATTTGGCGAGTGCTGTTCATCGCCATACTCAGTGCCGCGATTAACGCTGCTCAGTTCTATTTCTTTTACTCTCAAACGCTCGATGTGCTCGCTGAACAGCTCTCGTTTCAGTTGCTTCCCGAAGAGTTTGCAGCGGTAGCTAACTCCATGCCTTCAATGTACCAAGCCATGAGTAATTGGCTGATTTTATTACTGTTACTTCAATTAGCACTGGCAACGTGGGCGGGATGCTGGCTCAGCTACCGTCTTTATGGTCCAGTAGAGCGGATTCGACAAGCTCTGGTCGACATCTCCTTAGGTAAGCTAACGACAAAAGTGAAGACTCGGAGCGGTGATGAACTCAGCGACATTGCAGAAAATGTCAGTGACAGTGCCGCTCGCCTACAAGTGATCGTATTAAGCATGAAGCAAAGCCTTGATGGTCTAGATAGCAGCGCGATGACTCCAGAACAAACTGCTCACATCGAAATGGTTCGCAGTAATCTAGACTACTTTGAGACCATTGATGTTGGCCCATCCAATGAAGCCGAGCCGTCTAATGACTTTAACTCGGAACGCTAACTTGGCGTCATGGCAACCGTGGTTACTTACGTTATTGCTTACCTTATTACTCACCATGGGTAGTAGCCAAGCCATGAACGCTTCCCAAGCAATCGTCGGTCAAGGAATTCAACTGGTTCAAGTTGGACAAGTCACACAAGCCAAGTCAAAGTTGAACCAGTTGCCACAGCCTTATTCAGGAGAAGCACTATTCTTGGCAGCGCGTATTGCAGAAGCAGAAAACAACTGGACAACAGCGATGACCTTGTATCGCGAATATTTAGCCAGTAACCCTTTTAGCGTGCACCAATTAGAAGCAAGGGCGGCATTTGCACTATTGCGAGCCTATCAAAATGATCCGTTACTTGGCGACTTCTTCACTCTAGTTAAGCTACGCGACCTAAATCATATTCAGCAACTTCAAAACACTAGCGCCAGGCTATATGCCACACATCCGCAAGCGCCGTTGGCGATTCGCGGACAGCTTCTGACCGCATACAGTTTGTTAGAGCTAGCTCAACAACCCCAAACAGCACTGCAACTTTACCTTTCCATTGCAGAAGATACTCAGAATGCCGATGCAGATTGGTACATTCAGGCATTGTTTGGGGCGGCTTTCGCAGCCATTCGCGCCAACCGTTTACCGCTAGCCCAACGAGCTATCAATGACATACAGGGTAAATTGAACTCTAGTTGGGGCAGCCGCAACAGCCTGTTAGCGAGAAGTTGGCAACAGCGCATCAACGCCATGACCTTCATGTTGCCTCTCGCACAACAAACGACAGTATCAACAACGCCATTTTTATGGGGAGTCGGCGCAAGGTTGCTGTTAGATAACCCTGTAGGTAGTGGTAACAACTTCGCGCCAATCTGGCACACGCTTACCAATAATGATTTACGGGTAAACAGCGTCAGTTTGTGGATCACTCAGGACAGCGATTGGAACTGGCTGCGCACAGATTTACTTCGCGGCGCTCATTTGCATGGTTATATTCCTATGATTAATTACTGGTTTTTTGGTGACAAAATCAGCCCTGACTACGTCACTGCCAATCGTCAACGTTATCTTGAACAGATCAAAAACCAGCTGATTCCGTTGTTGCGAGACCTTCCTCAAGCCTATCTGATTTTGGAGCCTGAGTTTAATAAACAGGGTATTGAATCTTGGGACGAGTGGGATCCATTAATGCTGGAGGTGATCCAACTAATACGAAAAGGGGCACCGCAAGTTAAAGTAGGATTGGGGCTGGGTGATTGGGATAAACCCGGTGGCACACCGAGTTACGCAAGCGCTGAGCAAGCCATTGAAGCAAGTGATTTTGTGGCAAGTATGCTAATGCTCTCTAGTTATACTGAGCGGGCTCACGCCGCGCCAGATTGGTCCGCTTGGGTTCGAGCTTTACGACTAGGCGATAGGTTAAAAAAACGCTTCAACAAGCCGTGGATGCTGGCGTACTTATCAATCGCATCTCAACCAGCATGGGAGCAGCAGCAAGCGGTGGAGATTGAAAAGCTGGCATTTTATCTGCCGATGCTTCGTAGTCTTGGTCTGTTTGCCCTTAATTGGTTCTCTCTTACTGATGAACCCGAGCAGCAAGGTTGGTTTGCCGAAGCAGAGCAAAGCTTTGGCCTTCTTAAAGCCAGCTACCAACCTAAGCCCGCATTGGCTGACTATCAACAACTCATCAACGAGCATCGTAATGAAAAAACGCCTCAAGTTAAGCAGTTTCACGCCAAACTAATGGCAAATCGTCAGCTCGAAATCAAAGCTCAGTTAGCACACTGGACTCGCTGGGAAGTCGTTATTCAACAAGACACCAACACATGGCTTGAAAAAGGCGTTGGTGATGCCTTTACTATTCATTGGAATGGACAAATGCTGCCAACTTGGGCTGAAAATGGCGAGGTGTCTGTAACGCTGGTCCTCAATGGTACTATTCACAACTCACTGGTAACGAACTGGAACGTCCCTCTTAACTTCCACCAGCAAGCCTTCAATGAACAGGTTTCACTCAACAGATGGCAAACTTGGCAGCAAGCACCGGAACAGAGCATTGCACTTGAGCAGCTAAGTTCGGGTATTCCTGCAGCCATTGAGCTTGTTCTAAAGCGGCTTACTTCCCCTCAACTCGAGGCGCTGCATATCGGGCTCATAGACCAAATTGGCTTCCAACAAACCGTCTCCGCCTCTTCTTACGCCTATCAAATCGGTGATAGCATCGCCATTTATGTCCCATTGCAACAACTCAATCGACAATGGGTCAAATACGTCGACGGTAAACCAATATGGCGAGATAAACCCAGCGGCGTCATTTCTGTCGTATTACAAAATAGTAGCGCTGAGAATGTCGCGTTTGAAGTGAGTAGATTGAATAGCTTTGTTGATTAGCGTAGGTATCGGGGTAATACTCTGCTAGAATCGCCCGCCATAAAGCCACCTTGTATAAACATTTCTAGTTACTACCTCAGGGCTGACAACTAGGTTGTATCACTGTACCGCACACTTGATTAATAGGCATAACCATGATGACAGATGAAGAAAGAATCGAACTCCAACAAAATAACCCGTTACATGGCCTTAAATTAGAAACAATGTTGCAAGAGCTAGTGGACTTTTATGGGTGGGACATTCTTGACACAGCGATGCGCTTTAACTGCTTTCATACTAACCCGTCGATTGCTAGCAGTATGAAATATCTCAAGAAGACCGAGTGGGCACGAGAAAAGTTGGAGAACTTCTATCTGTATCGTTTTAAGCGTATGCCTCGAGCCTCTACTGAAGAGTACGATTTACCGCCACGTGCGCGTACTTTTCCTCATGGATTAGAACCTAAAGAACCAATGGCACTGACGGTTGATTCTATTTTGAAGTCTCAAGCGAAAGCTGCCTCTGCTTTCAAAAACCGCTCATCTCGTGGACGTCATTCTCGCTAATAAGCACATTCATAAACTATGAATAAACAACAGCCGCAACCTTTTTAAGGGCGCGGCTGTTATGATAATAAATAGCAAGAAATTTGCTTACAGAGACTTCACTCGTGTTGGTAGAAACACTTCTCCCAACATACATCTCACGCTACCTCCACCAATGTTCTCAATGGTAGAAACATCAAAAGGAAGCAGTTTTCCGTGGGTAGACAATTGCTGTTTTTGTGCGGGACTGAACGCATCGAATGCGGATTTAGACATCGCGATCACCTTGTCACCATTAACCGTTTCAAGTTGCAAAATATTGCCGCAAAACTGATTAACTTGCTCAAGTGTAATATCAATCACCTGCTTTGTGTTTGCCAAAGACTTCACTACAAATCGACGTTCGTATTCAGGGATCACTTCTGAGCAAATCACCGCAAAGTGCTCACCAACTGCCATCATCACATTGGTGTGGTAGATCGGTTGCCCAGATGGCAGCGCCGTTTGAAATGATACGACGCGATGATAACCAATGCGCTTGGCGTAGTCTTCGAGTGCTTCACGCTCACATCGTTGAGAGAGTGCCGCATAAATCGTTTTGTTAACATGGTCTTTTACCATCACACCCGTGCTCTCCAAAAAAGCACCTTGCTCGATGTAATTGGTCAACGAGTCCACAGCGACTACTTTTCTTCCCGCAGCTCCAAGACTATCAATCAGCGCCTGTGGCCTCACTTCTTGTTGCCGATTCTTACAAGCCATAGGGAAGGTATAGAAGGCACCTTCATGGGTGGTGCTAAACCAGTTGTTCGGAAAGACTGCATCAGGTGTTTCACTGGCATCCATAGGATAGTCAAACTCAACCACTTGAACGCCAGCGCGGCGCAAGCCAGAGACCATCGCTTTAAACTCAGACATTGCATTTTGCTTTACAGAATCGGCATCAAGAGAAACTTGGTGTTGAAATTCATTATCGGCTGCCGTCTGTGCATTAAAACCAAACTCTTTCGGCGGTACCATCACCACACAATTGGCATTTTGAACTGATCGACTAAGATGCGTCGGCTCAGCTGTTTCGATACTAACTGTCATTCCATGATTCATAGAGGGTCCACTTAACTACTTTTGCGTGCAACAATCTTTAAATTGTAAATAATGTGTTAAATATTAATTTACTGAATACGTGTTTTTTTCGTTTTCTCTCCACCGTTAATTACTGGATATTTAAAAAAATACAGTAATAATCACTGCCACCTATATTGTAAACCTAACTTCATCAGCGGAGTAAGGTAACGGTAAGGTGAGAGTCACAGCCAATATTCTGCGGTTAAATTGCTACAATTGTTGAGCAGTTTGGTTAAAGGTTATACACTGTTTCATATCTGAATTTTCAGATTTCTTTCTCTTGTTCTAACCTGCGAAATGGATCTTTCGCCATGTAAAATTACATTATAAATTCGCTCTTACTATTACTCTTATCCTCGGATTGGAGGATTTTTTGTCTCTTCTCGAAAGCTCGAATTAACGTTGAAACACGGGCTTTCTAACGATTTAGGTGAATCATGTTTAAGCGCTTTGAAAATTTCACAGAAGCTTTTCCAAAGCAAGAACCCGATCAGCCGCCTGAGGGCATTTTTGCGTTTTGTCGACACTACACGCGTGGCTTTGAAAAACCATTACTGCTTATGGCGCTGCTCAGCACGACAGTGGCTATTATCGAGGTTGCCCTTTTTGGATTTATGGGTGAGCTTGTTGACTGGCTGACTTCGAGTAATCCTGAAACCTTTATGGATGAAAACGGCGCAACACTAATGTGGTTGGGCTTGGTGATACTGTTTGTAATGCCTGCGTTAATCTTGGTGTATTCATTAATTACGCACCAAACCTTGCTCGGCAACTACCCAATGTCTATCCGATGGCAAGCGCACCGCTACTTACTCAAGCAAAGCTTATCGTTTTATCAAGATGACTTTGCTGGACGTGTTGCTACTAAGGTGATGCAAACGGCACTTGCTGTACGTGAAACAGTCATGAAGACGGCGGACGTGTTTATCTATGTTTCCGTTTACTTTACTTCCATGTTGGTGATTTTGGCGCAAGCTGATTTACGCCTAATGTTACCTATGCTGTTTTGGCTTTTTGCGTATATTGGTATCCAAATTTACTTTGTACCAAAGCTCAAAAAAGTAGCGTCAGAACAAGCCGATGCGCGCTCTTTAATGACAGGTCGTATCGTTGATAGTTACACCAATATCTCTACAGTTAAACTGTTTTCGCACAGCCGTCGTGAAACTGAGTATGCAGAAGAAGGTATGGAAGGCTTTTTAGATACCGTTCATCGTCAAATGCGTTTGGTAACTGGCTTTGACGTTGCCGTTCAGCTGGCCAACTACATTCTACTGTTCTCGATCGCAGCGATTTCTATCTACCTATGGATGGGCAGTGCGATTACCGTCGGCTCAATTGCTATCGCAATCAGTTTAGCACTGCGTATTAACGGGATGTCGATGTGGATCATGTGGGAAGTAGGTGCACTTTTTGAAAACATGGGTACGGTCGTTGATGGTATTAAAACTCTATCAAAACCTATCGCTATCCAAGACGCACCAAATGCTAAACCAATTAAGGTCGATCAGGGCGGTATTGAGTTCGATGACGTCAGCTTCCACTATGGTGAGAACAAAGGTGTCATCAGCAATTTAAACCTCAATATTAAGCCAGGTGAGAAAGTCGGCTTAGTCGGTCGCTCCGGCGCAGGTAAATCCACCTTAGTGAACTTGCTACTGCGTTTTCACGATGTTGAAGGTGGCAGTATTCGTATTGATGGACAACCCATTGATAAAGTTACCCAAGATTCACTGCGCAGCAAGATCGGAATGGTGACGCAAGACACGTCGCTGCTTCACCGCTCAATTCGTGACAACATCTTATATGGTAAGCCTGATGCGAGCGAAGAAGAACTTTTGGCTGCTACTCACCAAGCTCATGCTCATGAGTTCATCGATACCCTAACCGACCCATTTGGTAACGCAGGCTACGATGCTCAAGTAGGTGAACGTGGTGTAAAATTGTCTGGCGGTCAAAGACAGCGTATCGCTATCTCGCGCGTACTGTTGAAAAACGCACCGATTCTTATTTTGGACGAAGCCACCTCAGCACTTGATTCCGAAGTAGAAGCGGCCATTCAGGAAAGTCTCAACGAGTTAATGGAAGGGAAAACGGTTATCGCGATTGCGCACCGACTCTCTACTATTGCCGCAATGGATCGTTTGATTGTTCTGGATAAAGGTGAAGTCATTGAGGAAGGTTCTCACCAAGAGCTTATTAACCACGGTGGTATCTACGCGCAACTATGGGCTCACCAAACTGGTGGTTTTATAGGTGCGGATGAGGACAACGAACAAGATATCGTTGCCTAACCCTCACCCCTGTGAAAAACGGAGCCCATTCGAGCTCCGTTTTTTTATCAACAAAAGCAAACGATTACGTGACATAAGGTATATTTTTAGCGCCAATTAATTCGACACTGAGTGAATCGATCATCCTATTTTCATCATTATTATGGCGAGTAATTCACCCCCCCTAAAGAGTTAACCATAAAGAGTAAGTAATGATGAAAAAGCTTGTACTAACCCTCTGCGTCACCACTTTACTTGGCTGTACAGCTAAACCACTGAATCAAGGCGCTAGTACCGTCCGCGCTATGAATACCGCACCCGCACACTGTGAGTTTCTTGGTGAAGTTGATGGTAGCCAAGGTAACTGGTTTACCGCCGACTTAACAAGCGATAGAGATATCATTATTGGTGCCCGCAACGAGATAAAAAATCAAGCGCATGCACTTGGTGCAAACGTCGTAGTCATTAAGAAATCTGTCGACAACAGCAATGCAGGAATTTCTGGTTACAAGAGTGGGAGCTCTGCCGCTTTATCTAGCACAAAAGGTACTTATAGCAGCACGCTGATCGGTGAAGCATTTCGTTGTAGCAAATAGCTAGTAATACCCTGAAAGGCATCATTTAAAGCGCAAAAGACGTGCTCTCTCAAACGTTTCATTAAACGGGCCACATTAGGTCCGTTTTTTTATTTACACTTTTATTTCAATAACATATGTAAACAAACCCGCAACAATGTGACCCACTTTTGAAATTTACACTCTCATCAGATTATGCAAACTTTTTCCTACCCAGATCAGTATTTGGTTTGCCATTGATACGCATTATAACTCTGTCGTTATAAAAAAGGAGTTGTTATGTTTTATGTTCATATGCTGCTACTTTTGGCAGTAATATTTGTAGGTATTCGGTACGGTGGTATCGCTTTTGGTTTGCTAGGCGGACTGGGCGTCTCCATTTTAAGCTTCTTCTTTGGTATCGCACCGGGACAACCGCCCATCGGTGTTATGCTTATCATCCTTGCTGTCGTTGCGGCTTCCGCTACATTGGAAGCCACAGGCGGCCTCAAACTGCTAGTAAAGTACGCTGAAATCTTATTGAGAAAGCATCCTTCAAAGGTGGTTTTTCTCGGCCCTCTATGTACTTACTCTCTAACAGTTCTGGTCGGAACCGGTCACTCTGTTTACCCACTGCTTCCTGTTATCTATGATGTCAGCATCAAGCGTGGAATTCGCCCCGAGCGTCCAATGGCCATCTCTACCATTGCGTCGCAAATGGGTATTACTGCAAGCCCAATTGCTGCAGCGGCGGCTGTAGTTATGGCGACAGCGGCCACTAACAACTTGGACATTACTTTAGGTCAGGTATTGCTCGTCACTATTCCGGCGACTCTTACTGGCGTTCTCATCGCGGCGACGTGGAGCCTTAAGCGTGGTAAAGATCTTAACGACGATCCAGAGTTTTTAGAACGTTGTAAAGATCCACAGTTTAAAGCGCAATTAATTGATACTAGTGAAGCAAGTACAGGTGCTGCTGGACAACAAGAAGATCAAAAAGCAAAACGAGGACTGACAGTCTTCTTGCTCGGTATTCTAACGGTTATCTGCGTTGCTATGTTTGGCAAAGATTTAGGACTACTGCCTGATGGCGTGAGTACATCCACAGCACTGCAATTTTTGATGCTGTCGGTTGGTGCCATTATCTTGCTAACCACAAATGTTGACCCGAAGAAGATCGTCAATACCAATGTGTTTATTGCTGGTATGAGCGCTGTCATTATCATCTTTGGTATTGCTTGGATGAGTGACACCATCATTGCTCACAACAAACCATACATTATTAGCTTGGTTGAAGATGTCGTTCAAACTCATCCTTGGACATTTGCTATCGCCATGTATGCCTCTTCGGTATTCCTTAAGAGTCAAGCTGCCGTTCTAACCATCATGTTACCGCTTGGTTTTGCTTTGGGTATTCCTGCAGAAGTACTAATCGGTGTACTACCGGCTTGTTACGCTTACTACTTCTTCCCATTCTATCCGTCAGACTTGGCAGCCATCACGTTTGACCGCTCTGGAACAACGAAAATCGGCAAATACATCCTGAATCATAGCTTCTTGATCCCAGGTTTCATCGGCGTATTTGTGGCAACTTGTATTGGTTATGCACTATCTACCGGCGTATTGCCAATCTGGTTATGGGCTATTGCGGTTGCTGGATTAGCCTTCGCTGTAAACAGCTATATGAATCGTTTGAACAGTGAAACACTTAAACTGGCTTAGTCGATAATCACCACACTTCAAACGGAGCTATTTAGCTCCGTTTTTTTATATAGATGCTAACAACCACTCTTCGTAAAGCTCGCTGTACTGCTTTTAGCCAAAATTTACACCCTGTAGCACATTGTGAACCCTCTCACAGGCAGCAGAATCCTCTCTTAGTTTTCAATTAGTTATTTTTGCGCTTGGTGTCTGTTATGCCCATAAAATCCACTATGTAGCAAAAATGTTACAAAACCGACTATCACTGCCCTTCTTTGCTAAATCCTTGAGTCAGTTTCTTTTTCTTCGCTAATTAGCCAAATTTTATAGAGGAACCGCGTTTTACCAATAGAAAGCTCCTCATCATAAAAGGAGCGCAATGACTATCAAAAGGAAACCTACATGAGCATCAATTTTAACCCTCTCGGCACCGACGGATTTGAGTTTGTGGAATATACCGCAGCAGACGACAACGGAATTAACGATCTCAAACGTCTATTTGATTCCTTGGGGTTTGCAGAAATTGCTAAACATCGTTCCAAGGAAGCTTGGCTATACCGCCAAGGTGACGTTAACTTTATCGTCAATGCACAGCCTCACAGCCAAGCAGAGGCATTCGCAAGAGTGCATGGCCCTTCTGTGTGTGGAATGGCCTTTCGTGTAGAAGATGCAGGTAAAGCCATGGCTCATGCTTTAGAAAATGGTGGTCAACAATACGTGACCGAAATTGGTCCAATGGAACTCAGTATTCCCGCCATCTATGGTATCGGCGAAAGCTTACTATATTTTGTCGATCGTTATGGCAGCAGCAGTATTTACGATGTTGATTTCAAATTCTATCCCGATGCCGACAAGCGATTGGCAGAACAAGACGTGGGTTTATACGAACTTGACCACCTGACCCATAATGTTAAGCAAGGACACATGGATGTGTGGTCAGGATTTTACGAGCGTATTGGTAACTTCAGAGAAATTCGTTACTTCGACATTGAGGGAAAACTGACGGGTCTTGTCAGCCGAGCTATGACCGCGCCTTGCGGAAAAATCCGAATTCCAATTAACGAGTCCTCTGACGATAAATCACAAATTGAAGAGTTCATTCGTGAGTACAACGGTGAAGGGATTCAGCACATCGCTCTGACAACCGATGATATCTACCAAACAGTACAAACGCTTCGCGAGCGTGGGATGGACTTTATGCCAACACCCGATACCTATTACGAGAAGGTTAACGATCGTGTGGTAGGCCATGGCGAAGATGTTGATCGTCTCCAAGACTTGAGAATCCTCATCGATGGCGCTCCAATGAAAGACGGCATCTTGTTGCAGATCTTTACGCAAACCGTTATTGGTCCAGTGTTCTTTGAAATCATTCAGCGCAAAGGCAATGAAGGGTTTGGCGAGGGTAACTTTAAAGCGCTGTTTGAGTCCATTGAAGAAGACCAAATTCGTCGCGGGGTACTTAATGATGCGTAAATGGCCAACGTTCCCTCACAGAGAGGGAACTTACTCCAAACAGGCGCACGCCGATTTTCCTGAAGAAGCCATCTACGAGCGAGAGGCGGGTCGCGAGGGGTTCTTTGGTCCCGCAACCCACTTCCATCACCAACATGCTCCTACTGGCTGGACAGAATGGGAAGGCGAGCTCAAACCGCGTGCTTTTAACCTCAACAATATACAGAGTGCGCAGCAAACATCACCATGGGCGATACCCACCGTACTGGAAAATAACGAATGTAAAATTCGAGTCTGGCGACTGCAAGACGCCATGTCCCACCTCGTTCGCAATGCTGATGGGGATGAGCTGTTGTTTATTCATCAAGGCAGCGCTGACCTATATTGCGACTATGGTCATCTAGAGGTCTCTGACGGGGATTACGTCCTGATTCCCCGTTCCACTAATTGGCGCCTAGAACCGCATAGTCCAATGTTCTTATTGATGATCGAAAACACAGGGTCGGCTTATGCGTTACCTGACAAGGGTATCGTCGGTCAACACGCGGTGTTCGATCCTGCGGTTCTTGAACCACCAGCCATTAACGACAAGTTCAAAGCTCAATACAGCGAAAATCAAACTCAAGTACAGCTGAAACGTGGTGGAAAAGTGAATGTCATCACCTATCCCTTCAACCCTCTGGATGCAATAGGCTGGCACGGTGATTTGTCAGTGCTAAAACTCAACTGGCGTGATATTAGACCTTTGATGTCGCACCGTTATCACCTTCCTCCTTCAGCACACACCACCTTTGTTGGAAACGGCTTTGTGGTCTGTACTTTTGTCCCTAGACCGATTGAAAGCGACCCCGGAGCCCTGAAAGTACCGTTTTATCACAACAACGATGATTACGATGAAGTGCTGTTCTATCACGCGGGCGATTTCTTTAGCCGTGACAATATTGAAGCGGGGATGATGACGTTCCACCCAGCAGGCTTTACTCACGGACCACACCCGAAGGCCTTCCAAGCCGGAAGAGAAGCCAAGAAAACCTTTACTGATGAAGTGGCAGTGATGATCGATACCCGCAACGCGCTGCATCATAGCCCAGAAGCGGCAAACGTTGAGAATAACCAGTACGTCTATAGCTGGAAAACAGGAAAATAATATGAAGTTAGCCACATTAAAAGATGCCTCTCGCGACGGCCAACTCGTCGTCGTGAGCCGTGACTTATCACAGTGTATTGCAGTGCCTGATATCGCGAACACATTGCAATTCGCACTCGACAACTGGCAACAGACCAAACCTCTATTGGAAGAGGTGTACTTGGGACTCAATCAAGGGATCTTGCTTCAAGCTATGCCATTCGACCAAAACCAGTGCGAATCACCATTGCCAAGGGCCTATCAATGGGCGGATGGGTCAGCCTATGTCAATCATGTCGAACTGGTTCGTAAAGCCCGCGGAGCAGAAATACCAGAAAGCTTTTGGACTGATCCGTTGATGTACCAAGGTGGCTCGGACGCATTTCTCGCCCCAAGAGATCCCATCGTCATGGCAAGCGAACAATGGGGCATAGACTTTGAAGGCGAAGTTGCAGTTGTGACCGGCGATGTCCCAATGGGTTGCTCGACCGCACAAGCCTCTGACGCTATTCAGTTGCTGATGCTGGTCAATGATGTTTCGCTTCGCGGCCTTATCCCACAAGAACTCGCTAAAGGGTTTGGTTTCTTTCAATCGAAACCATCCTCGGCGTTCTCTCCCGTTGCAGTCACGCCTGATGAATTAGCAGATGCGTGGCAAGATAACAAAGTGCATTTACCGCTTGTTTCTGTCTACAACCGTGAACCTTTCGGTCACCCTAACGCTGGGACCGACATGACATTCGACTTTGCCCAATTGGTTGCTCATGCTGCTAAAACTCGTCCTTTGTCAGCTGGCACTATCGTTGGCTCTGGCACCGTCTCTAACAAGCAAGGGACAGAATATGGCACCTCTATCGAAGAAGGTGGCGTCGGCTATTCATGCATTGCAGAGCGGCGCATGATAGAGACCATAAGAGATGGAAAACCAAGCACATCGTTTATGCATTTTGGTGACACGATTAAGTTGGAAATGCTCGATAAAAACGGCCACTCCATCTTCGGTTCCATTGAACAGGTGGTGGAAGCATACAAGGATTAACCATGACTCAATTTGTTCTGTATGAGTATTGGCGCTCGTCTGCCTCTTATCGGGTACGAATTGCTTTAAACCTGAAGCAGTTACCTTACCTATCCATGCCTATTCATCTGCTTAAAGATGGCGGAGAGCAACATCACGCCATGTATGCAGAGCTCAATGCCAACGAGTTAGTACCGACGCTGGTCGATAATGATTTTGATGGTGAAAAACTGGTACTGAATCAGTCTCTCACCATTATAGATTACCTAGACGAACGTTTTCCTCGGCCGCGGTTAACGCCCGTTTCAGGCCGCGAACGTTATCTCGTTACTGCATTGGCTCAAGACATCGCTATCGATTTACATCCCATCAATAATCTACGCGTTATCCAAAAGCTCAGTCGAGACTTTGATTTGAGTGAGGCGGGTAAAACCGAATGGATGCAATATTGGATTGAACTTGGTTTTCATGCACTAGAGAAAAAGCTCATCGATGTGCATGGAGAGTATTGTGTCGGTGATAGCATCAGCTTAGTAGATGTTTGTCTGGTCCCTCAGCTCTACAACGCAGAGCGGTTTGGCGTAGACATGAGCCCGTTTCCAATCATTACATCAATTTGTTCGAAACTTTGTGAACATCCAGCTTTTGTTGCCGCAGAGCCAGAAAGGCAACCCGATGCCAGTTAATGAAAAAGACCAGCGTCAAATGCTGGTCTTTTTTTGCTATTCAATAAATTAGGCCAGATTAGATGGCGGCCAAGGTCGATGCTGCTCAGAGTCGACCCATTCCTGTACCCATTGTGGCGTTTCGTTGTCTGCAGGACTTACGCCTGCGGCATCCACTACATCAAGCGGCGCAACGATGCCTTGTTTTGATGTGACACCCGCTCGAATCAAAACCGATGAGCAAGGCTCGCCTTTCACCCACATAGACTGTTCGAGGTAAAACCACTTGTCATCTGTTGCGACGCATTGGGTTTTCATGGTGATTTTATCAAACATGTGGATGCGCTTTCGATAACGGACTGAGCTGCCTGCAACGACTAGTCCCCAACGTTCTTTCTTTAACGTCGACATCAAGCCACATTTTACAGATAACGCCGTACGTCCGAGATCATATAAGGTTAGTATGCGGCCATTGTTGAGCTCAAGAAATAGATCGATATCCCATGGGTGGCAGCGAAATTGGATTTCATCTTGTTGTGTGTAGGAAAGTGTTGGCTGCTTTTTTGATTGAATAATGGTTTTTGCCAACCGGAAAAAAGGGTACATAGGGTTACTCATATTACTGATTGACCTATAAACATAGACCTAATTTGGAGGTTTTACTCTAATATCTCTTATTTTTGTGAACATAACGTTAACTATGGCAATCAATACCTGTAACATTAAGATTTTACAAATCGTGGATTGAACAATGACGATATCGCCAATTGCTGTGCGCCTCACTCGCGGAACTGATTTGAAACAAGCATTGCATAAGCTGGTTGCTGAACACCAGATCCAAGCGGGTTCCATTGCCTCATGCGTCGGTTGCCTGTCACAAATATCTATGCGTTTAG
The DNA here is from genome assembly GCF_027586995.1 of Vibrio sp. La 4.2.2. Taxonomy (NCBI): domain Bacteria; kingdom Pseudomonadati; phylum Pseudomonadota; class Gammaproteobacteria; order Vibrionales; family Vibrionaceae; genus Vibrio; species Vibrio sp. La 4.2.2. The sequence goes on from NZ_JAPPTJ010000001.1 coordinate 653,273, forward strand.
CAGGAGCAGAGCACACTCTTAAACGCTCTGAGCCATTTGAAATTGTCTCTGTGATGGGAACTCTGACGCCTGAGCATCAACATGTGCACATTTCTGTCGCTGACAGCAAAGGCAATGTATTGGGAGGACACCTCTTAGAGGAGAGCATCGTTGATACGACAGCGGAGCTCATTGTGCATTGTTATCCAGAACTGGTGTTCGAACGTGAGATAGACAAAACAACTGGGTATACCGAACTTCACGTTATTTCAAAGGATTAACCGTAAAAGCCACATCCAACGTAATATCTATTAGTGGATTATACTAAGGCAAAGCTTTGCTAAGATTGAGTCAAATATAAGGAACATTCATGATCGCTAAAATCATTATCACGCTACTCGTTGTACTCGTTGGATACATGTTTTACAAAAACAGTAATGCCCCCTCTTACCTCGGTATACACAATGGCAAATTCGCCCCTATGCCTTCCACACCTAATGCAGTCTCATCACAAACTGATGACCCAGAAAAATCAGTGGATGCACTGAGCTTCAAAGACCTAGACTCAGCCAAACAAAAAGTAGTCTCTGTGCTCAGCACTATGGGTGGTAATAAGATCGAAGAAGACGACGGCAACTACCTGCATGTTGTTTTCACCACACCGACGATGAAGTACAACGACGACGTCGAACTGTATTTCGACACGAATAGTGGTCTTTTACATTACCGTTCTCAATCGCGAACAGGATACAGCGACAAGGGATTGAATCGAGAGCGTTACAATCAGTTTAGTACTCTCTACAACGAGTAGTCCTGCCGTTCGGTAACCTCTAGTAAAAGTTTGCTGCATCGCACAGCCGAGATTCTAAAATATGTTAGGATGCGATTACATTAAGATTTGGGGCATTAACAATTTGAACAATAAAGTAAAAGTCCTATTTGTCGCTCTCGCTTTAGGCGCAGGTTTTTTTATTCCTAACCTGCTAAAACACGAACCTTCTGCTGATGTTGATCTCACCGATTACTGCATGCTTTCACAGCAAGTGTGCGAACAGCAGGGAGTCAAAATGAAGGTAGACTCACCACGCGTCACACCTCTAACACCTATTACGGTCGAAGTATTTTGGCCAGAGTCTGACGCACCTAATTTGAACATCTCATTGCAGGGAAAAGAGATGAACATGGGAGTGGTAAAGTTTCAGCTAGAAATGATCAAGCCTGATGTGTACCAAGGCGAAATCATCTTGCCCGTCTGTGCTGAAGATTCAATGACATGGTACGGCACCGTCTCCAACGGTGATAGCGATATTAAGGCAGCGGTAAGGATGACGGCACGATGAAAAAACTCTGGATTGGCGCACTAGTTGGGGCATTTGCTTTAGGTTTTGGTGCTAAATTACTAGTGGACAAGCATAATGAGTCATTACTGCATCAAGCTGAATTGGATCAGTTGGCGCAAGTGTCTGAGTCCGTACTTTTTGGAGAAGGTGGTAAACCTGTCGCCATCTTTGATCAAGCTGATCCTAGAACTCGCATTGTGTACTTTGGCTTTACTCGTTGTCCCGATGTATGCCCTACCTCGCTCGCCATGCTCGCTGGAGCGTTGAATCAAATCGACGATGAAACCAAACAAACACTCAGACCCATGTTTGTTTCCCTTGACCCGGAGCGGGATGCGGCAGAAGCCTCTGCTGAATATGCGCAGTATTTCCATCCTATGATTGAGGGGTTGTCAGCACCTTTAGAGGTCACTAAACCACTCGCTCACAAATATGGGGTCATCTTTCGCAAAACAGAGCTGGAAGATTCCAAACTAGGCTATACCCTCGACCATAGCTCATATTTCTATTTCCTAAGCCCAGACGGTACGCTTATTGAAAAAGTACCGCATACTTTAACTCCTGCTCCTATCGTTGAAGCCATCAAACGCATCAATGCTCAGGGATAAACTAACGACAACAATGGACTAAACCATGAAGCTCAACAAATTGATACTTCCTCTACTTGCTCTAGCACCGCTATCTATGGCTCACGCAGCTATTGACGTCAACGACGCATATGCACGTGCAACGCCACCCAACGCCACCACCAGCGCCGTGTTTGCTACCATCGAGAATACTGGCGATAAAGATCGCGTTATTGTAGAAGCGGCGTCACAAGCTTCATCTGTCGTGGAACTGCACGATGTTATTATGGACGGCGACGTCATGAAGATGCGTCAAGTGAAGAGTATTACTGTACCTGCAAACGGTCAGACCATCCTTAAGCCAGGCAGCTTGCATATAATGCTGCTAGACGTTGAGAAACCAATGAAGGAAGGTGAGACCATTAATGTTGAGCTGACCTTTGCTAATGGTGAAGTTCAAGTATTAACCGTGCCAGTGAAAAAAGTCATGTCAGGCATGAAGAAACACGCTCATCACTAAGAACTAAAAGGCCAACGCCACGAGAGGGTTGGCCTTCATTCTGATAAATTAATGCCCCTTCTTTGCGCTCACTAAACTAGACACCACTACAGCCATATAGAACACACCCGTAATCGCCTGTAAGTATACCGCGACCTCTGCAAGTGGACTGTTAGGGCTATAGTCGCCATAACCCAGTGTGGTTAATGTGACAAAGCTAAAGTAAGTCACTACTGAGAAGTTACTTCCCCATTTATCTGAGTGCTCAATCCCATTGATTGCTGTTGGGTTAAAATTAATCAGCAACAAATAAATCGCAGCCCAACCAAGCCCCATCACTAAGAACAAGGCAATGGAACCCACTAACTTATTGTTGTCAATCTCGGAAGAAAGCAAAATCTGATGAGCAGTCGACTGAAACACACCATAGAAAAACGCCAACATCAGTACTAACATCGCAACATTTGCGTGTCCGCTATCAAAGAAGGTGTGAGTAAGGATCGCAATAAGCATCATGATACTGACACTAACCAAGTATATATACCAACCTTTTGAAAACTTCATACTAATCAAACAAATAACAAAACTGTTTAACACTACAGGCTTCAACAAAAAGTCAAGATCATCGCCGGGGAGCTCACGCGAAAGAGCACCTATAATCAGAATAAGAATGAGAGAAAGTGTGAAAAAAATGAAGTTGTTAGATTCATTGATTGATCGCATGGCTACCCCAATATGATTGTCTAAATCGTCATCACCACTATTCAGTGAATAGCAAGCTAATATTTTTTGTAAATAACTGAATATTGGTACTAATCTAAAGAATGTCCCCTAACAAATTAGAATAGTAATAAGCAAACGGAGTTGCCAATGCGTCTACCAATTATATTGGTGTTAACAGCGCTTGTCGTTGGGTGTAGCAGCAGTCCCCACGACAGTACCATTCGTGTTAATGAATCAAACTATTTACAGGCGAAAATCGGCCCCAGAGATGAAGCCGTCAGCCTTATTAATGAACCATATCGCATTTGGGGAGACCAAATACCGAAAAACCTTAAAGTACTAAAGGAGAATTATGACGATAAGGGTAACCTCGACCTTTTGAAGAACGCACCAGATGCGCCAAAAGTGATTGGTGATCGTTTCAATGTTCTCGTACTTTCCGGTGGTGGTCCTAGAGGTGCCTATGGTGCTGGCGTGATTAATGGCTTGAAGGATAAAGGGGAACTGCCTGAGTTTTCTCTGATTACGGGAGTTAGTGCTGGCGCCTTAATTGCTCCATTTGTTTTCGTTGGCGGTGACAAGTACGACGAACTCAAAACGGTCATGTTAGGCCTGAACGATGACATGATGTTAGGTGGAACCAGTATTTTTAAGATTCTGTTTGGAGACGCATTCTCTGAGGGAGACAACTTCTACAAAATGGTTCAGAAAACCTTTGATGATGAATTTATAGAGGAAATTGCAAAAGCGCACCAATCGGGCAAACGTATGTTGATTGGTACTACTCACTTTGACTCTGGCAGACAGATGATCTGGAACATAGGACGTATCGCTACCAGTGATCTACCCAATAAAAAAGACATTATTCATCAGGTTCTTGCAGCTAGTTCATCCATACCTGGAGTCTTTCCCCCACAGTTCATTCCTGTTAAGTACAACGGTCAGTCTTTAGAAGAGATGCATGTGGATGGTGGCTTATCCAGTCAACTATTCTTCGACCCAGTGGGCTTTGATTTCACCAAGGTGACCAAGGCACTCGGATATGCAAAACCTCCGCATATTTACATCATCCGTAACGGACGATTAAGAACTGAGTTCAAGTTCATCGAGGACGATACTGTCAGTTTGGCAGCTCGCAGTGTAGATAATTTAATACTCGCCCAAACTAGAGGTGATGTGTTTAGGGAAATGTACATCTCCAAAAAAATAGGCGCAAAGTTGTTCTTAACTTTTGTCGATGAGGATTACACTCAAAAGCCTCAGGACGGTAAGTTTTTCGACCCTGAATTTCTTAAATCTTTATACGACTATGGTTACGAAAAAGCAACCAGCGAAAAAGTTTGGGTTAATGAAATCCCATTGATTCGCCAATCTCCTTAGTATTTTATCACTTAAAAAAAACCGCTCTTATCGAGCGGTTTTTTTTTATTCCTCAGAAGCTTCAGTGTGGTTACGCTTATGAGTGTTATGGTGCGCTGTTTTATGATGGTGGTGCGTGGGTTTATGCACATTGTGGCCACCATGAAGATGACGATGCTCATTGCTTTCTTTGTCTTGGAAAGCTAAATGATCTTTGTTGTGTTTGTGCTCGACTTCGTTTCCGTACTCGCGCATCATTTTTTCATGTGTCGCTGATTTTGTATGTTGCATTGACATGGCTAACCTCTTCTAAAAATTATTTGTATTCGACAACGCGAGCAACGTAATCTGTGATTTCAATGTCACCGATGCTGTTCTGATATAGGTCTACAGAAAAGAAATCAGGAGCATCTTTAGATACTTGACTCTCTACTTTTTTAATTAGGTTCTCAAAGTTTGCTTCGCTGTATACAGTGAATGTTTTTACTTTTTCTAAGTTGTTGGCTTTCGCTTGATCTGCCGTAATGTAGGTATCACGATACTTTGCAGAAAGTTCATCCACACTGTCAGTAATGGTAAAGCCATTCTGAGTATTACTTACAATATATACATCATCAGAAAGCTTAACTTCTTGGATGCCTTTCATTGCTGTCGCCATTTCTTGTTTGTTATGGTTCACATCAGACATGTGCTGAAGTGATTCTGCGTAGACGCCAGATGAAAAAACGACTAAAACAGGTAGTAGATATTTAAACATAATAAGTTCTCTTGTGGTCATGTTGTGCGATGAGATTAATTTCTCATGCTTTGTTCTCACTTAACAGTGAAGGTTCTTTAAACGTCAATTAAGCCTTGTTTAACTGAGTTTAAAAATAATGTCTCACCCCTAAGGTGAAGGCGATATCTGTAGAGTTATCCATATTAAACAAGTTCTCGGTACCCGATATTTCTAATATGGTATTATCCCAATAATAACGATAACCTAGGGTCGCTTCATTGACGTTTTCTGAAAAAGCCGTCTGGTTTAACGCACCTTGATATAAATGATATTCTGCAATAATTTCATGGTTAGAAAGGAATCGATAACCATAACCAATTGCACCTTCCCAAGTGAATTCTTTGAAATACAGATCATCATCAATATTTTTATCGGCATGATGAACTACTCCTAACGTCGAATAAATAGAGTGTCCACTTTTTGCGTATGACCAATTCAATTGTAAGTTTTGTTCAAAGCCACCTGATGAGAATTCGTAATCACTTTTATTGTTGTAATATAGCGACCCACCGATTGCCAATGCCTGATGTTCAGATTCATAAAGTGAATACTGAAGATACAGCGACACGGCGCTTTCCAGCGTATCGCCTTCAAAGTTGTTGTTATGAACACCATAGGTATCGCTATCGACGTTGAAGCTATCGTCTTCGACTTCGTCACGCCCATCAAGCTTCAGTCCAGCAGCATTATGGAATGACTTCACCAAACTATCTAAATGGTTATTATGGGCCCACGCAAACTGATAGCGTAGCTCAAGCTGTATCTTATCTGCGGGTGACCATTGCACCCCCGTCGTTATTCTATTTTGGTAGTAATCCATTTGGATATCATCACTGGTGATCCAAACGCTGCCGAAGTTGTACGTTGCAAACAGTTCGGTTTTATCATTAGTAAAACCGCTACGAAGTTGTGTTGCCAGCCCTAATGACTGTACTGGAGCTTGAGCATCTACTTTTAATGGCGATGATTTAATATCTTCTGCCATTGCATAATTGGTACCTAATAATGTCCATATCACTAGGCCTATGAGAATGTTTTTCATCATAACCTCTGATATATATAGTTCTCAGAAAATTAACTGAGAAATTAAAATGATAGTTAAATTATATTTTTTCTAATGACCTTGAGCTTTCAAAGCATTATATCTATCGCACAGAACGAACCAACGGTAATTGTGTTTCGCAGCTGTTGTCGCCTTATAGTCCATCAAGTTTGAGAATATTTGATTACTTCCCAGATCGAAGAATTTTTTATCAATTGAGGAAAGAAGAATTTCTCGCTCTTCAGGTTCAAGCTCTTCATGGTTAATGACACTCTGTAGCGCTTTTAGATATAACAGTCTATTAATACTCACTAAATCTGAAATGCTAATTAAGTAAGCATAGGATGCTAGGATCCAGTTACTTACATTCAAAGACTTTCTCTTTTCTATATCGGTCACTTTGAATTTATTAATAAATCGATTCAGTTCTTTCTTGATCACTGTGGCTGTCGTACGTGCAGGGATTAAATAGAACGCCCCCCACAAAATCAGCAATGCAGTGATATTACCGACGATAGAATTAAGAAAGTTCTCAAAATCATAACTTGGGGCACTGGTTAACGGAACAAGGCTCGTCCATGAAAACAACGAAACCATACACACCACTTTCAGTAGTGACTTGCTCTGCCAAAACCAATAAGCCGCCAAATACACGCCAGTAAAGCCGACTACTGCAACTATCCAAGGCGAGCCAATTGGCATGGCCCCAAAGGTCAGAATAAACGCAAAACCACCAGCTAAGAATTGTGCATATATATTTGGACTTTGTGCCTGCTCTGAACCTGGATTTGCAGCGTACACCGAGATGATCATTCCAGCCATGATCATTGCCGACATACCACTATCCCATTGCAGCTCAATCCACATAAATGAAAGCGTGAACAGCGTGATGGTTGCTCTCACCATATTGTTGAGCACTACGTAACCATCGGTAAAGCGTCCTATATCGTTGGCATAATCTTTATTGGTGTAGTCAAATACACTGTTTTCGCTCTTGTATAAATCCAGTTGTGTGGCAAATAAAGCGACCTGCTCATTAAACACCTCGACCAGGTCAATATCTTTAATTCCCCACCTTTCAATCCATGATTCATTGATATCAACGCGAAAATTAGCTTTACACAACTCCTCCCACGCCTCATTAGGAATGGCTATGGCCTCACCAAGCTTTTTTAACTCGATGGCTTTGATACCAATATTGATAGAGTCATAAAAAGCAGTACGACTGTTGAGTTTTTCCTCCTTAGCGTTTCGGCTTCCATATATCTCATCATCGACCAACTGCCACTTTTTGCTCACAAATACCAAAAACGCACGTGTCAGTTTGGTAGCATTATCTTCATCAGTAACAAACAGATTGCTTAGAAAGTTCTCTGTATAATTTTTGACAGAAAACAACTCATGTTGGTCATCTTTATAAGGAATGATCATAGCCGCGACCATTGCCATTAAAATACCAAATGAGATACCAACACAACGAAGCTGTACGTGGTCAAATAAATTGGTCATGTCAGGGTTCGCTGCCAATGGGAAACCCACTAAAGACAAGGTAATCCCCATCACGGCAAACATGTAGGACACACGTCCATGAAAATATGATGCGATACCTAAACTTGTTACCACTCCAAATATAATGAATGAGTTAAACAACCAAGAGTCAATAAGCGTAGCGCTGGCCACAAAAAGCACATATGCACCGCCAGTAAATGTCCCGATAAGGCGTGCCGCCGCTTTTTTGATACTCGCTCCGCGACTGCCAGTGATTTGAATAATCGCGGCTGTTGCCATAGAAGTACTCGTGGCCGAAGAATCCATTAACAGCGATAAACCCCATGTCATCAATACAGCCAGGCAAAACCGCAAAGCAAATGCCACCGATTCTGGATTTGTCCATTGTCGAGCAATCGTCGCTAACATCACTGAATATCCACTGAAACCGTTGTGCCAGCAATCAGTCTCTCACTTTCAAGGACTTCTTTAGGGATGCTAATACGCACCGGTACGCGTTGCGCGAGACGGACCCAAGGCACTGTTGGGTTAACGTTTGATATTAATCCGGAATTATCGGCACTCTGATCAATAATCGCACGACCAATACCTTCAATTTTGCCGACAAATGTTTTATCGGATGAAAATGGACGAATGTTAGCTTTCGCCCCTTCAACCAAGCCTTTTACTTTTGTCTCGGTGAAATAGGCCAAAATGTAATAGGTGTCACTCTCGACTAATGCAACAAAGGTTTCACCTTTATTGATGTAGTTCCCTTGGCGTTGGTTAAGATTCGTTACATAACCATCTTGCGGTGCGACCACTTTAGTGCGACTTAAATCTAATTCTGCTTTAGCCAAGCTACTTTTTGCTTGCTCTAAAGCGGCTTTATTAGCTGCTACGGCGAGCTTCTCCGAGATCACTTGCTCTTCAGAGACTAGTTTTTTACTCAACAATCTTGAATCACGACGGTAAGAGTTCTTCGATTGCTCTAGCTCGGCCTCCGCCTTCAACATTGCATACTTAGCTTGGGAAACACTGTTTTTGTAATCCGCATCATCAATAGCAAAGAGTAAATCACCAGCATTAACAAACTGGTTGTCATGTACAGCTACGGTAACTATCTCTCCCGAGACTTTTGGCGCTACTTCTGCAATTTCAACGTGAACTTTAGCATCGCGAGTCCAAAGAGATTGGGTGTAGGCGACCCAAGACGTATAACAAGTCGCCCCCGCAGCGATCACTAATGCAGTCGGTAATAGAACACGAAATAACTTCATTTAGCTCACCTTTATTAGTAGTAATTGTCCAGTAACAATAATTACTAAACAAAGTTCTGTTAATGAAGGATTCATGATCTTTCCTTTTCTCAATAGTCCACCTATTGTGTATTTGACTACAATTAGTATTGCAATTGCCGCTGCTACCAACACCATAAAACCGGGTATGTAGAAGTAGTCAAATATAATATGATCATTCATTTTTACACCATTATAGTTTTTAGAATTAACTTAAATAACTTTACTTTCTGATATAGATAAACAATGAAAGCAGCGGTAATAGCTAAGATTAAATCTATAAGCACTTTCATTAATCAACTTGGTATTCATTTTAATATCCACTGAAGATAAATTAATCCACAGCCAATAAAATTCACATAAAAACAATCTACATATAAATCTCAAACCATTGATTTTCATAAAATTAAGCCCAAAAAACCAACCATTTCAGACCATATGGACCGTATCAAAATTAACTAGTATTAGCCGTAAATCAATGATTGGACTTCACACAGCGGCTCTAGTGAGAGACAAATAAAAAGGATATTTGGCGCAACAATTTATTTATAATACGATGATTATTGTCTTTTTATTTTCTATTGATGGTTTTATTCATTTAATTGGTAATAATTCAATTCGACTTAAGCGAGACAGCTTTTTCAAAAACCAAACGCAGTGATATTACTGTTCTATCCAATTAAATAAATCTGGAGCTATATAATGCCTTTTGAAGAAAAGAATAATGCAGCTATCGATGATGTTTTTGCAAACAAACTATTAGACAAAACCATCGATAAATATACTTTCCCTAATGACGAATCAAATCCTGATGCTGCATACCAGCTAGTATCTGATGAGCTTATTCTTGATGGTAACTCTCGTCAAAACCTAGCAACTTTTTGCCAAACTTGGGTAGACGGTAACATCCACAAAATCATGGACGAGTGCATCGACAAAAACATGATCGACAAAGATGAGTACCCACAAACAGCAGAAATCGAGAACCGTTGCGTTCATATGCTTGCTGATCTTTGGAACTCTCCAGATCCTGAAAACACGATGGGCTGTTCAACAACAGGTTCAAGTGAAGCGGCCATGCTTGGCGGTATGGCAATGAAATGGCGCTGGCGCGAGAAGCGTCGCAAGGAAGGTAAGCCAACTGACAAACCAAACCTAATTTGCGGTCCAGTACAAGTATGCTGGCACAAATTCGCTAAGTACTGGGATATCGAACTACGCGAAATTCCTATGGAAGGCGACCGTCTACTAATGACTCCAGAAGAAGTTCTAGCCCGTGTTGACGAAAACACTATCGGTGTTGTTCCTACTCTTGGCGTAACGTTCACTTGTCAGTATGAACCTGTAAAAGCGATTGCTGATGCACTAGACAAACTGCAAGAAGAAACTGGCCTTGATGTACCAATGCACGTTGATGGCGCAAGTGGCGCATTCATCGCACCGTTCTGCGACCCTGAACTAGAGTGGGATTTCCGTATTCCTCGTGTTAAGTCAATCAACGCATCTGGCCACAAATATGGTCTTGCACCTCTTGGTGTGGGCTGGGTTGTCTTCCGCGAAGCAAGCGATCTTCCTGAAGATCTGATCTTCCGTGTTAACTACCTTGGTGGTGACATGCCAACATTCGCACTGAACTTCTCTCGCCCTGGCGGTCAGATCGTTGCTCAGTACTACAACTTCTTACGTTTGGGTAAAGAAGGTTATAAGCGTATCCACGACGCTTGCTACAACTCAGCTCAATACCTAGCTGATGAAGTAAGCAAAATGGGCTTATTCGACATCATTTACGATGGCCGCGGTGGTATTCCAGCTATGAGCTTTAGCTTAAAAGCGGACGTAGATGCAGGCTTTAACTTGTTTGACCTAAGTGACGCTATCCGCGCTCGTGGTTGGCAAATTGCCGCATATTCCATGCCTTCAAACCGCGAAGATTTGGTCATTATGCGCATCCTAGTTCGTCACGGTGTGAGTCACGACATGGTTGATCTACTCGTTCAAGATCTAAAACGCACAATCGAGAAATTTGAGAAATTCCCAATCGTTAACTCTGTTGACGAAGAAAGCTCAAGCACGTTTAACCACGGTTAATCATCTCAAGCAAAGAGGGGCTAGTAACCCTAGCCCCTCGCACTCTAATCACAATAATTATTGCGTACCAAAGCAGTCTGGTTCTTGTTCCGGGCTCTGGAGTTCTTTGGTTTGCATTTAGGAATCTAAGTAATCAGAGGTTAAAATGGCAACTCTAATGAGGCTATCTCCTTCTAAATATATTAAGCATATTTTTCTAAGTATGTTGGCAGTATTTATGCTGGCAGGAAATATCACTACAGATACAAATAGCGGCGTATCTGGCTTTGACATGTTCAATAATGTTCAAGCTCAAGAACAAACTACAAACCATGCTGCTGTTCAACATTCAACTACAAGCATCAAAGCTCCAGCAAAAGCAGAGCCTATGTGGGTAGTAAAAGTGTTCCGTGAACACCAAGCATTGGCAATTTTCATCACCCTGGGCTTGGGATATTGGTTAGGGGCAATCAAATTCGGTCACTTCAGCTTAGGTGCAGTAACAGGTACGCTAATCGCAGGTGTTATCATCGGTCAGCTTGATATCTCGATCTCTTCACAAGTTAAGTCAATGTTCTTCACGATGTTCCTATTCGCTGTAGGTTATGGTGTCGGCCCGCAATTTGTTCGAGGTGTAGCCAAAAATGGTGCTCCACAAGCGATATTCGCAGTAGTCATTTCATTTCTATGTTTCGCAGTAACGTACGCTGGTGCCAAAATTGCTGGTTACGATGTTGGTCTAGCTGCAGGCCTTTGGGCCGGCGCACAAACCATCTCCGCTTCTATCGGTCTAGCGACTGATGCAATCAACTCATCTGGTTTCAGCAATACTAAAGAGCTACTAGACCAAATTCCAGTGGCTTACGCTATCTGTTATCTGTTCGGTACTATTGGTACTGGCATGATCCTAGCTTATGTTGGTCCAACTCTACTCGGAGTTAACCTTGAAGAAGCTTGTAAAGACTACGAAAAAGAGATGTCTGCAGGTACACCAGAAGATGGTATTTCACGTGTTTGGCATCGCTCTGAATCTCGTACCTATGAGATCTCTGACGATATCAACGGTATGACAGTGGCTGAATTCGAATCTCAACACCACTCAGAACGCCTCTTCATTGAGAAGCTGAAACGCAATGGTGAAGTAGTGGATGTCGAGCCAACTATGGCGCTAGCGGCAAAAGACATTATAGCATTAACAGGTCATACCGATGCACTCGTACACGCTCAACAGTATTTAACAGAAGTAGCGGACGAGGAGCTTGATAACCTGCCATTAGAAACCGTAGACCTAGTTGTTACCAACAAAAAGTTCGCTAACCGCACATTAGTCTCACTAGCAGATGAAGATTACGCTCGTGGCGTGTTCCTAAACAAAATCAGTCGTGGTGCAGCAAGTCAAGAAGTACCCTTACTAGCACAAACTGAAATTCATCGTGGTGACGTACTAAGTATTACTGGTACTAAAACACATACATCACGTATGGAAAAAGAAGTAGGCCATGTAGATAGAACGACAACTGAAACGGATATGGTTTGGGTTGGTCTCTTTATCGTAGTATTCGGTTTACTAGGCGCACTAGCTGTTAATATCGATGGCGCACCCGTTACTCTGTCTGTATCTGGCGGTGTTCTAATCGGTGGTTTGGTATTAGGTTGGTTACGTTCAATTCACCCAACATTTGCTCGACTTCCAGAACCAACACAGTGGTTTATGAACTCAGTTGGTCTTAACGTCTTTATTGCTATCGTAGGTATTTCTGCAGGTCCAGGCTTTGTGGCTGGCCTTGAAAACGTAGGTCCAGAACTGTTCTTAATCGGTGCGGCAGCAACGGCTATTCCAATGCTATTAGCTCCACTTATTGGTAAGTATATCTTTAAATTCCACCCGGCTATAAACCTAGGTGTTTGTGGTGGCGCACGTACGAGTACTGCTTCAGTCGCTATGGTAGGTGAGAAAGCGAAAAGCAACATCCCTATGCTTGGTTACACTGTTCCTTATGCGGTATCCAATACCCTATTGACCTTAATGGGTATGTTTATGGTGTTATTCTACTAATAGGTAGCAGTCATTAACTATTACCACCCTAGATGATCAATTAAGCCCCTTACTTTTGTAAGGGGCTTTTTTATGCGAGTTATTCCTCAATAAAACCACTAACAAAAATAGCGATTTTTTCTTTCTATAAGCCTCTGATTTAAAAACCATATCCAACCGTCCTTAAAGATAATAAAAATAAAATATGAAATATTTCTTATTTTTCTTGAATTCCAATATTGGGCGACCCTACCTATGAATTGTCGATAATTGATTTAGGTATTAAAAGTGAAAAAGACAGCATTAACATTACTTCTTCTTACACCAATGATTAGCTATGCCAATACTGGAAAAAAAGTGGGGATCGGTATGGCATTTGACCAAGGTCTAAGCGTAGTCGTTGACTTTAACCAACAAATAAAGTTCATCGCAGGTGATGATGGATTAGCTCTAGATTATTCATTTTTAAAGGGGAATCTAGCTGCAGAAGCTCCTTTGAGTTGGTATGTAGCTGGCGGTGCGTACTACGACTGGAATAATGATTTTGGCGTTCGTATTCCTATTGGCATGAATTTGAACTTTGCAAAAGATTGGAAACTTTATGCACAGATCCATCCCGAATTAAATATGAATCATGGCTTAGATTTAGATATTGGCGCTGCATTAGGCGTTACTTACAGCTTCTAATTCTAGTCGCTAAATTTAAACATTAACAAACAGAGAACTTAATAATGAACAAGACATTTCTACGTACTTTGCCTTTGCTATTATTACCACTAGCATCGGTTTCTTCTGCAGAACCTTATATTGGTGCTGGTTACTTATACTCTAGTTACGATGACATTAACGTATCTGGTTCTAATAATGGCTACACTATTTACGGCGGCTACAATTTTGCAAAACTCTTCTCTGCCGAATTAGCATACGCGGATTTTGTTGATACGAACTCCCCAATTGACAACTCGTCTATCTACTCAAATGCATGGCTAGCAAGTGGTAAGGTCACGTTACCAATTGCAATTTTCGATGTGTATGGTCGTCTTGGTATGGGTAGATTCTCTAACAGCATCAATACATCTACAGACGTATTCGGTGGTATTGGTGCAGGCGTTTCTTTAGGCCCAGCTCGAGTTGCTTTGGAGTACACTAAGTATGACACTGCGATTGTCAAAGATAGCGTAAACCTTTTAGTTGAATTCCACTTCTAATCACTCAACACTACCAGAGAAAACCAAAGCCAGTTCGCTTTGGTTTTTTTATACCCGCTGTGAACATCTAATCATAAAAAAACCGACCGCTGGTAATCGCGGTCGGTTTTGTGGACTCTATGGCTGAATGTGCGTCAACAAATCTTTAAGCTTCTCAAGTGTCATCAATTCAATTTGCCTGACTCTCTCTGCTGAAACCCTATGCCTCTCAGCAAGTTCGTTCAATGTTACTTTTTCTGATAACAGCCAACGACTTACGATAATATCTCGGCTTCGAGCATCTAATTTAGCCAAACCTGCATTCAATTCATCGTTAATGTGCCTATCCCAATCTTGAGTTTCATATTCAATCGCCACATCGAGTTGTGGCTCGGCAAACACTTCACCAGTCGATATGACTTGGTCTTCATCTTCACCTATTTTCGGGTCAATATAGGAATCTCTTGCAGATAGTCGCCCATCCATAGACAGCACATCTTTCTTGCTGACTTTCAACTTACTGGCTAAATTTTCAGCCTCACTCTCACTCATCCACTCTTGAGATTGCTTGTATTTTTTCAGATTAAAAAATAGTTTTCGCTGTGACTTCGTTGTGGCGATTTTTACAATGCTCCAGTTTTTTATAATAAAGTCGGTAATTTCTGATTTTATCCAATGAACAGCAAAGGATACCAACCTGAAGCCCAGTTCTGGGTTAAATTTCTTAACTGCCTTAAGCAAACCGATATTACCAGACTGAATCATATCGACTAACGGTAGACCATACCCGGCGAACCCCTTGGCGATGTAAACAACGTATCGCAGATGAGGCAATACTAATTTTGATATTACATCTTCATTATTGTTGTAGTATAGGTCGTTAGCTAATTGTCGCTCTTCACACTCTTTTAATATTGAGTGCGAATTGACATATTGCATATAGTAAGAAAGGTTTTGGCTATTGTTGAACGAAATAGCAGCATTTGAATGAGACATCATTTCTCCGATATATAGTAGTTTTTATGTAGACTTAAATCGGCGCGAATACTATTGATGTGATAAATCAATATAATAATGAGTTCATAATCTTGAGATAAAGTAAATATAACACATTAAAAACAATGACTTATGATAGTGTTTTGTATATTTTCAAACTTGACTTTGCAATAAAAATTACTGGTGATTAATTAAAATTCACAAACAGTTATCGTTTCTTTATTGTCATATTATGTATAGCAATTTCCCAAAAAGTAATATCTTCCTCGCTCTGTAAGTAGGTTATCAACGCAACACCTTTATATGTTTCATATTTAGATAAGTTACTTACGCAAATCAAACTAACTATTATAGAGAAAGTCATAATGTGTAATCAGAAACCAGCAAATGTAACCATCAATGTAGAAGCAAACCATGATTCTTTGATGTTAAAGCTGAAGCCAACTGGAAAATTAACAAAGGAAGTGGTTACTCAAGTAGCCAATTTGATTGAAACTAGTATTAAGGAAAATGAGGACAAGAAGATTAACCTTCTTGTTGATGCTACTGCTTTCTCTGGTTGGGAATATGAAGCATTTGTGGAAGATATTAAGCTGAGTATTAAGCATCGTAACGACATAAACAAAATCGCATTATTTGGCGATCAAAAATGGCTTGAAATAGCGGCTACATTGGCGTCATTCGCAACCAGTTCAGAGGTGAAGTACTTTACTAACAATCAAGAAGCACAAGGTTGGATTAAACACTAATTGCGCGACTACCCTGTACTGAAACGTGTCAGCCAGTTTGGCTACCACGTTTCAGTAGTACCAGTAACATTATTGGTAATCTTGTCTCTAATATCAGATAGATCACTATAAAAGAATAGCGTTTCGGACAAGTTTAATACCTGTACCGTCGATGCTTCCAAGATCGCATGATAGTAAAACTCTTCCGCCGCAGATGTATTCCCTGTTGACTCCGCTACCTTGGCACTAATTATGTAAAACATGATACTACGCCTGTCGTAAGGGATGGCTGTAAGATACTGCTTCGCTTTGTATGGCTCATCTTTACTCATCTCCATCATAGACATCGCTTCCAATAACCTAGGTGTAAGCTGCTGATCCTGAGAAAACTGGTTGATGGACTGCTGCATTTTCTGATTAAGCTGTTCTATTTGATTGATGTTATTGCCATCAGGTTTGATATACATCTTCGATAGAATAAACATATAAGCCGTTGCGATGGTGTATTGATTTTCGGGTGCTTGTTGGGCCGCTAACTCTATCAGTTGTAATGCTTTTTCCTCATGATTCACCTGAAAAGCTGCACCTAATGACTCCAATATAGAAGAAACTGCATTCTCATCATCAGGCAACTCATCCACCAGACTGGCGACCTGAGATTTTCCGACCGAGATATTAAAAGACTCAAGTAGGTCAGTCAGCGATTTTTTTATTGCTGCTTTCACATGCCCTTGTGAAATCTTGTACCGTCGATCTAGGTGTTTATCACCTGATACTCGATTAAAGTACTCAATTTCTAGATATTGATGACCACCTCGTTCAATCGACGAAAAACGTAACTCGTTGGCCGCGACTTTTGCAGCAGGCCCATCATAGATGATCCTATAATCTCGATAGATCTTTAAATAATCCAACAACTTGCGAGCCATCCCCACTTTAAGGTGGTCGCTTAGGAACTCCTCGTTAGCTTTTACATAAATATATCGAGGTTCAAAAGACAAATAACTAGGTGCTATCGTTGAAGCTGGATGCGCCTCTTTTTCCACACCATTGATGAATACCAGATATATTATTCCTGGAACTAGGCAAAGCAACAGAACAGACGCTATGGCCCAGTGCTTTAAATAGGTGGGCTTTTGTGTCCCACTAAGTCGCATAGGTCTTAATGAACGAGCATTATCAGTATCACTCGTTTTACCTGCTTGTGATGATGTTGTCTTATCTTTGTATAGGGGATTCTCTGACTTACTTGGCGCTCCGGCACCTACCCTCCCGCCATCGACTGGTGCGGGGCTTTCGACTTTTCTTTCAACATCCGCATCTAACTTGTAGCCTCTTTTAGGAACAGTAACAATATACCCAAATGGATGACTACCGTGCTGTTTGAGAATTTTTCTTAACTCAAATATCGCCTGAGTAATGACTTGATCAGTTAAGATCGAGCCATTCCAGACTTCATTTATTAATTCATCTCTAGAAAAGACGGTATAGGGATTATCACACAGAAAATGGAACAATCTAGATAGTCGATGATCGATAATAAACTCTTCGTCATCCAAGATAAATTTGTCTTCACTTGGAATAAAAACCCAATCATCAATCGTAAATTGTATCTTCTGGTTCTTCATAGGTTAGTATTAAGTAACTGTAACTTATAAAGAAGTATTGGATACTATTTAGGATATTTCAAAAAAATCCGCCTTACACGGCACGAAAATGACGCACAAAGCGGACCCCGAAAAATCCTGACGTATCGCTTAGAGAATATCTGTTAGTAGAACCCCGACGCCAATACGCTTGTTGTTGTAATTGTAATCGATCAAACTTTCACCATACCCTTGGTAATATTGAACATAACCACGAACTCTCCCTATAAGAGGGAAGCTCATACCTGCCTCAAAGCCACCATAACCGGTACGGAAGTTATAACGAGCTACTCCACTGAACTCTACCGCTTGGTATTTATAAGCAGCGGTTAGTTCAAAGTGTCCCATGTAGTCTTCTATATCGGGGTTATCGTCATCACTGTCAGGGATGCGGTACCAAGGCTCCAAATAAACCATGAGGTCATCTTCAGCATATCCAATACCACCATAAATTCGATTCCAACTGCGACTCAACTCCTGAGTTCGTCCATTAGATTCATGTTCAAAACCAACTCGTGTAAACCACACACCTTCCGAACTATCTATTGGCAAAGGAGATTCATAGAAAATCTCTGGGCGATAGTTAGTTTCACGGAAAGGAGCTGATATCTCCGAAGAATACGCCTGCCAAAATGACTTTAACGTAAAACCAAAGTAAATCTGATCTTCTTCGTTAAAAATACCATCTTCGACAAGAGGCATTTTAAAACTGATCTGGAACTTGATTTCCTCATCTTTAAGTTCATCAGACTTTCCTTCAAAAATGTCTGATGTGTAAGGCGCCGTATTTACCTGGCTCATTTCCGTAATAGGCAAAATGTAGTTTTGCCTATAGGGAGTAATGACAAACGGGTTATTCTCCGTCTCTTTTTCTAATGAGTGTCGAGTTGGAGAGACATGTTCTGTCGACGCTTGCACTTCACTCAAGCACTGTGCCTTGATCTCATCGAGGTTATCATGTTCAACATCCATGTGAATCTCACGCAACAAACAATTATCAAAGCGTGTGTCGAAACTGGCATCGTTTTCTTGCGCCAAAGCATGCATAGGCCCGAAGGCCACAAGTAGCGCTAGGATTTGAGAATGTCGAACAGATAACTTCATAACTCAACCCTTACATGTACATAGCGTGAAGAATGAAGTCGACGCTTTGCTCAGTAATTCGATTCACGTTCGCATCTAAGATTTTTTGTGTGATCTTCGACTTATCGTTCTCAAGTACGCCATTGTTGTTTACGACAAAAATACGACGAGCAAGTAAGTGGCCGTCATCTTTATCTTTAATATCAACATCCACAAGTAATCTTACTGAACGATCACGAGTACCAGCCGCCTCTTTTGCTAAGGCAACAATTGCACCAATTGGGATAATTTCTCGTGCTTTTACATCTTCACCGATGTCTTCAACTTTAATGATGTTGACGTCAACAATAGCTTGGTGTTGGCTCGCCGCATCTGTTGGGAACAGTTTCGAGCTCTTTTCAGACAAAGTGCCTTTAAGTTCTTGCTTAAAGTTCTCTACTGTTTGGTCTGTTAGCAAACGGTCTATCGTTTTACTAACGTGTACATTAACATCGTGAACGATAATATTCTGATATTCGTCTTTTTTAAGGTCGCTCGAGTGCCAAACATATCCATCTTCATGGGAGTTGTATTTTTGTTCTTCGTATGTACGTCCATCATTTAACGTCACCATTTCTTCTTTATCTGGTAGTGAACCTGCACACCCAGATAGAACCGTGATAATAGATAGTAGTAGTATTTTAGCTTTCATTTCTTTCTCCAGACCTTATTAGTCAATCTTGCTTTAAGAACAATAAATATGTTCAAGTGAATTTCGCTAACAATTATGATTAGCAAAATTAAAAAGTGAATAAACTAATCAGCATACTTCTATTAATGTTAAATTCTCTATTATTTATTGATATAAAAAACCTGAATAAAACCAATGATGGCGTATAAAATAAAAATAAAATCCTTAATAAACAAAGACCTAAAAACCATTCATCGTAATAACCCTAACCCGAGAACAATTAAAAACCGCAAGTTTAGATATAAAACCACCTTTGAATAGATAAATCTAAAACAAAAATACAGAACTAAGGATATTTATTATTTACCATACAATTAGAGCCTTATTATTTCATCATTTTATGTAGCAGTTAAAATTAACATCGAAATCTGGCCTGATTAAATCATCAGGTATATATAAGCTCAACCAACGCCATTTAGGCGTCAATTAATAAGGTATTTAAAATGTTGAAATATGTACTTCCTCTTTGTGTTCTAGCTTCTGCATCGGTAATGGCAGATGACTTTAATCCATCAATTGTTGCCAGTGACGGCTCTCAAGAGCAGAACCAACTAAGCGTTGATGCAGCAATGAGCTCACTTCAAACTGACACAATTCGCGCTAACGAATTCGACTATGTTTTAGTGACTGACGATAGTGTTACTACACAGTTTGATACTTACTTAGATTCTATCTATCGCCAAACTTACATCACTCAAGAAGAAGCTAAAGAAATGGACCTTAAGCCGGGTTATTCTTTCCACGTTTACGACTTTGATTCAGTTCAAGATCTAGAGAAGAAAATCGCGGAGCGTATCAACCAAGATAAACCGATTTACTTCACTGTTGACTACTATCAACACCCTGTAAACCAGTCAGAACGTACTGAATACACAGCGAAAGTAACGCTATACTAATTTTTGTCCCCGATATTGATTCAATATCGGGGTTTTTTTATCTTTCCTACCTGTTTCCTCATTTCCGCTTTCTATCCTCCACGAATGAAAAGCTTCGTCAGTAGTTCATCGTTCAATTCATCCATTGCCAACCAGTCAACAAGCAAAGGCCCAACTCGGTTATAGTGGTGAAAAAGCGATATCAATTGTGTCAAAGAGTATTGTCTTGGAGTGTGTTAGCTCGAAGGGTTATTAGCTTGAAGAAGTGATGGAACACTTTGAGAAAATAGGAACTTATTAGTGAGGTGTCAGAAAGAGGCATACAAACGTACCTATATTTGCATGCCTAAATTGAGGTTATTGAGATTTGCTTTCTGATATTGGAGCGTTCTTGTTGTCATACACCATACATCCGCTGTCGGGATTACAGTTGACTAAATACACCACTTTTTTACCACAGCCGGACACTCCAACTTGATACTGAGGTACTTCATAACGATAAAGATCGATCGTTTTTTTGTTTAGTACTGTTGTTTGCACAGTTTGGCAGCTTAGTTCAAACTTCGCACGATTCATTGCCGCTTCCGTTGCCATAGATTGGTTTTCATTTAGAAATTCTTGAGTGCTCGTACAGCCCATCATAAAAATAGACGTTAACGTACTGATTAATAATAATTTAGTCTTCATTTGTTTTCTCTAACTGATTGTGTAATGTATATTTGAGGCGTATTAGAACGCCTCGGTAAAGGTGAGATAAAAACCTTTGTCGTTATTACTTCCTATCCCCAAATCCACGCGAACGTTCATTCGCGGTTGAATTTCATACCGATAGCCGACGCCGTAGCTATAGAGAAAGTTCGAGTACAGCTCATCCAATGAACTATCGACGGAACCTACTCCAGCCCAAAATGTCACACCGTGCTTAGTCAAGTGGTCTTGACCGTCTCTCAGGGTCCATCGATATTCCAATGTGTTTTCGATAGCAATGTTGTCGCGATAGCGACCTTGATAGATGCCTCGCATAGAGTCTTGCCCGCCCAAGGTCGGCATGTCATAAAATGGAACATCACCTTGACTCCATTGGAGCTTATTGAATAACGCTAACACCTTGCCTTTTGACAGGGCGTAGTAGTATCGATAATCCACAGATGCTTTTGAGTAGTCGTTGTCACTGCCAATGAATGAGTTGTAATCGACAAACTCAATTCCAAGGAAACTCCCTTGCCAGGCATTAACCGTTACATCGCGAGTATCGTATTGCACTGTAAAACCTGCACCGATTGAAAATGGCTTATCACGATAAGTTTGGAAGTTGTCATCGTTTAAGGCACTCGTGGGTAAATCATCATTGCTAGGATCGTAGTAGCGAACGCGAAGAACAGGACCTACGTACCAATGTTGATTTGTTCTAAAGGTCAGATTGGCATCGTAGTTAACAAACTTGTAGTCCAACGACATATCATCACTTGCATCGACTACCTTTCCCTTGTCATAGCCTGTTCCCCAGTAGTACTGGCTTTGATTGCCAAAGCTCAGACTACCTACATAACGAATATCGTTATTCTGGAAAAACAAATTCTGTTTCGAACGTAAACCAAAGCCGATACCAGACTCCATCTCGTTACCAATTGCCACGAGACTGACACTAGAACGTTGTAAGTTGTCACTGTCGCGGTCGGTGCTAAAAGAATAGAGCCCTCCTAACGCGAGCATAAGCCCTGTTTCCGGCATATAGCCAGGGCCTCCTAATATTGAAACCAGTGGTAATCGATTGGTTTCTATAAATGCCTTTTTTTCTTTTTTCAGCCTTGCTTCTTCCCTCTCAAGCACAGCACAGTTGTTAACACACTCCTTCTGAAGCTGTTGATTGGCATCGATTTTTCTATCAAATTCAGCCAATTGAGCTTCTGCTTTCCGAGTATTTTCAACAAATACTGGTTTAGACAGAGAGACTATTGAACTTTGTTCACCTCGCCCTGTATTGGCGTAGCTCTGACTCAACGGCATCACAAATAAAAAGCAAGAGGCTGCAAAAAAAGAAAGCACCATCCTTGGTGCTTTTTGATTGGTTTTCTTCACTATTGTTGCTCTTCTACAAGCTTAGTGTTGGTATCCTCAGTAGATTCACCTGAGTGGTCATCAGCCAGGAATGTATAAACCGTAGGGACGACAAATAAGGTAAACAGAGTACCTACTGTCATGCCCACAGTAATTACTAGACCGATAGAGAAGCGGCTTTGCGCGCCAGCACCAGCTGCTGTCAGTAGTGGTACGACACCAATTACCATTGCTGCTGTTGTCATCAATACTGGACGTAAACGTTCCGCTGCTGCTTTCTTCACTGCGGCAATCTTATCGCCTGCGAATTCCGGCTGGATTTGGTTCGCAAACTCCACGATCAAAATACCGTGCTTACTGATCAGACCGATAAGCGTTACAAGGCCAACCTCAGTGTAGATATTGAGCGTATCGATACCCAAGTACAAAGGAATCATGGCTCCGAATATCGACAACGGAACACTGGTCAATACGATCAATGGATCTTTGAAACTTTCAAACTGAGCCGCTAGCACCAAATAAATGATAATAAGCGCAAGAGCAAAGGTTGAAACCAAGGAAGCTCCTTCTTGGACGTACTGACGTAATTGACCAGATGAGTCTGTTGCGTACGACGTTGGAAGAATTTGTTTTGCACCTTCCTGCATCACTTCATAAGCTTCACCAATACTAACGCCTGGCATCATCTTCGCTTCGATAGTCGCGCTGTTTAATTGCTGGAACTGATCCACGGCTGATGGCTGCACACTTTGCTTGATATCAATAAGCGCTGATAGCGGAACCATAGTGCCGTTATTTGAGCGCACGTAATATTGGTCGATATCATTCCAAGAACTACGGTCAGAGCGTTCTACTTGAGTGATTACCTGATAGCTGCGCTCATCTAATGCGAAATAGTTAATAAAGCCTTCACTCACGTAGCGAGTTAACACATTACCAATTTCTTGCGCGTTCACATTCATCAATGCTGCTTTGTCACGATTAATGGTAATTTCTACCTGAGGCTTATTGAACTCTAAGTCATTCTGAACATAGATAAACTTGCCACTATTGACCGCATACTCTTTCATTTTTTCTGCGTACTGGTAGAGCTCCTCATAGCTTCCCGTCGGCGTTTTCAATACCATTTGGAACGGCAGACCTTGCGATGTACCAGGTAGATCTGGAGGTGAAATAGTAAACACCTGCAATCCTGGGAAATCGACTATGTCGTTCTGGAATCTTGTCATGATGTCTTTCACTGACGCTTCACGAGAATCCCAATCTTTAAGTACACCTAATCCGAAGAACTTATTGTCTTTTTGGTAACCATTTACCATCATCGACATTTCAGTTTCAGGATAACTGCTGATCGTTTTATCCAACGCTTGAGTGAAATTGCCAAGGTAGTCGGTATTAGCTTGCGATGGGCCTTGACCCATCATGATTACAACACCTTGGTCTTCTTGCGGAGCCAATTCACTCGCAGTGTGAGTAAACATGAACACCAACGACACAAGGAAAGTCAGAACTAATGGCCACACCAACAGACGGTTGTTGAGTACGGTCGTTAGGATGTTTTCATAATGATGTGTAACACCAGAAATAACATTATCAATTTTCTTAACCATTGCGCCTTCTAGAATCTGCTTGTTGAGCATTTTAGAAGTCATCATTGGTGTGAGAGTTAGTGCGATAAATCCAGAGATCAATACAGAACCAGCAAGAGTAAACGCAAACTCTGTAAACAGTTTCCCCGTTAGACCACCCATAAAGCCGATCGGAGCATATACGGCAGCCAACGTAATCGTCATAGCGATGACAGGACCAGCGATCTCTCGTGCACTTTCAATCGCCGCTTGTACTGGTGTTGCCCCTTCCTCAAGGTGACGGAAGGTGTTTTCTACAACAACGATGGCATCGTCAACAACTAGGGAGATAGCCAATACCATTGCCAGTAGCGTCAACAGGTTGATACTAAAGCCCATAGACATCATCAAGAACAACGAACCGATGAGTGACAATGGAATAGTAACCAAAGGAATGACCATGGCACGCATTGAGCCCAAGAACGCTAAGATGACGATAATTACGATCACCGCAGCCTCTACAAGAGTCTTGGTTACTTCTTCAATCGAGCTATCGATAAATTTCGTTGAGTCATAAACCACTTCCGCTTTCATACCTAGCGGCAAGCTGTCTTTAATCGCTGGAAGAACGTCGTACAGCCCTTTAACAACCGTTAGCGGGTTTGATGTCGAGGTATTGCTGATTGCTGTTGTGATCGAGCTTGTACCGTTAAACAGTACGCGCGAGTCGTAAGTGTTCGCACCAAGCTCTACCGTTGCTACGTCTTCTAGGTGAATTAATTGACCATTCGCAGCTTTAAGCACCATGTTTTTAAATTCATCAACGGATGATGCATCGGTGTGTGCATTAATATCAATCTCGATATAGTCCGCTTTCAATTTACCCGCAGCACTCACAGAGTTACTGCCCTGAATTGCAGCCTGTACATCGGCAGCCGTTAGACCAAACGCCGCCATTTTGGTTGGGTTCAACCAAATACGCATTGCAAAGTCACTCTGTCCTAGTAGGTCGATCTTTGATACGCCATCTACAGTTGAGAATGTTGGTTTAACCACGCGACTCACATAGTCAGAAATCTGTTGTGTTGCCAGGCGGTCACTTGAAAACGAAACATAAAGGATTGGCGACTGTGATGTCGATTTCAAGATGCTCGGATCCTGCGTACCTGCTGGTAAGCGATATTTCACTTGTTGAACCAGCGACAAGATTTCGGTTAGTGCTTTATCCGTTGGATAATCCAGTTTCAGATTCACCGTAATTAAAGACTTACCTAAGCTACTTTCTGATGTCATGTAGTCAATTCCCTCAGCTTGCGCGATTTGCGCCTGCAGAGGTTGGGTAACATAACCCTGGACACTGGTCGAACTTGCGCCTGGATAGGTCGTCGTAACCGTAATCACACCCGTCTCAATTTCTGGGTATTGACGAACCTGAAGCTCCGAAAAAGCTTTGAGGCCTAGCACCAATAACACCAAGCTCAACACTGTTGCTAGAACAGGTCTCTTTATAAATATGTCGGTAAAATTCATAATTTTGCCTATCTATTACTTAAATGTTTTAGGAAACGGAGTTGAGTTATTGATCTTAACCACGGTTCCTTTCTTAAGTTGTTGTTGGTTGGAAGTCACAACGATTTCGCCTCGCTCTAAGCCTGACACAATGCCGACTAAGTCATCTTTGCGGGGGCCAATTTCGACTAACTTCTGCTCGACAACTTGTTGACCATTTTCATTTTTCACGACAAAGACGCTGTCGCCATAAAGAGAGTAAGAGATAGCAACTTTTGGTACGGGAACAATCGCAACTTCACTGCCTAACGTTATTTTTGCGTTGATGTACATGCCACTCACAAGTTGGTTTCCATCGCCTTCTACTTCTGCACGCACACTGATGTTGTGTGACTGCTCATCTGATGATGGCTGGATAGCAGAAACAATCGCAGAGAATGTTTTGTCTCCATAGGCATCATTGGTAAAAGTCACCTTTTGTCCTAATGCAAGCTGTGGCTGAAAGTCTTCTGAAACTGAGATATCGATGAAGTTGTCGTTAATACTTTCTAACTCAACAATAAGTGCACCTGGATTGATGTAATCACCAAGATCGATGGTGCGAATACCTAATTTGCCAGCAAACGGGGCTTTGATACTCATAAAGTCAATTTGCGACTTAATGTAAGCAAGGTCTGCCGACTCTGCGTCATATTGAGCTTGCGCTTTATCTACCGAGTTTTTTGCTGTGCTTTTGGTTTTAAGAAGTTTCACCTGACGTTGAAGTTCGATCTTTGCCAATTTCTGCTTTGCAAGTTGGCTACGGTATTTTGCTTGTAGTAATGAGTCATCAAGTTGAACGATAACATCACCCTTATTTACCGTTTGACCGGAATTAAAGTTGATTGCTTTAACCTGACCGGATATTTGACTGGTAACTTCTGTAGATTGTTTAGATGTAATTTGACCTACTGCTTGGATGTTTTGTTCCCAGCTATCTTTTTTAGATGTAATAGCAGTTACAGAAACAGCAGGTGCTTTATACTCGCTGATTTTTTTAGCGATCATATGATTTTTAAAACTATTAAATCCGAAAATAAATAGCAGTATTAATACTACTACAGCTAGGACTATTGATATTGCTTTCTTAGACATAACCTTCACTTAATAATGTTTAACGTTGAGAACACATTTAATCTACCGTGATAGAAAGAGAATTTAATAACTCTTGGATAATCAATGCATAATGTTCAATAAACAAAATATAAACATTAAAAATCAACACCTTACAATAAACAGAGAACGAATAAAATATAAAACAATGATGGTAATTTCATGTTTTATCAAAGGGGAAAGATTAAAGTATCCGGGTACTTAATTAGGAGTAAGACTATGTCAGAAAAAATGCAACATACAAAACACACCACCTCAGAGAAGATGAAAAGAATCTATGGTGATGTAGAGCACAAACACAATAAAGACCACTTGGAATTTGAAGATAAAGTTAAAACTCATCCTCACCAAAAACATGGTGGTAAAAACGAAGGCCATAAACATTTAGTTAATCACCACTCAGATGGTCATCATGACAAACATCACCATGATAAAAAGCACAGCCACAAAACTTCTTCTAGAACTCATCATAAAACAAGTTCTAAGTAAGAGAATTAATATATCCCTAGCGTAATAACTGCGCTTATAAAATAATATTTGGAATCGAAAATGAATCGTAATGACGAAAAACAGCTAGAAACGCTTAGCCCATTTGAAGTAAAAGATACACTGATGAAGCTTGCTGCTGAAAACAAAGATCACGCTATGATAAATGCTGGTCGAGGCAACCCAAACTGGGTAGCGACAGTGCCAAGAGACGCATTTTTCCAGTTAGGTATGTTTGCTCTACAAGAATCTAAAGCAACCTACTCTCAATACCCTGGTTTTGGCGGCATGAGTGAAAAAGACAATATCTCAACGCGCTTTCTGTCATTCTGTGAAGACCATGAACAGAATGAAGGCGTTCGTTTTCTTCTAAATGCATTTAGCTTCTTAACAACTGAACACAAACTTGATGCGGATGAGCTCATCTATGAATGGGTAGAAGGCATTCTGGGCGATAACTACCCTGTACCTGATCGCATGCTTAAAAACTGCGAGTTCATTTCTCGTAAATACATTGAACAAGAGATGGGCAGCAAAGCTGGTTTACCAGACTCTCACTTTGATTTGTTTGCTGTCGAAGGCGGCACTGCTGCGATGGTATATATCTTCAACACATTGAAAACCAACCGTCTTCTAAATAAAGGAGATAACATTGCCATTGGTGCACCAGTGTTTACACCTTATCTAGAAATGCCAGAGCTTGAAGACTACAGCTTAAACAAAGTAGAGATAATGGCGTCAGAAGAGACACAATGGCAAATCCCAGATAGCGAACTAGAAAAGCTTCGTGACCCTAAAATCAAAGCCTTCTTCCTCGTTAACCCAAGTAACCCAGCTTCAGTTAAACTGAGCGATGAAACACTGCAGAAAATTGCAGATATCGCCAATGAGCGCCCAGAGCTGATCGTGCTGACTGATGATGTGTACGGTACGTTCACCGATAACTTCACCTCATTGGCAATGTTAGCACCCAAAAATACTATTCTGGTGTACTCATACTCGAAATACTTCGGTGCAACTGGTTGGCGTTTGGGCGTAATTGCCCTAAATGAAGACAACAATCTTGATAAGATGATTCAGGATCTACCAGAATCTACACGTCAAGAACTGACTCGACGCTATAGTGGTATCAGTCTTGACCCTGCAAATATAAAGTTCATCGACCGACTTGTTGCTGATAGCCGTGCAGTTGCTCTAAACCACACTGCTGGACTGTCTACTCCACAACAAATCCAAATGGCACTGTTTTCTCTGCTTGCTCTACTAGAAGGTGGTAAAGAGTACCAAGATAACGCGAAACGCATAGTACGTGCTCGCTATCACACACTCATGGAAAAATCGCTGACTGAGCCAACCATCGCTGAAGACAACAGTAATGGCGCTTTCTATTACGTTGAGATTAATATCCAAGACCTAGCAACATCTGCGTACAGCAGTGATTTCTTTGCCTGGATGCAAGAAGGCTATGAACCGCTAGACTTCCTAGTTCGCCTAGCCGAAGAAAGTAGTATTGTGGTCATGCCTGGTGGTGGTTTTGATGCTCCAGAATGGTCACTACGTGTCTCTCTCGCTAACTTGCCACAGTCGGCTTATGCGACAATTTCAACAGCAATCAATGCCGTTTTAGAAAGCTACTATCAAACTTATTTGAACAATCGATAGTCAATTCTTAGCGCTGAAAGCCTCGTTACAAAAATGTATCGAGGTTTTTTTTGTATTTTCACCAATACTATCCAATACTTCTTTATTAGATACAGTAAGTTATGAATGGTCTATGAAAAATCAAAAAATACAATTTAAAATAGATGATTGGGTGTTTTATCCATACGAAGACAAGTTCGTTTTGCATGGAGAAGATATCGTCATTGATAACAGGCTATCCAAGCTTTTTCACTTCTTATGTGAAAATCCCGACACCGTGTTCTCAAGAGACGAACTTATTAACGAAGTGTGGAACGGGTCAATCCTAACAGACCAAGTTATCACTCAAGCTATTTTTGAGCTAAGGAAGATACTCAAACAGCACGGCAACCACCCATATGGCTACATTGTCACGGTTCCAAAACGTGGATATAAGCTCGATGCGACTGTTGAAAAAGTCATAGAAACACCTCAACCTGTCATCGAAACCACTGATTCTGTCTCTGAAAAAATTGATGTTTTGCGAGACGAGTCGGCACCTGAAACAACCGATATTGTTCTCCCTGAAGCAGGAGCAAGCACGGAAGTCGAAGCCTCTGCGGCTGAGCCAGTACGTCAACGCCCCGCCATGCAAACTGCAACAAAGAAAACTGGTTTTAGGAAGCGCTGGATTGCAAC
Source organism: Vibrio sp. La 4.2.2 (assembly GCF_027586995.1). Classification (NCBI taxonomy): domain Bacteria; kingdom Pseudomonadati; phylum Pseudomonadota; class Gammaproteobacteria; order Vibrionales; family Vibrionaceae; genus Vibrio; species Vibrio sp. La 4.2.2. The sequence continues at coordinate 682,784 of NZ_JAPPTJ010000001.1, forward strand.
CGCGGCATTACTCGTTATCGGCATAGGTGTGGGTGCAAGCTATCTGCACGTAAAGCAAAATGATCGAGCCGCTGCAAAAGTCATCGAGCCCATTGCCACACCAAGTTACCTATCTCTTGAACCTCGTTATATTCACGTCATTCTTGAAGATGGAGTCCTACGCGATGATCTGAAAGTAGGGTTTACTAAAAAGCTTTTGGAACTGCTTAAAACCTATAAGGATTATCGTGTCATCTATGACGGTCCAGCATCTAAAGTAGCGGCAAATGAACTTAAATTTGCAGCATCCAAACGCGATAACCAAGACTACATTGAAATTGAATACGTGAATCGCATATCTGGCCATAAACATCTTGATCGCAAATATCGAGTTACAGAAGACATGCTGAAGCCGTCTTTGAAAAAGTCGTTAGACGATTTGTTGGATTCATTTAATATCGAAATTGAAAAGTCACTAATCGCGGATTTGGTCGATGAACTTCCTAACGAAGCTGCATCAATTGAGTCAGCTTTGACGTCTATTGGCGCGTCTTATCATGACTATACTCATACCAGAGCCATTGAGCTCATTGAAGAGGCCAAAAAACTTTCGCCAGACAACCCTTACGTTGTCGCTACCGGCTATATTTTTAACGTATCTAGAATGTACCTTGATCCGCCACACAACATGGCACAATATCTAGAGCAGTTAAACACAGAGACTTTGCTGAAGTTTGAACAGTTTGCTAGCGCCAATCAAACTACGCCAAGAGTTCTTGAAGCTAGTGCTATGATGGCGTTGACCAACGATGAACCATTGCAAGCGAAGACCATATTACAAACCATTCCTCATGAACGGCGCACTGTGTTTTTCTATATTTTAAATGCGAAAGCCTCAGAACTAACAGGCAACAGAGACGCGGCTGAAGAGTTCTATTACCACGCTGTCCTAGAGTCCTCAACTATTCAAGTTCTAAATCTATCTGAAGTGTTGTTCTTCAATAGCGACCTTTCCGATATCAAGAAAAAGGTAGAAACAAGCTTAAGCGAGAATGACGCAGTATAAGTCAAAAAGGGCAGCGTGGTTAATACCACACTGCCCTTCTATTTACGGAGGATTTGGAACAATCACTACCATCGATAGGTCAACATAGCCATTACGCTTTTTCGACCTTCACCAATATTAGCCTCAGCGGAGACACCATAGCTTCTCGCTAAGTTCCAGTTAAAGCCAACAATGCCTGACCAATCATTCGTATTGTACTGATCAATGCTGTAACTCAAGCCTTGGATATCTAACGCATCTGTTTCACTTGTTGTACCGGTGTTATTCATATACGAAACACCAATGTATGGACTAAATAGACCCCAGTTTTCAATGTGATAAGACCGTCCTACACGAGGGCTCACAGCAATGGTTTGACTCGATGTACGACCATCATCAGTTTGAGACCATGTATAACTGATTGGTAACACACCAAAGTATTCTCCAAAACCAGCAACAAAGTTCGTCGATATTCCATAGTTCCAACCCTTAAATTCTGGAGAAAAAGATAGAGAGGGTAGGTTGTTCAATGCATTCGATAACTTGTCACCACAGTAGTCATTGAAGCGGTTACACGTCACTTTAGAATTCGCTAACTTGTCAGATAACGTACCAGGGAACACCGAGCCAGGTATTGTTACATTAAGATCCGTATTACCATCAAAACGCCCTACATGGGCGCCTACTTGCATGAATGGAAATAACCAAGCGGCTGCTCTTAGTTGCAATGTCGCAGTTTTGACATCAGGATTGCCAAAGTCGATTTGGTTTAAATCAACCACATCACCTAATGACACATTTCCTACATTAACATTTAGATTATTAAAGCCAATATTCTGCTCAGTATAAGTAGGAATAATCGACAATGAAAAAGGCAACGGTAAATCAAAGCCCAGGTCAATTGCATTCTGAGCGTAAAATGGAAGCGCATGTTGCCATTTCCTATCGAGCTTTTTCTGTTCTGTTAGCTCTTTAGTTGCTACAACATCGCCAGTTCGTGTTGCATTTCTCGCTTCTCTTCGTGCCTGCTTAATATCCTCTCTCGATTGCAACCAAATATCTTCATTATTTAGAATTGTGCTATCCGCATAACTCGGTGAAGAAATAATGGCGAGAAGAAGTGTCGACAATACTGCCTTTTTCATTCTGATTACTCTTATAATGGTTAATATATCGTGATCATGTATGTTATTTAGTACTCACAAATATATTGAAAACTGAGATTAGTTAAGAATTGTGTAACCACGCTCTTTCATACAATTGCGCATAACGGTATCTTTCTCACTTTGGTAATTCGCTTCAGCTTGTTGTTTTTCAGCAGAACTGCCTAATACACCTGTTACTAAACCAATTCCTGCGCCAATTCCTGCGCCTTCTGAACCAGAACCACCACCAATTGCGGCTGCACCAGCACCTAAGGCAGCAGCACGTCCCATATGTTTAATCGTAGTGCGTCCTGTACCTTCAACATTTTGCTGTTGTACTTGGTCACTTAATTGTTGACATTGATACATATCTGCACTGTATTTCTCTTGGTCAATACCTTTTGTATCGATGATTAGATTATCGGCAAATACTTGAGGAGAAATAATTAAACCGATAAGGAGAGTTAGCTTTAGACTTTTCATGTTAATTCCAGCTTGTTGGTTGATTTACAACTACTCTAACTGAAAATTCCGCTACAAAAATCAACGTAAAATAAAGGTTAAATAATAGCTTTTTAAACCTCATAAAAATCATAAATCAGCTAGATAAAACCTCATAAAGAGGCGATAAAATCCCAATAAAAACACATAGTAATCCATTGTTTTACATGTAAAAAATAAAATATAGCAGAGTCTAATTTATCCATGATTACAAGTGGTAACTCATGACATAAACTTCTCGAAAATTCTAATTCAACAAATACATCGGAGAAGAAATGTCAGCTTCATCATATTTCACCAATGCAGAGTCTAAAGATAGTCTCTCGCACTACTTAGGCTCAATTAGCAAGTATCCATTACTTAGTGAAGAAAAAGAAAGGACACTAGCTAATAAAGTAGTTACAGAAAATTGCTCACAATCGTTAAATGAGCTGATACTGCCTCATTTAAGATATGTTGCTTACATTGCCAAAAATTTCGTTGGCTACGGTATGTCTACTTTAGACATTATTCAAGCTGGCAATGTTGGACTAATAAAAGCAATAAAGAAGTTCAACCCTGCTCGAGGAATTCGATTAGTTTCTTTCGCTATTCACTGGATAAAGTCAGAAATTAACGAATACATAATCAAGAATTGGAGCATGGTAAAAGTTGCAACAACGAAAGAACAGAGAAAATTATTTTTTAACTTGAGAAAGCACAAAAATGATTCTGGCTGGGTAAGTGAAGAACAAGCGAAAGATATTGCGAAGAATCTAAAAGTACGAGTGAGGGATGTATTTGTAATGGATGGACGACTATCTAATAAAGATAAACAGTTAGAAAGTCATAATTATGATGAAGAATTTCACTGCCCATATACTGAAGACAATTATTTTCGCGAGCATCGCGACGATTTCGCAGACAATCATGAAGAAGAAAATTGGAGTAACCACCTATCTTCTGAGCTAAAGATTGCAATACAAAAGTTAGATGAGCGCAGCAAAGATATTATTTTTCATCGATGGCTAACCAACGAAAAAGCCACACTCTCAGAGTTAGCAGACAAGCACCAACTATCCGCTGAGCGAATTCGTCAAATTGAAGTCGCCACGTTAGCAAAGCTAAAGAACCTAATGGGTCACATACCGATGGCTAACGCAGCCTAACACTGTCATTACAACAATATTAACTACCTTTACGGCATTAGAATGAAAAACACATTTAAAATTACACCGCTTATTTTATTAGCCATAGCTAGCTCGGTAAAAGCGGATACTTTGACTGAAATCTACGACTTAGCTAAGCAAAACGATCCTCAGTTACTTAAAGCTTCTGCACAAAGAGACTCTGCCTTTGAAGCCATTAACTCTACTCGAAGTGCACTACTACCTCAGATCGACCTAACAGCAGGCTACGCGTATCAAGATAGCGATCGTCACACAACCGACGGAAGCACCACGGATCTGAGCTTAGGATTGTCCCAATCCATTTATGATCGCAGCAGCTGGATAGCCCTCACTATCTCGGAGAAAAGTGCCCGTGAAGCCGATGCACGCTATGCGTCTACACAGCAACAAGTCATCTATAACGTCGCCGAGGCGTATTTTAATGTATTGCGTGCCGAAGATGACCTACGGTTTATTCAAGCCGAGAAACAGGCCGTGGCAAAGCAACTAATGCAAACCGAACAACGTTTTGATGTTGGTATTGCTCCAATCACCGATGTACAAGATGCACGAGCGCAATATGACAGTGTTCTAGCTCAGGAAATCCAAGCCAAAAACAATGTCGAGAACGAATATGAAGAGTTGCGAGCCATTACAGGACGACAAGCGAGTAATTTGGCTGTGTTAGATACTGCTCGATTCTCTACTTCGTTACCAAGTAAAAACGCTGATCAACTCGTCGCACAGGCGACAAATGAGAACTTAGATCTTTTGGCAAATCGCATTCAAAAAGATGTTGCCAAGGAACAGATCTCTCTCGCTCAATCTGGCCATCTGCCGACTATTTCACTGACATCGAACTATAGCTATACAAAAAACTATAACGAACCTAATGACCCAGTGACGGGTGCACAAATGGATGACGATGAAAACCTATTTAACCTAGGAATTTCGATCGATTTACCAGTGTACTCTGGTGGACGCATCACATCTGAAGCCAAGCAGGCTGAATATCAATTTGTTTCTGCGAGCCAAGATTTGGAATCGACGTTCAGAGAAGTACAGAAAGATGTTCGAGCCATTAATAATAATATTCGTTCTTCCATCGGTTCTATCCAAGCCTATAAACAGTCAGTTATCTCCGCGGAATCAGCCCTTACCGCCACTCAAGAAGGCTTTAATGTTGGCACGCGCACTATCGTCGATGTTCTAGAGAGCACTCAGAACGTCTATCAAGCAAATAAGAACCTGTCTGACGCACGCTACCAATACATTTTATCGCAAGTGCAACTCAAGCAAGCGATAGGAACTTTGAGCGAGCAAGATATCGTAGACATCAATGCTGGACTAAAGAAGGTCAACTAAAGCAGTTCCTTCATCAATTACGCCCATCCATTGACTGGCATGGGCATGTTTTCTACAAGGAACATGAACAAAACTTCGGATTAACAATGAAAATAACAAGTAAAAACGTGCAGCTCCCACCTAAAACGACATCACTTATTGCAGATAAATATCAACACTTAGTGGACCGTAATTTAGACCTGCTCTTTAGTCGTTGTGAGGTCGTCTTTCATAATGGTTTTGGTGATTATGAGGTGTCGTTAAAGGTGCACTTAGAAACACAATCTTTCTATGTCCTTCGCACTGATTTGCTACTCGATAATGCTATTGAAGACGCTTTTCTGTCGCTATATTACAAAATCGAAAAATATGAAAACAAGTTAGCCGCTAAACAGTTTTTTCGTTCTAAACTTCAGAAAATTCTACGATTTTTGAGTAGCGGCAAGGCGAGGCGTTCAGCAAAAATTACTTACTAACGTTGGGTTGGATTATGCAAGAAAGATGGATGTAAATGAGCTGGGTGGTTTATGGATAGGAAGAGTCGGCATTATAGGATTGATGTTTCCGATAGCCTCGCATCCTGCGAGGCCGATGATCGACTTAGCTGCCAATTAAGTTGAATAAACTCGCATCATATGCCGCTAACATCTTTTCAAACAGTCCAATCGGGACTGCGTAGTAGACTAACGTATTCTTGGACAATACAGCAATTGCATTACCATCACATTCATTCAATACTTCAGTGGGCTCACTGTTCATTCTTTTAGTACACGTGCAGTAATCACCTAAGATTATATGTTCATCAACGCCCACTTCGCTCGACATATCTTTACCTCTTTACATTGTATTTAGAGCAATTGTTCTAATAATTTTCTCAATACATTTAACTTCATGATAGTTAATGTTTTTCCACAAATGACTGCCATTTTGAGAACTCAACCAAACTGACGCCGGATGATGTCTCCATAACCATAAGACAGATGACATGCTGCTTTTCCATATGGCTGAAGTCGACAGAAACGAGAACAGGCGTTGATCAGTGGCTCACCGCATTTTTATCAATGAGTTAAAACATGCGGCAAATTAAACCTAAGAAACGAGCAACACATCTAAACCTGCTACGCTTCGCATGCTTCTTTCTAACGTTCCTTCCATATTGACCACACTATGATGCTTGCCCAGTATAATCAGGTCAGCGTCCACAATTTCGATTACAGCATGCATCTCCCGGCTAACATCACCGTTTTTAATGTAGATATTTTCCTTCGAGATCGGGTAGGCACTCACGATAAATTCCAGCTCCTTTGTATCGTGTTTTTGCTCAAGTTCGACAACAAACTCTCTATAAATATCTCCCCAGTATGCTAAAGAATATGGGTTGTATTCCACATTTGGGTGAACGTAAACCAGACTGATTGTCGCTCCTAAGCTAAATGCTAGGTCAGTGGCATTTTTGATGAGCTCAGCGTCACTATGCTCGAAGTCTATCGCTAAAAGTATATTTCTGTATTTCATATTACCTCAAGAATTTTCAATCTATTGATTGGTGGATTTTTAATCCAAACATTCTTTAAGTTAATACGAGGAAGAATCTAATAAATAAGATAGCGATAATATCCTGATAGTATTTCCACTGGAAAGAACTGTTTTTTTAATAAAACCTAAAAAACCAAAACAAAAGCTAAACGCCCATCAACAAGACTACGTAACCAACTGTTTTAAAATGAATATTTTTAATTTATACAGTGTTTACCTACTAATGATTTAGAGGTAAGCGGTTTGTTTTAATATTTTGCCTCACCTAAAAACACTAATACTCACGTATCTATTTTAATGGGAAATATAAATGCAAATCACATCTATGCACGTTGATATCACTCCATCTATGAAAACACTTATCGAAGAGAAGTTTGCTCATATTCAAGGGCACTTTCATTCTATCAATCAAGAAAAATGCCATATTATCTATCATGAGAGTTATCGTCTGTTCGAAGTTGAGCTTACTGTACATCTCGATCATGAACAGTTCTTCACCAAAAAGTCTAACGCGACATTCGCAATTGCTCTGCAAGAAGCGACCCAAGCAGTTTTACACTCATTAGAAAAACACAAGACTAAGCTGTCTGCTAAACATCACAACCATCACCACAACGAACCAATGTAACGGTCTGCCAATGATAGAAAAATACCAAACATATCATTGCAACCTGTGTGGCAATGAAGTCGAAGTGACATGTGTTGGCGGTGGTCAATTGACGTGTTGCCAGCAGTCAATGCAAGTGAAAGAGATGGATAGCGTCTCTATCTATCTTAAGAAAGCCTTTGAAGGCGAGGCAGTGGCGTTTACGAAGTATAACTTATACTCGAAGCTCGCGCGAAAGTCAGGCTATCACCATATCGCTGATCAGCTTGCACATATTGCCGCCAATGAACTGGTACACGCCAAACTTCATTTCAAACATATAGAACAACGCACGTTAGGAGCTCGCTTAACCGATATTGCCGCTGCGTTAAAAGACAGCATCGATGGCGAAAGTTTTGAATCTGTCGCGTTTTATCCTGAGTTGTCTGAACTCTGCAACTCGCACGGTGATTCAGTAGTCGCGGATCACTTTCTTAATATAGGGGCGATTGAGAAAACGCATGATGAGCGTTTATCTAATTTACTCTATCGACTTGAGTCAGGTTTTGAATTCGAGAGCCTAATACCAACTGAATGGATTTGTGAAAAGTGTGGTCACACACACATCAGCCCCAAGGCATTCGATGAGTGTCCCGTTTGTCACCATGATAAAACTTATCAAAGACGAATGGCGGAAACTAGCCACCGGATTGCGATTTTATAGCCAGGAGTAATTTTGAGTAAACGTATAAAAAAACTCGTTTTTGAGGGAGTCGTAGGCTTGTTTTCTCTGGTTACGATTTTGGCTTATGCCGCCAACGCTCAGCCAGAAAACACTGGTGAAGTGACACTTTCACAGCCAATTGCTACAGCTAGTTTTGAGTCTACTATGACGTGTTCAGAGTTCCTCGAATTAGACTACGACCTGATGCCTGTAACGTTAGGTTACCTAGTTGCATGGAATCATAAATCCAATAGTGAAGTGCAAGTGTTCGATATCACTCAATTAGATGCTATTGAAATTGATGAAATCGTCGACCAATGCCACAAAGCTCCTGCTGCACGAGTACACAAAGTTGTCGCAAAGCAGCTCGCTGATGCTAAATCGGAACAAATCGAAAAATTACTATAGGTATCAATGATGAATAATTCTAACGTTGTCGCAATTGCGCACACACATCTGGATGCAAAACATATTGTAACCACCTTAGTCGACCAGGGATTTCCTATAGAGTGCATATCTATCATTGGGAAGGGCTATGAAACGGAAGAGCACGCTACCGGTTTCTACAACACAGGCGACCGCGTCAAAAACTGGGGGAAAACAGGTGCCTTCTGGGGCGGGATTTGGGGCGCACTTGTGGGCTCTGGCTTATTTTGGTTACCGGGTATCGGGGCGGTTGTTGCCGCTGGCCCCATTGTGGCTGCTGTTGCAGGTGCTGTTGAAGGCGCTGCAATAACAGGTGGAGTAACAGCCATCGGTGGAGCATTAGCCAGTATTGGTATTCCAAAAGACACCATTGTCAAATATGAAACCGCCATCAAAACTGACAAGTACTTAGTCGTATTCGATGGTGAAAGTGAACAACTAAAAAAAGCACGCAACTTTGTCCAAAACCACAAAGGCAGCACACTTTAATCCAATCGGCACATGGATGTGCACCTCCTATATGTTAGCTATAGTCATTTGATATGTTTCATTTTATTTTTTTGTTATTTAAATTATAAATGACTTACCACCATTTGATGCCTTTGCTCTATGACAAAGTTACACTCTCTCCCGTACTGAAACAGGTTGAGAACCATCATTAGGTAGCCGTGATTTCTACTTAATGATGGTTTGACACCTTTCTAATTGAAGTCACAATTTTACTCCAACCATAGCCACTGCATTATCAACTACTAGCCTTTTCTGATGTTAGTGCTATCATCGCTAACGATGACACCTAACCAAACACTATCTGGAGGAATTTGATGATTGTAATGCGTACCCACTTGGTAAAGTTGGTTTAATAAAGCGAATTAATTAGCAAACAACACTCTCATTTCGTTTAGAAATCGATCATACTTTACCCGGTGTTCCTTTACCGGGGTCTTAGTGCACCCGCACACACTTACATCGGTAAGTACCTGACCCTATTTAAAATTGCATATTTTGTGTATTTTTAGGTACTAACAATGAGTTCTATTTTTACCCATCCAATCTCAATTAACGAACTTGGTTGGAAAACATTTTTTCAACAGCAACTGACATTAGAAGAATACGACGGTATCGTCCTAGGGCGCGTCATTGCGCATCATCGCAGCGGATATGTTGTCTGTACGGAACAACAAGAGTTCCATCTAGAACATCACATTCATTATCCTCAGATGACGGTTGGTGACTGGATTTTACTCGATGAACAACATCGATTTCTTCGCCTTCTTGATCGCCGTTCTTTGTTCAGTCGCAAAGCGCCTGGTTCAAAAGTAGATGAGCAATTCATTGCCGCCAACGTAGACACGGTTTTTATTGTTTGTTCGCTCAATTACGACTTCAATCTAAGTCGGATAGAGCGTTACCTCACTCTGGTGAATGAAGCGAGATCCGAAGCGGTTATCGTGCTAACCAAAGCAGATCTCTGTAACGATGTAGATGACAAGCGACAACAAGTACAAGCGCTTGATCCATTCTTGATCATTGAAACTGTGAACGCACTGGATAGCGGTACGTTACAAGGATTGCGCTCTTGGTGTGGCAAAGGACAAACCGTTGCCTTCATGGGCTCATCTGGCGTAGGTAAATCCACCTTGGTGAACAGCCTGATGGACGACCAAACACAGGCAACAGGGTCAATTCGTGAGGATGATAGCAAAGGTCGTCATACTACGACGTCTCGCTCGATGCACAAGATGCCAGAAGGCGGTTTGTTACTCGATACCCCTGGAATGAGGGAAATTCAGCTAACCTCGAGTGAAGAGGGATTAGCAGAAACGTTTAGTGACGTTGAACTTTTGGTCGAGCAGTGTCGATTTAGTGATTGCCAACACACCAATGAACCCGGCTGCGCGGTGCGTAAAGCACTTGAGAATGGAGATATCGACGCAAGGCGCGTAGATAACTACTTTAAACTGATGCGAGAACAAGCTAGAAACAGCGCTTCATTAGCGGAGAAAAGAAGTAACGACAAACAACTTGGCAAGTTTTATCGTTCTGTTCAAAGCGAGAGTCGACATCGTAAAAAAGGCTATTAGCATTAGTCATTTAACGTTGTAAATATGAATCAAAAGACCGCTTTTACGCGGTCTTTTTTTGATAGAGCTTTACGATACACTTTCTAATTTCATATCAGTAATACACGTATTATCCATAATACTTGTTCCTATCACTTTGGTTGCTTTCTTGCCTTTATAGTTCACTATAATCTCAAGGTGTTCTCGGTCCCTAGGTAACCATAAGTCAATGAATCCGTTAGGATTGGTTTTAGCCATTTTGAATAAGAGCTGCCGATGACTATCCTTATCATAAACGGTGACGCCCATTTTCTCGTTTTGCAACTCACCTGTACAACCCGTCGGTAAGTGCATATCACAAGGGTGCATTTTGTTTAGATAAGGTGCAATTGAGACTAGGAACTCCTTCTCAAGTGGCACTGCCCCAAGGCTGCCATCTTTGAACTGTCCAACAATCTTTGTTGGTTTCACTTGAATAGAAGCTTCACCAGTACGAAACATAGCATTCGCCTCGTCTAGCGCTTCATGAGGTGTCAGTTTGGAAAACTCTGAACCTTGACTCGCAAACACACCAAAACTCGCTAGCATTGAAGCAACTAAGATTAATCTACGCATCGTATTCACCCAAAGAAGTAAGCAAGAGCGAATACAACCACACCAATGATTGCGATGTATTTAAGTGCAGTGCCCATACTTGCTCCGCCGCCTGCTGGCGCTTTATTACAACATCCCATGATGTTCCCCTTCTGTCGTTAGCCTACGAACCAAACTAACCTTTACCCTAAGGGGAGGGTCAATAGAGAATTTTGATAAAAATTCATATAAAACAACCCAGCATCTGATAAACGATATTCCATTTATGATCATTTCGAATGGATTGGCTGTAGAACTGGGCAGATGAGACACACAACAATCCCTCTAGAATTTTCATTATCACGCTGATGTTTTGAATACTGCGTTGTACAAAAACATCAACTTGGTAACATTTATCAAAACAATAAACTATAAATTGCAACAAATACCACAAATTTTATCTAAAAATAAATTATATGTAGACACATTAATTTGCATGGATAATATAAAACGCGCAAACACACTTTTTTACAAAATAAAGCCGACCAATCTTCGTCGAAAACTCTTATCTAAACGAATAGGAGTCGTCAAACGACATTAGGTCCGGCACCACTTATACAGGGATAAAAAATGCAAAGTTCTAGCTTGTTAGCTCGCTATGCCAATGGCAACCTGGTTCTCCAGATCCTAGCGGGTATCGTTTTTGGTGTTATCCTCGCACTCGCTTCTCCTTCAACTGCTCAAAGCTTCGGAATGCTTGGTAGCCTGTTTGTCGGAGCATTGAAAGCTGTTGCCCCAATTTTAGTCTTCATTCTTGTTGCAGCTTCTATTGCTAATCAAAAGAAAAACCAAACCACTCACATGCGCCCAATCGTGGTGTTATATCTAATTGGTACTTTCTCCGCATCATTGACAGCGGTATTACTAAGTTTCCTTTTCCCAACGGAGCTCACCCTCGTTGCTGGTGCAGAAGGTGCAACACCACCTCAAGGTATTGCAGAAGTCCTTCACACGTTGTTGTTTAAGCTTGTAGATAACCCGGTCAGTGCGTTAATGAACGCGAACTATATTGGTATTCTAGCTTGGGCAATTGGTCTAGGTTTAGCACTACACCACGCATCTGATACGACAAAAGCAGTGTTCGAAGACCTGAGTCATGGTGTTTCACAGATCGTGCGCTTTATTATCCGCCTAGCGCCATTTGGTATCTTTGGTCTTGTAGCTAATACATTTGCAACAACGGGCTTTTCGGCACTTGCTGGTTACGCGCAACTACTATTCGTTCTACTTACTGCAATGGCGATCATTGCCCTTGTTGTGAACCCAATCATCGTTTATGTAAAAACCAAAGAGAATCCATATCCACTTGTATTCCAATGCCTTCGTGAAAGTGGTGTAACGGCTTTCTTCACTCGTTCAAGTGCGGCAAACATTCCAGTCAACATGACGCTCTGTGAAAAATTAGACCTAGATGAAGATACCTATTCAGTCTCTATTCCACTAGGTGCAACCATTAACATGGCTGGTGCTGCGATTACAATTACTGTGCTAACACTAGCAGCGGTTCATACTATGGGCATTGAAATTGATATCCTGACAGCATTGCTACTGAGTATTGTTGCTGCAGTATCAGCATGCGGCGCATCAGGCGTGGCAGGTGGTTCTCTACTGCTCATCCCTCTAGCATGTGGTCTATTCGGTATTTCGAACGATGTGGCGATGCAAGTGGTTGCTGTTGGCTTTATTATCGGCGTGATTCAGGATTCAGCAGAAACAGCACTGAACAGCTCAACAGACGTAGTGTTCACTGCGGCGGTTTGTAAAGCAGAGCAGAACAAATTGAGCTAACATTGTACTCAAACAAAAACAAAGGGCTGCGCATCGCGCAGCCCTTTTTCGTTTTATAATGACCCGTCTCTACGGGTCTACCTTAATGATGCTCAAGTGGTCTAGCTGATTCAGTAACTCTGACTGATGATTTCCTTGATCAGTCATTACATTACTATCGGCAATACCCAAGTCATTCCATCCAATACCCTCAAGAGTGATATCCGTTTGCTCACCATTGTTGGTGACACTGATAACTGTTGTCGCTGGATCAGTGTTGTCGTTCGGATCATCATTAACCGTAATGGTAATGTTTCCTAGCAAATCACCTAAATTGTCGTGATCTGGCAACAAGTCAGAGATATCCAACTTATCATCACCAATATGGAAATCCGTTACGGTTTGCTCTGCAGGGTTGGTTGTGGTGCCAGCACCTTCCTCAGTAAACAAGAATAAATCAAAGCCGTCTCCACCGGTAAGAATATCGTTACCGCCACCGCCGTAGATAATGTCACTCTCATCCGTACCAATTAACGTCTCAGATGCTCCTGTACCAATGCGAATTTGGTCGGGTAGCGTGAGCTGCTCAGATTGATGTAGAGCCAGTAGCACCTCAGTTGGCGTCATACTGTCCACTTCCTGTTGAGAAACACCTAGAAGCGATGTCAGTGTCACACCTTCCAATACAATAGACTGTAACACTGCCCCACTATCACTGATCTCAATAACCGTATCACCAGACTGCTCTGACACACTCAACTGGTCTGTTAATTGCTGGTCAGCTTTAAAGTCGACTGCAGTTAGGTCAACCACATCATGTTTCACGTTTGGATCAGTGGCTGCAAAGTCACGTACATCAAAGTCTTTAATCGTATCCGTTCCAGCGAGACTCGCTGTTTCCCAACGGAAAGTATCTTGCGAATCAGTGTCCACACTAGTACCACCGCCAATAGGAATAGAGTTACCAAATAGCCACTCATCATCCGAGGTTGCGGTAAGAATGTCGTCAAGCGAACTATCGCCAATCTGACCTTTGTTCCCCGTCACTGTGATGGTAATTGGCTGTACGCTATCACCACCAGGAGCGCCATCTGTAGCTTCAATATAGAACGTCTCTGTAGCAGTTTGGTCTCCAGTGAGTGCATTACTGCTGCCAGTAAGTAATACGTACGCCCACACGCCAGTCGCCACGTTGAATGTAAGCGTCCCATACTGGCCTGTTGCAGTAAATGTATCACCACTCAATGTCCCGTTACGCAACGAGCGAGTCACCGAAGCACTATCCACATCGGTGATGTTCACTGTTCCGGACACAGAATCAGTCACACCTTCTTGAACACCTTTGGCAAAATCACCAGTGATGCTTGGCGCATCGTTGGTGCCTTGGATGGTTACTTTGACTGTCGATACGGTGCCATCCACAGATTTCACGTTAAAGGTATCATCGACCGATTGGCCCACATTTAAACTATTGAATGACTCGTCTGCAATATACGTCCAGTTTCCATCAGCATCGATAGAGAACGTACCATGATTACCTGCGACATTGGTCTGTTCCTGGAACTTATTGTCAGGATTATCGATATCTAAAGAGGTTAACGTACCACTTGTACTCAGCACCGCGTCTGTTTCCTGCAAGGTCACATCTGCACTGCTCACTGTAGCGGCATCATTAGTACCCGTGATGACTATCTTCACCTCAGAGGTAGTGCCATCAATAGAAGTCACCGTAAAGCTCTCTTCTGCTTTCTGACCTTCTGCTAGGTTATCGAAATTACTCTTAGCGGTGAATGTCCACACGCCCGCTGCCGTAAGGGTAAACGTACCTAAGTTACCCACTGTCCCATTTTGAGCAACAAATACGTTATTTGCATTATCAGGGTCATCTGCCGTCAGCGTCCCGTTAGCCGTTAGTATGCTGTTACTTTCTGTAAGGTTCTCAGTAGCAGCACTAATGTCTGCAGCATCGTTGGTACCGTTGATTTTCACCGTAACAGTCGATGGCGTGCCATCAACAGAGGTGACATCGAACGTTTCTGAGACGCTTTGACCGACGTTTAAATGATCAAATGACTCTTTAGCAACAAATGTCCAAACACCATTGGCATCAATACTGAACGTACCGTACGTCCCTACTTTGCTGCTAGGCGTAAAGGTATTATCCGCGTTATCAACATCACTAGACGTTAAGGTATCGGTAATTGTCAATGGAGCATCCGTTTCATCTCGCTCCACAGAGCCAACACTTACCGTAGCGGCATCATTGGTACCCTCGATCTTCACCGTCACACTCGTTGGCGTTCCATCGATAGTAGTAACAGCAAAGGTTTCTTCAACACTTTGACCAACATTCAAAGAATTGAATGCTTGGTTAGCCACAAACGTCCATTCGCCGTTGGCATCGATACTAAACGTACCGTATGTGCCTTGCTTATTGTTTTGAACCGTAAACGTATCGTCAGGGTTATCGACGTCCGTTGAATTGAGATTGCCTGACATCTGCAGCGGTGCATCGGTCTCGGCATGAGTTTGAGACTCAGGAGCAACTATCGCAGCGTCGTTACGGCCTTCGACCGTGACTTCAATTGTCTGCTTGATTGCATCGCCTTGAGCCACACCACCAACCAAGCTCTCAATAAATAGGTCAAAGTTTTCAGTGACTGGACCATCGTTAAGACTGTTGGCTTTATCTTGGTCTAGTACGTACTCCCACTTGACACTTTCCGGTGTATCTCCTGCAATTAGCTTAAGCGTACCGTACGTACCTTGGATTTCCGTCACCATACCGGAGTTACTCAAGCTATAGCTGTGAGTATCGTTATGGTCAACATCAGCGATCGTCACCACACCATTAGCCGTGCCAGATTCTGCGCCTGCTGGATCTTCATGTACGGTTCCAGTGGCAACGGTATTTGCAGCAACAATGGTTGGAGCATCGTTGGTACCTGTCACTTGGAAATTGACAGTAATAGTATCTGAGGCACCGTGTTCATCCGTGACTTTCACTTGATAGCTCAATGGACTAGACAGCGTTTCACCTTCTGATAAATATTCAAAATCACCAGTCAGATTAAAGGTCCAAGCTCCGGTCACCGGATCGACCGTCAATTCGCCTCTTGGATCACCAGAGACTACTTGCCAGTGATGGCTATCCGCCACATTAACAGTATCAACATCACCAGAGTCAAAGTTGCCAGTAAGCTGCGTCGTGGTGTTTTCCGTCGCCATTTGTTCGCCAATATCCACGATTTGCGGTGCATCGTTGGTACCGACAATAGTGATATTAATGACATGTTCATTGGACTCTTCTGTTGCCGTTACGCCAGAACTATCTGTCGCGACAACACTCACTTGAATAGTTTTAGTCTGCCCTTTGGCTAGCGCATTAATCTCTGGATTGTTCTCGTCAACCACGAACTTCCAGTTACCGTTGTTATCAACAGTGAACGTACCAAGATTTGAGTCTTGTTTTACAGAGAAGGTATGAGTGTCACCAACGTCAACATCGGAGACCGTGACTTTACCTGCCGCGGTGCTACCCAAAGCATCACTTACTGAGCCTGAAGCCGAGCCTGATACGGTTGGTTGATCGTTAGAACCGACTACCGTCACTTCTACTTTTTGAGTAACTTCAGCACCGAATTGATCGGTGGCGCGTATTGTGAACTCTTCCGTTACCGTGACGCCTTCACCTAATGATTGAACATGAGGCTTGTCGTTGAATAGAACGTATTTCCAAGTATTTGTAGATGGGTCAACGGTAAAGTGGCCGTAAGTACCATCCAAATTAGTAGGGTCTAACGTAACAGTATCTTTAGTATCAAGATCATCCAATACAATAGCCTTAGTTACTGATACGGTTGTTCCACCGCTATCGATGACGTCTTCAGTCACAGTTCCATCAACAGTGGTCATCGTAGGTGCTTGGTTTTCACCCTGAATGTTAATGGTTAGAGTTTGTGTTGCGGTTGCACCTTTCGGGTCAGTAACGACGACTGTCCAAGTCTGCTCAATAGTTTCATTCGCACCCAACGCAATAATGTCTGGGTTATTTGGATCGACTTTATAAGACCATGTACCATCAGCATTAAACACCAACGTACCATAGGCATTATTAACGTTGTTAGGTGTAGCAACCCATGTATGATGCCCTTGATCTTGAGTATCAATATCAGTCACAGCGAGTTTTCCGGATATTGTTTGATCAACATCGTCGGCAACGATGGTTTCTTCAACATTAGCCTTGAGCGTTGGCGCATCATTTTGACCATTCACATCAATAACGATCTCGAGTGTTTGTGGCAAACCATTGTCATCAACAATAGTTTTTCCGTATTGGTCTACAGCGTAAACCTCAAAAACATCGTGCTTGGTTTCTCCCTCTTGGAGTGATTGCACAGCTCTACTGTCATTATCTAATGTAAAGACCCAAGAACCATCATCATTAACGACAATACTGCCATACGTTCCATTGCCATCAACTAAAGTCCAGGTAATCTGACTTCCAAGCTCAATGCTCGGATCTAGTACCAAAGGCCCACCTGCGTTATCCGAGCTAATGACAATCTCAGAAGGACCTGTACCTGTTTCATTACTATCGCTATTGTCTTCATTGGCAGTGATAGTCTTGACGATATATTTTTCATCATTCGGGTTAGGGTTTTCGAAGTTTTCAGCTGACCCTATTACCTTCACTTGGACTTCTCGGCGATCCGATTTAGTACTCGCTCCCTCACCAGCTTCAGTATCAGTCACGGTTACGTAGAATGTATCAAACACCTCTTTTTCGGCAGGAAGCTCTTTTGATGGATCCAGTACGTACGTCCATTTACCAGTATCAGGGTCGATGGTTAACGTACCATATTCACCCTGTATATCTTCTACTGCCCATACGTGAGAATCACCTAGATCAGCATCATCTACACCCAGTACACCCGATATAGAATCTGTCACATCTTCGTGCGCTTCTCCGAGCAATACTGTGTCATCTTGAGGTTTTGTAATGTCCGTGTTGTAAGTAATTTCTGGTTTATCCGCAGAACCATTAATCGTGACATTGACGTCTATGTAGAACGGACCAACAACAATTCGCCATGACTCAGTTGCTGTCTCACCTTCATCAAGGCCTTGAACAAGCACAGAATCGTTGTCCAATTCATATTTCCAACCGCCAGTTGCCGTTCTAACAAGCTGCCCATAAACACCACCGTTTACGGGTATAAAGTTCGCACCTTGTGGAATAGGGAAAATGAAAGAGTCTCTATCAACCAATTGTTGATCTTCCGTGACTTCTAGTTCGGAGACATCAACAGGAATGATACCGCCGCTGCCAGAACCATCACCTGGATCTTGTTGACCTATAACATCAATTACGATTTCTTGACGGTTTGAAACACCGCCGTCGTTATCCGTCGCAACAACATAGAATTTTTCTTGTACCGTTTCACCCGCAATCAATGCTTGCGTCGCAGGTAATGAATTATCAAGAACGTAAGTCCATTTACCGTCATTGCCAAGAGTCAAGGTCCCATACGTGCCAACACCCGAAGGAGCGCTGCCCGATGCACCACTACTCTCTATTGACCAACTTACAATAGAACTGTTGTTGTCTACATCAACGGCAGACAATTGACCATCTGTTCGCGTAAGATCGATACCAAACTGTGCTGCCGTGCCATCTTCCACTACGGTACCTGTTGATTCACCTGAAATAACTGGTACATCATTTCGGCCTTCAATCGTAATCGTAATATCTTGGGTAACTGTTGCACCATTTCTATCTGTCACCAAAATGGTAAAGACTTCCGTCTCGGTTTCACCCTCGGCAAGCGATTGTAAAACATCATTTTTTGGTACAAATGACCATTTACCATCTTTATCGATTGAGAGCTCACCACTTAAACCGTTATAGACGTTGTGACTTTGTCCTGAAGAAATAACCACTTCGGCTTTATCGTCATTGTCATAATCAGTAAGAACTAATTGTCCCTCAATTGGTGTAGAGTCATCGCTGGTATCATCTGTTCCATTGTCCTCTACATAAGTAGCGGACACGTCTCCTGTGACAACTGGTGCGTCATTCTGGCCTTCAATTTGAATCGTAACGGTTTCAACAGAAGTAGCGCCTTGACTATCAGTTACTTTCACTTCAAAAACATCGGTAACAATCTGCCCAGGTTTCAATGCTCGGATTTCAGAAAGCTTGCTTTGTTGGTCATAGGTAAACGTCCACTTACCATTCGAGCCCATTGTAAGCGTGCCATATTCACCACGACCGTTGTTCGAATCACTGATTTCCCATTGATGAACATCGTCCGCATCAACATCACCAGAACTTAATTGACCCGATGTTGTATATTGACCCGCTTCTATAGCATCTTCAAAAATAACCTTATTTTGAGCGCCAGTGATGTTCGGTGCGTCATTTTCACCTTCGATAACAATCTTGATTTCTTGAATCGACTCAACACCATACTTATCTCTAACCCGAATCTGAACAGTGTCACCACCAGGTAATATGTCTCCCTTATCAAGCGAGTCCACATCTGGGTGGTTATTGTTCAGCACATAAGTCCACGTACCTGTGGCTTCATCAATACTGAAAGTACCGTATTGACCACTTTGCAATACACTCCAAGAGACGATTTCACCCTGATCTGGATCACCACCACCGATAACATTGTTATCTAGTTGATCTTGGGTCGGAATACCCGCAATGATCGTTCCACTCAGAGCGGCTCCATCTTCTATAACGGTATATTCAGGTTTAACAACAATTTCTGGTTCACTGTTGGTGCCCGCAACGGATACCGTAACAGTAATCGTGTCTGTTAAACCGCCAGCGTCCGTTACAACAACTTGGAAAGTATCTGTTACCGTCATGCCTGGTGGTATTGAGCGAGTAGCCAGTGAGTCACTGTCGAGCTCGTAAGTCCACTTACCATTATCATCAACCGACAGCTGACCGTAGGTACCCGTCGCTTTCCCATTGACTGGATTCTCACCCTGAACCTGCCAAGAATGAGTATCACTAGAATCAATGTCAGATACGGCAAGGTTACCCGTCGCCACTTCACGTCCTGGAGTGTCTTCGATAACACTACCAGTTGTAGTACCCGCAAGTTCTGGAGCATCATTCGTTCCAGAAATATTGATAGTAATGGTTTGAGTATCAGAACCATTGGATTGACCTGAGCTGTCTTTAACCGTGACGGTGAAGGTTTCCGTTAGCGGTGTATCTCCCGGTCTCAATGCTTGCACAGACGGGTTGCTATTATTGAGGGTGTAAGTCCATTCACCAGTCACTGGATCGATAGAAATGTTACCGAACTGTCCTTTCCCGGTATTCAAAGACCATGAATGTGTGTCATTGGTATCGACATCTCCTGGATCAAGCTGGCCGACAAATTTGATAGGCTGAGAGGGGTCATTGCTAGGGAAATCATCTTCGGTAACACTACCTACAAAGTCTCCATTAATGACTGGCTGATCGTTGGTCCCCGTGATATTTAGAGTGATGGTTTTTTCATTAACGGCACCAAACTCATCGGTCACTTTGATGGTAAATGTTTCCGTAACTACTTCACCATGAGCCAATGCTTGTACTTTGCCACTTTGAGCGCTGGACGTTTCAAGATCGTATCGCCATTTGGTGACACCATTGGCATTCTCAAAAATAGTCAGAGTACCGTACTCACCAACACCACCGTTACTATCAGTAATTTCCCAAGTATGGTCATCGTTAGCATCAGGGTCTCCATCTTTCAAAGCTCCCGAGCGAGATTCAACACCATCTTCGACTAAGTTAGTATTGCCATTGATTTTAATTTTCGGTGCGTCATTGGTACCCGTAATATCAATGGATACGACTTCTGTACTCACTGCTCCGAACTCATCGGTCACTTTAACATTGAACGTAAGTTCTTTAGTTTCACCTTCTCTTAAAGCTTGGGTTTCTTTCGAACCATTCTTCAATACGAACTTCCACTGACCATCAGGTTGAACTACAAGGTTTCCGTATGGTGTTGAACCGTTGTCGACAGAGAAAGTCAACTGTGCATCGGCATCGATATCAGTACCGTGTAATGTACCAGTGGCAATTCGTGTACCAGCTACAGAAGTTCCGTCATCTAAATTTCCGGCCTCGACCACCGAACCACTTAAGTCACTTGCATTGGTGAACGTGGGTTGATCGTTAGTACCTTTTACCGAAATAGTAATGACTTCAGTATTTAGCGCACCCAACTCATCTCTTACCGTAACGGTAAAGTGAATATCCTGAGTTTGTCCCTCTTTGAGCGCCTGAGTTTCGGGAGAGTTATTATCTAATGTAAAGGTCCATTGGCCATCTGGTAAAACAACTAAGTTACCAAAGTCACTACTACCGTCATTGACGTAGTACGTTAGATTACTGCCGGCATCTGCATCAGAGCCAACCAACGTACCTGTCGCTTGAGTGACTCCGGAAACAATCGTACCGTCATCATTATTTCCGGCCTCAATTACAGTGCCGGTCAGATTGCTAGCGCTAGTGATCTGTGGTTGATCATTGGTCCCTGTAATATTGATTTTGACGACTTCGGTATTTACTGCACCAAACTCATCAGTGACCTTAACCGTAAATGAAAGCTCTTTAGTTTCATTTTCTCTCAGTGCTTGTGTATGTACAGAGTTGTTGTCTAATGTAAACTTCCATTGGCCATTTTCCTGAACAACCAATTCACCATAATCATTGCTTCCATTATCCACTGAGAACTTAAGCTGAGCATCCGCATCAACATCTGTCGCAGTCAATGTACCAGCAGCAACGGCGACACCCGCAACAACCGTTCCGTCATCTAAGTGTCCGGCCTCTGTGACAGCCCCATTAAGAACACTAGAACTAGTAAATGTCGGTTGGTCATTCGTGCCCTTAACGGTAATGGTGACGGTTTCAGTGTTAATCGCGCCTAATTCATCCCGTACTTTCACAGTGAAAGTAACATCGTGGCTCTGACCTTCTTTCAAAGACTGTACCTGAGAAGACGTATTATCTAGAGTAAACTTCCAGTCACCATCATCGTCGACAACCAATGTGCCATAGTCACTGCTACCATCATCAATTGAGAAAGTGAGGCTTGAGCCAGCATCTACGTCAGCACCGATCAGCGTGCCTTCAACCTCTGCAGTACCAGTAACTGGCGTGCCATCATCTTGATGTCCTGCTTCTTTTACATCGCCAGACAGATCACTTGATTGGGTTATCGTTGGTTTATCATTAGTACCTGTGATGGTAATTTTGACGACTTCAGTATCAGTCGCGCCAAATTCATCCGTGACTTTTACGGTAAAAGACAACTCTTTAGTTTCATTTTCTCTTAGCGCCTGAGTTAGCGAGGAGTTATTATCTAGTGCAAATGTCCATTGGCCATTTGGTTGAACCACTAAATTGCCATAACCCGTTGCTCCATTTTCAACAGAGAAGGTTAACTTAGCATCTGCATCAATATCTTCTGCATGCAACTGACCAGACGCAGATGGAGTTCCTGGAACAGCCGTTCCATTGTCCAAATGCCCTGATTCAATAACATTGCCCGATAACTCACTCGTGTCAACAAAGGTTGGTTTGTCATTGGTACCTTTGATAGAAATGGTCACCACTTCATTATTAATAGCACCGTGCTCATCGCGAACTGTCACTGTAAAGTTGACGTCTTTTGTCTGCCCTTCTTTCAGAGCTTGAGTTTGCTCTGAATTATTGTTCAGCGTAAAGGTCCATCGACCATCCGGCAACACAACCATGTTTCCATAATCGCTAATACCATTCTCGATGTAATATGTCAGCGTGCTATCTGCGTCAACATCAGTACCAACTAACGTCCCAGTTGCGACATCCGTTCCAGGCACCGTAACACCAGAGTCCGTATGCCCAGCTTCAGTAACGGTAGCTGCGAGAGTACTGCTTGAAGTAAAGGTTGGTTGATCATTGGTACCCGTTATAGTGATGGTCACCGTTTCGGTGCTCACCGCACCAAACTCATCGGTCACTTTGACCGTAAAGCTAACGTCTTTAGTTTCACCTTCTTTAAGTGCTTGCGTCTCAGTCGTGGTGTTATCTAGCGTAAAGGTCCATTGACCACTTTCTTGCACCACAAGTTTGCCGTAAGGACTGTCGCCATTGTCCACAGCAAACTTCAACTGTGCATCAGCGTCTACATCATCCGCAGTCAAGGTACCGGTAGCCGTTGGTGTACCTGATATAACATTGCCATCGTCATCATGGCCCGCTTCAGTCACAGCACCAACAAACTTACTGCTGGCATTAAATGTTGGCTGGTCGTTGGTACCCGTAATGGTGATGGTCACGGCTTGCTCAGTCACTGCCCCTTTATCGTCGGTCACTTTCACCGTGAAAATGACGTCTTCCGATTGGCCTTCTTTCAGCTCTTGGGTAGCGTCTGAGTTGTTATCTAAAGTGAACGTCCATTTACCCGTCACCGGATCGATAGCGAAGCTACCGTAGTTGCTGCTGCCTTCGGCGCTAAATGCCAGAACGGAGTCGGCATCCACGTCAGTGGCTTCAATAGTACCCGTTGCACTTGGCGTGCCAGATACCACGGTGCCATCATCTTCATGGCCCGCTTCTTTCACCGCTCCCGCCGTTACGCTATTACCACCAATAGTCGCAGCATCGTTGGTACCGGTAATAGTAATGGTCACCGTTTCAGTGTTCACCGCACCAAACTCATCGGTCACTTTGACCGTAAAGTTAACGTCTTTAGTTTCGCCTTCTTTGAGTGCTTGCGTCTCAGTCGT